>CAZKMA010000043.1:0-39875 GCA_964553615.1 uncultured Spirochaetales bacterium | reverse complement strand
GAACGCATTTCTTCTCCGGCGCCGCGGTCTCGGCGGTTACGCCGCGGTCTCGGCGCGTACGCCGCATTTCGGCGGCTACGCCGGGTCCCTGGCAGGTCTCCCGCGATTCTACCCCATTCTGCCGGAAGATGCGTAGTAGGAACGCAGCGTATAGAAGGCAAGCTTCTTCCGCTTCGTATCCGCGTCCACCAGGCCCTTCAGGTTAAACCCATTCTGCAGTCGGTTGAGCCTTCGCGGCGAGCGAAAATCGAAGAGAATCCACGGTGTCAGTCCCGCAACGTAGGGAGCACTTCCGATTGCCTTTATCTGATGTTCGTACACCTGCCGCTGATTCTCCTCGGTGAAAAGATCCTCCGCGGTACCGTGATTCCCCGTGCGGGCACCCGCTCCGAACTCGCTTACGATAACCGGCTTTCCCGGCTTGCTGTGAGCGAAAAATGCCGCAAGGTCGTCGAAATTCCCTTCGTACCAGCCGAAATACTCGTTAATGCCAATGACATCCAGATGATCGGCCAGCCGGTCTTCAATGCGGTTGAGCTCCCGATTCCACAGACATGCGGCGGTGACCAGGCGGGTTCCGTCAAGTTTCCGTGCGTGGGCGGCAAGTGAGCTCATGAACTCCAGACGCTCATCGCTATCCGGATTCTCGTTCCCGACAGACCAGAGAATTACGCTTGCACGGTTTCGGTCGCGCAGGATGAGCTCACTGAGCTGGTTCTCGGCATCCGCATGTGTCTTCCTGTTCGCGAACGCAATTGCCCAGTACACCGGTATCTCCTCCCACAGGAGGAAGCCACGCTCGTCTGCAATCCGCGCGGCTTCCCCGGAATGCGGATAATGTGCCAGCCGAACAAAGTTGCATCCAAGCTCCTCGGCAACATCGAACATGGTATGAATCTCTTCCCGCGTGACCGCTTTGCCGTTCGCGAGGCTGTCTTCGTGGCAGGAGACACCTTTCAGGTAGACCGGCTTGCCGTTAATGAGCACCCCGGTCTCCGTTGCGCTGACCTCCCGAAATCCAATCCGGTCGGTAACGCTGTCCCCGCCGGAAAGCGAAAACTCAACCTCGTAGAGGGTGGGTGATTCCGGAGACCAGAGCATTGGCTTCGCATCAAACTCCACGGATCCGGAGCCCGCGGAAACGGGTATTGATATTTCAATGCCGAGCGCCGGTATCTTCACCCGTGCCTCGGTCGGTCCCTGTCCGTCAACATCCACGGCAACACGAATCCGGGAGTAATTGCTGCCCGGCACGAGCGCTGCGGAGAACCGGCGGATAAAGACCCCGGGCACCCGGATCAGCTCCACGCTTCGGTAGAGCCCACCGTAGTTGAACCAGTCGGTGTTGTCCGTGGGGACCTGCTCCTTCTCCCGCCGGTTGTTGATGAAGATTGAAAGCCGGTTATCGGCACCAAGCTCCTCAGTCAGCTCAAGAAAGAACGGGGTCGATCCTCCGCGGTGGAAACCAATGCACTTCCCGTTCAGAAACAGAAAACTCTCGTAATTCGCGGCTCCGACTTTCAGGAAAACCCGTTCCTTTCCCGCTGAATCCGCCGGATGATACCGGAACGTCCGCGTATAGACCGCGCCGCCCTCGTAATTCCGATACTCGGATGCGGTCATGTTCCAGCAGGACGGAACCGAGACCTCCTCCCAGTGGTCAAAATCGGAATCCGGCGGGCGGGGTTTGCCGCTCTCGTCCACCCGGCCACCGAGAAACCACCGGGCACGGAGGAAGGTATCGTACTGATCAATTGAGAAGTTCCACAATCCGTCAAGGGATTCGCGCTGCCGCGCGGAATCATTCAGGAACGAATCCGCCGTCACCGCCTTTTGGCGATACTGATCCGCATAGTCTACCACATGGATCTCGGGTTGGAAGTTGCTCGGAGTCTTGCTGCTGCTCATGATACTACCCTTTGATACCGGTTGCCACGACACCCTGAACGAAATACTTCTGTCCGACAAGGAAGACAATGAGAACCGGAATAATCGAAATGAGTGCGGCCGCCATCTGGGGACCGTACAGGACATTGTATTCAGAGATGAAATCCGCCATTCCCAGCGGCAGAGTCTTCAACGACTGCGATGTTATGTAGATAAGAGGAGTGAAAAAGTCGTTCCAGAAAAATCGGAAAGAGAAAATAATGACGGTTACTGCCACCGGCTTGGACAGCGGGAGCATGACCTGGGCGAAGATGCGGTACTCGGAGGCGCCGTCTATGCGAGCCGCCTCCAGCAGGGAATCCGGGATTGTAAGAAAATACTGCCTGCACAGGAACACCCCGAAGGCAGTGAATGCGGAAACGAGCACGAGTGCCGCATGGGTGTTGTACAGACCGAGATTCCTGACAATTATGAACTGCGGAATAATGACTGACTGGATCGGAATCATGATGGAGGCGATGTACACAAGAAAAAGCACATCGCGTCCTTTCCACGTTAACTTGGAGAACGCATAGGCGCCCGTAGTTGCGGTAAGGAACTGAACAAGCACAATGAGCGTTGTTACCTTGACCGAGTTCCAGATGTACAGCGGAAAGCGGTCCTGCAGCTGCAGAAAATTGACCGCCACCGGATGTCTGGGAATCAGCGTGACCGGAAACGTGAAGATTTCCCCTTCAGTCTTGAACGCCGCTGACGCAATGATGAGCAACGGCATGAGCACGACCAGCGCAGTAATGAGGAGGATGATGTATACGAGGAGCCTGCTCGCTCCGTCCCGATCAAACCGAAAGCTACGCCGCATCATAGCTTACCCAACCTCTCTGCGCCCTGTACTGGATGGTAGTCACAATGAGAAGCACGATCAGCAGAACCGTGGCTTCCGCCGAAGCGTACCCCATTCGAAAATCTCTGAACGCATCCTTGTATATCTGAAAGACCAGAACAGACGTAGAGCCGCCCGGGCCTCCGCCGTCCTGCCCACCGGTCATAATGTAGACCTGGTCGAAGACCTGAAATGCCTTGATGATCGCCGTGGTTACGCAGAAAAACGTGGTCGGCGTCAGCATTGGTATGGTTATGTTCAAGAGCTTTCGGAACGCACCCGCCCCATCGAGCTCCGCGCTCTCGTAAAGACTTGGATTGATTGACTGCAATCCGCTGAGAAACAGCACCATGTAGTATCCGAATGACTGCCAGACGGTTACGAAGATGATCGTCCCCAATGCCGTCTTCGGACTGGTCAACCAAGGCAAACCCGGAAGCCCGATCGACCGGAACGCCATGTTCAGCGGACCCTTGTCCACGTTCAGGATAATGATAAAGGCAAGAGCAACCGCAATCGAAGAGAGGATGCTCGGAAGGAAGAAGAGCCCGCGAAAAAACGTCCTTCCCACTATTCTCCCGTTCAACAACAGTGCAAACACGAAGGCAAGGAGCAACTGAAACGCAACCGAAAAGACCACGAATTGCACGGTTACCCAGAGCGACTGGAGAAAAGCTCCGCTCTGCAACGCGGTAACGTAGTTCAGAATTCCAACAAGCTTCAACCGTTTCCCGCCCGAATAGTCGGTAAACGAGAGCGCCATTGTCGAAGCCATGGGGAGAAGGATAAAGACAAAAAAGCCGACAAAACTGGGCAGAAGAAACGAGCCCACAACCAGCCCGTTCTTGACACCTTTTCGAAAGATCATGAGTTCACTCCGTCGTTGTCACGGGGAACCGAACCCCGCGCCCTCCGGCGCGAGGCTCGAAACTCCCAACGTGATCGAGATCAGTTCGTCGTGTTAATGACTTCCTGCAGGCTGCTGCGCAGCGATGACATGAGCTCCGCATCGCTCATATTGTTGAGCAGATACTTCTGCATGGTATTGTTGATGACCTGCTCGACGCGTGAACCGTACCGGGTGTAGTACGGAGGAATGACCTTCGCCTTCTCGGTAAAGTAGTCCAGAGATTCCGTGTCCGGAAGAGTCTTGGCAAGGGCTGCCTTCACATCCGGCGTAACGATCGGCGGAAGGAATCCCGCGGATGCGACAACTTTCGCACCCTGTGCGCTTCCCATCCAGCCGATGAACTTGAACGCCGCATCCTTTTTCTTGGAATCTGCGTGCACGTGACTGAAGGTCGGCGCACCCATTGAAGCGTAGGTGGGCTGATCAGAGGGCAGACGGGTTACGCCCCAGTCGTTCCAGGTAAAACCCTGCAAGAGCCCCTTCTCCTTTGCATTCAGCATCATGCCGGGAAACCACTCGCCGATGAGAAGCATCCCAACGTTGCCCTTGAAGAATCCAGTTGAGTAGTGAAGCTTCGTCGTCAGAAGATCTACAAGAGGAATGATTGCCTTCTTCTGCTCCAGCTCCTTGCGCATTTTGAAGCTTTGCAGAACGGTGTTGTTGATATCGATCTTTCCATCGCTGGTTATGAAGCTCACATTGTCCTGGATGGCCGGAATTACCTGCAGCAGACCCCAGATGTACAGGAGTGCTCCGTACTGCTTGCCGTCGCCGCTTGAGAGTTTCTCGGCCACGTTCATGAAGGTCTTCCAGTTCCACTCGCCTCGTTTCACGTACTGGTCCGGTGTATCGATTCCAGCTTCCTTGAAGAGCTTCTTGTTATAGTAGGTGTAGTACATGGCGCCGCGGAACGGGATGGCAACGATCTTTCCATCTATGGTTACCGCCGACTTGTACTTATCCAGTCCGGACGTGTCGTAGTTGTACTTCTTGATGAGAGCATCCAGCGGTTGAATGTAACCGTTGGCATACTGCGCAAACATGTCGGTCTGACGCTTCTGCATGTACGCGTCCATCTGCGCACCACCCGCGAGCATGGTGGTAAGCTTGGTTTCATAATCCGCTGAGGTCACGATCTGTGGAGTAACCACAATCTCTTTCTGTGAATCGTTGTAACCCTGAACGATGCTTGTGTAGGTGGGGTCCTCCCACATGAGATAGGAAATGTCGGTCGGCCCGCTTGAAGCGGACGCAGACGTGGCCTG
The DNA here is from genome assembly GCA_964553615.1 of uncultured Spirochaetales bacterium. Lineage (GTDB taxonomy): Bacteria > Spirochaetota > Spirochaetia > DSM-27196 > DATKUC01 > DATKUC01. Next base: position 34,930 of record CAZKMA010000043.1, on the reverse strand, counting down.
CTCCTTGCCTCCGGAAGCAAATGCGGGCGCAAGCGCACATACTGTCAGGATGGCGACCGCCGCCAGCCTCCCTGCTTTTCGTAGAAACATGATAAAACCTCCCGAAATATCAGTCTGATTCATTGTCCCCGGCTCCTCGCGCATCCGTATACTGCGAAAAGTCACGAAAGCTCAGAAATGAATCTTTTGAGACTGCAAAAAGCATCAGTTAGTGGCAATCTGCCGCTGGTATTCCTGGGGTGTGTGGCCGGTCTGCTTCTTGAAGAGCGTAAAGAAGTAGTTGTAGTTGCTGAAACCTGCGGCAACATATACCTCCTTGACCGGCATGTCGGTCGTGGACAGAAGCTCCTTGCACCGCTCAATACGAAGACGGGTGATATGAGTGGATATTGACTCTCCGGTAGCCGCCTTGAACATGGATCTGAGATAGTTCACGGAGAGCTTCATCCGGGAGGCTATTGTCTTGGTGCTGAGCTCCGGATCATAGAGGTTGTCGTCTATGAATCGCTTCAGATCAGCAATGAGCACGGCGAGTTTTCGCGCATATCCGTCCGCGGCGAGCGCGCAAAACCGCTCATACCAGAATGCAACGAACCGAACAACGTCCTCTCCGGTTTCGATCCACCGGATGTTGAGTATCCGGCTACGAAACTCGGCAACGCTCCTGCGACTCATGACCGCGGATTCTATGAATACCCGTTCCAGGGAATAGAGAATGTTCTGTGCAAGGAACAGAAAGTCCTCAAACGCGTAGGCCTGGACATCGGCAAGCAGGGCATCCACTATTGAAACGACAAGAACGCGGTCAAGCAGCCTCGCGTGTTCGGCGAACCGTCGAAGCTCGTCTTCAGGAAGCACGTAGACAAGCCCCTCCTTCGATACCTGGGAGAACCGGATGACCGCTCCGGACCCGTTCCGAAAACGGTAGTGAACTGCTTCTGCCGCCGAGTCGAATGCCGAGGGAAGCTCCTGCACTGACCGCACCGGATCGCTGAGACCGATGGTGAATGAAAGTGGAGACCGGCTCCGTTCTGCGGACGCCGCGGCCGCCGCAGAAAGGGCGCTCTTCCGCATCCCTTCCTCCAGCGCGGAGAGCGTCTTTTCATCCGGGTCGGTATCCCAGACAATGACAACTCCCAGAGTGCCCTTCTGGACGTCCGCGTGAAGCATCCGTACCCCGTGAGGGTGAATGGAAGTGCCAAGGATCTTCATGGCCGAATCTATGTCGGCGACACGTCCCTCGTCCACCAGATGCTCCAGCCCGTCAAGCACGAACGCTGCAACAATGAACCTGCTGTCCTCGGTGCCCGACAGTCCCGAGCTGATTTTCTCCAGCTCCTCCTCCGTCATCTTCTGTCCGCGCAGTAGCCTTGCGAGCGACCGACGCTCCTCATATCCCGCACCGAGTGCAATTGAACGCTCGAGCGAACGCAGACGCGTGTCCAGCTGCTGCATGGTCTCTGCAACCATTTCAAACTCGTCACCGGCTGTTGTCGACGGTGAGAGATCTGCCAGTTCCGTCTGCAGCACCTTCGTCTGGGACATGAGCCGCTCGATTGGCAGAGACACCGAACGCGTGGTCCTCAGCGCAAGAAACAGCGACAGAATGAGAACAAGCCCGAATATTGCGATAATCTGATTGCGCCAGCCGGCAATGACCGCAAGGAGGTGCTCGCCGGTGGTTATCGAGACGAAAGTCCATCCGCCCACCGGTTCCCGGTAATAGGAGACGTAGACAGTTCCGCCTGCGCGGGTCGAGATAAAGGAACGGACCCGGTCGTCCGCACGGGGTACCGCCTTCGCTCCGACGGCAAAAATGCGGGAAATAACCGGGTCGGAGGCAGCTTTGCCTCCGAACTGTGACGGAACCGGACCCGAAAGGACTATACCGCTGTTATCGACAATCGACAGCTCCGACTGCTCGGTTTCGAACCTTCCGAGCATCTGCGCGCGAACTGCATGCTCGCGCACATTGATGACCAGTGCGCCGAGGAGCTCGGTTCCGGTGAATGGCGGCGAGCCGAGAATTACCGTAAGAATATTATTCTCGTTTATCCGCCTCGGTATGATGCGAAAAAGCCCGTACCGACGTATGTTCCGGAAAATGGATACCAGGCCGCTGAATTGTTCCAGAGAGGATGAAGCCAGTCCACTCCGCGTGGAATAGATAAGGCTGAGCGGATGATTGTACACCTCGATGGAGTCGATGAGCGGGTTCGCGAGCTTGAATCGATCCAGAAGCTGGGCAGCATCCAGAAGATCCTTCCCGGTAAGCGAGCTGCCGTAGATCAGCCGGTTGACCGCAGGCGTTTCATACACCTGTTCGGCGGCCGGCAGTATCGATGATGCGAACATCGTTGAAAAACTCGCCGCAGCCTGTTTCAACTCCTGACGCACTCGGTCATCGTTCGCGCGAACCATCTGTGCACGCATGACCAGATACGAGGCAGCGGCGCTCACAATGATGATCGCAGACACCGCCGCCGAGATATAAAAAAAGACTCTCCGAAGATATGAACTTGAACGGATATGCCGAAAAACGGCGAAAACGGGGAGGGATCCACGCGGCATGAAAACGGCTCCTTTCGGAGTATCCAGCGTAGCCCCGCTCGCGCGTGTTGTCAACGCCGCGCGAAAACGGGCGCACGAAAACGGATAGAGGCTTTTCACCTGGTGTATAATTGGGTGAATCACCAGAAAAACTCGGAGAATAGCCACCATGATGAATCCATTTACCTACTACATGCCCACCCGCATCCTGTTCGGAGCCGGACGGATCTCCGATCTCGCATCCACTTCGCTCCCATCCGGAAAACGGGCACTCATCGTCATTGGAGCAGGCGGCTCAATGCGCAGCCTCGGGTACCTGGATAGCGTTCAGGAAAATCTGCGGAAAAACAACGTAAGTGCCGTCGTCTACGACCGCATTCAGCCGAATCCTGTCTGCGAACACGTGGACGAAGGTGCGTCGGTCGCGAAGGAAAACCAGTGTGACTTTGTTATTGGCCTCGGCGGAGGAAGCACAATAGATTCTGCAAAGAGCATTGCCGTAATGGCGACAAATGGGGGCACGTACTGGGACTACGTCAACGGTGGTACCGGCGGCGGCAGAAACGTAGAAGCAACTCCGCTCCCGATTGTTGCAGTCCCGACAACTGCAGGCACCGGAACCGAGGCCGACCCCTGGACAGTCATAACGCGCACCGAAACCCGGGAAAAAATCGGTTGGGGCTATGATCACACCTTCCCTACTCTTTCAATAGTGGATCCCGAGCTCATGCTGAGCGTGCCACCGGACATCACCGCCCACACGGGTATGGACGCGTTCTTTCATTCGGTGGAAGCGTACCTTGCAACCGTTCACCAGCCGGCAAGCGACCATCTCGCGCTGGAAGCAGTCAATCTGATTACGCGCTATCTCCCCCGGGCCGTACGCGACGGTCAGGACATCGAGGCCCGCACCATGCTCGCATGGGCCAATACGGAAGCGGGAATATGCGAGGCACTTTCATCGTGTATTTCGCACCATTCACTCGAACACGCGGTAAGCGCCTATTATCCGGCAATCTCGCACGGTTCGGGTCTCGTCATGCTCTCGGTACCGTACTTCAGCTTCCTTGCCGAGCGCCGCGGCGAGCGGTTCGTCGATCTTGCCCGTGCCATGGGAGAGGATGTAGACACACTCCCGGACGCCGACCGACCCCTTGCATTCATTGCCGCCCTTCGCAGACTCATCCGGCACATCGGGCTTTCCGGAGAAACGCTCAGCGCCCATCAGGTCAAGCGTGAGGATCTCGACGCAATGGCAAAAACCGCGTTCGATACGATGGGTGGGTTGTTCGACGTTACGCCGGTAAGGATGACCATGGAAGACGTCGTCGATATCTTTGAACGGGCGTATTCATAGTTCGACAGCCGTAGACACGTCCGGACCGTTCAAGTACATTAACCCACGTTAAATGGTCATATATGGAGGTACCATGGAACTGCGGACGAGTTGCGTGCACACCGGCGTGTACAAAGACACGAGCTACAACTCGGTCACCACACCGATCTATCCCACGTCCACATTCGCCTTCGATCGTCTCGGGCAGAATCGCGGCTTCGACTACACCAGAACGGGAAACCCTACCCGCTCCGCACTCCAGGAAGGCATTGCGGCGCTCGAAGGCGGCGTGGGAAGCGCCGCAACGTCAACGGGAATGTCTGCGGAGGTGCCGGTGCTCTTTCTTCTTTCGCCCGGAGACCACATAATAACGGGAAACGACATATACGGTGGAACCTATCGACTTCTGAGCTCTATCATGACCCGGATGGGGGTCCGCATTAGCTTCATCGACATGACGGATCCGGAGAATATTCGCCAGGAGATTACTGAAAACACGCGGATGATCTGGATAGAGACGCCGTCGAATCCGCTCCTGCACATAGTCGACATAGCTGCTGCCTCAACGCTGGCGAAAGAAGCGAACTCCCGACGGGACAAAAACCGCAGAATCCTGACCGTTGCGGACAACACCTTCCTCTCTCCGTACTTTCAGCGCCCGCTCGATCTGGGCTCAGACATCGTTGTACATTCCACCACGAAGTACCTGAATGGACACAGCGATGTTGTCGGCGGCGCCATCGTGTGGAAGGAACCGGAGATCGGGGAGCAGATACGGTATCTGGTCAACGCACTCGGGGTTCCCGAATCACCATTCGATTCCTGGCTCGTGCTGCGCGGAATGAAGACTCTTGCACCGCGTATGGAGCTTCATCAGCAGAACGCATTTGAAGTTGCTGCGTTCCTTCAGGCGCACGAGGCGGTGAAGAACGTATACTACACGGGACTTGACTCACACCCTCAACGCGCGCTTATTGCCCGGCAGCAGAGCGGTCACGGCGGAATGCTCGCGTTCGAGCTCGACACCGCGCGGGTGGAGCCGGATGCGCTCTTCTCCCGGCTCGAACTGTTCCACCTCGCTGAATCGCTCGGGGGAGTAGAGTCTCTTATCGAACACCCGTGGAGCATGAGCCACGCATCTATGGGAGAGTCCGGACTCGAGGCCTCGGGCCTTACGCGGGAAACCATTCGTGTATCCGTCGGCATTGAGGATCCGCGAGACCTCATAGCAGACTTGAAGAACGGATTGCAGATGACGGGCAGACAAACGCCGCGTCCGTCCGCCTAGGAAAGTCCGGTAATTCTGCCAAGCACCGAACCCGAAATTCCATGATACGCCTCGTTGAACGACAGGCGTACAGTCTTGAGCGGGTCAATCTCATCGGTGCAGCTGACACGCTCCGGGTACACCGGGATGGTCGCTCCGGTTCGAACGAAAACCGGAATGCGGGACAAGGGATAACGCTGATCGCGGAGGTAGATTGGTCCCAGAACCACGTGCCCGGTCCACAGATCAGTCCAGCTCCCCTCCGGCAGATACACGTCCCGCACTCCGCTGGAATTGGCAACAGGTGCAACGAGAATCCGGTCTCCACAGTAGAACTGGTCATCAACATGCCACGCAACCGGATCGTCCTGGTGATGAAAGACCAGGGCCCGAAGCACCGGATATCCGCTCCGCGTCGCCTTCATCCCCTCCTCCACAAGGTAGGGGATAATTGCATATCGAAATCTCCACCATTTCTGCACCGTATCGGTAACCCGGGAAAACTCCCACGGTTCGCGTGCATTGGTGCCATGATATCGGATGTGTGAGCTGAAGACGCCGAACTGGGTCCATCGGACGTACAGGTCGTCCGCCGGAGGGCTGTTCATGAAATCCGGCAGGCCATGAAATCCGGGAACATCATGGCCCCAGAATGCGAAACCTGAAAGGCCGAGATGAAGTCCGCCGCGCAGAACGGCTGAGAACCCTTCCCAGTCGCACGCAGAACTTCCGCTCCCGTGAACGGGATAGCGCTGGCAGCCGGTCCACCCTGCCCGCGACCAGCTGATCGGTTCCTCCCGTTTTTGACTGCTTGCTTCGTGAACGGCATGCTGATACAACAACGCGTACAGATTGCGCAACGGCTCCGTCTCTTCACCCCGGAACGGGGTGTCCAGATCGATCTCTTCGCCGAAGTCGGACGCAATAGCGGCCGCACCGAGATCGAACAGCTTCGACAGCAGAGAGCCATACCACAGATACGCGTCCGCGCTGGTAAAGTCTATGTTCGCACGAAACCCCGCGTCGGCACTCTTTACATGGTCGGGAGCACTCCGTGTGGCAGTCGGCGACAGAAGAAATCCTTCAGTCGCTGCCTTCTCGTAGAGATGCGTGCCCGGAGCCACTCGCGGGAGCTGCCAGAGGCTTGTCCGGAACCCGGACGCTCTCAGCCTTCGCATGAACCCGGCAGGATCCGGGAACCGCTCGCCGTCAAACTCCCAGTCACACTCCCGATCCTTAGCGAACCAGCCGGTATCCACGTGGAGCACGTCGCACGGGAGTTCACCTATGCGCAGCCTGGAGGCAACGTGTTCAACCTCCTCGGCGGTGGAATGACCCGTCCGGCTCATCCAGATGCCATAAGACCAGAGCGGCACCGCACGGGGAAAACCGGTGACTCGCTGATAACCGCGAATGATATGTCCAATGCGGCGGCCGCCAAAGAAGAAAAGATCGAGAAGCGGTGCGTCAACAAGCGCTTGAGCCGAACGGGTAGAGATGTCGGCGAGAGACAGACGAACCGTTGCGGAGGTCAGGACAAGAAGTCCATACGGGCGGCTCGATACGAAGAAAGGAATGTTCTTATATGCTCGCCGGCTATTTACCCCCTGCGCGTCTGTGTTCTCGAGAACCAGAGTCTGACCCGCAAGATCCAGCCGGGAAAACCGCTCTCCCGTACCGGCAAAATGTTCACTTGCCTGCGAACGCAGAGAATAGACGCACCGGATGCTGCCCGTACCTGAGATGGAGAAGCCGAGCGGTACGGACTCCGGACGGTCCGCCGAATAGGTGTCATCTGAAGCAAACGGGATTGCAGTCTTTCCGTCCGGAAAGACCACCGCCCGAAAACGCCGCCCGGTACCGGACTCCACCTGAAATCGGACCCGTTTATCCGCGTCCAGGAATTTGAGGCGGCCCTCTTCGGAAGTGCGGGAGAGGACCGTACGCCGGAGGGAACGGTCCCACTCGAGCATCGGGTTCTGCCCGTCATCGGGCAGAGAGTCTTCTGATGCATTGATGGTGAGGCGAACAATATCATCGCCATAGGCACGAACAAAGAGCCGGTGCGCCTTCGGTTGAATTGAAGGATCGGCTACGACGGTACCCGGGCTGCAGGCGAAGAACGGCACGTCGATTGCACCGATACCCCCCAACAGAACTTCCGACTGCTCCGGAACACCCGCCACCCAGAGGATGTCCCCGCCGTGGGCTTCGGTATCGAAGTCCAGCATGTCGGCCGCAAATTCGTTTTTCTGCCTCATGGTATCGAGTATATACCCGAAGCACCGCGACGTATGCCTTTGCGGCTACTTTGCCTTGCCCTGCGCGGCAACCGCCTCCATTTTCTTTTTCAACTCGTCCTGATCTCCGAGGTAGTAGCTCTTTATCGGGCGCAAATGATCGTCCAGCTCGTAGACCAGTGGAACTCCGGTTGGAATGTTCAGTCCGACGATCTTGTCGTCAGCGACATTGTCCAGGTATTTCACCAGCGCTCTCAGGCTGTTGCCGTGGGCGGCAATGAGCACGCGTTTCCCACTGTGAATTGCCGGGGCAATCACCTCATGCCAGTATGGCAGGAAGCGTTCCACGGTGTCCTTCAGACACTCTGTCAGCGGAAGGTCATTCAGCGGAACGCCGCTGTATCGCGGATCATTCAACGGATTGCGCGGATCGTTTGGCTCGAGCTTCGGTGGCGGAACATCGTAGCTTCTGCGCCAGATGAGTACCTGCTCGTCACCGTGCTTGGCGGCGGTCTCGGCCTTGTTCAAACCCTGCAGTGCACCATAGTGCCGCTCGTTCAGTCTCCACGTCTTGTGGACAGGAAGATACATCTGATCGGTTTCGTAGAGAACGATGTCGAGCGTTCGAATGGCGCGCTTCAGAACCGAGGTGTAGGCAATATCAAACTGGTAACCACCCTCTTTCAGAAGTTTTCCGCCGTTGTGGGCCTCGTTCACGCCGGCCTCCGAGAGATCAACATCCGTCCAGCCGGTAAATCGATTTTCCCGGTTCCAGTCGCTCTCTCCATGGCGTACAAGCACCAACTTCTTCATGTGTCTCTCCTCTGGAATCTTTTGTCCCTATTCTATTGAGTTCGCGAAATGACTGCAACGAGACTGTCAGTCTGTTTGCTCGTCCTTCTTCGGTTCAACAAGCAGATTCGCAGTCGTCCAGGCAAGCAACGCGCATTTGATCCGCAGCGGGAACTTGGCCACTCCCTGCATTGCCTCCAGATCCGCAGCCTGATCGGGAAAATCCGGAGACTCGTTTCTGGTCAACATCCCCTTGAACTGATCGATAAGGGACCGGGCATCCTCCACCGACTTGCCGCGAAACGCGTCACACATCATGTCCGCCGATGCCATGCAGATGGAACAGCCCATTCCCTCGAAAGCGGCATCCTCTATGAGCCCGTCCTTGACGTCGAGGAAAAGTTCTATGTCATCTCCGCAGGAGGGGTTTGCCGCCTCGAGATGGAGATTTGCGGTGGGAATCCGTTTCCGATTCCGCTTCGACTTGTAGTGGTCGAGTATGATTTCCTTGTACAGATCTTCGTTCAGGTTCATGCAAATACGTCCTTTACCTTCGCGAGCGCTTTTATAAAGATATCGATTTCTTCGCTTGTATTATACAGGTACACCGACGCACGTACCGTTCCGGGAACTCCGAGAAACCGCATGTACGGCTGTGCACAATGAAAACCGGTACGCACCGCGATACCTTCGCTGTCGAGAACCGCGCCGGTGTCGTGTGAGTGGATGCCATCCACGTTGAATGAGAAGATCCCCCCGCGGTGATCCCGATCGTTCGCCGCGTATACGGACACTCCGGGAATCTCTTTCGTCTTCTCGATGAGATAGCCGAGGAGCTCGTGTTCATGCGCCGCTATGTTTTCCATTCCGATAGTTGAAAGATAGTCGACCGCCGCGCCAAGTCCTATGACACCGGCGATGTTCGGAGTTCCCCCCTCGAATTTTTCCGGGAGACCCCGGTAGGTTGAATGGTCCCTCCAGACCTTTACGATCATGTCTCCGCCGTATTGAAACGGCGCCATCTGCTCGAGCAGCCGTTCTCGGCCGTACAGGACCCCCGTGCCGGTGGGACCAAGCATCTTATGTCCGGAAAACACGAGGAAATCACAACCAAGCTCGGTCACATCCACGGCGTGATGGGAAACGTATTGCGCGCCGTCGAGCAGGACGAGGGCGCCGCGATCATGCGCGATGCGGACTATCTCCTGCACCGGTGGCATGTACCCGGTCACGTTGGACATCGCCGTTATTGCGACCAGACGAGTTCGATCGGTTATGGTTTCTTCAACGGCTGCGATATCAATGGTACCCTGGACCGGATCCACGGGAATGAACTTCAGAACCAGACCTTTTTCGCGGGCAAGCTCCTGCCAGGGAACGAGATTTGCGTGATGCTCCATTTCGGTCGTAACGATTTCGTCGCCCGGTTTCAACATCCGCCCGGCCCACCCGACAGCCACCATATTGACGCCTTCCGTTGACCCTTTCGTGAACACGACATGACCATCTTCCGGCGCGTTGAGAAACTTTCTCAGTTTCTCCCTCGCCGCTTCATACGCAAGGGTTGCCCGCTCGCTGAACTCGTAGGCGCCCCGGTGAATATTGGAACCCATTGCCGTGTAGTACGAAACCTCCGCGTCTATCATGGACTGCGGCTTCAGCGATGTGGCAGCATTGTCGAAGTATACGAAGCGCTTTCCGCGCATCTTCTCCTTCAGGATAGGAAAGTCTTCCCGGACTCGCTCAACATCGTAATTCACCCCGGATTTCACCTTCACATCGTTATTCGCCACGCAGGCTCCTTCCTCTCACGAGTTTCTGCAACAAATGTTCGCCTCTGGACTACTGCCATCGAGCAGATCGAAAACCCGAATCCCGTCGAAGAGGGTCTCTATGCGACGACCCAGATCCGCAATAGGCGACACAATCGTGCATGTCGAAAAAACATTGCAGGAATAACGTTCCTCCAGCACATCGGAAGCAGTCGAGCATTTTGCATGCCTCACAGGACCAGTCAGCAAGTTTGAAAGGTCGAGAAACGTCAGAAGATCCGCCTCCTCCCGAAGTCGATAGCCGCCGCGGACGCCCTGCTGTGAATCGAGAATCGATCCGGCGGTCAGTCGTTGCAGTATCTTGCTCACCAGCTCGTACGGCAGATGGTACCGCTCGCTCAGCTCTTTTGCGCTGACTAACGCCCCCTCGGGTGCATCGTGCAAATGTTTCAAGGCTATGAGCGCATATTCAACGGTCTTCTGTATTCGAATCAACTTCCCGTACCATAACTAGGACGATTTTTGTCGTATATTAAAGTTACCAGCGCGGCGAGCAAGAGTCAATAGGGATAATATTATCGATACTAAAAAAGAGGCCACTCGGCGGCGCTGGCACCGGCGAGTGGCCTCAGTATTGAAACCGGGGATTCGGAGCTACTTCCGGGCACCCTCGAAGTTCTTTTCTACCTGCTTCCAGTTGATTACGTTGAAGAAATTCTCGACGTATGCGGGACGCTGGTTCTGATACTTCAGATAATAGGCGTGCTCCCAAACGTCAATTCCCAGGATCGGCGTAAGACCGTCTGTGTAGGGATTATCCTGGTTCGGCGTGCTCACCACTTCAAGGGAACCCGACTTGTTAACCACAAGCCATGCCCATCCGCTGCCGAAACGTGTGGCTGCGGCACTTGAAAAAGACTGCTTGAACTTATCGAAGCTTCCGAAAGCCGAATCGATCGCCTTCGCAACAGCTCCATCAGGATTACCACCGGCGTTCGGCGCCATCAACGGCCAGAACATGGAGTGGTTGATATGTCCGCCGCCATTATTCCGAACGGCGGTTCGGATGTTATCCGGAACCGAATTCAGCTCGCGAATCAGCTTCACTATGTCCCAATTCTCATATTGCGTACCCTTCACCGCATCATTCAGTTTCGAGACATATCCAGTGTGATGCTTGTCGTGATGAATCTGCATTGTCCTCTCATCGATATGTGGTTCCAGCGCATTGTACGCATACGGTAGATCTGGGGTCGTAAACGCCATATTTTCCTCCTGTCCTTTTATGGTTTGTTGTCTGTATAAAATACTAACGTTTCATCACAAATCATAGTAAAACAGTCATGAATAGGTCGCCTCTGAAGTATCACTGAGCGTGTTGACAAAATGTTACGGAAAGACGGGACCCCAATAGCTGTCCGAATTAGCCTTTTCCTCTTCCTGCCGGCGTCCCTGAGATACGGAAATCTTCCTCGAGAACACACAACCGGTTCTGTCAACACGGTTGTTGATACTCCCGAAGTCTTGCTGTTGACAAAATTATTCTTTTAGAGCTAATCTATTTTTTGTCATGACCACCAGCTATAATGCCACGTTTCAACGAGAAATCACGACGATACACCCTGGAGAGTTTTCCGCAGCTACTGAGGATGTCATACTCTCCACTCTGCTCGGCAGCTGCGTAGCAGTGGTGCTTTTCGATCCGGAAGCACAGTGTAGCGGCATGAATCACTTTCTTCTTCCGGCGAGGAACGGGTCGGATGATCTCCTTGATTCTCGCAGCGGCAGATATGGCATGTACGCAATGGAGTTGCTCATCAACAGTCTCATGAAACTCGGCGCACACCGAAAGAATTTCGTTGCAAAGGTCTTCGGAGGGGCGTCGACCCTCAGAGAATCGACCGGCTTTCGATCAAATATCCCACAGCACAATATCGATTTTGCCATGAACTATCTGAAGATAGAGGGGATCCCGGTAATTGGATCCGATGTAGGCGGCGTGCAGGCACGAAAGATATTCCTGTATACCAGAACTGCGCAGGTTAAGCTCAAACGGATTCAGGGAAGTACCAATCTGCAGGTGGCCAAGCACGAAGAAAAGTATCTGAAAACCGTGCGCACGAAGTCCTCCGAAGGCAATGGAGCAGTCCTCTTTTAGTCGGCAGTATCAACAACCGTGTTGATTTGACCACAAGCAGGGACAAAACAGGAATTGCCTGCAGCTCCGACTGATGTGCCGGCCTGCCGGGCACCCGTCGCCTGGTGAACTGGCAGGCCGTAACACAGCACATCCGTATCAACACGCTGCGTGATACTTCAGGGAAGTCGCAGGTAGAAACCGGAGTCCGGCAATCGCCCGCCAATGGACGCCGGAGAAAACTTCAGCAGGACGTTCAGAAACTCTTCAACCGACGGGCGAGCCTTCTGCGCTGGTTCATACACGAGGCTCATCCGTGGGATTGCACGGGCGGCAGCCTCTGCGTCCAGACCCATCTTGTGTTTCGCAATGAGGACACCCGCCTGCCCATGATTCTCATTCACCCACGCGATCGAACCCTTGTATGCTGAAAGAAACGCAGCTACCGCTTCGGGGTGTTCTTCCAGCGTCTTTTTCTTTACAACAATGCAGCCTTGTGCAAGTGGGACATCGCGACCGAGGGCCTTCTTCCACGCATCTTCAAACCGCATTACCACACGATCGGCCGGATTGCGATTGACCACCTGGGTAACAAAGGGCTCCGGCAACAGTGCAAGCTTTACCCGGCCGGCAATGAGCATGCTCGAGAGCTCGACCTGATCGTACTTGAAGTCAAGGGTAACGTCCGTGTCCGGCTTGAGTCCGCTTTTCTCGAGTACGTAACGGAACAAAAAGTCGGGGTTCGCTCCCTTACCGGTCAAATAGACTGTGTGACCCTTGAGCGCCTGGAGGCTGTCTACCGGGATACCGTCCGAAACCAGATAGAGGACACCCAATACATTCACGGCTGCAAGCTCGTATTGCACACCGCTGTTGTACAGTTTGGCGGCGAGGTTGAGCGGGAGGCTCGCAAAATCGACGTCTCCAGCCAGGATCCGCGAGACCATGACTTCCGGGGTTCCGACCACTTCATAGGTGGCGGTTACATTCGCTGCAAGAGGCTTCGTCTGGTCCATGAGCCGGACCATGCCCATTCCCGTCGGTCCGCGTAGTGTTGCGACACGAAGATGAACCGCCCCCTGAGCCGCACCATGCGCACCACCGACGACAGATTCCCGAGCTCCCTCGGCCCAGAGGCCTCCCGCCGCAATGAGCAGGACGATCAGCGCTGTAAACAGACGGCGAAATAAAGATGTTTTTACCATGCAAGCTCCCTCTCCACTCTGGATCGATCCCAGCCCTCACGAATGGCCTTCTGATAGGTCTTCGCCTTGTCGGGATCGTTTATCATGATGATGCCTGACAGTCGATCGTTTCGGAAGCTGTACAACCGGTATCGGTCCGGTTCCCGCTCCTCCTCGACCTCGACGCGGGCTGTATCGACAAATGCACCGGATTCCTCCGGGACGTTCACACCGGGCAAGAAGCCGGCGGAGAAATAGTACCGGCCAAATACTTCACACTTGAGCCGGAACCGGGGGTTATCAAAGATGGTCAGCGGCGGCGGCTCGGACGGTGACTCGAGAAACGCTACAGCGTTCCGGGCAGCAAGGGCGCCCTGATATTCCGCGGCATGCCAGAGATGGCTCAGGAATCCATCCCTATGCTGAGCTGCATCGCCGGCGGCAAATATCGCGGGAGAACTGGTCTGCAGAAATTCGTTCACGAGGATCCCGGTCCGGACATCCAGCCCAGCCTTCTGCGCAAGACCGACGGACGGCCGAACTCCGACGCATGCAACGACAGCATCGAAGCTTCGCTCGCCGGAGGATGTCAAAACGCCCAGGCGGGGGATACTTGCAGGTGTGTGCGCGGCGGACGCCACGCTTCGGATTTCCCGGACAGGTTCACCCATGAGGATCCCTATCCTGTTCTCCTCGAGAAGCCGGAAAAGCGTTCGGGAAGCGCGTCTGTTCAGCTGGCGAGGCATGAGCCGGTCTCCTGCTGCGCACAGGGTAACCGACTTTCCGAGGAGGCTGAGCTGTTCGCTCAGCTCTACACCGAGCACCCCTCCGCCGATAATCAGAATCGACTGTGCATGCCGGACGCCGGTTCTGAGACGCTCGCCGTCCGAGGCTGTCTGGACAACGTATACACCCGCGCTGTCTGCACCAGGCAGCTCGAGCTGCGCAGGCGTGCTTCCGGTGGCCAGGATGAGTGCCGACCATTCCAGCTGCTCCCCGTTTGCAAACCGAAGAGAACGCGTTTCGGTTTCGATCGCTTCAACGGTTGTTCCGCTCACGAGCCGAATGCCGCTTTCGCGATACCACTGCTCCGGCTCGAGGGCGAAATCGTCATGTCCGAAGCCCCGGGCAATGTTCTTCGAAACCTTTGTCCGCTTATACGGGGGGCGGTCTTCGCCGTTTACGAGTACAATCTCGTAGCCCCATCCGGATTCGGCCAGAGTACGGGCTGCGGAGAATCCCGCAATTCCTGCTCCTACAATTACAATTCGTCGAGAGTTGTTCATATACTTGCGCTCAACATTTCCATACGATATAATTTGTCAAACCTTACAAGTTCATCCGAAAAAAGCCATCACCAAGGAAGTGCATATGCCAGACCTGTCAATGACCTATATGGGTTTGAACCTCAGGAACCCTATTGTTGTTTCGAGCTCCAGCATGACGCAATCTGCGAACGGTGTAAAGAAGTGCGCGGAAAACGGCGCCGGGGCGGTAGTCCTGAAATCGCTGTTCGAAGAGCAGATCGAGGTAGACGTTGGAGCCCAGCAACGCGATGTCGACCTTTCAATTCATCCCGAAGCCCAGGAATATATCGAACAGATGGGGATGAGACTCGGCCCTTCCTCTTACCTCGACCTCATTCGCGAATCGAAGAAGGCGGTTGATATCCCGGTCATTGCCAGCGTGAACTGCGTAACGGCAAAATGGTGGTCACACTACGCACGGCAGATTGAGGACGCGGGGGCGGATGCGCTGGAACTGAACATTTCCATGATGCCACGCAGTTTCTCAGACGATTCGGCGTCGGTTGAAAAACGTTTCCTCTCCATCATCGAAACCGTGCGAAAGGAAGTCGGCATTCCGCTCGCGGTAAAGATCGGCCCCTTTATCTCGTCGCTCCCTCATTTTGCATCGAAACTCGCTCAGGCCGGTGCATCGGCCCTCGTGCTGTTCAATCGATTCTACCAGCTGGACATCGACACGAGCGCAATGAAGCTCTCCTCAGGATACCAGTTCTCCAGTCCTCATGAAATTCATCTTCCGCTTCGCTGGGTATCAATTCTGGCCGACAACCTTCCGATCGATCTTGCGGCGTCAACGGGCATTCACGACGGAGATGCGGCGATCAAGATGATCCTGGCCGGAGCATCTGCAGTCCAGATGTGCTCAGGACTTTTCCTCCACGGTTTTGCGCAGATTGGAAAAACGCTCGGCGAAATCGAAAAATGGATGACCGCAAGCGGAATGAAATCCATAGATCAGTTCCGGGGTCGGCTCAGTCAGAAGGAAAGCAAGGATCCCGCGGCGTATGAGCGATTTCAGTATATCAAGGCGCTCACGGGACTTGCCTGAATCACGTATCGGTCACACCGTGGTTTTGCCGAACAACCGGAGGAAAAAGAGCTCTACCGAATCGATGAGACGGCGAAAGAAACCACCTTCCGGTACCGCGGCTTCCGCTTTCAATGGAAAGGTTGCAACGACCTTGTTTCGAACCGAATAGACGATGTGACCGAGGATCTGGCCCTGTGATATCGGAGCAATGACCTCTTTCTTCTGCTCCATGACGCCCTTCAATTCGTTCACTTCATCCTTTGGAATGACGAGAACGGGTGGCGTAGACGGCGCTATTCTGACGGCATGAGCCTTTCCCTTCCAGACCGTCACCGGAATTGCTGAAGGCGCGTTCGGGCTTATCTTTGTAAACTGTGAGAATCCATAACTCAGCAGTTCTTCAGTCTCCAGAGCACGCAGCTTGGGACCGCTGAATTGAGCTGTCGGGCGAACACCGAGAACGACTGCGATGAGTCGCATCCCGTCGCGGTCAGCGGTTACCGCCATGTTGTAGCCGGATTCGTCGATGTATCCTGTCTTCAGTCCGTCGGTGCCCGCGTAGTCCCACAGCAGTTTGTTCCGGTTATACTGGGTAATGGAGTGCTCATGGTTTCCGTTTATCAGATTGACGGGCATGGGATAGGTGAACTTCTTGACCGATAGTATGTCCTTCAGCGCCTTCGGGTGGAGCCGGATAAAGATTCGACAAAACTCTGCATACTGACGGGCGGTCACCTGGTTCTTTGCGCTGATTCCCGATGGCTCGACAAAGTGCATCTTGTCCAGGCCGAGCCGCTGAGCCTCCTCGTTCATCATCTGCGCAAATGCGGGAATTGAACCGGCTATCTTGTAGGCAAGCGCGTACGCGGCGTCGTTCCCGGATGCAATGGCGAGCCCCTTCAGAATTGTCGCCACGGATACCTGCTGGTTCGGTCCAATGAACATGAGCGAGGATCCCCTGGGCATGTTCTTTGCCCAGGACTGAGGTGCCGGAAGAATCATCTGATTCGGATTCAGTTTCCCCTTGGCAATCTCTTCAAGGGCAATATGCAGGGTCATGAGCTTCGTTAGACTTGCCGGAGGAACCAATGCGTCGGCGTTATCCGCGTACAGAACGGTGCCGGTGTCTTCCTCCATGAGAATTGCCGAAGTAGCCTTCAGTTGTGGAACAGCCTGAGTCTGTGTGGAAGTTCGCGCAAAAAGCGGAGCAACCGCAAGGAACAGTGCCCCCGCAGTGAGTACTGTGATGATGAGCCATCGGGGGCTTCGATTTCTGATGTGCATGGGCGAAAGTATACCAACTTTCCGTTTCATGGCAAGCGGTCCGCGCTGCGCGGCGCCGCTACTTTGCACATCGGCGGGAAGCCGGTATGCTGTGAGCATGAATGATGAGGATACGCGTGAAGTTCCCCTCGCGGCGATGGTGATAGCAAGCCTGTTTGCGGCACTGGTAATCGTCGGAGCATATATATCGATTCCGATTCCCGGTAGTCCGGTACCCGTCGTTGCGCAGAACCTGTTCGTGCTTCTTGCCGGAATGGTGCTCGGATGGCGATGGGGAGCCGTGAGTATAGCCGTCTATCTTATCCTGGGCATACTCGGCCTGCCCGTCTTCTCCGGCGGCCGCGGCGGCCTTGGGCACTTCCTCGGTCCGACCGGTGGCTATCTTGTCGGATTTCTCTTCGCAGCGGCCCTCTCCGGATTGATAGCGCAGGGTTTTCATGGTCCCGAATGGCTCACCGGAGCGCAGAATGGAAGCCGCAAGGCCCTGCGGCACAGGTCAATCCTGCGGGACGGAATTGCCGCATCTGCCGGATCGCTGGCTGTCTATGCAATTGGATTGCCATGGCTCAAAGCGGCTACCGGAATGGGCTGGGCCGCTGCGTTCAGCGCCGGCGTCCTCCCCTTCATCGTTGGCGATATCCTGAAGGCGGCCGCTGCGGTTGCCGCGGTCCGCCTCATAGAACCAGTATTGCGATCCGCACTTGCAGGTCGCTATCACCGCATCCAATCCGAAAACGAACCAGGCTGATCAGCGCTCACCATGCCGCTTCTGGAAACACGGAACCTGAGTCAAGAGTTTCCTCCTGCAGGCGCGGGCAACAGTCCCTGCCGCGCGCTGAGTGATGTTTCACTTTCATTCGATGCGGGCACCTTCGTACTGCTTGCGGGAAGGAGCGGGTCCGGCAAGACGGTGCTCATCCGCCACCTGAACGGACTTCTCGCTCCCACCGCCGGTCAGGTTCTCCTCGACGGCAAACCAATGCGACGCATGCAGGCTCGCGCACGCACCCTGATCGGCATGGTTTTCCAGGAACCCGAGCATCAGTTCGTGGGGCAGACTGTTGAAGAAGATGTGGCGTTCGGCCCTCGCAATCTTGGCCTCGCGGTAGAGGAGGTGGACGCGCGGGTTACTGAAGCTCTCGAACGACTCCAGCTTTCCACAAAGCGCCAAAACGATCCTCGAACGCTCTCGGGCGGAGAAAAACGGCGACTCGCCATTGCGGGCGTGTATGCCATGCGGCCGCAGATTATTATATGCGATGAGCCGTTCTCGAATCTTGATGCTCCTTCCGTGGTCGAGGTTCTCGAGTCTCTGATTCTACTGCGCAATGCCGGATGCGGAGTAGTAGTCGTAACTCATGAGGTGGAGAAGGTACTTGCCCACGCCGAACGACTTATCGTAATGGAGCACGGGAGGATTGCGTACGACGGTACACCTGCCGGCGGGCTTGCCGGATTTGCGCGGTGGGGCCTTCGACCGCCAATTCCCCAGAGAGGCACCTCTGCGGTGCCGGTGAGAAACAGGGAGGAGCTTTCCACCGTTACATGGATCGAGGCGCCGGCCAACCTCCCGGAGGAACCGGAATGAATTTGCCGACAGCGTTCCATTATCACGAAGGATACAGCGCGCTCCACCGCGCGGATCCCCGTGCAAAGAGTGCGGCATTCATTGCATTCAATATTTCTCTGGTAGCCGCCACACCGCCGGGACTCGTCCTGCTTCTTGCCCTGGTTGCCGCAGGGTATGCGGCGGCCGGAGAGTCACTTCTTCGACCGGTAATAGAAGGCTGGCTCCTCCTGTTGCTTGCCGGATTCGTCGTCCTCTCAAGATCTTTTTCCGGTGCGGGACTGCCGGCCGGCATCGAGTTCGCCGCACGCATGCTCCTGGCACTCCTGGGCGCACACCTGTACTCACGTACAACGTCGCTCCGTGCAGTCCGGCACGTCCTGCGCTGGGCACTGAACCCGGTCTCGGAGCGGACGGCAGAGCGGCTGTCTGCCATGATCACTATGAGCATGGCTTTCGTGCCGGTATTTTTCGATGCTGCGCGCAAGGTCCAGGACGGGATTGCCGCTCGCGGGCTGAACTCACGCCGGCATCCATTCAGATATCTGCGCCACCTGACAATTGGCCTGTTGCATGCCGTCGTCGGGGATGCGGTGGAGTTGAGTGCCGCAATGGAATGCAGAGCGTTCGATCCGGCTGCGGATCCCCCTGATTTTCGAACGGCTGTGCCGAACGCGCTCTTCTCTGCCGGATCGATGGGCTGCCTTGCAGCGATTGCCGGCGCGGCCCTCGCCCTGTTCCTTTGATCCTCCGGATCTTCCGGTGCGGGCGCCCGGTACAGCTTGTACGTAAGAAGGGAACGGGGTATAAATGGGCCATGTCAAAAGGCGCGCGCAACAGTGTACTTACCGGTCAGATTTACACATTCCTCTCATTTCTGTTCTGGGGCCTGCTCCCGATTTATTGGAAGTTTCTTCGATCGGTTCCTGCGCTCGAAATCCTCAGTAACCGGATAATCTGGTCGGCACTTCTCATGAGCGTGCTCGTCGCATTCCGCCGACGAGGGGAACTCCTTCTTTTCCTATCCGACAGCAGCAGGCGGACAACAGCCATTGTCGCAGTGAGTTTCTGCGCAGTTGCGCTTGGCATCAACTGGTTGCTGTACGTGTGGGCGGTCAATTCCGATCACGTTGTCCAGGCGAGTCTGGGATATTACATCAACCCGCTCTTGAGCGTCCTTCTCGGGATCCTCTTCCTGCACGAGCGGCCGAAACGACTAGAGATTGCGGCACTCGTTCTGGCCGCCGCGGGAGTCCTCGTACTCACCATCAGTTTCGGGCGGATCCCGTGGGTCAGTCTCGGGCTCGCGCTGAGCTTCGGTTCATATGGACTGGTGAAGAAGATCGGGAGCCTCAGTGCAAGCCTCAGTCTGGCACTTGAAATGATAGTCCTCTCTCCGGTCGCTATCGTCTACCTGGCGGTAATTGGCAGCAGTGGGAACGGCCATTTTCTCTCGGTTTCGCCGCTGGTAACGACCCTGCTCATTGCCACTGGTATCATTACTGCGGTTCCGCTTCTGCTCTTCGGAGAGGGTGCGCGCCGCGTCCCTCTGTCAACGGTGGGGTTCCTTCAGTACGTCGCCCCCACGCTCATGCTCCTCATCGGCACCATCATCTATCACGAACGATTCAGTATTGCAGACGGAATGAGTTTTGCCCTCATCTGGACGGCGCTGGGACTGTACACCACGTCCCTGGTACGTTCGAGCCGGTCCCGGCGACTATCCGGCGCTGGTGACCTGTCGTGAATGAGCGGACCCCGCGACTCATTGTGCTGGTGGGGGTATTCTTCACTTCCACATCGGCAATCCTGATCCGCCTCTCGACGGCTCCTCCGCTTGCTATTGCCGCGTATCGGATGGCTCTGTCGGCACTTCTGATGGCTCCGTCGTTTCTCTGGCTCGAGCTTCACGGGAGAGTTGGATCGACCGAACCGTCGCTGCGGAATATTCGGGGGAGAGATCTGCTGCTCTGCATTGCAAGCGGTTTATTCCTTGGTGTCCATTTTGCAGCATGGATTTCTTCGCTCAGCTACACGACCGTTGCAGACGCCACGGTTCTCGTCAACACACATCCTGTCTTCATAATGCTTGCAAGTGCCATCTTCCTGCGGGAACGCCCCGACAGGACATCGGTCGCGCTCGTGCTGACAGCCTTCGCCGGAAGTATCGTTCTTACTCTGGACACCGGAACGGCCGGAGGAGGATCCCTGCTCGGAAACGGTCTTGCAATCGGCGGTGCCGCTGCCGTCTCCGGCTACTTCCTGATTGGCCGTATGGTCCGGGGCAGAGTCGGCCTGACTCACTACACCTTCATCGTCTACCTTACCGCGGCTCTTGCACTTACGGTTGCGTGCATTGTCGCCGGAGTTCCGCTCTCGGGATTCCCTCCACGGGACTATCTCGTCTTCGCCGCACTGGCAGTCTTTCCGACGCTTCTCGGTCATAGTGTCTTCAACTGGGCGCTGCGTTACCTTCTTCCTACCTTCGTCTCCGTCGCCGTCCTCGCTGAGCCTGCGTACGCGACCGTCATGGCAATCGCCATGTTCCACGAATACCCCTCGGTGATTACGGTGTCCGGAGGCATCGTCGTCATCGGCGCGATTGCCGCATATCTACTCCACGAAGGTCGAAGAGCTCCTGTGCACCCGTAAGAGAGCACCGTGAATAACGACAGGCTCCGGGACTCCTTTTTCTACCACCAGGTTTCTGATAAGATTCGGGTCCATGAGCAATCAAGAAGAACAACCGGATTCCCGGTTTGACTCCCATTACGAGAACATCCAGTCTCTCAAGACTGCGGCCACCACTGCCATTTCCCGGGTTCTGGGGGTAAGAGAAAACGAGAAACTCCTTATAGTCACGAATCCGCGCCCGGATGTGTCCGACATCTCCATGGCGCTCTACGACGCGGCCGTTGAGGCCGGCGCGCAACCGGTTCTCGTGTACCAGCAGATGAAGAGCCAGCTCGACTTTGCGGAGCCGTCCGTCATAGAGGCACTCGGCGCGCGTCCGGCGGTCTTCATCTCTATGAGTGCCGGAAAGCTCGGCAAGGACCGGAAGGCCATATCGGAGCCCTACCTCAGCGGAGACAAGCGCTACGACTCCCTCTTCCACTATCTTCTCTATGGCGAAAAATCGGTGCGCAGCTTCTGGTCCCCCGGTATAACTCAGGACATCTTCATCCGGACCGTTCCCATCGACTACGACGTTCTGAAGACTCGGTGTGCCGCACTCAAGGCCATACTTGACCCGGCAACCGCTGTCCACATAAAGACGAAGGCAGGAACCGACCTGAGAATCGGCCTGCAGGCCCGCATAGCATTCGTGGACGATGGAAACTTCACGTCTCGCGGTCGAGGCGGAAATCTGCCGGCCGGGGAAACCTTCATTTCGCCACAACTCGGCAGCTCGAATGGAACAATTGTGTTCGACGGAAGTATCGCGTCCCACCGAGGGACGATCAAAATCCGAAATCCCATCCGGGTTACCGTTCGTGACGGATTTGTAACTGACGTGGAAGGGGGCCAGGAAGCCGAGGAACTCGCGGACACAATTCGACGCGGAGAAGAAAACGCATCCGCGTTCGAAGAGCAGGGAACACTCGCGCAGGGACTCGGGGCCATCTATCGCAGGAACGCCCGGAACATCGGTGAGCTCGGCATTGGGCTGAACCCCGCAGCCCGGGTCACGGGAAACATGCTTGAAGACGAGAAAGCCTTTCGCACGTGCCACATTGCCATTGGCCAGAACTATGATGAGGACGCCCCGGCGCTGATCCACCTCGACGGCACCATACTGAATCCGACCATTGTCGCCACGGGTGTCGATGGTCGACCGGTCCCGATTATGACGGACGGGGAGTTCGACTGTTTCCCGGCAATCTGATCCCGGGGAGTAAATTTCCTGCAATGCGAATTGGCTGTCGTATGACCGCACATGACTGGGCCTGGGACTTGCGCAGATGCGGCAACCGGTTATATAGTGTAACTTGACCATGGAAAACGGAGATCGCCCGCTACATCTAGTGCGCTACAGGGACCACACCACGGATAGTACCGTTCGTGTGACGACAGAAGCTGTGCCCGAAGCGTGTACCGGCGGGAAACGGGGACCAGCAGTATGAGATGCCCGCACTGTCACAGCCTGGAAGACAAGGTGGTGGAGAGCCGGACCCTTGCCAGCGGAGACGCAATACGCAGGCGGCGGGAATGCATCGAATGCGGCTATCGTTTTACCTCGTACGAGCGTATCGAGGAAAAGCAGCTCATGGTCATAAAGCGTACGGGGGATCGCAGAGAACCGTTCAGCCGGGAGAAGCTGGAACGCGGAGTCCAGCGCGCACTTGAGAAACGACCATTCAGCCAGATCGAAATCGAAAACGTCATCAACGAACTGGAAGACGAGGCGGTCATGAAGGGTCGCAGCACCCATGAGATAACCTCTCGCGAGCTCGGTGAAATGGTGCTGAAGGAACTCTACCGGGCTGACAAAGTTGCGTACATTCGATTTGCTTCGGTGTATCGGAATTTCGAGGGAGTCGAAGAGTTTGTGCGCGAGATCGAAACCCTTGCCGGTCTCCGCTCGGAGGCAAGTGACCGGAAGGATTCAGAGAAAGAAACGTAAAGGAAAGCCTGGGGGGGGAACTATTCCGTTCCGGCGAGGCTGCCGGGTCCGATGCAAAGGGCCCGGCGGTTCTCCATTTATGCAAAAGCTGCCGGACTGAGTCGGCAGCTTTTTGCGTTTGAGGAACTTTCCCCGTATCCCATGGATGTGAATTCTTAGCGGCGAAGGGACTCGAACCCCTGACCGAGCGGATATGAGCCGCTTGCTCTACCACCTGAGCTACGCCGCCGCGTTACGATGGAGCGACTATAGCAGGGAAATCTTTCAGTGTCAATGTATTAGCTCGATTCGGGAATGGCGATAGAGCCGGCAGAACGTCCGGCAAGACTCAGAGCAGATTGTGCGCCCGGGCTTCATCGAAAAGCAGACGATTCCACAGATTCTGTCGCTGGTAGGATATGTTGTCCGCATACTGCTCCATCCTTCCCAGCCGTTCCTGAAGATTCCGCACCGCCTTGCCAAGAACGGTCAGGCGATCCTCGAACGAGGGATCCCGATTCGTCTCCCGTGCATCCGGGAGAATGGTTCCATACAGGTAGTAGTAGAGATGGTTATAGGGATCGAGGGGGGATACCCGCTCTTCCCGCGTAAGCCGATGGAGCTCGGCAATTCCTTCAATCCGGTGCCCATCCCGCGCAAGTGCGTAGCCGTGGAACGCTTTCACCATATGGAGCAACACGCCGCCGGATCCGACCCCGCCTACGGCAAGATCCTCAAGATCAGAGAAGCCGTCCGTCCACTGTGCCACCTCGTCGGTACGCCCTGCGCCGGAATCTGCAAAGGAAATGGCATCCTCGAGAAGCGGGAGCGCCTGCGCAAATTTCTCCTCCAGGATGTACGCTTCGGCCCGAAAGAAGAGCGTTTCGCGCCGGACTGCCAGTCCTTCGAGTGTCTCGATTGCCCGCTGTGGCCGACGGGTATAGGCAAG
Source organism: uncultured Spirochaetales bacterium (assembly GCA_964553615.1). GTDB lineage: Bacteria > Spirochaetota > Spirochaetia > DSM-27196 > DATKUC01 > DATKUC01. Next base: position 10,912 of record CAZKMA010000043.1, on the reverse strand, counting down.
ACAGCGCGCAAGCCATGCGAGCAGGACCGAATAGGCGGCACCGTTTTGATAGACTTGTGCCAGGGTAAGGGCGTGCTCGAGATCCCGCCCGGCCTCCTCGTACCGCCCGAACTCAAAGAGAGACCGCGCACGAATAAATCGATGGAGCAGGGTCCACTCGCGCATTCCCGCCTTCTCGGCAAGGTCGCTGAGCCTTCCCACATGTTCGTTCACCCGCGTAAGAGCGCCGTACACGAACATACCGACTATCTCCAGTGTGCTTGCGCGGACATACTCGTAGATGAAATCTCCCGGGTCAACGTTCTTCGCAGCTATCGAGAAATACTCCCGCGCGTCCGCAAGTTGTTCTCCGGCCAGCATGACCAGACCAAATTCGGTGTGAGCCGCAGACAGGCCGCGCCGGTCTCCTGCGTCCTGATAGATAAGAATGGCTCGCTTTATCAGATTCTGGGCGCTTGCCTGGTCGGCATGCGCACCCGCATACCTGGCCACCTGAAGAAACATATCGCCGAGTTCCACTGACACCGGCTCTGCCGCGATCTCCCCTGCTTCACCATAGACTCCATCCGCACCGTGTCTGTCGCCTGCCAGAAGTGCCAGTCGCAACCGAAGGCCAAGCACCGTTGCAACAACGGCTGCGCTGAGTTCGTCCTCGGCTCGCTTCCGATGCGCCGAAAGGTCGTACGGACAATTCGGATAGAGCAGATCGAATGCTTCAGGGAGCTGACGGCGATCCAGCAGGCTGCGAACGAGTGATCGGAAGAGGACAATATCGTCCCCGGGTGGGATGACACCACGTACTATGTCGAAGAGTACCCGCGAGAGACCGAGTTCACCCGCTTTCCACTGGGCATACAGTTTCCGCGCCAGAAAACTCCGGATCTCTTCAGCCCGTCGGTCAAGCAGCACGTGCAGCGGTTGCTCCAGTTCAGGCATTGTCGGACACGGACAGGTTTCAGTTCTCGTCAGTCCCATGCTCGAAAGACTCGAGATGACTTCGCGGACTCGTGCAGTCGGAATGTCGAAATCGCCCAGAATCTCGGCAAGACGATCTCCATCGATGACCTCCCACGACAACATTGCGGCATACAGGACGGTTTGCTCAATTGCATTCAGACCGCTGATCAGGAGCCAGGGCTGGAGAAGCGCCGGAGGAACCTGACCGCTCCTCAATATCTCCGAATCTGAAGACGAGTCTCCTGCACGTTCGGTTTCCGCCGTATGTGCAGAGGTCCCTTCCGGGAGGTCTGCCGAACTTTCCGCCCCGCGTCTCAGGTTGTAGAACAGGTAAAAGATGGAACCGATCCTTCCCCCGGATTCCTCCCGGATTGCAACGGTGCTTCTGTGACTTGCCACGGTCCCGGTAACGAACTGGGAAGACATATCCTGGATCTTCGCGTCCGAAAGCGTCGGAACACGCAATTTCCGGTACGGAAAATCTCGTAATTCGGGCGGAAGGTAGGGTTTTTCCGAAAGCAGAACCGGCATGAAGACGTGAGACGGGAGAAACTGCTTGAAGAGCATTGCCAGCACTTCAAGCGTTCCCGAAGAATAGGATTGGACCGCGTCGCAGGCCATGAAAGCGGGCAGAAGCAGATTATCCATGCGGCGTACAAATGACTGTACCAGGAGTCCATAGAGAATTTGCAGGTCCCGTTCGAAGGTATCGGGACAGAACCTCGGGTCTGCCGATCCGAGGATAGATTCCAACAGACCGTGGCGCTCATCCCAGGAAGACCTTTCATGCCGTGAGAGATGGATAGGGACCTCGCTGAGATTCCACCGGGACGCACTGTTGAGCAGCGGCGCGTACGGTCCCCGGCGTCGGGAGCCCGGGAATACATCCAGATACGGATCTGAGAGCCCGGCACCGACCAGTCCCTCCACAACATGCAGAAAATTGTGTCGCTTCCCTGAAAGACGCGGCCCGTGAACAAGCAGGATGCCCGGTTCCCAGTCATCATCCCAGAATTGCTCGACCGCGGCCTGAAGAGGTTTTGAAATCACCGGATGTCGACAGAATGTTGCGGCCTCCCCGAGAAGCGACGGCTCCTGGAACGCCTGATCTTCGGCGATCCAGAAACCGCGGTTTCGCTGCACCCGGACGAAATTCTCAAGAACCGTAGCCGCCTCATCACTCAGGATCAGTGGCTCTTCTATGTCGACGGAAAGCACGCGTGATCGCACTGTGCGCAGAACTGCCTCATGGTCGGCGTCTTCGGAGACATGGAGGTATAGAAGAAATCCCGTGAGGTCATCGCGGTGCGTTATGAGAAATCTATGAGCAGAAAATGAAGCGTCGATCAATTCGGCCAGACTCGGCGTCTGGGTGTGATGAAAGACCAGAAAGTAGAGTCCGGCCTCTGAGTGAACGGGAACGAGTCCACGTGATTCGAGCAGACTCAACAGGTTCCGTTCGACCGAGCCTATGAAAGCCGGCTTGATCTTCTGAATCTGTCTTACGTCGTGGATTTCCACGAAGAGGTAAAATGTCGACACATAGCAAGTATCGGTTGAGCGCGAAGAAAAGTGTAGCCGCACCGGGTTACCGATCGGGCGGCAAAGGATTAGGAAGTGTGTAGGTCCTACCGATCGGCGTCGGAGATCTGGGTCGAATCGGCAACCCCGGTCGTATCCACGTCCCCGATGTAATCTCTCCCGTAGAGGCGCTGGAACAGCAGTTCCATGTCATCGAGAGACATATCGAGAAACCGTACGCCGATATACGTCCTCTCGTTGTCGTCGTAACGACGCATTACGCGACCTTTCACCGTGAGGGAGACATCACCGAGGTAGAGTGTCAGATCCAGATCTGAATACAGAAGCGGAGACGGCCCGCCCTTCGGAAAACCGAAGAGCAATCCGGACCCGCTTATGTCGAGCAACTCTGCGGCACCAAACTCCTCGCGTGACGGTTCAGCCGTGAAGTACCCGTTCATCTTGAGAGAATATGCGAGGATTCGGGAAAACTGAAACACGAAATCCACGACCTTTGAATCGAATGGCTCCGGAAACTCACGGGTGCGGAGGAGATACAGATAACCGACAACGTAGTGCTGGTGAAGCACCGGACAATACATCTCTGCGGATACCGAACGCTTCTGCTGCTTGTCCGCAACATCTGAGATTCGTTTCAGCGTTGTGAACACGTCTTCACCGGTGTTGGTTTCCGCCCGAACAACTTCCGGTTGCGTGAGCAGCCGGTCGCGGACAATGGAGTTTATTCCCGGCGCATCCGGAGATATGAACGGGAGGACAAGTATCTTCCCGGATGAGGCAATCACCCGCTCCTCAAAGATCTCGGGCTTCCGTTCACGAAACATGACGATCTTATTCTCGGATGCAAACTCCTTCGACCGCTCCCGAAACGAACGGAGCAGGTCCGCAATGCGGGCGGCGTCAAAACTGCCGGCCAACGCAGGCGACTCGCCCGGTTCGGCCAGCTCGGCCTTTGGATAGTTGAGCTCAACGGTAGTCCCGTCAACAAGAAAGGTCACGCGAATGCCTTCCGGGGAAACAATCCTCTCGTATCCCCGCGACAGGTCTCGCAATATTTCTGCGGGTTCGCGGATTTGGAGAACAGCCCCTTTCTTGGCGGTTATCTTGCTCTTGAATGTCATGGGGTTCCCACGAAAGCGGAAATAGAAGGATACCTCGACCGGTCCGGGAATTTTTATCGGGGACTGCAGGTCGAGAAGCACAATTCCCGGTTGCGTCGAAGAGATATAGCACGTCGCGCGGCCCGAACCAATGTGGATTTCGATGGGTGTTTTCTGGTCGAGAAGAGTCTTGAGAATGAACTCCTTCTCGATTCGGCTTAATTCATTTGCCATTGGGTGTTGTATCGATCATCCAGCTGGGAATGCCCGGCACAATATGATTCGGTGGTGCGTCGCCGGGTGCACCGAGTAACCGCGTGAAATCTGCCTGAACCTCACTAATATACCACCGGCCATCGATCTTTTCTACGTACACATCGCCGGTGGTCCTGGCGGCATCGCGCATAAGTGAGATCTGGGTGTGATCAATCCCCTCCCCTTCGCTTTGGAAAGCGCCGATGAACCAGCGCGTCGGAATCGCATTTCTGTCAATATTGTACTTCATTCCCATTTCCAGATAATCGGCATGTCCGGGAAGAAATGCCGATTTTTCGATTTTTCCGTCCGCAAGCGCACGGAAAAAACCATCAACGAGCTGGAATTCCGCACGCACCGAGTTCTCAGTGCTCAAACCGTCCTGCAGGAGTCCTATTGCGGGAACTGTAGGTACAACGCGAACTCCGAGACCGCTCTGCATGAGATAAGACCCCTCCCGCCCGCTGAAATGAGCAGGTGAAGATACAGGATTTGTCGGTTGCGAACGGGGTTGACCGGAGCTCCTCGCCCCCTGGGAGGGTACGACGATGCGCGTGGGAGCATTCTGAGTGCCCGGGACCGGACTTCCGTTTCCAGCACCAATTCCACCGGATGTCTGAACTCCCGATCGACCGTCCCCGGCTCCGGCGTTCGTCGGCACGGAGCGCGTCGCATTGCGCTGACCACATGCGAGAATGAGAGAAAGAACAGTCAGGACAACGACAATATGTCCGGTGATCTTCATTTTCGATTCGATGGTAACAGATGAGGTCCCTCTTGGTCAAAAGGTTGCAAGACGGCCTTTGATACGCTACGATTGGCTCATCATCCGGAGAACCATGAACACAAAAGACGCAATTATCTGGCACCTGGATCGCGAGTATACCGAACCCGTTCGGGACCCGTTGTGGAAACACATCTACCTGTCCCCGGGATTAATGGGCGTAATGGATTCACCGAACTTCCAGCAGCTGCACCGTATAAAACAACTCGGGCCGAGTTACCTGGTATATCCGGGGGCAACTCATACCAGGCTGAATCACAGTCTGGGAGTATTCCACATTGCCCGAAGGGTAATCCGTGCTCTGATAGGATTCGACGGCTGCATGGATCTTTCGCTGGAAGGCGTCAAGGCGTTTCTGTGTGCTGCACTTCTGCACGACGTGGGCCACTTCCCGTTCACGCACAGTCTGAAGGACCTGCCCCTGCTTGACCACGAAGAGCTTACCGGTCATTCCATCCTGTCGTCTCCCCTGCGGGAGATCATCCGGGAACGGGTCGGAACAGATCCGGAGCTCGTGGCGGCCATAGTCGACCTGTCGAAGCCCGATGGCGGCAATGAGGAAGTAATGTTCTTCCGTCATATCCTTTCGGGAACGCTTGACCCGGATAAGCTGGACTATCTGAACCGGGACGCGTATTTCTGCGGCGTCCCGTACGGCATCCAGGACATCGACTATGCCATCAGCCGTATGCGACCGCACGGAAACGCGGGCATAGCAATCGAGGAAACCGGCAGCTCCGCTGTCGAACACATCCTGTTCTCGAAGTATCTCATGTATCGTGCAGTCTACTGGCACCGCACAGTGCGTGTGGCAACCGCAATGATCAAAAAAGCGCTCTTTCTCGGACTGCAGGAGAACATCATTCGCCCCGAGCAATTGTACGGGCTGGACGATGAACTGTTCTTTAGCCGTCTCTCCGGGACAACCTTTGCGCCGTTCGATCTCATTACGCGGGTCCCAAACCGGCAACTCCACCGTGTTGTCTGGGAGACGCCGTATCATGACGATAATCCCGCCCATGCAATGATCATGGATCTCGAGGTCAGAACCGCTTTGGAAGCGCGTATTGCGCAGCGCATGAGCGCTCACGGGCTCTCGGCCGTCCCTTCGGATGTCATCATTGATATCCCGGAAGGAGTTTCGTTCGAAGTGACCATCCCGATCGCAAAAGAGGACGGAATAACCGACTATATGGAATCCGGTACGGTCTTTACCCGCCAGGTGGTGGAAGACTTCACCCGTACGCTTCGGCGTGTCCGGCTCATAGTTGCACCTCACCTCGTAGATCACATCCCGGATCCGCGGGATTTCATAGAAGAGCTATGAACACAATCCGGGAACTCGTGAACGGGAAGATACCCCCGCGCGTCATGCGATTCGTGAAACTCGTCGGCCGGGGCATTAACGACTTTGACATGATCCGTGCCGATGACTCGGTCCTGCTCGGCATCTCGGGCGGCAAAGACTCGCTGGCCCTTGCTCTTGCACTCGCCCTTCGCAGACGTTGGATTCCGATATCCTACAGTCTCGAGGCAGTCCAGATTGAATGGGCTGAGTATCCGTTGCCGGAAGAAGCAAAGGAACGGCTTTTCGACTACTTCGATGCTCTCGGAATTCCCTTCCGCTTCATTCGTGCACACATGTTCTCTTCCTCGTTTCACGGGAAGTTCAATTGCTACCTGTGCTCGCGAAACCGGAAGAGAATCCTGTTCGACGAAATCGGCAGACTCGGTGCCCATAAGGTGGCACTCGGCCATCACCTGGACGACATCATAGAAACAACGCTCATGAACCTTACATACCATGGGCAATTCGGCACCATGATGCCCGTGCAGGAGTTCTTCGGCGGCACGGCCCACATAATTCGGCCAATGTGCAGGGTTCCGGAAAACACGGTGCAGAACATCGCGACGTTTCTCGATCTTCCGACAGTCGGAATCGATTGTCCCTTCCGCGAAACCAACATTCGCGCGGACATGAAACAGATTGTGCGGATGCTCGCGCATAAGAATCGAGAAGTCAGGGAGAATATCTACAAGGCGCCGTGGAATATTATTGACGAGTATCTGCCTTCCCGTCTGAACTCCGACTTGCATGTCAGATAGGACTTGGCTACATTAGGGGGACGGATGAAAAAGCCAAAATTGATGAAAGAACGAATCCGAAGAGTCAGTGTTCTGTTCAAGGAACTGGGCTACGAGCTGCAGGACAATGAGTACTTCGACGACACGTACACCGCTGGATTTCTCGCAGAAGACGGTTTCCAGGCCGGGCTGTTTGTTGACCGGGAAAGCAAATTTCTTGAGCTTGCATTTACCTTCTCATTCTCTCCTTCGCTGTCGGAGTTCATAAAGGAACGTATTGAAGAGATGCTCCATGTTGCATATGAGTACGGATGCTACCTCAGCATTCAGAACTCCTCCCGCGAGATCTCTTTTTCGGTGTTCTCCAAAATCTACTATGTGGGATTGAACTATCTCACGCTCCGCGAGACCATCCGCGATTTCCGGGCATCAATTGAAGCACTGCAGGAGCTTCTGGAGATTCAAAAAGAGTTCGGCAAAGGGGCCTCTCATGGAGATTCATAATCTGATGGAGGACGAGGTCCTCAAAGTCGTCGACGAAATATGCGAAGAAGACGAGCGGACCCATGTGTACGGCTACTGCTCGACACCCGAATGCAGGATGGATGCGGCGTGCTTTGTCCTCAATCGCGTACCACAACAGTATGTTACCTCCAGCCGCGGCCTCGCGTACGTGCAGTCCGAGTTCCGCACAAATCCTCAGCTTTCCGTGGATCTCGTAACACTCGCGCACGAGGGACTGCGCCGCGTCAATGCCGTCAAGCGATCCTACTATTTCCCGGAAGAGAACGGAACGTCGACCGCTTCGGTCGATGGTGGCCCCCGGTTTCACTACCCGGCAATACGCGGGCGGCTGTTCGACTGTCTCACATTTGCGCCGGTTTCAGGAGTGGATGTATGGCTGCGCGTGGACGACAAACCGGTTCGGATGATCAATTCCCGCTGGCAGAATCCGTACGGCCTCCTGGACAGCTCGTCAGGCTCCTACCTGTTCTGGCCCGAATCCTCGCCTGCGGATGGAAAAGAGTCCCGCAGAGTCTTCGAATTCGAGCTTTTTGTAGATGAAAGCAAACGGTTTGAAGAGTTTCGCCACTATTTCAAGATCGAAGTTACCGCATCGGCTGATGCCGACGAAACTCTACGGCTCACGAGAGACTTTCGCCTGCAGGATCTGTTTCTCGTCCCGCGGTGAACACGTACCGCCCGGATCCGTCCTGACGGCCTAAAAGATCTCCGAGGTAATCTTCACGTCCTGAAGCCGCCCCGGCACTTCGTCTTCCACAAAATGAAGCACCTTCTGCATAATCGACTCTCCGAAGGTGCGGGAATTGGATACCACCGCGCCACCGATCTGCGTGAACGCAAGACTGTCCTGCAGGTCCACTTCGGCTGCCGAAATGTGGTACTTGATCCGCAACCGGTCTTTCAGCGACTTGACGATCTTCCGTTTATCCTTGATTGACGTAACATCGGGCAGCTCGAGGATGAGCTGAATCATCGATACAACCATCGGTGAACCTCCAGGCGGCGCAGTCAGTTATCAAACAGGTCTTTGATGTCATCCACCGTGAGGTCGAGAACGCCCGACTCCTCGTTGTGGCCCGACCGATCTTTCAGCGGAAGATAGTGGTCGTTATACGTACCGGCAAGCAGAAAGATCTCGTCATCGACATATCGTCCGGGAATGCGAACTTCCAGATTGTATCCGCGCTCCGACATCCCGCGGCGCATAACATGGACCGGATCCGAAATGGTAAGCGCAAAGTGCGGCCCGTAGAAGAGAAGAAATACCACCACGAGAATCACGATAGCCGCAAAATAGACGAGGTTGTTGATCGACTGTTGCGCGTTCAATGGACGAAGGTCGAAGTACACGGAAAGAGCGCCGCTGCGTTCGAATCCGTAATCTCCCGGTCCGAAGAATGTGGAGTAGTACTCGTTTCCAAATCTGCTGTAACGCACCGACTCGTATTCCTTTACCAGGAGAAGAGAGGGTTCACTCCGCGCGTACGCAGAGAGAGCCGCCGATCTGTCCTCAGACGCCAGTTGCTGCGAAGAGAGGTAGTTCATGATGCGCGCCTGAGAATCCGTGTAGTCCTGCTGCAGTGTGGGCAGAGTTACCAGGGCGCTCAGCAGACTGAAACCGAGGATAACGAAGATAAAGACCGACACGCCGATGGTACTTACCTTCCCCACGTGCCGCTGAGCCATGACCGAATCGGTATTTTTTATGCGTCGAAGCAGCTTGAGAATTCGCAGCAACCGAAGAACTCGTGCAACCCGGATTGCCTTCACGACTTTCAGGACATTCATGAACCCGCCGACGCCGCCGAACAGGCTTGCTCCGGTGACCAGCGCGAGCACGGTCGGCCCTGAGTTAAGAAGCAACAACGGGATGGAAGCCAGAAAATCCACCCATCCGCGTTCATGGATGAGGTACTCGGCCCCCCGTCTTCGGGAAAGCGCGAAAAACAGGCGCACCAGGAACTCGATGGTGAAGAAAAGGTCGAATCCGAACCCGGTGAACACCAGCACGCGACGGGCGGTCCAGCTCCAACCCGATACGACCGAGAAATCATCCAGGAAGGTCTGAACCAGCACCGCCAGGATGGCGACGATTACGAGGCCCTCGAAAAAATCCACCCATCGATTCTTCTTCATATCACCAACCATTCTCGGCAGCAATCGAGTACAGCTCATCGAGCATCTTCACGTCGAATCCGTAAAACCTGTAGTTTCTTCGCGCAATACTGAACCAGCTCTTGTCCGGCGTGTCGGCACCCCGATCAACGCGCACGTTCGGGTTGAAGTTCCTGCATCGTGCCGCGAATATTGCGGCAAGCCGTGCGGTCGCTTCAACAAATCGGTTTTCGCCGAAGGATATGTTCGAATTGACTGCGCTTCGGACAAGCTGCTCGGGCAACTGGTTCAACGGTCCGGCCAGAACCTGGATAACCTTTTCGGCGAACTGGTTCTGTACCGTACCCGCAAGACGTTCCTGCTGACCTACCCCGCTGGAAGTTGCAAGCACATGCACGGCAGGCTTCAACAGCAATGTTGCCTGTACCATTCCACGAATCTCTTCCCGGCTCATCCGCAGACGCTGAACCTTGGTCAGTTCGAAATGAACATATGACTTTCGCGCAAAGATCTGTTCGATATACTTGTCAACGACGGAGAATCTGAGCGCGGCATACGCCCCGGTGAAGCCGCGGCGTGCGTCCGCCTTCTTCATCAGTGACGAAACAAACGAGTAAATCTGATTTTGAATCTTCGCATTCTGATAGACCTGCTGCCGGAGAAAAGGAACGAAGGAAAACGAAACTTGCTCACTCACCATGGACTTGAGCCGGGGTAAAAGTTCCGTATCCGTAATGCTGAAGAGCGCCTGCATCAGCAGACCGAATGTCTGACTCCAGCTCCGATCGGGGAAGAACTTCGGAGTTGCCAGCGTTGGGGCAAGCTGCGCAGCGTTCACATTGAGGAACTGAATAATCTGCTCTTCTTTCTGGAGCGCGGAGAAATCCTGCAGCGTGGGATTGCCGAGTAGTCGAAGAACAAATGCCTGTGCACGGTCGGACTCTGCGCTCATCCCTTCCCCAATTTTCCGAGTGACATCTGACAAAATTTATTTCGCAAAGTATACTACACTACCAATGAGGAAGAACACAACCCGTACGGATTTCCCGCTATTCTCCGTCCGGATTCCGACCTTCACGTCCAGACTGCAGGTGGTCGTGTTCGCCCTCCTCTCGCTCGCGTTCGTGTTCTTCCATGTTCAGAATGCAAGTGCGCAGACAGATCTTCCGCCTGAAATAACGAAGAATGTTCCCGACTATCTCATAGTCGGAGAGGCTCCGACATCTCTGTTCCAGACAAAGGTCGGCGACGCGGGCGTTGATCTGCTTGCAACCGGATCATGGCAGACGCAGCTCGCACTCTCGCTCTCCCTCGGTATTCATCCGGGCCTCGGCAACGGCGCAGGATATGAGTTCGGATATCCGTTCCAGTGGCCGACAATCGGAAATCCGGGATTGTTCTATCTGGATAATAAGGTAAACCTTACCCTCTCACTCTGGTTGTACAAGCGCTTCTTCTTCGAGACTTCGTTCATTGACCAGTTCGCGTTGAACAGCTTCCTGCTCGGTTATCAGGGAAAGCAGAACGAATTCCTCCAGAAAGTCCTGAT
>CAZKMA010000042.1:0-40514 GCA_964553615.1 uncultured Spirochaetales bacterium | reverse complement strand
GGGGCGAAGGGTGTGCATGCCGGTGAGGCGTTGAGCCAGATGACCGGCATGCACTCATTATCTTCCTACACCCGAAGGGGAGCTCCTGCTTCAAAGGGGTGGTTTCATCAACACGCTTGTTAATACTTCAAGAGGGTTGCCAGATCGGTGTAACGTTTGTATTTTTATCTCGTGCTGGCCTTGACTGGATATGGTTAATGCATCTCCTCAGACGAAAAATCTCTACATCAAACAAGGACAGGTCTATGCAACTCTTTTTACGACCGCGTGGCAATTCACCGGCCAGGTTCCTTATGCTCGCGGCTTTGGGCGCCGCAGCTCTTCTCATGTCGGCGTGCGCTACGCAAGGTGCTTCTTCTGCCCAAAATGTTGGATCCGTAAGCTCCGGTCAGCAGGTTGTCCGGGCAACACTCAAAAACGGACTGAAGGTCGTGGTCGTTCGAGATGCTCTCGCTCCGGTCATTACGCAGCAGATTACCTATTTTGTCGGGGCCAACCAGTCACCGAAGGGTTTCCCGGGGATGGCTCACGCGCAGGAGCACATGATGTTCCGCGGTTCACCCGGATTGAGCGGAGATCAGCTCTCCCAGATTTCGGCACAGCTGGGCGGCAATATGGACGCTTTCACCACGGAAAACACGACAACCTACTACTTCACTGTCCCGTCGTCGGATCTGGACCTTACGCTTCGAATTGGTGCCATCCGCATGTCGGGTGTCGATGACAAAGCGGCCGATTGGCAAAAGGAACGTGGAGCTATTGAGCAGGAGGTTGCTCGGGACAATTCGAATCCGCTGTATGTTTTGGAATCGAAGGCACAGGCGGCGGTATTTGCCGGGACGCCCTATGCTCACACGGGTCTTGGCACAAAGCCTTCGTTCGATAAGACGACGGCTTCCATGCTCAGCGAGTTTCACAACAAGTGGTACGCACCGAATAATGCGCTTTTGGTTGTGGCAGGGAACGTAGATCCCGCGAAGGTTCTTGCGAAGGTTCGTGAGCTTTATGGATCGATTCCACGGAAAAAACTACCGACGAAAGCCGATTACACTTTTCACACAATCTCACCGCAAACTCTTACCTCGACGACCGATCAGCCCTACGGGATCGTCGGACTTGTCCTGCGAATGCCCGGATTCCGGAGTAAGGACTATCCGGCGGCTTCACTGCTCGCGAATGTTCTTGATTCCCGGCGTGGCAGTCTTGCGGACTTGAGCTACAGCGGGAAGGCTCTGGCGTCCGGTTTCAGCTATGAACCGATGGTCGACACGGGCTACGCCTATGCATGGGCTGCGTTTCCAGCGGGTAGCGATCCGAAAGGTGTGGAGGCCGACCTGCTCGCCGCTGTGAGGAAAGAACGGGCGGGCTTGCCGAAAGACCTTATAGATGCTCAGCGCAAGAAAGCATTGCTGGGCAATGCACTGGCGCGCAACTCGATCTCGGGGTTGGCCGGGGCATGGACGGATGCGATCGCTCTCAAGAATGTTCGTTCGCCGGCGGAAGGGAATAGCCTATTACAGAAGGTCACCGTCGCCGAGGTAAACAGCCTGGCTGCTTCACTCCTCGATCCTTCCCACGCCATAACCCTGGTGCTTACTCCCAATCGGTCGGCGAACGCGAAGAGTGGTGGGCAGGTTTTCGGTGCGCCGGAATCCTTTGGCGCAACACCGGAAAAGCCGGTCTCGTTGCCTGTCTGGGCCTCAAATGTGCTGAAGAAACTTCCGCATCCGAAGCCGCTGTTCAAACCGACTGTCTACACGCTCAAGAACGGTCTGACACTCATTGTTCAACCGGTGGCGGGCAGCACATCGGTCAGCATGTACGGCAGCGTCCACACGAACGAAGATCTACAGGCCCCCGCCGGTCAGGAAGGGGTCGCTTCGTTGCTGAGTTCCCTTTTCGAATGGGGGCCGAAAGGGATGTCTCGCAACGAGTTTGATGCGTCGATGGACCGCATTGGTGCAAGTTTCTCGACTGGAACGGACTTCCAGTTGGATGTTCTGCCCAAGTTCTTCGACCAGGGCGTCAGGATCCTCTCGTCGGATCTGCTGGACCCTGCTTTGCCGGCGGACGCATTCAAGAGTCAGCAGGCGTTGCAGGCACGAGAAACGGCCGGCCGGGTTCACAGCCCGGTGTTCCAGTTCCATCATGCAATTCAGACGGCTCTCGTTCCGAGCGGGGACCCTTCGACGAGAATTGCGACCGCCAAATCGATCCAGGGACTTACCCTGACCGACGTACGGTCGTACTATCGGACTATCATGCGACCGGACGAGACGACGATCGTCGTCATGGGCGATGTTGTCCCGAGTCAGGTCAGAAGCACGATTGAAGGCGCATTCGGTGGCTGGAAGGCTTCCGGGGCGAAGCCGGATCTCCATTACAAGCCGGTGGCGGTTTCGCAGAAGAAGGACGTGTTCGTGCATGATCCCTACCGAAAGCAGAATCAGGTAGTTATTGCAGAAACACTCAATCTGAACTACACCGATCCGAGTCACTACGCGATTACTCTTGGAAACGACTATCTCGGTGGCAATTCGTTTGCAAGTCCGTTGTATCGTGAATTGCGGGTAAAGCGTGGGCTCGTCTATTCGACCGGATCACAGGCCGGTTTCAGCAAGACACGGGGCGAGTTTCTCATCAGCTTCGGTGCCTATCCCGAGAAGGTCCCCGAGGCGAAGCGACTTGCCCTCCAGGTACTTGAGTCGATGAGCAGCAGAAAGCTTTCGGCGCAGGATCTGCATCTTGCAAAGGCGTCCGAGCTTCGGCAGATAGAATTAACGAATCAGAGCGTTGGTGACGTGGCGAAGAGTTGGATCGGCTACAACAGCGAGGGATTGTCGCTGGATAGACTATATACTGTTGCGGCACATTACGAGGCGCTCACTGCAGAACAGATTCAAAGTGCCTTCAGGAAGTTTATCGATCCGAAGAGACTTTCCACACTCATGTTTGGTCAACCGTTGAAAAAGTAGCAACGTGTGGGCGAGACCTTCGTCTCGCCCACACGCGCCCTGACCTTTGCTAAGTGGACTTCTATCTTGTGCTTTTTCGGCAAAGGCGTGAATATGAAATCAGAGACTGAACTCCATCGTACCCAATCGATGCAACCGTATCGCAGTCGGCACACCATTCGTGGCGCCGACTGGGGGGAGACTGACGAAACGGATATCTTGACGGACGCCCAAACAGGACTGCGGCAACACGCTCCGACGGGTTCCCTGCACGAGCATAGAAATGGTTTCGACATTCTTCATCTCTACGGTACTCCCTATGAGCGAGGGCTTGCTCATGGCAAACTGCTGAAGGCAAAGATCAGCGGTTCGCATGTCGCCGAGTATTACGGCAGTTTCGTACGAGATCTGTATCGTAGCTCAGACTTTGCGAGGCGTATCCCTGGTGCGTTTCGCAGGCATATTGGATCGATGCTTGAATGGTGGTTCTATGCGCCGCTGGAAAAGGCATGCATGTCCGAGACGCGGGAGGAGATGGAGGGGATTGCCGACGGTGCCGGAATCGACCGAAGTCTTGCTCTCCGTGGTCTCCTTGCGCCTGACGTGCTGGAGACCCTTGCCGCGGGATTCCTGAAAAGCGGAAAGCAATCCCTCGGAAACTACTACCTTGGCGGTTGTTCGTCCGCATTTGCCCGCAGAACTGCGTGCCGCGATCCGAAGGGGAGCCTTTTTGCCCGTAACATGGATTTCCCGGGAGTATTCGTGTGGCGCCATCCGGCTATCATTTTTTCCCATCCGAGCGAAAGTGTCGACACCTATGTTCGATCTCCTGATGGCGGGATCGAGATACGCAACAAACGGAAGCAACCATATCTGTACATTTCCACCGCGGGCTTTCCCGGCATAGGGCTCACCGGAATGAACGAGTCCGGAGTCGCAATGGGAAGCTATGTCTGTCTTTCACGTAATGTTTCTCGCACCGACCCGCTCTTCCTCGACTACAACCACTTCCTGCTCACCCGCACCGAGGGACTCGACGGAATTGAACATGTAGTACGGACGCAGAGATCCCGTTCGGCATCGCCTCATACCGTCATGTTTGTTGACAAGGACGATGCGCTTACCGTTGAGGTCGACTCTCGCAGGGCGGTGCTCCGAAGATGCCCGCAGGACTTCGACATAGCCGTTCAGACGAATCATTTTCAGAATCCTCTCATGAAGAGCCGCGAGCTCGAGTATCCGCTGGAGCGGGAAAATACGCTCGGCCGTTTTCGCCTTATCCAGAGCGCACTTGAAAAGAGCTATGGAGATATCTCGGTTCAAGGAATGATAGATATCATTTCCGGAAACATCGACATGGCGAGCCGGAAGCCGGTAATGATCGGAGACATTCCTGCGCAACCGGCCACATTGACCAGTGTAGTATTCGACCTGCGGGCCGGAACTGTCTGGGTGGCCGGCGGGAACCCGCCGGCGGTTTGCTACAATTCCTATTACGGATTCAACTTCACCGATGAGCTTTCGCGGGGGAAGTCCCGCAACGGGCTTCGACCTTTGCGCAGATCCCGGGAACCCGTAATTGACGGAGTTGAATCGGCCGAAGTTACCGGCAATATGAAGTATTCCCTGAAGCTGCTCATGCTTTCACAGGAGATGCTCAAGCAGGGGAAACGCCGGTATGCAATTCGCCTCCTCCGGAAGGCCAGGCGAATCTACGAGGATCCGGGGTACGCGTATGTTCTGGGTATCGTCCTCCTTTCCGACGGTCAATACGATGAGGCTCTGTCACTTCTGTGCGAGACTGAGACGAATAATGTATTTCCCTATGTAAAAACAACGGCCCTGTCACTCTGGATAGCGCGCGCATTCGACTTGCTCGGCCGGCGTTCCGACGCTATCATCCGGTACCAGAAAATGCTCGAAGACCAGAATCTGCTTCCACATCTCCGCGCAGTGGCCCGGAAAGGTTTGCGTCGTCCGTTTTCCTCAAAACAGGTACCGGCGAGTTTTGACTATGGGTCGTTCGGCCCCTTTCTGTTCTGAGGTGGTCCCGCGTGAAGAGTCCCGCTTGAAAAGTCCCGCGTGAAGAACCAGGTTGACTAGACTGGCCGGTACCGAATAATCTGTGCCCACACACAGACATTATTCGAGGGAATCCATGTTACGATCATGTGGCGTCGAGCCTTCCCGGCTGATTTCCAAGATGCTCTATTCCGGCAGAGAGCGCGCCCGCGGCCCCGAGCGAGTTGAGTCGTTCCTTCCTGATGGACATCTGCACAGAATGTTCGAGAACATCGGAAAAACGTACGATGTCCAGAATCATATTCTGTCGTTCGGCAGGGACATCCACTGGCGTCACATCCTGGGAGATCTGGTTCGTCCGACCCCGGGGCAACTTGTGTGCGACATGGCCACAGGGACGGGAGATGTTGCGATTGAGCTGGCCCGGCGAAACCGGGATATCCGTGTCATCGGAGTCGACTTTTCCGCGGGCATGCTCGCAGTTGCGGCGAAAAAGATCGCCCGGTGGCCCGATCTCTCGATTGACCTTCTGCACGGTGATATCCAACATACGACGATACCCTCCTCTTCGGCAGATGTCATTACTATCTCTTTTGCTCTCCGGAATATCCCTGACCGGAATGCGGTGCTCGGAGAATTCCAACGGGTGCTGAGACCGGGCGGCCGGCTCTATATTATGGATTTTGCCATGCCGACACACCCGATAGTGAAGTTCCTGTATGGACAGTACTTCGATCACGTCATGCCTCTTGTCGGGAATCTACTTTCGCGGACAGACTATGCGTACAGTTATCTGCGTGAATCGGTTCGTGCATTTCCGTCTCCTGCGGACTTCGCGGACGAAATCAAAGACGCCGGGTTTCATCATGTTGAAGTACGGTATCTCAGCTATGGACTTGCCGTGGTGTATTGCGCACGGAACGGGGACAAAACAGAATGAAGACGAACTGGGTTGAACGGCTGTGGGTAGATGGTCCGTGGAGGTCTGCGTTCCTCATGTATGAGGTAGCATTCTTCACGAAAATGCTTGACCTGGGTGCGCCGGAACGGGTTCTTGAGGTGGGATGCGGACGCGGTGTCGGGTCCCGGCTTGTGCTCAAGGCGTTTCATCCCGGCCGAATAGACGCCATCGACATAGATCCGGATATGATCAAGCGTGCCGATCGGCAACAGCGTGCCATTCCTTCTGGGCGCGTGTTTTTCGATGTTGGAGACGCTCAGCAGTTGCCATTCGACGATGCGAGCATGGATGCGGTCTTCAATTTCGGTATCATCCACCATCTTGAAGACTGGCAAAAAGGCATAAATGAAATAGCACGGGTTCTTCGGCCCGGCGGAGCTTTCTATTTCGAAGAGATCTATCCGGCTCTCTACGCGGGGCCGATCCTGCGACATATCCTTGATCATCCACGGGAGAACCGATTCGACGGACCCGAGTATCGTGCAGCACTCGAGGCCGCAGGGTTGCATCTCCTGAACGGTTACCGGGAGTCCCGATACGCCATTCTTGCTGTTGCGGTGAAGGAGGGGTGATGGAATGAGGGGCAGCGGCAGGATCCAGTATCTGTTTGCACTCTCCCGAACCCCGCATGCTCTTCTGGATCTTGCGGCTCCCGCGCTTACTGCGGTGCTCTGGATAAATCGCATCCCGGATCTTCGTGTAATAATTATCGGCATTGTCACTTCATTTGCCGCCTACACGGCAGTGTACGCATTGAACGATATTATTGACTTCAGAAGAGATCAACGCCGGATTGCAGCAGGCTGCCCGGATCCGGACGGAGACCTCGATGCATCTCTCATGCTCCATCCCCTGGCGCTGGAATGCCTTTCGGTCCGCGATGCAGTTCTCTGGACAATCGGATGGGGTGTTGTTGCGCTCACCGGAGCATATCTTCTCAATCCGGTTTGCGCCCTCATCTTTCTTGGTGCCTGCGTGCTCGAAACCGCGTACTGCATTCTTGGCGACGTAACGCCGGCGCGCACCTTCATTGCCGGTATTGTGAAGAGTGCCGGTCCGCTCGCGGCAATTCTTGCGGTCGATCCCGCTCCGGAAGTTGGCCGGTTCTTACTGTTTTTCTCGTGGCTCTTTCTCTGGGAAGTTGGTGGCCAGAACATTCCGAACGACTGGGCGGACGTGCATGAGGATCGAAATGCCGGACTTCGGACTGTGGCTGTAGCGCTGCGTCCACGCCCTGCTGCGCTTCTTACTCTGGGCGCCCTCCTTGGAACAGTAACCTTGAGTTCGCAACTTTCTCTACCAGGCGAATCGGCCACGTTTCACCTCGGATACGTTGCAGCCGTACTCCTTGCCGGGGCGCTTCTTCTCCTTGTTCCGGCAGCCCGAATCCTGCCGGCTGCGTGGACGGCGGATCACGCAGATGGTGGCGCAGATGCCGCCGCTGCTCCAGTCGCGTTGTGGGCACGTTCTCCGCTTCGACGATCTGTTCTTTCCCTTTTCAATCGGGCAAGTTACTATCCCTTCAGTCTGGTCCTGATTACTGCACTCCGACTTGGACTGGAGTGGAAAATCGGCCGGTAACCGGAATTTGCGCTCGCCGCAATTAGCGGTCGCCGCAATTTGTGCTTGCCATGGGCTGGAAGATCACGGTATAATAGCCTATCTGGACTGCCGGAGGGCGCTGGGATTCCATTGAGTGTCCGGCCGGCTGAGATTGTGTTGCTGAACGTGTAGAGTGCCTGGTATCCCGGTGTATACGGAAAGACGCGAGATATTTGTCGTTGATGAATTCCAGAAAAAAATGCAATTGGGGTGTGTGAACCCCGGGGAATGTTTCATGGCTAATAAACTGTATGTTGGGAATCTCAGCTATTCGACTGAGTCCGACAGCCTTCACCAACTGTTTTCACAGTATGGTGAAATCGTATCTGTTAATATCATTACCGATCGCGACACCGGTCGGCCGCGCGGTTTCGGCTTCGTGGAAATGAGTTCGACAGATGCGGCACATGCAGCAATTTCAGCGCTGGACGGCTACGAGCTGGACGGCAGAAGACTGCGGGTGAACGAGGCTCAGGAGCGCTCACGACCGCGTTTCTAGCAATATCTTCGCGTTTAAACTCAACACGTGTACATCAAAAAGGGCGATCGGAATCTACCGGTCGCCTTTTCTTTTATTCTCCTGTTCAGCGTTCGGGACCGGACCTCCCGTCATGCACGGTATAACGCAGGAGACTGCATGCCTGCCTGACATTTTCGAATCCTCGTGCCTGTACTGCAGCAAGCAGTGCCGCACCCATTGCGGCTTCCTCTTCGATCAACGGAGTCTTCAGCGACTTCAGGAATGATTTTTCTATGACAGCCCGCACAATTCTATTGCGCCGGATTCCGTTTCCGGCACCCACGATCGATGTGTGCGTGCTTCGCACATCCTGCGGTAAGCGGGCGTAGAGTGCGGCCAGTTCGCTGACTATGCCTTCAACTGTCCCGAGAATCAGATTGCCCGGAGTCAGATTGGCCAGCGATAGCCCGGTGATTGAACCTCGCAGCTTCGGGTCTTCCCGGCTTCCGGCAAATCGAGTGTCCACCGTCGGTCTATCCTCGTTGCTCATTGCATCCAAAGCCAGAGCATTCATGCGTTCGTAGATCTCCGTTGCTTCAGTGTTGCCGAATTTTGCGACCGTTTCCCGAATAAATGCGGCGAGCGCTGCAAGTGATTGACCTGCGCTCAGCGTTGCGCCCACGTGGAGAAAGCCGCCGGGGAATGGCCGGGTGTCCAGGCCGCGTATGGCGTCGGGACGCCTGGAGAACGCGGATATCTGACCGCTTGTGCCAACGCTGATGAGTGTCATCGTTTCAGGTTCCTGAATTGAGCCGAGGAAGCCCGCCTGGTTGTCGCCGACTGTCAATCCGATGAGCGGTCGTGTACGAGAGCTTTCGGAAACATCCGTCCAATCCACAATGTGCGGGAGCCATCCGGGATCGATGCCGAGCTCCCGTGCCGCTCCCTTGTCAAACTCGCCGCGGGTAAGGTCGAAAAGACCGATGGAGGCGGCGTCCGAGGGATCGGTAACCGGATGTCGATTGCCCGAGAGCCGCGCCGCAACATAGGCGCTCAGCGTGCAGAAACCGCAGGCTCCACTCGGGACCTGACCGTTCCTGGCGTTGTAGAAGTGTGATGCAATGCCGAACCCCGGGGTTACGACGTAACCGGTGGTTCTGAATATGTGATCGCTGTAGCTCAACCTGCCATCGAACGGCTGGGCCGCCCTTCGATCGAGCCAGGTCATGAGCGGAGAGACCGACGCGCCTGTCTCATCGAAGTAGAGTACACCGTGCATTTGACCGGTAATCCCCACCGCGGCAATTTCTCCCACGTCGGCGCGAATGCGGTCAATGAGATCAGATGCGATCCGAAGGATGACTTCCGGGTCCTGAAGATGTTCCCATTCGTTGCCGGATAAGATTCGTGCCTCATGTGCAACCGAAACGGTTTTCAGTACATCTCCGGTCTCGGTCTCGAGGCAGAGCGCCGCAATCTTTGTGGTTCCCAGATCCAGTCCTATTGTTTTCATGGTACCTCATGCGCTCCACAGGAGCTGCGTACCTCCAGACTTCCGGCAAGGGTTACATGCCGGGGTGGCAGATCCGGTGTCCTGATCCGGTCCAGCAGAGCCTGGACTGCAACACCGGCAATGTCGGCGGACGGTTGCCGATAGGTGGTGAGCGGAGTCTTGAGGAAACGTGCATATTTCACATCATCGAAACCGACCACGTGTGTGCTCGCCGGGACCGGATATCCGAGCTCCTCGAGCGTGTCAATAAGGTCCACCGCTGTCCAGTCATTCCCGCACACGAAGTTGCGTGCCTTTCCGTCGCGGACCAGCGGAGCGAAATAGTCTTTGTCGCGAGGATCACGATAGTGCACCCATTTCTTCGACGGTTCAATTCCGGCATGCCTGAGGGCGTCCTGGTATCCCTTTACTCGCTCAATCTCCGTTGTTGCCGAATAGGGCCGTACGACGAAGTCGATACGTTCGCCGTACAATGAGAGAAGGTGCCGGGCCATGATATATCCTGCCCGGAAGTTGTCTATTCCAATCAGATCGTGGTGGCTACGTTCCGGGAACCCGACGATGTCCCGGTCAATGAGGACAACGGGAACGCCTGCGTTCTCGAACGCCTTCATGACACTCTGGTTCAGCACAAAGGCATTGGGGATCAATTCATATGGTGCAAAGAACACTCCCGCCGACTGATTGTCCAGGAGTCGTGCTGTGGCCGAGATTGCGGCGTCGAGGCTGACTGTGCCGGTCGAATCGGGGCTGCCGGAGAGGAGGACCGAATAACCGTTTCCCTCAGCGAGCGTCGCTATCTGCTTGTAGATAGGATCGAGGATCTCCGTGTCGCTCAGGTTGGGGATGTAAAGTCCCAGAATCCCCTGTTGAATTCGCGTTGCCTTGACATACGTGCCGGATCCTGCGCGCCGCTCGAGCAGATTTGCCTCCACCATACGATTGAGTGCGCGTGCCACGGTGGGCCGGGAAGCGTTGTATTCTTCGGCGAGTTCGGCTTCGGACGGAAAACGTCCGCCGGCCGTGTAGTGCCCGCCGGCAAGGAGTTCGAAGAGCTGATCGTAGATTCGTTGACTCTTGGTTTTTCTTTGCTGCATGCGTTTCCGAAACTATATCAGAGTTTTGCGTCGCCATTCCAGTAATCGACGGCAATCATTACAGATTTGAAAACAATTATAGCAGATGTAATTAAAGTTGTCAAAATAATAGGCCGTATAGCCTACTATTTTGGCAAATTGTAGGCCAAACAGTCCAGATCAATGAATTTCCTATGAAATCTGATATTTATCCTGTCAAAATAAACTTGACAGCAGCGCGCGACCGGGATTAGTCTGTATCAGAATGGCCGGCTGCACGGATTTGCCGGCAAATTTCAATCAGGAGGAGTACATGGTACGAAAAGGTCTATCCTTTCTGCTCGCACTCTGCGTGCTACTGGCTCTGTCGGTCACGTCGGTGTTTGCAAACGGAAGCAAGGAATCTTCATCAAGTGGTTCGAGCAAGGCTCCCATGAGCGTTGCAATTACCCTCGGTGATGTCGGAAATCCCTATTTCTACGCACTTGCGAAGGGTGCCGAATACCAGGCAAAGAAGGACTTCGGCGCGAACACCAAGGTTATCATTGATTCAAGTGCCTACGACCTGGGAAAGCAGAGCAGTCAGATTGACAACTACATCGCCTCCGGCGTCAAACTGTTGATCCTCGGTGCCGCCGATTCCAACGGTATCGGCCCGGCGGTTGCGCGAGCGAAGAAGGCGGGCATGACCGTCATCGGCGTTGATGTTACTGCGAAGAACGCCGATCTCAATATTACCTCGAACAACGTTCAGGCGGGCGAGGAAGCCGGAAAGGCGCTGGTGAAGAAGCTCGACGGAAAGGGTAACATCGTCATCATCAACGGACCGCCGGTTTCTGCGGTTACCGACCGGGTGAAGGGTTTTCTTTCTGTGGTGAAGAACTATCCCGGAATCAAAATTCTGTCGCAGGACCAGAACGCCGGTGGCAGCCGCGACGGCGGTCTGAAGGTCATGAGCAATCTTCTTACCGCATATCCGGATATCAATGCAGTTTTCGGTATCAATGACCCGACCTCGATTGGTGCGAATCTTGCTGCGACCCAGGCGCATCGCTCCGATTTCTTCATTGTTTCCGTGGATGGTTCTCCGGACGTCATCAAACAGCTGAGCGAGAAGAACAACCTCATCCTTGGAACCGCCGCGCAGGATCCGGTTACCATGGGAATGAAGGCGGTTGATCTGGGCCAGAAGATCATGGGTGGAACGCAGAAGGCGGACGGAAGCACCATCCTGATTCCGGTAAAGTGGATTGACAAGCAGAACATGGCTACGTACAAAGGGTGGACACCTCCGAAGCAGTAAGGGGTCATCCGGTTGGGCTTGAGGCCCATCGTTGATTGCTGCCCCACGGTCGGAGTTTGACCGTGGGGCAGTTTTGTTGAAAGAAGGGAGGAACCATGTCTGATTCCCAGAACTCTCCGCACGAATCCATTGCCACTATCTCGAAGACGCCCGTGCTTGAGATGCGTGGGGTTTCGAAGAGCTTTCCCGGCGTGCGCGCGCTGCAGAATGTAACGTTGACTGCGTATAACGGCGAGATTCATGCTCTCATGGGGGAAAACGGAGCCGGCAAGAGCACTCTCATGAAGATCCTTGCGGGCGCGTACTCCGCGGATGCCGGGACAATTCTCATCGACGGCAAGCCCGTCAAGATCTCGAATCCTCTGGATGCCCGGAATCTCGGTGTCAGCACCATCTATCAGGAGCTGACTCTCGCCACGAATCTGACCGTGGCGGAGAACGTCTTTCTTGGAGACGAGCTGCGTGTCCGGGGCGCATTGCTGGACAAGAACGAAATGTACCGCCAATCCGAAAGCGTTCTCAAGCGCGTGGGTGCGGTCTTCCACCCGACTGATCGCGTGGGCCGGCTCTCCATTGCCGAACAGCAACTTGTAGAGATTGCGCGCGCGCTTCGTCACGACAGCAAAGTGCTCATCATGGATGAACCGACAGCTGCGCTCTCGGATGCCGAGACCGAACGATTATTCGAAATCATCCGCAAGCTCCGCGATGATGGCCTTGCCATCATCTACATCAGCCATCGCATGGCGGAAGTGTACGAGCTCGCCGATCGGGTAAGTGTCCTGCGGGACGGAGAGTACATTGGGACGCTTGATCGGTCGGAAATCTCTGCGTCGGAGATCATACGGATGATGGTTGGCCGCTCCCTCAGCGAGTTCTACAAACACGAGAGGACGCGGAGTGCAGGGGAGACGATTCTCGAGGTAAAGAATGTAACCGACGGCGGCAAAATTCACGAGTCGAGCTTTACCGTCCGTAGCGGCGAGATCGTCGGCCTGTCGGGACTGGTTGGCGCCGGACGAACCGAGCTTGCGCGTCTTGTCTTTGGCGCAGACCCAAGAACCGGTGGTGAGATATTTGTCGAGGGCAAGCGTGTTCACATATCGAATCCCAACGACGCAATGTCAGCCGGGATTGGCTACCTTCCCGAAAACCGGAAGGAACAGGGACTGTTTCTCGAAATGTCGGCTCTGGACAATATCGGAATTAATGTTTTGGCAGAGAATGCCTCGGTTGGGGTAATTCGGCGCAAGAGCATCCGGCACATAGTTGCCGACGCCATACGTGAGCTCGCCATCCGCGTCTCGAGCTCGGCGGCGCTTGCAATTGGTCTTTCCGGAGGCAACCAGCAGAAGCTTCTCGTTGCTCGCTGGCTCACCATCAAACCGAAAGTGTTGCTGCTGGACGAGCCCACACGTGGCGTGGATGTCGGGGCGAAGAGCGAGATCTACCGTATTATGGGAAACCTGGCATCCGAGGGCGTCGGGGTGCTTTTCATATCGAGCGAGCTGCCGGAAATTGTCGGCATGTGCGATCGCGTGCTGGTCATGCGTGAAGGTCGAATCGTCCACGAACTCGGTGGCGATACCGGCGAGGAAATCAGTCAGGAGAATATTATGGCGTACGCTACGGGAGTGAAGGAGGCTACACTGTGAGCGAAGCGAAGAATACCGACGCGGCGAAGCCGTCGATGGTGCCGGCGGAAGGTGTGAAGGGAAAACGACGAGCATGGCAGACGGTGTCTCAGTCCCTGGGCATGTTTCCGGTCTTCCTGCTGATTTGTGTGCTTTTTACGATCCTTCAGCCAAGGTTTCTCTCCGGCGGGAACCTCATGAACATCGTGCGGCAAGGTTCGGTCAACATCGTGCTGGCCACTGGAATGACTTTCGTCATTCTAACTGCGGGAATCGATCTTTCCGTTGGAGCAATCCTTGGTTCAACTGCGGTAATTTCGCTCGCGGTGTCCATCGTTCCCGGACTCGGCTGGGCCGCCGTACCGCTTGCTCTGCTGGGCGGGCTTGTCATGGGGCTTATCAACGGTGCGCTTGTGGCGTTCGTCGGTCTGACGCCGTTTATTGTCACTCTGGGAGCGTACACCTACCTGCGCGGTACAGCGTATCTGCTCGCCGGCGGAACAACGGTCATCAATAACGATCTGAGCTTCGCGTGGATTGGGAATAATGACCTGTTCGGGATACCGTGGCTGGTCATCATTGCGCTGATTGTGCTGCTCCTGAGCTGGTTCATCCTTCGGCGGACCGTGCTCGGCACCCACATCTACGCGGTCGGCGGAAACGCTCAGGCCGCACGGCTCACAGGCATCAAAGTTCCATTCATCCTGTTGTTTGCCTACGCGGTGAGTGGTCTGCTGTCCGGTCTGGGCGGCGTCATGAGCGCAAGCCGCCTGTACAGCGCGAACGGAATTCTTGGCACCGGATATGAGCTTGACGCAATTGCCGCGGTAATCCTTGGCGGGACGAGCCTCTTCGGCGGCGTCGGCACCGTGGTAGGGAGTCTCATCGGCGCGCTCATCATTGCAACGCTGAACGACGGACTGACGTTGATGAACGTGTCGTACTTCTGGCAGCTTGTTGTTCGTGGTGTGGTCATTATCGTGGCGGTTACGATTGACCATTTCCGAAACCGCGCCACCATACGTGCCTGACAACTGATCCGAAGCGGTCGGATTGTTGCCGTCCATCGCAGGTGGGGCCCCGGAAACGGGGCCCTTTTTTATTACAAAATCACTACATTTCTTATCGATCGCTACTCGCCGCCTCAAGCGAAAAATGTTACATTTGTTCTTGTCGCTTGACGAATTGTTCATGTGAAAGGTGCAGGGAGGAAATGATGAACCGAGAGGAAATGATTACCCGCATACAGACGCAACGCGAGCGGTGGGATGTCATTATTATCGGCGGCGGTGCGAGTGGTCTGGGTACCGCGGTTGACGCCACATCACGTGGCTATCGGACCATTCTTCTTGAGCAGCATGATTTCGCCAAGGGCACCTCCAGCCGCAGCACAAAGATGGTGCACGGTGGTGTTCGCTATCTTCAACAGGGGAATGTGTCGCTCGTCCTGGAAGCGCTTCGGGAACGGGGAATACTGCAGAGGAATGCGCCGCACCTGGTGCGGAGTCTGCCGTTCGTAGTTCCGAACTACGACTGGTGGGAGGGGCCGTTCTACGGCACCGGATTGAAGGTGTACGACATGCTCGCGGGAAGACTCGGCTTTGGACGGTCCCACTTTCTCTCGAAGGAGCGAACTCGCGAACTCATTCCGACGGTTCAGACGAAGGGGCTCCGTGGTGGCATTATCTATTATGACGGGCAATTCGATGATGCGCGGCTTGCAATAAATCTTGCTCAGACCGCCGTTGAGCAGGGCGGTACCATAGTAAATTACATGCGTGTTTCGTCACTGCTGAAAAAGGACGACATGATCAGCGGGGTTCGCGTCCACGATGAGGAGTCCGGCGAAGAGTACGAATTGCTCGGGAAAGTAGTCGTAAACGCTACAGGTCCGTTCACGGATGCAATCCGTCAGATGGACGACCCGAGTCTCGGACGAATAATAAGTCCGAGCCAGGGTGTGCACCTCGTGCTCGACAGATCCTTCCTTCCCGGTGAGTCCGCGGTAATGGTTCCTCACACCTCCGACGGTCGGGTGTTGTTTGCTGTGCCGTGGCACAACCGGGTAGTGGTCGGCACTACCGACACTCCCGTCGAGTCCGCATCGCTCGAGCCACGGCCACTGGAGGAGGAGATCCGGTTTATTCTTGACAATGTAACGCGGTACCTCGCGAAGACACCGGAGAGACAGGACATACTCTCCGCGTACGCAGGGATCAGGCCACTCGTTGCACCGGAAGGTGCGGACAATACCGCATCCGTGAGTCGGGACGAGACCATTCTCGTGTCCCCCTCCGGCCTGGTCACCGTTGCCGGCGGCAAGTGGACGACCTACCGGAAAATGGCGGAGGAAACAATGAACCATGCGGTCCTTGCAGGGCAGCTTCCCGAGCGCCCCTGTGTGACCTCAGAGACCCACATTCACGGGTACCACCGGGACTCATCGGAGTTCGAGGCGCTTTCCTACTACGGCTCGGATGCAATAGGGATCCGGGATTTGATTCAGGAAGACCCCGCACTCGGCCACCCGATCCACCCCGATCTCCCTACCATTTCAGCGCAGGTTGTCTGGGCCGTTCGGTTCGAAATGGCACGTTCCGTCGAAGACTTTCTGGCACGGAGAACCCGAACACTTCTGCTTGATGCACGAAAGAGCATTGAAGCGGCTCCGCAAGTGGCGGCGGTAATGGCAAGAGAGCTCCACCGCAACCGGGCGTGGGAGTCCGCCCAGGTCGAAGCGTACTCGCAGCTCGCCCGGGGCTACCTGGTATCCTGATTGTACCTACGCCGGGCCAGTCGACGCATAGCTGTCCAGGTCTATTGTTCCGTGTTCGGTGAATCGTATGCCTTCCGCCTCGAGGAGCGCACGCTGGAGTTCATAGCCATAGCCCGGCTGCAATGCAATCCTGCCGCCGGCCGCAACTACGCGGTGCCATGGCATGCCGTGCTTTTTTGATGATGAGTGAAGGAGGCGCGCGACCTGCCGCGCCCCGCGTGGATTTCCCGCGGCCGCGGCGATGGTACCGTACGTTGAAACACGCCCCTCCGGGATCGCTTTGATAATCGATATGGCCCGGGCTGAAAAATCGGCAGACGCCTCTTTCTTTTCTCCGGGCGCTTTCTCCTGCATCTTCATTGCATGATATCCGACGGGCCGCAATTCAGTCGATAAGAAAACTCGATTTCTTTCGTAACGTCGGTAAGCTAACGAGGTTATATATAGTGCACGGTGCTTCATACCCCTTAACCCCGGCTCTGTCGTTGGCAGTGCCGGGGTTACTTTTCGGTGAGAACCGCTGCGAGTTGAACTTCCGGGGAATGTACTTTCGAGGTCGATTTCAGGCAATTCCGGATCTCTGCCAAAAAAAACAGTTCGGTTTTTCCGCAATATGCCCTATAATAATTGTTGTAAATTACATTTCGCGGCAGACCGTGGTGTCTGCTCACGATGCTCAGGAGGGTTGGTGTGAAAAGGATAGCTGCAATTGTCATGCTCGTGCTGGTTGTATCGACGGCATCGGTCTTTGCGAAGGAGACGAAGAGTGCGGACATTCCATGGATGGCCAGTTTCGATCATGGGGGTGATCTGAACCTGTATGCCGCTGCGGGACTGTCTTACTGGGGACTGAATGTGTCCGGGGGACCCGAGTTCATGATCAGCCAGTTCGACGTCGGTCCTGTACCACTCTCCTTTGGTATCATGGTTCGCGGTCTCGTTGCATTTCCGGTCTTTCTGACCGGATATGACTGGATGGAGTGGGGAGTTGCTCCCATGGCAAGTCTGCATTGGGCCGTGGACTTTGGAGCTCCGTGGAAATTCGACTTCTACGCCACCCTGGGGCTGGGGATCTACGGATTTACCGGGACCTATTCCTCGTATTTCTCGAGTTGGGGGTATGGCGCCGTCAACTTTGGGTTTGCGAGTTTTCAGGGCATTGCCTGGCACTTCTCGGACAACTTTGCGCTAATTCTGGACTCAGGCTATGTCGGTTGGACCTACTCGTATGGGCTGGGAATAAAGGTCAAACTATAGCCTGCCGCGCAGGTTCATTCTGTTGAGCCTGCGAGTAAAGAAGCCGCCGGGTCTGGGACTCGGCGGCTTTTGTTTTTCCACCGGCATACGCTGCCGGCGCTTCTGCTATTCTTTGTGTGTATAGACATCCCACTTCAGATAGGTCGTCAACGCTTCTTCGATGACGCGGGCGTAGTTGCCGCGTGTGAGGGCGACGTGATGCTCGAAACCATTCTTGCAGAGATGGTTCATGAGTTTCTGCAGGCCCGGGACACGGCAGACCGCACTTCCGCCCTGGATAGTACACGGATCGTCTGTGAACTCTCCTTCTCCGACGTACGCGCGGATACTTCCTTCCGCATCGAAGGTGGACACACGGAAGAAGGTCATCGGACCCGGTACTACCTGTCCCTTGACCGCACCGAAACAGCGGTCGTGACCGAGGGATTCACCAAGGACATCCAGATTCGATATTTCGATCTCCTTGCCCATGAAGCTCTTGGGGTAGTTTGAACAGTGGACGTTTATGCATTTGTCTCGATCATCACCGTAATTGTTGTTCCAGTCCTGGAAACCGGGAGGATTTCCCGAGGCAAGAAGCAGAGCGTACATGGAAAGAGCTCCGGTAACGTCAGTTTCGCAGGCACTTGGAATAAGCCGTTCCCCCATCATGCTCATGGAGAGACAGGTTGCACAGCCGAAGTTGGACTGAATGGAATCCCAACACTGTATCGCGCTTGCGTCGCACTGGTTTTCTTCCATCCATTGGTCCAGTGCTACCGAAAGCTTTGCCTGCTGGATGACGCCCTGTTCTTTGATCTCATCCGGAATATGTCCGTAGCCGCGGATTTCGGTGAGTTTGGATTTGATTTCCCCCGCCTGCGCATCAAAACGGGATGCGCGGGCAATCATATCCGCCATATCGATTGGAATGACCGTTATTCCAGCCCGCTGGAGCAGTTTTTCGCTGAACCGTACTGTCTGGAACGGGGCGGGGCGGGTTCCCACCTGGCCGATACGTGCGTTCCGAAGCCCTTTTACTGTTCTGCAGACACGGGAGAAGTAATCGAGATCCTGCGCGAAGACGTCGCTTGCGAGAGCGCTTGTGTGCAGGCTGGTGTTCGTGAACGGAATGCCATACTGATAAAGATTATTGCAGACCGACAGCTTTCCGCAGAACGCATCCCGACGATCCTTCAATCCGAGTTTTGCCGGATCATCGTCGAGTGCCTGTACCAGCACGGGAACCTCGAGCCGCGCACGACTTATCGTCTCCACAACCCCGAGTTCGTCGCCGAAGTTGGGCAGAATGACGAGAATGCCGTCTATCTCTTTCCGGTGGTCCTGGAAGAACTCCGCGTACTTGCGAGCATCCGAAAATGTTTCCACTGCGCCGTTCGGTGTCGCATCGGCCGGCATTATCTGGTACCTGTAACCCAGTTTCCCCAGCCGCTCCAGCAGCTCGACTCTCGCCTGCGAGGCGAGCGCCGGGTTGAAGAAACCTCGCGATGCTACAATGATCCCGAGCGACACCTTCTGTTCCATGACCCGATGCCCTTGAGGCGCAACGGCTATCTTTACCTGTGTTGCCATACTGAGACTCCTTTTACTGATTATTTGTCCCGGAGGTGGATTCGCTGTCCGGAGATTCGACTTCGGGAGGATAAATCTTTTCCGGCGCTTTTCGCCGTTTTGGCCGTGCAATCAGCTCGATCGTAGTTCCGATCGAGTCCTCAGTGTCCAGATACGCATAGTGCCCGTCGTCATCGGGGCCGAAGCCCGCTCCATCCATTGTCATCCGGAATCCGGCTTTCTTTGCTCTGCGGAGCGCATCTGCCATGTCATCTACGAGGACCCCAATATGGTGGACCCCGTACCCGTGCTGATCGATGAACTCCTGGTAGACGGTATCGCCTTCAAGATGTTCGATGAGCTCGATACGCATTGGGCCGAAATAGGAGAGTGCCACGCGCATTTTGTAGGAAGTCGGTTTTCCGTTTCGGGTCATCCGTGGAACCAGCGGTTTGCCGTACGTGTAGAAATGCCACGGTCCGATTCCGAAGCGGTGATAGTACTCCTCGACTGTCGCGTCAAGATTTTTGACTACCAGCGCGATCTGTGCAACTCCATTGTTCAGAAAATCCAGTTTCAAAGAATCCTTTTCTTCCATTGATCAGCACTCCATTACGGTGTGAATACGACCTTCAATGCCTTTCCCTCAAGAGCAAGCCCGGCACCTTCGGCGAACCGATCGAGCGGAAACACGTGCGTCACCAGCCGGCCCACGGGTATCCTTCCGGTCTCGATCAACTGAAGGGACATGCGAAAATGGCGCGGCGCAAAGATCGAACTCCCTATTACATCGAGGTTCTTGTAGTGAATCTGATTGGTGTCAATTCCGGGTGCGCTCTTTCCGTGCGGCAGTCCGCCGAAAAAGACTATGCGTCCGCCCCTGCGGGCAAGCTGCACCGCTGCAACCTGTGCGTCCGGCGCCGGTGCTGCGGTGATAATGACATCCGGCATTTTCCCGCCGGTGGCGCGCTCGACCTCTTCAGCAAGATCCTGTTTCGTGCTGTTTATGACCGAGTCCGGTTCAAACGCGCCGGCCAGTTGGAGTCTCTCCTCCACGATGTCACTTATGATGATGCGATGCGCGCCCCGGGCGCGTGCAACTGCTGTGTGCAGGCATCCGATGGGGCCCGCACCGAGAATGAGCACGGTGTCGCCAAGCCCCACCCGTGCGCGTTCCTGAGAGTGAATTACAGAGCTTGCAGGTTCCACCACCGCCGCATGAATGGACTTCAGCCCCTCAGGAGCCGGGAGTATGTTCCCGAGTCGGATAGCAGCTTCCGGAATGACCACGCGTTCTGCAAGTCCGCCTTTCCACGCCTGCCCGATTTCCCTGACATTCGCGGACAGCTCATGCCTACCTTCGACGCAGAAGGGATCGCCTGGGTCATAGGCGAGCGGGCCTACTGCAAGTCTCTGGCCCTTTTCCCATCGGCCCTCGTAGCCTGAGCCGAACTCCTCGACGACACCGCAAATTTCATGACCGAGTGTCCACGGAAAGGTAACCTTGTTGTGTCCGCTTCGCAGCGTTCGCAGATCCGACCCGCATAGTCCGCACGCCTGCACGGACAACAGGAGATCGCCCTTTCCCGGCTCGGGCTCCTTCACCTCTTCTACGCCAAAATCCATGGGACCACGAATGACCATTGCTTTCATGAATTGCGCCACCCTACACGCGTACATTCCGGACAGGGAGATCTACGCTCGGTTTCGCCCCAGCTGAGGACAGGAGCGAGTCCTGCAGTGCACGCAGCCGATATACGAAGGATGATGTGTCCGGCGAAAAGTTCTCTTCGGTGAACACTTCCCCCTTCCGAATTGCCTTCTTTACGGATCCGCCGGAGCCGATTCCGATGGGGACCGCCTGCAGGCCGCGTGCCTGTGTGTATGGATAGATGACACCGTGCCAGTCCCCCCCTCCAATTCCGTCCACCTTATGCCCCGGAGCGAGGTCACGCTTGGCAGTGCAGACGACCTCTGAGTGCATGCCGGCCGCGGTAACCGTGACTTCGTTCATGAGTACCGCCTCCGCTATCGATTGCGGGGTCTCCAGATCGCACAGATGATACGGGCGGAAGTGCAGGTAGTACGGGCCATCTGCATGGGTAATGAACTTCATATCCTTGCGAATTCGTTTATCCTCGGAATAGACGATTGCGAACACCCCCGGAGCAATCTTGCCGGTGGAATAGTCGACCCTGCCTGATGCTGAAAATATTCCGCCGCCGGTCTCTGGAATAAACGTTGTCACCAGATCATCCACGTCAACCTTCGGACCGTGCATGCCCGGCACATCCGGTATCAGCCCCGTTGCATTGGAAACGGCAGCCATTTCGACCATGGTCTTTGTGCCGTCGATAAAGGATGCAAGCATCTTCGGATTCATGTCCTTGGACCGAGCCTCCTCGACGCACTCTTCTGGTCGGATCGAGGTGTTGACGGGGTTGTTCTTTCCCTTGCCCAAACAAACCACTTTGAATCCCATGAGGATTGCCTGTTCATAAAGCATCTTCAACACACCGGGCTCATCTCCGGAGGCAACTGTGTAAAGCGCACCGGTCTTGCGGGCCAGACTGTCGAGATAGTAACCGACGGTTACATCCGTCTCGGCATTCAACATGATAATGGGCTTCTTGTTCATAATGGAATGGTACGCGACCATTGCGCCGATGTCGGTCACGCCGGTGGCCTCCACATTCGCTTCAAGGGAAGGGGTCTGGGTCAGCAGGAGTGCGTCTTCGGAGACAATCGCTTTTCCCGCGCGCACCATGTCCTCGGCCTCCGATTCGGTGCCGACTGTGCGGATGTCGTCCCGACTCCAGCCCATCTGTTCGAACGTCTGTATTGCCCGATCCACCGCAATATCTGCAATGGCGCTGATTCGCATTCCGGAAATATTGTTTATTGCATGGGCGAGCCCTGAACCCATCTGCCCGCAACCGACTATGCCGACTCGGATGGGATTCCCGTCCCTCTCCCGTTCTGCCAGTTTTCTGACCAATTCCATAGTTCTTATTCCTCCTCCGGCGCGATCGACTTTTCCCGCAGTCGGGCAAGGTCCTGGTAGTCTTTTCGCACGTGTGTGTACAGATTCTTGTAAACTTCGAAGTAATCCTGATAGATCGCATGGTTTCGAGCGTCCGGCTCCATCGGCTCGATATACTCGGTCCATTGTCGTGCAACCTCGTATCCGGGGAGAGCGCCGCTTGCAACACCCGCAAGGATCGCATCTCCGTACGGTGCACCTGTCCGGCGTTTCACCATGACAATTGGAACATTGAAGACATCCGCAATGATCTTCCGCCAGAGCCGGCTCACGGCCCCGCCCTCATTCAGGACCATCGGAAAGTTGATCTGGAGGCCCGCTTCCTTTACCAGGCGGAATGAGTCGTACATTGCAAAGGCTACTCCTTCCATCATGGCGCGCACCAGGTGGCCCTTTGTATGTGTCAGTGACAATCCGAAGACAAGGCCTCGCGCCTGCGCATCCCAGATGGGCGTTCGTTCTCCCATGAGGTACGGAAGGATTATCAGTCCGTCGGAACCCGGGCGAATCGGCTCCGCCTGGAGGTTTAGCAGATCATATGCTGATGTTCCGAGCGCCTGCTCGGTCTGGATTTCGACCTGTGAGAAATTGTCGCGGAGATACCGGATGCTCTGCCCTCCGGTCAATGTTGTCGGTACAGTAACATAGGTATTTTCAGAATCCACCGAGTAGGGAAAGTTGATCATCAACCGTCCGATCGGGGAAAAGTTGTACTCGCTGCTCTTGTGGATGACGCCGAAGTTGCCCACCGTGCCGAGATTGCTCTGAAAGTCCCCGGCCTCAATTGCACCTGCGCCGAGCCAGCTTGCGTTGCAGTCGACCTGTCCGGCCGCTACAGGAGTACCCGCGGCAAGCCCCGTTTCCCTCGCAGCCCGAGACTCAACTTCGCCGACAATATCGTCACAATTGAAAATATCCGGAAACAGATCGGGACTGATACCAATTTCCGAGAGAAGCTGTTCGTCGAAATTGCGTTTGCGCATGTTGTAGGCAACGCCGTAGAAGGCGGCACCCGAGTAGTGGGCGGTCGCTTTGCCGGTAAGTTTCAAGGTAATGTATCCGTCAATAGTCAATGCTTTCCGCACGGTACGAAAGGTGTCCGGTCGGTGGGATTTTTCCCACATGAGATTGACAATGGACGGATGGTCCTCCAGACGGTAGCCGGAAACTTCAAAGATCCGGTCGTCGCCTATATGTTCCTGCAACCATCGAACCTGGTCCTGCGCGCGCTTGTCCAGCAGGTTGTAGCCCCGATGGACGGGGTTGTTGTGTTCGTCCACCATCACGAGCGATGGAAGCGCCGAGGAGACTGCGATACCCGCCACTTCGCTGCCGGCAACGCCGGATTTTGCAAGGACCGCTTGAATCAGTCTGCATGCTGCGGGCCAATACTCGGTTGCCTCGTGTTCGGACCATCCGGGGTGTTCATGGATGAGCTCAAACTCTTCGAATGCATACGCAAGGACGTGACCTGAAGTGTCAATGACTGTCGCTTTGGCGCCACCGGTGCCGTAGTCGAGGCCGACGAGATATTTTGCCACACTCCACCCCTTTCCCTTGAGAGTTTCTTCCTGACAATATGAACATGTGTTCTATACTGAACTAAGTTTCAGTGTATAGTGATTTGAATGATTCGTCAAACAAAACAATTGCGTTTCCCCTTGCTTTGCCCACGGTCGGTTCTTCTGCTGGATACGCCCCACATTTCCCTGTACCGAATCGGTTAACGCCTGTAAACTGAGGGAGAGTGGACCAGGTGTGCGGCAGTGCACAAATGATCAATCCCGACATGGAGGATATTATGGCGAAAGATTGGACCATGTGGAGAGCGGGTGAACTCGAGTTCACCGGCACTATCGAATACGAAAATCCGTATGTCGAGGGTGAACTCACGGTTATCTTCCGATCCCCGGCAGGGGTGAGACAGAGCGTGAAGGGTTTCTGGGACGGGCGCAGCAGTTGGCGCGTCCGTTTCGCACCGAATGAACCCGGTAAGTGGTATTGGTGGAGCACATCAGAAGACATGAACAACGAAGGACTGTACGGGAAAAGTGGCCGGTTCAACGTCCGACCCGTAGCCGATCATGCTTCCGGCCCGGGCCGTCACGGTTTTCTCCAATTGCATCCGTCCGGCCGCCGGTTTGTGCACGCAGACGGGACACCGTTCTTCTGGCTTGGCGATACGGTGTGGTCGGTGAGTGCAAACGCGACGCGCGCGGAGTGGCTCGAGTATCTCGAGGTGCGAGCGGAACAGGGGTTTACCATTGCACAAATCAATTCCCTGCCGCAATGGGATGCGTCGGTGTGTGCTCAGCGAAAGCCGTTCGCGGGCACGGGTGATGCTGCCCGGCAGACCTACAATTTCTCCCGACCGCTTCCGGAATATTTTCGGGTTCTGGATGACATGGTGGAAGCTGCATTCGACCATGGAATCCTGTGCGCAATAGTTGTTCTATGGTTCAACTATGTTGGCGGGACCAATCAGGACTGGACAACCGAGCTTGAACGATATGCTATTAGCCTGCAGTCCGCACGCCGTTATGGTGAATACCTGGCGGCTCGCTATTCAGCGTATGGAGCAATCTGGCTGATTAGCGGCGACACAGACGCTCCGGTTCCGGAGGCGGACCGGGTCTATGATGCCGCAGCCCGGGGCGTCATGGAAGGCGCATCGGTGAGGCCACTTCTGAC
Organism: uncultured Spirochaetales bacterium; assembly: GCA_964553615.1. Lineage (GTDB taxonomy): Bacteria > Spirochaetota > Spirochaetia > DSM-27196 > DATKUC01 > DATKUC01. The sequence continues at coordinate 15,671 of CAZKMA010000042.1, read as the reverse complement.
CGCTCATCTGCACGGAGGAATTGCAACTCCGGCAGCATGGAATGAAAAGAGCTGGCTCGACTTTCACATGTTCCAGTCATGCCATTTCCGCGACAGCGTCGAACGGGCGGAGAGGTACGCGGCAACCGACCGTGCATTCCTTCCTGTTCGCCCGGTGCTGAACGGGGAACCGGTCTATGACACGATCCGATTTATGGATGAAGGAAACACCGGGAATGAACGAGCAGACCGGGAGTTCGTGCGCCGTGTCGCCTGGGTCAGTATTCTTTCCGGTGCGGCATCTGGAATCACCTATGGCGCTCATGGCTTATGGCCGTGGCATCGAATGAACGAACCTTACCGCCAGGCACACTATGGCATGCCTATCCCGTGGCGGGAGGCTCTCGATCTGCCAAGTAGCGGAGACATGGCCATCCTGAAACGTATTCTGACCGGTCTCCTGTGGTCAGACCTGGAGCCGGAGACCGGTATAGTCCCGCACATTCCGGGGTCAGAGATGGTCTCCGCTCGATCTCCCGAAGGAGTGGTAATTGCCTACTTCCCCAACCGGCCGGAATCGGAACTGAGACTTCTCACCCCGGTCGGATCTGCCCGATGGTTCTGCCCGACAACCGGACAGAGTTCCGCCGTTATGGGAGAGTTCGGTGCCCCGGTTGCAGCCATATCCAGGTGTCCGTACGAAGGAGACGCGTTGCTCGTGCTGACCGTGGTGGTTTGATGATTTGTTTTGAAGAAGAAAAAACTTTACAGGAAACAGATGCGGGTATACAATCTCCCAAGAGATCATATGTTCGGCATCGCGCAAGTGTTCAACACCGTGCGTAATGTTTTCATGTGAGGAAAGAGTAAATGGAAAATCTTTACCTGCGAAAACATGTGTCGCAACAATGTATCCATGTCCCGTATGGGATGTGATCGCTTCGAACGAATAGGAGGGCTACGGAAGATGAAAAGGATCATGTCCGTGATGCTCGCGCTCTTCATCATTCTGCCGGTTGCGGTATTTGCCGCGGGACAGAAAGAGCACCAGATCACTATCGCGTTTTTGTATCAGGACCTGGAAACCCAGTTCTGGGTAGCCGGCCATCAAGCGATTGTTGATACCTTGAAGAAAGATGGGGTCAACGTCATTGAGAAAAACGCCCACGATAGTGCCGATACCCAGCTTCGGCAAGCGAACGATGTAATCACCCAGGGGGTTGACGGCATTATCATTATTCCGCAGGACGGCGAAAGTGCTGTCACGATTGGCAAGGTTGCAAACAAGGCCGGTATCCCGTTTGCAGTGTTCAATCGACCGCCGTCGAATCACGATGCAAAGGCCATTGTTGCGGTTGCCGACAACCGAACCATTGCCCGCGGGATTGTCGAATACATGGCCGAACAGGCGAAGAAGCTTGGCCACAAAGTCAATCCGTTGATTATGGTAGGAAATCTTGGAGATCCGAATGCGGTTGAGCGGAAACAAGGGTTCTATGACGTGATCAACAAGTATCCCGACTTGTTCAACAAACCGGTAGAAGTGCCGACTCAATGGAACGCGAACGTCGCACTCCAGAATCTTCAGAGCGCGATGCAGGCGCATCCGAACATCGATTTTCTGTTCACCTCTTCAGATTTCATGTGGCCGCAGATCAAGCAAGTGCTCGATCCGCTCGGCAAATGGAAGAAGATTGGAGATCCGAACCATGTCATAACCGGAGGACTCGATGGTGATGTGGGCGCCTGTCAGCTCATAAAAGACGGGTACATTGACGGCACCGGTGTTCAGGATGTCTATGCCGAGGCAAAGATGATAATGGATGCAATGCTTGCTTCCATCAAGGCCGGTGAGAAGACTCCGGACAAGTGGATGCTCGATCCCGGCTTCGACCTCACGCATGAAAACTATGCTCAGAAGAGCAAGGATATGTGGGGCTGTATTCTTCTTGCACAGAAAGGAAGCAAAGGGTGATCGACTGGTTTCCTGGGTGCGGCGGCTTCTGGCCGCCGCACCCGAAAGTTATTCACACTCATCAGGAGTGCTATAGTGGCAACAATTGATCAGAGTCCGCGCATTGAAGACCGAACGCGAGTTTCACTCACGTCCCGGCTCATCCTGTCACAGTACTCTGTGCTCGGCGTTACTATCGTCTATTTCTTCGTGTGCTGGCTCATTTTCCCCCGGTTACTGAGCATCCGGAACATCGATAATATCTTCTCGAATGTCTGGCCGCTTCTTGCCGTAGCAATTGGCCAGATGTTCGTACTTATTGTCGCAGGAATTGATCTTTCACAGACTTCGATCATGGCGCTGACGAGCGTGATTGGCTCGCTACTCATTACGAACAAACTCGATCCCAATCTGTTCGCAAAGAGTCCGTTCTGGGGATGGTTGATTTCCGCGTCCGGTGGGCCACTCGCCGGTCTGCCCGGTGGTGTCCTGATTGCAGTGGTTGTCATGCTCATTGTCGGCACCACGGTCGGACTGCTCAACGGAGTCTCTGTTGCAGTGTTTCGCATGCCGCCATTCATGGTAACGCTCGTATCTATGATCTTGTTCAGTGCGCTGGCAATATTTCTTCCGAAGTCACAGAACATTATGCATCTTCCGCATTCATTCAATAGCCTTGGTGCGGGGACGCTTTGGATCATACCGATTCCCCTGATTATCGGCATACTCCTTATCGGCCTGGTTTACATCATTCTTCAAAGGACTCTCGTCGGAAGATGGTTGTACGGTATCGGCCACAATCCGAAAGCCGCCCGGATATCGGGCGTCCCGGTGCGGTCGGTCATAGTCTTCGCCTACGCGATGAGCGGTTTCTGTGCTGCAATTGCTGCCATCCTGTATTCGGGACAACTGGAGATGGGACGTCCGACGCTGGGAACCACGTTACTTCTTGATATTGTGGGCGCGAATATTATCGGTGGTGTGAGTCTGTTCGGCGGACGGGGAAGAGTCGGCTGGGCATTCATCGGCGTGTTCTTTTTCATTATTCTGGCGAACACTCTGAACTTCATGAACCTGTCGGTCTATCTGATAGACGTAATAAAGGGCACGATCATTCTCGGGGCCACTTTTCTGGACGTTGCGAGAAGACGGCTTGCCGCACGGCAGATGGCATGATGGGCGTCAAAAATTGGAGATGAAAGTGAGCAGCAGTACCTTACCTGTTCTGGAGTTCAGCCATATAAGTAAGCGATTCTTCGGCATATCGGCGTTGAATGACGTGAGTTTTTCTCTTTCGGAAGGGACCCTCCTCGGGCTGATCGGCGAAAACGGAGCTGGAAAATCGACGCTGATGAATATCCTCGGTGGAGTAGTTCAGGCCGACGAAGGGGAATTGACGATCCACGGTGAACGCTATGAGCCGCGCAGTCCTCGCGATGCCATTTCGAGGGGGGTGGCGTTCATTCATCAGGAGCTGAATCTGTTCGACAATCTGACGGTGGCAGAGAATCTGTTTATCGATCGTCTTCCCGCACACGGCTCGATTGTTCTTCAGAAACAGGAAATGGCAAATCGTACAAAGCAGATCCTTCAGGATATAGAACTTGATGCATCGCCCTCGACCCGAGTGTCTTCGCTTTCGCCGGGTGAAAAGCAGATGGTCGAGATTGCGAAGGCACTCGGTTCAGACGCCCGAATCATTATATTCGATGAGCCGACCACCTCCTTGACTTCGCGGGAGACGGAACGGTTGTTCCGGATAATTCAGAAATTGAAAGCGGGCGGACAATCAGTCATTTATATATCGCACATCCTGAAAGACGTGGCCACGCTGGCGGATCAGATTGTGGTCCTCCGGGATGGCGTCCTCGTCGCAGATGGCGTTGCGGCTACCTTCAATCCGGCGCGCATGATCTCGCTCATGGTCGGACGAAAAATCGATAATATCTATCCGGAAAAGACATCCACTCCACAGGAACAGGTTGTACTCGATGTACACGGACTGTCCAAACCCGGTATAGTCCGGGAAATTGACTTCCATGTCAGAAACGGAGAGATAGTAGGATTGTTTGGGCTCATGGGCTCCGGACGCACTGAACTGGCGCGGATAATCTTCGGCCTCGATGACTACGATTACGGTCAGATCACTCTGAACGGAGAACCTCTCCCCCACGGTAAGCCAATTGCCAGCATCAAGCGCGGCATTGCGTTTGTAACCGAGGACCGAAGAGAAGAAGGGCTGATGATGCAGCAGTCCATTGCCGAAAACCTCGGGTTGATCAGCCTGCGGTACTTCGTGACGCGGATTGTACAGCTCGTGCGCGAGTCGGTTCTTCGTTCCGCCGTTGAGCGGGTCACCGCAGCCTTACGGATCAAGAGCGGAGACATCTATCGTCATCAGGTGAAGACCTTGAGCGGGGGGAATCAGCAGAAGACGGTCATTGGCAAGTGGCTGGTTCACCGGCCGGAGCTTCTGATCATGGACGAGCCCACGAAAGGAATCGATGTTGGGGCGAAGTTCGAAGTCTATTCCATTATGAACGATCTTGCGGCGAACGGTACCGGGATTCTTTTTATCTCCTCGGAACTTGAAGAGCTCATGGGAATGTGCGACCGGATTTCCATACTCAGCAAGGGGGAATTGGTCGGATCCTTCCCCCGATCGGAATTCGATCAGGAATCAATCCTGCATTCTGCCTTCAGGCAGAATCTTGTCAGTTCGCAACGAGAAGAGGTTTGACTATGAGACAGGAACGATTTTTGCGAGCGTCGCTGAACAACTCGAACTTCATTCTCTTTGCGGTTGTATTCCTGGTCTTTGGCACAATTACACCCCGTTTTTTGTCGCTCGACAGTTTTCAAGGAATACTGTCGAATGCATCGTACATTGGAATTATCGCTGTCGGAATGTCTTTCGTGTTGCTGACGGGCGGGATCGACCTCTCGGTCGGCTCCAATATGTATCTGAGCGGAGTGGTCGTGAGTGTGCTCCTGCAGAACTTCCATCTCCCGATCTGGCTCGCGCTGATTGCAGGTCTGCTCACCGGTCTTCTGTTCGGCCTGGTAAACGCATTTGCCATTGTGAAAATCGGGATGCTTCCATTCATCGTGACGTTGAGTACTATGGTCGCCGGTCGCGGAATTGCTCTCCTTGTGACGCAGTCGCAGTCGGTCGGTTTTCCTGCATCGGTTACCAGCATGGCGACCGGCAACCTGTTCGGTTTTATTCCGGTACCAATTGCGATATTCCTCCTTGTTGTTCTCGTCGGACACCTGTTCCTTGTGAGAACTCCTGCGGGGAGACAGCTCTATGCCGTTGGATTCAGTTCTGAATCCGCGAAGAAAGCCGGGATCCGAACCGACCGGCTCATCTTTTCCACATATCTGATCAGCGGTCTCTGTGCGGCGCTCGGTGGCTTTGTGTCCATTGCTCAGGTTGGAGAAATGAACGCCCGATACGGCTCCGGGGAAGAGTTCAATGCAATTGCTGCAGCGGTCCTCGGTGGTGCCAGCCTCTTCGGTGGAGTCGGTACGATTTTCCCGGGAGCCTTAATTGGTACCATCATGTTGCAGATGATCCAGGCAGGACTCGTTTTTGCAGGTGTTGACCTCTACATTCAGCCCATCATCAAGGCCGTGATAATCTACATCGCACTCCTGGTGGATAGTTTTCGGATTGGTCAACTCGAACGATTGAACCGCCGGAATATCATACCCACTGACTAGCGAGAAAGGGGAAGAAGCACATGAAACTTCGCAAACCATTTACTGTTGCATTGTTTTTTGCGGCCGTGTCATCGGCATCTGTGGTTGCTGCGAATCCTGTTGCATCGGTCGACTATTCGGTTCTCAGTCATCCCGTGGTGTCTGCGGAATCGGGCAACAAGGTTCATATTACGGAGGTCTTCTGGTATGGGTGCCCCTATTGTCAGGAGTTCGAGCCACTGTTCAATTCCTGGATCGCACAACACAGTAACCAGATTGTCCTGAACAGAATCCCCGCACCCGTCGGTCCCAATCTCATTCCGGGCGCCCGGGTGTTCTACGCTCTGAAAGACCTTGGGTTGCTGACGCAATTTCATGAGCAGTTCCTCGCGGCGGCTCATGCGGGAAATGTCGATGTGACCGACCAGAAATCCATTGTCTCCTGGTTTGTGTCCCACGGCGTAGACAAGAATGCATTTGAGGCGGCATACAATTCGGAACAGGTTACAAAGCAGGTGCAACAGGCCAGAAAGGAAGTTCTTGGAATAGAGGTGACCTCAATTCCATCGCTTGTGGTTGACGGCAAGTATCTTACATCGAGCCGGATGGCGCGCGGATACACTCAAGTTCTAAAGGTGGCTGACTTTCTGATTGCCCGGGTGCGGACGAACTGAATCCAGCGGGTGAGCAGTGCAGGAAAAATATCGGGGAACGTCGCCGCATCGACTTGCGAATCGGTGCGGTACGGGAAGATTCCTTGACAGCCTTGCGAAATGACAGGCACAATGTTTCCGCATATTTGCGCGCACAGAAAGTATTGATATTGACGGCTACCCGGGGAGTTCAGCGTGGATCAGGACAACTATCGGCTTCTCTACAAGATTGCCAAAGCCTATTACGACGACCAGCTGACTCAGCAGGAGATCGGTGACCGGTTCGGACTCTCACGGGTGAAGGTGAACCGACTGCTGTCACGGGCTCGTGACGAACGCATCGTACAAATTCAGATCGTTCCGCCCGAGAGTACCGAAACCGAAGTGGAGCGAGCTCTCGAGCAGCAGTGTGGTCTCCAGGAAGCGATAGTCGTTTCGTCCTCGGAAAACCACGATGACCTTCTGCGCAATCTCGGTGGGGGAGCGGCTGCCTATGTACGGCGCATTCTCGGCGGGAACGAAGTCGTCGGCATTTTCTGGGGAACATCTCTCTACGCAATGGTGGAGGAAATGTCTCCGCTTAACACCCCCGACGTTCGCATTGTACAGATGCTGGGTGGTCTCGGAGACCCAGACGCTGATATTCACGGCGCGGAAATTGCCCGCCGGTTTGCTCAACTCATTCAGGCGCGACCTCGGATGCTTGCTGCTCCCGGCGTTGTAGCGAGCGCTGCAGTGAGAGACGCTCTGTTCGCGGATGCACAGATCTCCGACACACTCAGTCTCGCAGCACAGGCCGACATTGCGCTGGTGGGAATCGGAACCCTTGACCAGCATTCAGTGGTATTGCGAGCCGGAACGATTCTGTCCGCAGCAGACGTGAAACGATTGAAGGCGAAGAAAATGGTTGGCGATATCGGACTCCGGTTTTTTGACAGAAACGGTGAGTCGCTCGAGGACGAATTGAACGAAAGAATCATCGGTGTGACTCTCGAACAGATTCGGTCCATACGCCGTGTGGTTGCAGTCGCCGGAGGTCCGGAGAAGTTCGAAGCAATCTGCGGTGCTCTGCGCGGCCAGTACGTAAATGTTCTGGTCACGGATCAAGCCACAGCGGAGCGGCTTCTTTCTGCAGACCTGAAGCCGGCTGCACCCGCAGGCAGGGCGCGAGTTTGAGCACTCCTCTCGGCCTGAATCTTCAGACGACCCTCGAAGCGGAGGGCCTGCAAGTAGAACGATTCCCCCTCGATGGCGGCGCGTACGTTCTGGTTTGCGATCGGGGTGGGCGCGTGTTTGGCCCGATTTTTCCCGGAGAAGAGTCGGTGCATTGGCTGAATCCTGTTCTTGAAAGCCGCGAGGCGACACATGAATTTGTGGGCAACGGCGGATGGAATGTGGGCGGAGAGCGATTCTGGGTGGCACCGGAGATTCAGTTCAATGTTCGCGACAGAAACAGATTCTGGCAGACACTTGCGGTTCAGCCCCAAATGGATCCGGCACATTGGACTCTGGAGAGGACGGGGGAGTCGATAGATCTGTCTGCCCGTATGATGCTCGAAGCGTATAATATAGCACGTGGCAGCGTTGGGGTAGATGTTCACCGCCGCGTTCGATCGGTCGCGAATCCGCTCCATCAACTGGATGAGCGTGATCGTCTGATGCATGGAGTATCCTACGCCGGGTATGAACAGGAAATTACAATACGTGCGCAGAGCGATGATGGCGTTTCGTGCGCCACCTGGCTTTTGCTCCAGCTTTCCCCGCCGGGAACGGTTTTCATACCCACAACGGGGGCCCCGCGCTTCGCCGACTACTTCGAACCAGTGGACGAATCCGTATGCCGATCGACGAAGTCCGGCCTCGCCCTGCGGCTCTCCGGCCGGAGGCGGTACAAGATCGGTGTTTCCACGGTTTCTTCTACCGGACGATTGGCATTCCTGAGCGAGCCGCGTGGCAAAGAGGGGGACTCGTTCCTGGTGGTTCGCAACTACTTCAACGATCCGTCCTCCGCCTATCTGGAAGAACCTCCCGCTCTGAAGGGGATCTCCGGCCATTCAGCCTTTGTCTATAACGATGATGGCAATGGGGGTGGTTTCGGTGAACTCGAGTGTGTGGGCCTTCCGGTTGGCGGACCTCATCCTGCAGAGCGCACCGAGACCTTTCAGGCGTGGACCTTCCGGGGGCGGAGTGAATCACTGAAGGGAATTGCCCACCTCCTGGTCGGGACGATTGTCGACGAAGGATGGAGCGATGGAGATTTGGCATGAGCGTGGATGTTCTCCCTATCGATGGACTCGCTCACATTTCCGTCTTCACGACTGATGTCGAGGTGTCCGTCCGATTTTACACAGAGAAACTTGAGTTCAAGTTGGTCTATCGAACGACAGTCGATCCGGGCGGTTCGTCCGATGGGTTTTTTCCGGTTGAATATGCGCTTGTTCAACATGGCTCTTGTGTAGTCGAGCTTGTTGAGCCCTCCCATCAGGATAAGGTACGACTATCAACACGTGGCACGGTAGATCACTTCGCACTTCGTGTGCGGGACATCGATCGTGTTTTTGCCACGCTGCAGCGTCGCGGCGTTCAGTTTGAAAGCGCGGAAATCGGTTCGCTTCCGACACTGTTCTCAAATTTCCGATCGGTGAATCTTGTTGGCCCGAGTGGTGAAGTAATAGAGATCTGCGAATATACCATGGAAGCGTCTGCTGACGGCTGAGATGGGTTTACGCGAGCGGTCTTCAATTCTCCGGTGGCGGTAATATTACATGTTGGGGAGATCGTCGGGGAAGACGCAGCTCGCTTATCTGGATCCGCCGCGCGGATAATTTCTAATAGCTTTTCGAGAAACGAAAAGTCTTGGTCACGATTTTCCATCGACGCATCTTCCTGTAGTCCGTTTCTGACCCTATTCTCGCGAATTTTCGGTTTTCATCTGTCAGTGACAGTTATCCGAACCCTTGACGATAAATACATTTTCTTATTCTCTATCTGAACATGAAATTTTCTCTTGACGCCGTGACCGGTCATGGTGCACTCTTCGTAGGTAACATCTGGAGGAAAATCGATGGCCCGAAAACATGCTGTTGTTGTCGGAAGCGCTGTTTCCGCGGTAGAGAACCGGTATGCACATGACTGAAGAGAAAATCTGGAACAAGGCGCTTCATACGTGGTCGGTGGGGTCCGATGCGCTTGCGCGGCTGTCATCCACAATTGACCGGGTGGCGTTCTCAGAGACTGTCCGTCTGCTGGCGGAGTGCAAAGGGCGCATCATTACCGCAGGACTCGGAACATCCGCAGCTGCTGCGCGCAAGATTGCACATTCTCTCTCCTGCATTGAACGCCCTTCGTTCTTTCTCTCTCCTGGCGACGGAGTGCATGGCGGTCTTGGCGCGGTGCAACCCGGGGACGTTGCGGTGCTGATATCGAAAGGAGGCGGAACTTCCGAAATTCTGAATATTGTTCCGGCGCTGCAGACCAAGCATGTGCCCATTATTGGGGTTACTGAGAAACCCGAATCCACGCTTGGTGAAGTGAGCCGCGTGACCCTCAAGGTTCACGTCCCGCGTGAGGCCGACGAGTTCAACATGCTTGCAACGACGAGCACGATGGCGGTAATTGCCGTGTTCGATGCGATCTGCATAGCGCTCATGGAATATACCGGTTACACGCGGGAGCAGTTTGCCGTTATCCATCCCGGTGGAGCTGTTGGGCAACGATTGTTGAAAGGAGAAGGTGCATGAGAGCCGCAGTATTTGAAGGGCTGGAAACTCTTGTCGTGCGTGACGTGCCGGTCGAAAAGTGCGGCGAGAACGACATAGTCATCAAGGTGCACGCCTGTGGTATCTGCGGTTCCGACATCCGGAACTTTCGCACCGGTCTGAAGGACGGCATCGAGCGACAGATTATGGGCCACGAGTTCAGCGGAACAGTTGTTGAGGCGGGGAAGGACGTGTCTCGGTACCGCATTGGCGACCGCGTTGCTGTTGCGCCGGACGTGAGTTGCGGTGTCTGCTACTACTGTCGCCGTGGATGGGTGAATCTCTGCACAAATCATCGAATGATTGGCACCCACTGGCCCGGAGGGTTCGCCGAGCTGTGTCATTTTCCCGGCTATGTGCTGGACCATGGTATGGTCCATAAGGTGCCGGACGGAGTATCCCTTCGGGATGCCGCGCTTGCGGAGCCGGCTTCCTCGGTTATTGCTTCTCAGGAAAGTGCCGGTGTAACGCTCGGAGAGACCCTTCTGATAATCGGATCGGGACCGATTGGTTGTCTGCACATAGAGATAGGGCGTGCCCGGGGTGCATCTCGCATCATCGTTGTTGGACGCCGTCGGCTGAAACAGGCGGAGCAATTCGGTCCGGATCTGCTTATAGATGCACGAAAGCAGGATGTGGTGGCTGAGGTACGCAAGGCAACCGACGGTATGGGGGCAGATGTGGCCATCTGCGCAAATGCGGACGTCTCGACACAGAAAATCGCCGTGGAGGCGGTTCGAAAACGCGGTCGGGTCGTGCTGTTTGGCGGTGTGCCGAAAGACCAACCGATGACGAGTCTCAACAGCAATCTCATACACTACAACGAAATTTCAGTCATTGGTTCCTTTTCCTACGCCGCATTTGTGCACGAGCAGGCTCTTTCCGCAATCAGGAGCGGTCAGATACAACCGCAGAAGTATTTTAATTTCAATGTAGACCTCGATCATATTGTTGACGGATTCTCCGCTGCAGCGGAAGGCAGAGTCCTCAAGCCTCTGGTCTTTCCGGACGGAGAGAAGGAGCAATCCGCATGAATGAAATTGATTCGAAGCTTTCGCAGCGTGAGCGTGAGGGCCGTCCCATCGGAGTCGCGCTGGTGGGTGCAGGACAGATGGGAACCGAAATCGTGGCCCAGATTGGCGAAATGTCGGGTATGCGCGTCGTGGTCATAGTCGATATCGATGAAGAACGCGCTCGAAATGGATATGCATATTCGAAACGTACTGCGCAGACGGTAACCACCTCCGGGCTGGACGCCGCGGAAGATGCGGTGCGGGCCGGGAAACGGGTTGCCACTACCGAGTACACCATTGCAACGCGTCTGTCTGCGGTGGACGTGGTTGTGGATGCAACGGGACAGACGGAAATGGGTGCCAAGGTAACGATGGATGCGGTCGACCACAAGAAGCATGTCGTTATGATGAGCGTAGAGACCGATGTTACCATTGGGCCCATGCTCCGCAGACTCGCGTCGAATGCCGGCGTCCAGTACAGCCTTGCCGCCGGAGACGAGCCTGCAGCCATTATCGAACTGTACCGTTTCGCGCATGCCCTGGGTTTCGAGATCGTCTGCGCCGGCAAGGGCAAGAATAATCCACTCAACATATACTCGAACCCGGACACGGAAGCGGACAAAGCCGCAGCGCGGAAAATGAGTGCGCGGATGCTCTGCGAGTTCGTCGATGGCTCCAAGACAGCGGTGGAGATGGCAGCGGTCTCTAACGCTACCGGACTGGTGCCGGACGTGCGGGGCATGCACGCGGCAAAAGCGACAGTGCCAGATCTGACGCGTGTCTTTGTTCCGAAGGAAGATGGAGGAGTACTGCTGAAGAAGGGAGTCGTGGATTTTGCCATCGGCGTGCATCCGGGCGTCTTTCTCATTGTGACTACCGACAACCAGCGTCTCCGCGAAGCGCTCGTCCAGCGGGACATGGGCGACGGACCGTATTATACGCTTTTCAGGCCGTATCACCTGTGCAGTATTGAGGTTCCCCTGACTGTTGCACAGTGTGTGCTTTATGGTGAATCATCCGGGCATCCGGCTGCAGGTCTTGTGTCCGAGTGCATTGCGGTGGCAAAGAGGGATCTCGCAACCGGTGAGACTCTCGATGGAATTGGTGAATATTGTTATCGGGGATCAATTGAATTAGCCGCAATTGCGCGCTCGGAGAATCTGCTGCCGCTCGGTCTTGCGAAGGGTTGCGTGCTCGTGCGGGATATAAAAAAGGATGCGGTAATCAGCTACGACGACGTTCGCATCGAGAACGAATCCGTTCTTCTGCAACTGAGGCGAATCCAGGATTCGCTCTACTCATAGGCACCGGACCAATGAAACTGATCGGACTCGATGTAGGTACGACCGGGTGTAAAGCCGTTGTCTTTGATGAAGACGGAACGGAGCTTTCCCGCGGATTCCGGGAATACGGAATAGACACCGACCAGAACGGGAAGGCAGAACAGGACCCGGAGCAGGTGTGGCGTCTCTGCCGCGAGGCGCTCACGGTTGCGGTCGAAGCCATTGGGCGTCGACCGGAGATCGGGGCAATATCGATATCTACTCAGGGCGATGCGATCATAGCGGTGGGCGCGGAGGGCCGCGCTCTTTGCCCTGCGCAACTTGGTATGGATTATCGACCGGTGGATTACGCGAAGCTATGCGCCGAGCGGCTCGGCGACTACGAACTCTTCTGTCGCACGGGCATGCGGCCTCATGCCCTCAATTCCTTCGTCAAGCTCCTCTGGCTGCGCGATCACTATCCGGATGCATACCGCCGGGCCGCGAAGATCGTTACCTACGCCGATTTCATTCTTGCCAAGCTTGGCGCTCGCTTTTTTATTGACCAGACAATGGCATCCCGAACCATGGCGTTCAATCTCGAAAAGCGTGAGTGGGACACGGAGATACTCTCGGAATTCAACGTGCCTGCAACACTATTCTCCGAAGTCGTTCCCTCAGGCACGGCCGTTGGAACGATAGATCCCCATCTTGCGCGGGAGATCGGTTTACCCGAAGGGATAGTCATCGTTGCCGGCGCCCACGATCAGCCGGCGGGTGGCATTGGCGCGGGAGTAGTTGGAGACGGCACCGCACTGGTTTCCACCGGCACCGCGGAGGTGCTTTCAGCTGCGTTTCCCGAACCTGCGCTGGGGCGAAAGATGTATTCCTGTTACTATCCGTGCTATCTCCACGCGATACCCGGACAGTACTTTACGTTCACGCTCAACCACGTCGGCGGATTGCTCCTGCGCTGGTACAGGGACAACTTCGGCGGCGCGGAGATTGCCGAGGCGCAGAGGCTGGGGCTGGATCCGTATGACGTAATCCTTTCGAAACTTCCGCCGCGTCCGTCGCGAATCATGGTTCTGCCGCATTTCAACGGAAGCGGTACGCCCTGGTGCGACATGGATTCGCTCGGCGCCATCGTGGGACTCTCGCTATCTTCAACGCGTCACGACATTGTCCGCGCAATCCTCGAGTCCCAAACCTACGAGCTGAAGATAAACCTCCGTGAGCTTTCTGCAAGCGGTATTCCGATCGAGAGTCTTGTAGCATCCGGCGGTGGCTCACGCTCCGCCGAATGGCTCGGTATCAAGTCCAGCATTCTGAACATGCCAGTCCGAACGCTCCGTACGCGGGAAGCGGCCAGTCTTGGTGCCGCCATCCTTGCCGGATTCGGAATTGGTTTGTTTCCGTCTGTTGTAGACGGCATTAATCGACTCGTGCATGTTGACCGCGTGTATGAGCCGGATGCGGAGTTCGTGGAAACATATGCCGCTCGCTTTCGTTCGTACGAACATATCTATCCGACACTGAAACCTTTGAACACCCGACTGAGAAAAGGAGATGAATAAACAATGATTCGGCTCTCAGACGACAAGACCCATTTTGTTACCGACAACGGGCAACCGTTTTTCTATCTTGCAGACACTGTGTGGAGTGTATTCTCGAACGCTCGGCTCGAAGAGTGGGAGGAGTATCTTCATTTCAGACGCAGCCAGCGCTTCAATGCCCTCCAAATCAGTGTTCTGCCCATCCTGCACGACGCGAGCGACACGTACCAGGGGAGATGCCCGTTCAATGTGCGTACAGATGGGACGTGGGATTTCGAACAGATTGACGAGTCTTTCTTTGACGTTGCCGAGAAAATGGTACGTCTGGCGGTGGAGTATGGCTTCCTGCCGGCCCTCGTGCTTCTGTGGGGCGACTACGTCAAGGATACAACCTTCTCGGACCGCGACCCTTCGCACATCATACCGTTCGATCGCGTTGTTCCGTACATCGACTACGTGGTGAAGCGATTCAAGGCCTACCACCCGACCTACCTGATAAGCGGCGACACAAACTTCGGCAGCGATCAGACGGTCGCCTACTACCAGGCCGCGCTCGGGCGCGTAAAGGCACTGGACCCGGATGCGCTGACCACGCTTCACCTGCAGCCTGCAGCAAAGATTCCTGAACCACTTGCTGATTCACCGGAGCTTGACTACTACATGTATCAGGCCGGGCATCGTCTCGAGGAAAGTCATCACAACTATACGCTTGCGGCAGATTTTCTCTCCTACCCGGTCAAACGGCCGATTGTAAATGGCGAACCACCCTATGAAGGACACGGATTCGGAAACCGGTATGGCCGTTTCGGCGCCTTCCATGTGAGGAAGGCGTTCTGGCACAGTATCCTCGCCGGAGCCAAGGCTGGGTTTACCTACGGTGCCCACGGAGTCTGGTCGTGGCACACTCGCGGAGCAGGATTTACCAGCGAGTCGTGGTCGAAGTTCCCATTCGACTGGAAAGACGCTCTCCGCATGCCCGGCGCGGCCGACGCCTCGTTCTCTGCATGGCTCGTGGAACGGTATGGCATGCAGCGACTTCTCCCCGCGGAAGAGCTCCTGCAGACTCCGTACGAGGAGATTCGGTGCGCCGCCGCTGGTGACCGGTCGATCGTTGTTGCGTACTTGCCCTACGGCAACGACATCCAACTTGCGTTGGATCTCTCCGGATATGACATCCTCCGCATAGGGCTTGTGACGAGAAACGCAGAACGTCCGGACGTGGATCACTCACCGGAAAAGACAACTGTCCGTATGTCTGATCGTAATGAGGACTACCTGATTATCGCTACCAGGTGAGAATATGCCGCCGATTGCGGCGTGACCGAAGGATGCATATCATGCCTTCAAAAAATCCGGCAAGGATATCCGAATGAATGAAGCGAATCTGGCACACCTTCCTCACGACTGCGCCATCCAGTTGCAGGCCGTCTACGACACGTTGAAGTCCGCCGAGCGCAAGGCAGCGAACTTCATCCTGAATCATCCGGAGAACATTTTCGGATTGAGCATAGTGGATTTTGCCGATCACGCGGGGTGCAGCGAGGCGACGGTGGTTCGTCTTTCGAAGAAGCTGGGATACGAGGGATATCCTGAGTTGAAGGCCTCCTTCGGATCGCTTCCCGGTAGCGACCCGGGGGTTGAGTATGAGAACATAACCGAGGCGGATACCGCCGCGGAGGTTCTCCGCAAGGTCGTCGATGCGAGCGTGATTGCGCTTCAGGATACTGCGAAAGTCATAGACGAAGCTCAGTACATCCAGGCACTCGACTCGATGTTATCTGCCCGCCGGAT
>CAZKMA010000041.1:17344-41398 GCA_964553615.1 uncultured Spirochaetales bacterium | reverse complement strand
ACAGAACTCCGACCGGCGTATGGTAACTTTTCAACAATCTGCGTGGCAGTAAGCACAAGGTGCAGTCGTGGTGTTCCATGCGTCCGCGTTCAACCGTCTGCTGCACGTCGAGGCTCATTGGACAGATCTGTACGCAACGGCGGCCGGTCAGGGTAGAGCCGACAACGAGACGGCGAATTTTCTGTCTCATGGCAGATCCGCCCATTGCAGGAACGCGTCAGAAACACGCCTGCCGAACCGGATTGTGAGTAGAATATTCAGGTGGCCCGGATCGACTTTCACCAGGTTCTCGACCTCCCGCTCAAACTTTGTGAGCGTGAGGGAGGCGGTCTCGTGCCGCGCGCGGAATGCTCTGATCTGCTCCAGAACTTCGACGGGATCACCCGCTCCGCCGAAGTACACCTTGAGGAGCATTTCATAGCGGTTAATTTCTATTTCTGCCGGCTCTCTCAGCCAGTCCCGGAGGATCTTCCTGGCGGGATCTGCTATCCGGCGATTCTCATTTTGACAAGGAAACGATGCCTGTACGCCGGTCAGCGCCCGCACCCTTGTAGGTACCGGTTGGAGGTTGACGGTTCAAGATTCCGTCCCTGCACGCGCGAAAAGAGGCTCTTTTTAACCCGTGACAACGCATCCTGCAAATTGAGTACTGCCGGGCATTCTCGGTCAGCGGGACGACGTCATAGCCTCAAGTGAATCCAGGAGTTCGCCCACCGGGCCGGGGGCTACCCGAGAGACGACATGGTCCGGTTCGTAGCTGCTTCCCGACTCCCAGTACCAGCGTGTGTTGTGAAAGGCGGCGACCCGCGCGTAGCGGGATCCGAGTCTCTTGCAGGCACCGTCGGCAATGTCATTGTCTCCGAACATCAGGAGCCCGCCCGGATCCACCCCAAGGCGGTCGCAGGCAAGTCTGAAGATTTCCAGGTCAGGCTTTTCGATGCCCACCGCTTCGGATACCAGTATGGCATCGAAGAGCTCACGGCTTTGGGTCTTGTCCAGGAACGCATCCACACGAACCGTCCGTTCATTCGATATCAGTGCAAGCTTGTAACCGCGGCTCCGGACCATGACAAGCGCCTCGCGTGTTTCGCCTGCGTAGTCCATGTGACGGGTAACGATCTCTCGAAACCGGGCAAGCCCTGCTTCGGCGGTGATTCCATGTATCCCGAGTTTCCCGAATGTTTCCTGAAAGAACTCGCGTTCTCCGAATGTCCTGCTCGTGAACGGCGGCATCTTCTGTTCCTGGGATTCCCTGTAGACGCCCACGAAATCGGCGGGACTCGACAGGAATCCGTTTTTCACAAGGAACGACGCCATCTCGCCGATAGAGACCTCATTGAGTGCCGAGTCGTTGCTGAGCGTGTTCCCGAGGTCGAATGCACAGGCAAGGACGGGCTGAAACTCAACCATCGATCTCATCCCAGAGACCAGCCACACGGCGCAACGACGCATCCGTTTCCGCATGCGGCGTGTACTCGAATCCGACTATTCCCTCGTATCCGCTGTCTCCCAGAAGGCGGAGAATACTCTTCCAGTCCACCGTTCCTGTTCCCGGTTCGTGTCGTCCCGGGAGATCCGCCACGTGGACGTAGCCGATGTCTTTCGCGTACTGCCGGGCAATATCCGAAAGGTCCTCCCCCATGACGCCGAGATGGTAGAAATCGGCGAGTATCTTCACCTGTGGGTTTGCGAGCTCGCGAACAATGGAAACCGCCTGCTCCATCCCTGTCAGGAAATATCCAGGATGATCTATCAGGGTATTCAGCGGCTCGACGACAAGCTGCATGCTGTTCGGCACGTTATCCGCGGCCGCCTGCAACGCTTCAAGCAGGTCCCTCCGTTTTTCCGCCTCGGGCAATTCCGCGTAGTCCCGCACGGCACGGCCTCCTGCCCCGAGTTCGTTGGACAGGACCATGAGGGTTCTGCATCCAAGGCTCTTTGCCACAGGAATGGTGGACTGAATCTCATGGATGAACAGGCCCCGCTCTTTCCCGTCTATCGGACTACCGACGCCATGCCCGCTCATGTTTGTAAGAGTTGTTCCGAGGGAATCCATCACCGACCGGATCGCACCTATATCCTTGTTCTGCCATTTCCAGAACTCAACGTGGCGAAAACCGGCCGAACTTACCTTTCTGATCTTTTCCTCTGCCGCCAGTCCGGGGTACAACATTTCGATGCAGATCGATGGAACCATCCGAAACTCCTTGCCGATGGGCGCACACGACAACTGTACCACATCCGTTTTTCCGCTGTCACGGGCATTCTTCAAAGGATGCGCTCACGGTGGTATTATTAGGCCATACTACCGTGAGGAGATTCCAGTCTATGAAAAATCTGCTGTCGGAAATTGACGAAGTGCTGCTCATGGGCCCCGGGCCATCGTGTGTTCCAGAGGAGGTGTACCAGGCAATCAGGTGCCCGTCGCTCGGGCATATGGACGGCCAGTTCATCGAGATCATGGATGCGCTGTCGAATACGCTGCGCACGTTGATGCATACGGAAAACCGGCTGACTCTCCCGGTTTCCGGGACTGGTTCGGCCGGAATGGAGGCCACCTTCGTAAACCTTGTTGAGCCCGGAGACCGCATCCTCATTCTGGTCAATGGAGTGTTCGGGAAGCGCATGGTGGACCTTGCAGGCAGGCTCGGCGCTGCAGTCGACACCATGGATTTCGAGTGGGGAACGCCCGTACGGCCGGCGGACGTTGCTGAGAAGATGAAGGGTTCGAACTACAAACTGGTTGCGGTCGTGCACGCGGAAACTTCAACCGGTGTCCGAAATCCGGTGGAAGAAATCAGTTCGATCGTCCACGATTCAGGGGCGCTGTATCTCGTGGATGCGGTTACCAGTCTGGGTGGTATTCCGCTCCGGGTGGATGAATGGCGTATCGATGCGCTCTACAGCGGAACCCAGAAATGTCTGTCCTGCCCGCCGGGGCTTGCTCCAGTCAGTTTTTCCGGGCGTTCGATTGAAAAAATACGCGCGCGAAAAACGAAGGTGCCGAGCTGGTACTTCGACATGACAATGATCATGCAGTACTGGGAAGGGGCGAAGCGGGTGTATCACCACACTGCGCCCATAAACATGATATATGCCCTCTATAGGGCGGCTGCGCTCGTTCTGGAGGAGGGAGAGGCCGCGGTCTTTGACCGACATCGGGAGAATCATGATCTGCTCGTCCGGGAGCTCGGGTCCATCGGACTCCGGATGCTGGTCGAACCGGAGTTTCAGCTGCCGATGCTCAATTCGGTGATAGTACCGGACGGGGTCGACGAGGCGCTGGTGAGAAACCGGCTGAGGTCCGAATTCAAGATCGAAATCGGTGCGGGGCTTGGACCGCTGGCCGGGAAGATATGGCGGATCGGCCTGATGGGACACACATCCCGGGGTGAGAATGTCAGACGGCTCGTCGAGGCGCTGCGGAAGATCCTTTAGCGGGGCTGCGAACGACCCCCGGATTTCGCCGGCGCAAATGCCTGCCGTTCACGACGTTCCGCAGACTTCCTGAACAGAACGTACGGGCATACCGAAGTGCCGCGGGTGCCGGTGGCACGTTGCAGACGGAGCCTTCCGGTGGTAGTATGTTCATACTATGCGTATTCTCGTTACCGGGGCTGCCGGGTTTGTCGGCAGCAAGTTTGTTCATGCGCTCGCTGCACGGCGGTCTATCGTACTTTCCGGAGGAGCGGCGGCGCCCATAGATGAGATTGTCGCACATGATCTGGTGAAACCACCCATCCCGTTGACCGGTGATGTCCGCGTGGTGCCGGCCGCCGGCGATCTGTCGGATCGGGCCGCCGTGGAAGAGCTGTTTGTCGACGGGTTTGATCTCGTGGTTCACCTTGCCGCAGTTGTCAGCGGCCAGGCGGAAGAAGATTTCGACCTGGGATACCGTGTAAACCTGGATGGGACGTTGAACCTTCTTTCGGAGTGCAGGCGCCTGGAACGGCCGCCGGTTTTCGTCTTTGCCAGTTCTACTGCCGTCTACGGTGGCGATCTGCCGGAACGAGTGGCCGACAGTCTGAGACTGACGCCGACAACGTCCTACGGCACCCAGAAGGCGGTCGGCGAGCTCCTGGTGAACGATTTCTCACGCAAGGGGTTCATCGACGGGCGCGCGTTCCGCTTCCCGACGGTGGTCGTGCGGCCTGGTGCGCCAAACCGGGCGCTTTCGAGTTTCGTGAGTTCGATAATTCGGGATCCCCTTCAGGGACGTGAAGCGGTCTGCCCGGTCGCAGACGATGTAAGGGTATTCATCCTCTCGCCCCGGATGCTCATCAGAAACCTGGTTCATGGGGTGGAGCTCCCGGCTGAGACGCTCGGGCTTGACCGGGCAATGACATTTCCGGGGTTGCGCGTGTCGACCGGAGAAATTCTCGGTGCTCTGCGGGACATAGCGGGTAATGAAGTAGCCGACCGGATTGTAAAGAGGCCCGACCGTCTTGTTGCCGAGGTGGTATCCGGGTGGCCCGGCGACATTGCATCGGAGCGCGCACGGGCGCTCGGGTTTGTTGCCGATACCGATGTGCGCGACATCATCACCGCATTTATAGAGGACGAACTGGACGGTGGTCCGTCCGTTGAGCGATAGCCTCCCACGTCTACCAACGGAAGAAAAATAGACAACGTAAGCTTTTTACTGCAGGAGTAAATACCATGATAGATGCGTCCATTGAGAACGCGTTGATTGAGATGATTGCTAAGACTTTCAATCCGAACCAGATAGAAGAGATTGGCAGAATGGTGCTGCGGAACTTCAAGTCGCATGAGGCGCTTGGGGTTGACCGTCATGTTACTGCACCGAAACGGGAAGTTGCCGCTGCAATTGTGGCGGGCTGTGTGGATTCCAGACGTGAGGCCGATTTGCTGAAGTTCCTGATTGAAATTGACGGGAACGAGCTCCTCGGGCGACGTGTCATGTTCGACGGGCTGGAAGAGCTGCTGAACAAGCTCGCGCGGACCGGAATTGCATACGATCGCAAGCGGTCGAAGATCCGCAAGATTGCGGCGGAGCTGGATGAGATGCCGAACTTCGGCTCCCTCCGGGAAGGCAGGGAATACGAGACAACCATTGCGAGCATAGACATTGTGGGAAACTCGGAACTCGTTCGAAAACACGGCATCAAGACCATGGAGAAGGTCTACTATTCGTTCTGGACGTTCCTCCGACGACAACTCGCCATCTACGACGGACGAATCTGGAACTGGGCCGGGGACGGAGGGCTGGTCGCATTTGCAATGAAGGATCATGCCGCGCGAGCCGTTCTGTGGGCAATGGAGACGCAGCGGCTCATGCCGGTGTTCAACCGATTCCCGCAACTCCCGCTGCATGGGAGCATGATGGTCCGGATTGGCCTGGATACCGGCAGTGTGAAGTTTGCCGAGGATACCGGACAGATTGTCTCCGACGTAATCAATTACGCAGCACATCTGGAGAAATCCAGAGCGCGACCGGGAGGAATTTCCGTCTCCGATCGCCTCTTTTCGATACTTCCCGACAGCCTGAAGGCGGGATTCGACGGTGATGGGGAGTTCGAGGAGACAGCAACATATTGTCTCCTCGAGTCCTGATCCCGGGACGATTGACGCTAACGCTGAATACGCGCCGAGCCACCGCCGGCGAACGCCCGTACCTGTTCAAGCGATGCCATCGTTGTGTCGCCGGGGAATGTCGTCAGCAGCCCGCCATGCGCCCATCCCAGCTTGACCGCGTCGGACGGCTCTTCGCCGGTCAGGAGACCATAGAAGAGACCTGCGGCAAAGCCATCTCCGCCACCGACGCGATCATACACGTCCAGCTCGGTGGTCGGCGCAGCGTGCATTTTTCCGTCAATCCAGGCGACCGCGCTCCAGCTGTGCCGGTTGGTCGAATGTACCTCCCGCAGCGTGGTGGCAACAACCTTCACCTGTGGAAACTTGTCCACCACTTTGCCTATCATGTCTTCGAAGGCGCTTGAATCCAGCTTGGACTTTGCTTCTACCTTCGGGCCCGGGATGCCGAGTCCAAGCTGGAGGTCCTCTTCGTTGCCGACCAGAACATCCACGAGTTCGGCAATTCTACCGAGCACCGACGCCGCCCGGTCGCTTCCGCCCCAGATATTCCAGAGTTTTGCCCGGTAGTTCAGGTCAAACGACACAATGGCTCCCGCAGCTTTCGCGGCTTTCATTCCCTCAATTATGAGTTCTCCGGTTGTCTCCGAGAGTGCGGCAAAGATACCTCCGCTGTGGAACCAGCGGATGCCCCCGGCAAAGACCGACTTCCAGTCGAAATCCCCTGGTTTCAGCTGAGCGGCCGCTTCGTTGCTGCGGTTATAGAAGACAACCGGCGCGCGAACTCCCTGCCCCCGGTCGCTGAACACAGTGGCCATGTTCGGTCCGGTCACACCATTGTGCTTGAAGCGCTTGTAGAACGGCTTCACGCCCATTGAGCGGACTCGTTCCGCAATGAGATCGCCGATCGGGTAGTCCACCATGGCCGTTACAACGCCTGTTCGCAATCCGAAGCAGTCTGAAAGATTTGCCGCAACGTTGAATTCGCCGCCGCTGACATGGATTCTGCAATCGGTTGCCTTTCTGAACGGAATGATGCCCGGATCTATCCGGTGTATCATTGCTCCGAGCGACACGAAGTCCAGTGCCCCTTCCGGGGCGATATTCAAGCCGTATTTCATTCTATTCTCCTTGGACTGTCTTACACACCGTTATAGCAAGTTCCTCTGCAATTCTGCAAGGTTACAGCAGCATTGGGAACAGGAGTATCGGGAACAGCAGGGCTGCTTGTAGCGTACCCGTGCCCTGTGTTAGTATCTGCGCACCCGAAACACCGTTGCCTGAGGAACCACATGGGGTACCGAGTACTTGTCTGTCTGAACACCGAAAAAGCAAGAATCGTCTGTCTTCCCGTCATCTCCGCCACCGCCGAGCTGGTAACGGAGGCGGGCTCTGAATCCGAGCTCCGGGATCTCGTCCACGGGGGAGAGTACAACGCAGTCATCCTCGAAGACACACTTTCATGGGGTGACGCCTTTTCCACGTGCACATCCCTTCGTGCAACGGTCGAGGGCTCCCGGATTCCCGTTCTTGTTTTCTCCATCCACGCACCTGACCGGGAAAAGGCGTTCGCCTGTGGCGCGTCCGGGTTTCTCAGTCTTCCGTTTGACGAGTCCGCACTCGAGGCCGCGTTGGAGCACGCTTCTCCAGTGGCCAAGACTATCCTGTTTGTCGACGACAGCATGCTCATTCACAAGATGATAGATGCGGTGTTTTCCGGCGAGCACTATCGTATTGTCCATGCGGGGAGCGGAAAGGACGCGCTGTCCATTCTCAAAAGCGAAGATGTCCATCTGGTGGTTACCGATATCGAGATGCCGGAGATGAACGGCTTCGAGTTGTGTCGTGCCATCAAGACAACCCAGGAAACCGCGGAAATTCCGGTCATTATCCAGTCGTCGCTGTCGAGCGGTGTATCTGTCGACAGCGGATTCGAAGCGGGTGCGGACGACTACATAACGAAGCCGATTGTCCCGGAGGAGCTGGTAAGCCGTGTGCGGGCATTCCTGGAGACCGAAAACGTCCGTGTCCGGGAGACCATCCTCGTCATTGACGACAGTGCAATGATCCGCCGGTTTATCTCCCGCGGACTTTCGCATCATGGTTTCATCCCGCTCACCGCCTCCGACGGATCGGAAGCACTGACCCTGCTCGAAGCAGAGAAGCCCGACCTGGTTATTGTCGATCAGGAGATGCCTGTCATGAACGGGAGCGAGTTTGTCCGTCATTTTCGCGAGGTGCGGGAGAACGGATCGGTGCCGGTCGTAATGCTGAGCGGCAGGGATTCACGGGTCGATCGTGCACGAAGACGCAGCGCGGGAGTTACCGAGTTCATTGCAAAACCGTTCACGGTTGAACGGCTTCTTGCTGCTATAGAGAGACTGCTTGCGGAGGCGCGTTTCCGGCGAGAGCGCGATGCAATGAGGATGTACGTATCCGACGCCGTTCGGATGCACGCCACCGCAATTGCAGAATCCGGCACGCGCGAGCTCGCCATGCGAGCCGAGGAGCAGTTCACGACCATCCTGTTCACCGACATCGTCGGCTTTACGTCGTTGTGTGAGAGCCTCTCACCGCCGAAGGTAGTGAACCTGCTGAATGCGATATTCGATATTTTGGTCCGCGTTCTGACGGAAAACGGCGCGGTAATAGACAAGTTTATCGGGGACGCCATCATGGCGCTGTTTGGAGGCGGGGAGAGCGGCGCCTATCTGGCAGTCAAGGCAGGACTGGAAATGAACGCGGCTCTCGCCGAATACAATGCCGAAAGTGACCGGAAAGTTCATATCCGTGTCGGCATCAACTCGGGAACGGTAGTCATGGGAGACATCGGCAGCGAGTATTCCCGACGCGATTACACGGTCATCGGGGACGCAGTCAATGTTGCGCAACGTCTCGAATCAGTTGCCCAGGCCGGTACGGTGCTCATCAGTGAAGCGACGCAGCAGTTGCTCGGCAATCAATTCGCCACGAAAGAACTCGATCCCATTTCGGTAAAGGGCAAGGAGATCCCGGTCAAGCCGTATCTCGTGGAAACGCAGACAGGGTAGCTACTGAAATACGAAAGAGCTCCACCGGGATGGGGAGATTCCGGTTTTGTTCTTGAAGAGCCGCGAGAAATAGTACTGGTCCGTGAATCCGAGCCGAAAGGCGACTTCCTTGATTGCAAGATCTCCTCCCTCCAGCAGCTCCTTTGCCCGATGGATTTTTATATGAATGAAGTACTGGTAGGGTGTCATTGACGTGTAGGATTTGAATACCTCGTTGAGATGGGAAGTACTTACGCCGAGCTTGGCCGCAATACTGTTCAGGTTGACATCTCCGTAGATATTCTCCTCCATCAGAAACTTCGCCTTGTCCACCAGTTGCTCGGAATGGCTGTGCTGGACGGTCTGCCGTTCGTGCGAGAGTATCGCCGAGATGAGCGTGAGAATGTGTGAGCAGATCTTGAGCTGGTACAGCGGCCTCTGGCTTCGAACCTCGTCGAGGATCTGCGTGAAGAGGGAGAGAAGCCCGTTCTGGAGCCCTATAGCATGGAACGGTTTATCCCGGGAAAGGAAACCCTCCTCACAGAGGATATCGATGTGCGGTCCTTTGAAACCCACCCAGTACTCAGTCCATCCTACGTCGATATCCGGTTTGTAGAAGTGGCGGATCCCCGGAAACACCAGCAGAATTGATCCGGGAAACACCGAAAAGGTCGTGCCGCCGGTTTCGAACACCCCGCGTCCGCGGGTAATGTAGACGATCTGGTATTCGTTCAGGGTTCGCCCGACGGCAACGGATTTGAACGCCTGCGGATGTTCTTCCTTGTTGGGAGGGTACGGGGTTCGTGGTCCCACGTCGTTGAAACCGGCATCCGTACAGACAAACTGCCACTTTTCATCTTCCTCGCTGTAGGTGAGGTAACGAAAAAAGCTGTCTTCTCCTTTGGGGTCGGTAGCAATCATCCTGACTGTTATACCTGTTTTTGCCATCTCTCGCAACTTTTGTCCATTGATTTGGGATTTCTTCCATCCTTCAAAGGGAAAAATCCATTCACGGCAACCCAACCCGGGTTGATAATTCAAGAACGGGGGCCGGAACAGCGATGAGCGCAAATACACGGGTGGGATTGTTCGGGATCGGTCTGGACACGTACTGGCCGCAGTTCGAGGGGCTGAAGGAACGTCTTGAAGGATATCAGACATCCATTGCCGGCCGGTTGTCTGCGGAAGGTGTCGATGTGGTCAATGCCGGACTCGTCGACAGTCCGCAGAAGGCACTGGAGACCGCACGCCTCTTCCAGGAGCGCGGCGTGGAAGCGATTTTTCTCTACATCTCAACATATGCGCTCTCTCACACGGTACTTCCCATTGCCCAACGCACGGGAGTGCCGATTATCGTCCTGAATCTCCAACCGGTGGCGGCCATAGACTACGAAAAGTTCAACGCGCTCGGTGACCGCGGACTCATGACCGGTGAGTGGCTTGCGCACTGCCAGGCATGCTGTGTTCCCGAGATCGCGAACGTATTCAACCGGGCAGGCATCAACTACGACCTGGTTACCGGTTGGATAGACGAAGAATGCGTGTGGGAAGAGATTCGGGCGTGGACGGATGCTATCGCAGTCCGCGCGGAGATCCGAGACACGCGGTTCGGCATACTCGGTCATTACTATGCGGGGATGCTGGATGTCTACACGGATGTAACCGGGCTTTCAACCGTGTTCGGCAGCCATTTCGATCTCCTCGAGATGGATCTGCTGAAGCACTACCACGACGAGGTCGGTTCGGCGGATATTGAACAGAAGCGAATGCAATTCGAACGCGAGTTCCGGGTATCCCCCGAATGTGAAGCTGCGGAAGTTACTCGCGCGGCTCATACCGCTTGCGCACTGGACCGGCTTGTATCCGCCCACGAGCTTGGCGCAATGGCGTACTACTACGAAGGAGTCGCCGGGAACGCGCATGAGAATATCGTTACATCCGTCATAGTCGGAAACACCCTGCTTACCGCGCACCACGTTCCCGTTGCCGGTGAGTGTGAAGTGAAGAACATGGTTGCGATGAAAATCATGGACTGCTTCGAGGCAGGCGGGTCCTTTTCCGAGTTTTATGTGGTAGACTATGTAGATGACGTAGTGCTGTGGGGACACGATGGTCCTGCTCATCCGGCTATTGCCGAAGGCGATGTCGGAGTCGTTCCGCTCCCTGTCTACCACGGGAAACCGGGAAAGGGTCTCTCCATACAGATGCGTGTCAAGAACGGTCCTGTTACACTTCTTTCCGTTGTTCAGGCTGCGGAAGGAAAGGTTTTCCTTCTCACGGCCGAAGGGGAGTCGGTTCCCGGACCCACCCTGCAAATTGGAAACACGAATAGCCGTTACCGGTTCCCCCTCCCTGCCCGCAAGTTCACCGAATTGTGGTCCAAGGCCGGGCCTGCACATCATTGCGCAATTGGGGTCGGACACATTGCCGACAGAATCGACAAGCTCGCGCGTTTGATTGGGATCGAATGTGTGAAGGTATGTTAGGGGAGATGGTGGGGCGTGTCTGAATACCTGCTCGAGCTGCAGCACATTACCAAGACCTTTCCGGGTGTCCGTGCACTGGACGACGTCCATTTTGCGCTGAAACCCGGCGAGATCCACGCGCTGATGGGGGAAAACGGTGCCGGCAAGTCCACCTTCATCAAGATCATTACGGGCGTCTATCAACCGGACGCAGGAGAGATTATTTTCGACGGCGAACGAGTCGAAATCCATGACCCGCTCGATTCCCAGCGGATCGGCATCGCCGCCATCTACCAGCACGTAACCTGTTACCCCGATCTTTCGGTAACGGAAAACATCTTCATTGGCCATGAGAAGATCAACCGCTTTTCCCGGCGCATTGACTGGAAGTCTCTGCATGACAGAGCCGGGGAATTGCTGCATCGGCTGGATGCGGATTTCGATCCCCGTACGCGAATGGGAACACTTTCGGTGGCGCAGCAGCAGATTGTGGAGATTGCGAAGGCGCTATCGACGAACGCCCGGATCATCATCATGGATGAACCGACTGCGCCGCTCACGAATCGGGAGAGTGAGGATCTGTACCGGATAACCGAAAGCCTGCGCGACAAGGGCGTCTCCATTATCTTCATCTCTCATCGCCTTGAGGACATGTACCGGCTCGCGACCCGTGTTACGGTATTGCGCGATGCGCAATACGTTGGAACGTGGAATCTCGGGGAGATCAGCCGCGATGACATCATTGTTGCGATGGTGGGCAGGGAGATTACACAATTCTTTCCTCCGCGAAAGGTTTCAATTGGCGATGAGATACTGCGGGTGGACGGATTCTCGAGGACGGGGTATTTCAAGGATGTTTCTTTTTCGGTGCGAAAGGGAGAAATCCTTGCAATAACGGGACTGGTCGGAGCGGGCAGGACTGAGGTCTGCGAGGCAATATACGGAGTCTCGCAGCACGATAGCGGGCGACTGTTTCTTGACGGAGCAGAGATTCAGGTGTCCGGGCCCAACGAGGCAATAGATGCCGGGATCGGATTCCTTCCCGAGGATCGGCTGAAACAGGGCCTGGTCCTCGACTGGGAGATTTCAAAGAATGTGACGCTTCCGTCGCTCAGAAGATTCGGTCGTTTTGGCTGGCTCAACACTGCACGGGAGAACGAGGTGACAAAGGAGCTTGCCGAAAAACTGGAGGTCAAGGCGGTAACGGTGTTCGATCGGGCCTCAACGCTGTCCGGTGGGAATCAGCAAAAGCTCATAGTTGCCAAACTCCTCACCGCCGACATGAAGGTCATTATACTCGACGAACCGACCAAGGGAGTGGATGTTGGCGCCAAGACGGCGATATTCCGTATCATGAACGACCTCGCTGCGGCAGGCTATGGAATCATAATGATTTCGTCGGAAATGCCGGAGGTTCTGGGCATGAGCGACCGCATAGTGGTAATGAAAGAGGGGCACGTGACTGCAATTCTCGAGACCGCGGAGGCAACCCAGGAGCAGATTCTTGAGGCGGCCATGACTTCGACGCTGCCCGCGCAACGGTTGGAAGGAAGCGCACAGTGAGCGCCAAAAGGTCGATCCGATCGAGTGAGAGTTTTCGAGAGCTGGGTCTGCTCGTGTTTATCATAATTCTGTGTGCGATATTCCAGATACGCAATCACAGCTTCCTGACGATTTCAAACATCAGGGACCTTCTTACAAACACCGCAATCCTGGGAATTCTTGCGGTCGGCATGATGATGGTATTGCTCACACGCGGGATTGATCTGTCTATCGGGGCAACCATTGCGCTATCTGGAATGGTTACGGCACTGACGGTAAAGGCGTTTCGGGACATTTCGCCGATCGTTTCCCTTCTTCAGGGAATGGCAATCGGCGCTATTGTCGGTGCAGTCATTGGCCTGCTCGTTGCGCGGTTCAACGTTCTTCCCATCATAGCAACTCTGGGTTTCATGAACGTCATCCGAGGACTCACCTATCTGACCAGCAATGGGGCGTGGGTGAGCTCCTATCAGATGTCTGAAGGATTCAAGCACATTGCCACCGGAACATTTCTTGGAGTCAATAATCTTGTTGTCATAGCCGTTGCAATCTATATTGTCTACTACTATTTCATCAATCATACACGAACCGGACGGCAGATCTACGCGGTTGGTTCGAATCCGGAGGCAGCAGACATATCCGGCATACCACGACGTCGAATTCTCTGGCTCGTATACACCATGATGGGAACCCTTGCCGGACTTGCAGGCGTCTTGTGGGTCAGCAAGTTTGCCTCCGCTCAGGGAGACACGGCAGTCGGTTACGAGCTCAGCGTCATTGCAGCTACCGTGCTTGGTGGGGTAAGCATCTCGGGCGGAAGCGGGAAGGTGTCGGGGCTTATTCTCGGAACCATCCTGTTCGGAATTTTGAACAATGCGTTGCCCCTGATCAATGTTTCGCCTTTCTGGCAACAGGCTATTCAGGGAGTGGTCATTCTGGCCGCTGTCATCACTAACGTGCTCGTGAAACGAAACAACGAGTACTATGCACTGCGCAAACGCGTGATATAGCGGGGCAACTTCAATGTCGGAACAAACGATACGAGCGCTGCGCACAATTCAGATTGAAAAGAAGTGGAGCTGGAAGAGATTCTTTTTCCAGTGGGAATGGTTGCTCGTTGCAATCTTTCTTGTCATCAATATTGTGAACAGTTCTCTTTCGCCCTACTATTTCACCCTCGATACGTTTCTGAACACTCCGGCGAACTTCCTTGACAAGGCATTTCTGGTGTTGCCGATGACTATGGTGATTATCCTCGGCAACATCGATATATCGGTCGGATCAACCGTCGCGCTGTCGGCGGTAGTCATGGCGGTCACCTTCAACGCCGGGCTCCCAATGCCGGCCGCCATCCTGCTCTGCCTTGTCGTAGCCACATCCTGCGGTCTGTTGAACGGCCTCCTCATGATCAAGTTCAAAGAACTTTCGTCGGTCATCGTGACACTCGCGACAATGATTATCTTTCGCGGGATTGCCTACGTTATTCTCGAAGACCAGGCATCCGGCAAGTTTCCCAAGTGGTACTCCTCTTTCGGGTGGGGGAGCGTTGCCGGAATTCCGATAATACTCGTTGCCTTCATTCTGTGTGCTGTCGTCTTCGGCCTGTTGCTGCACAGAACCAGCTTCGGGCGGAGAATTTACGGCATGGGAAACAATCTGATGGCCAGCCGCTACTCAGGGGTCAAGACCGATTCGGTTATAGTCATTGTGAGCGTACTGACCGGATTAATGGCGGGGTTCACCGCGATCTTCCTGAGCTCCCGGATGGGCAGTACCCGGCCGAATGTTGCTCAAGGGTACGAACTGGATGTCATTGCAATGGTCGTTCTCGGCGGAGTAAGTACCTCCGGCGGGAAGGGCCGAATTACTGGTCCGCTGCTTGCCATCTTCATCGTCGGCTTTCTCAGCTATGGGCTCGGACTCGTCAACATTCCTGCACAGGTTTTGTTGATAATAATCGGACTTCTGCTGATCCTTTCGGTGCTTGTCCTCAATGTTCGGTTTCGTAGTGGTGGTCAACGATCGGCAATAGCCGTTCGAAAAAAAACAGGAGGTGGTCATGAATAGGATCATCAGCAAATTGGTTGTGATCTGCGCAATCCTGGCGATTGGGCTTCCCGCGGCACTCTTTGCCAGTGGAGCCGGCGAGAAAGGTTCGGCGTCCCAGCCGGCAGCATCCGCAGGCGCGCAGAAGTACGCAATTGTCTTCAAGAACACGGGAAACCCCTATGGTGACAAACAGATGGGTGGTTTCAAGGACGGTATCGAAGAGCAGGGCTTTCAGGCAATTCTGCGGGCACCCGATCAACCGACTGCCGAGGCGCAGATTCAGATTATCGAGCAACTGATTGCGCAGAAAGTTGCGTCCATCTGTATAGTCGGAAACGACTACGACGCGCTGCAACCCGTCCTTCAGAAGGCAATGGGTCAGGGGATAAAGGTATTCTCGCTCGACTCGTCGGTAAACCCTGCGAGCCGTCTGACTCATGTGAACCAGGCGGATTCCCAGAAGATCGGCAGCACGCTCATAGAGGCGGCTTACGACATGAGTGGCGGAAGCGGAGAGATCGCAATACTTTCGGCAACCAGCCAGGCGTCGAATCAGAACATCTGGATCGACTACATGAAGAAAGAGCTCGCGAAGCCGAAGTATGCGAATCTGAAACTGGTCAAGATTGCCTACGGCGATGACCTTCGTGACAAGTCGGTCTCCGAGGCGGAAGGACTCCTGCGGTCCTACCCGAACCTGAAGGTCATCATTGCTCCGACGACTGTTGGCATTGCGGCCGCAGGAAAGGTACTGACCGATAAAGGCCTTGGCGGAAAGGTTTTTCTTACCGGTCTCGGGCTTCCTTCGGAGATGGCAACATACATAGAAAACGGCGTCTGCCCCTACATGTTCCTGTGGAATCCGATTGATGTCGGCTACCTCGGCGCGTACACCGCCACGGCTCTCGTAAGCGGCAAGATCACGGGTGCTGCAGGCGACAAATTCAAGGCGGGACGGCTTGGCGAATACACCATTACCAAGGCTCCCGACGGAGGAACCGAAGTGCTGCTTGGACCTCCATTCAAATTCGACAAAGCCAACATCGGAGAGTGGAAGACGGTATACTAGACTGTGAGCTTTCGATGGATGATGAGGCGGGCTCTCGGGCCCGCCTTTCTTTATCGGTCTCCGAGGCAGGATCCAACCAGGCGGGCGGATGCGACCCAGGGATGATCGGTCGGCACGAGCTTCTTCTTTCCAGCCACCTTCTCGATCGGTACCGGCTCACACGTCTGTCCCTTGATGGCCACCATGACGTTGTATGTTCCGGCCGCGAGCAGTTCCGCAGCTCGGGTGCCGAGAAGCGTGCTGTAGAGTCTGTCGGTCGGTGTCGGGATCCCTCCGCGCTGGACGTGGCCGAGAGATGTAACCCGGGCTTCGATTCCAGTGAGCCGCTGGAGCTCCCGTGCAAGACGGCTCGCCTTCGACTCCTGAACCAGATGAAAGGTCTCTCCCGAATCGTTCTTTGCCGTCAGCGGACCGGATGCGGAATCGCCCTTCTTCTTCTTGTTCTTATCTTTGTCCTTCTCGTCGTCTTCATCCTGATCAGACAGCGTACGCGCTTCGGCAATAGACAAGGCGCCTTCAGCAACCGCGACAATAGAAAACCTTTTACCGCTGCGCCGGCGTGTCAGCAGATGCTCCGCCACAATTCTCGGGTCGTACGGGATTTCCGGAATGAGAATGACATCCGCTCCGCCGGCAATGCCCGCGCCCAGCGTGAGCCAGCCGCTGTTGTGTCCCATAATCTCGCAGATGATAATGCGATGATGGCTCGTCGCAGTGGTGTGCAAACGGTCGATTGCCTCGGCGGCAATATTCATTGCCGTGTCGAATCCAAAGGTGATATCGGTCTCCGCAACGTCATTGTCGATGGTCTTCGGGAGGGTAAGGATGTTTATCTTGCCTGCGGTGTGCAGATGATACGCATTCTTCTGCGTGCCCCCGCCACCGAGACAGACGAGACAGTCAATCTGGTGTCTTTTCACATTCTCTATTGCGGCGGCGGTCATGTCCATCTTCTTGCCGCCGATGATCATCTTGTGCGGTTTGTCGCGGCTCGTTCCGAGGATAGTCCCGCCGACCGTGAGTATCCCACTGAGATTTCGGTCGTCCAGCGCAACGGTCCGATTTTCCACCAGACCCCGGAATCCATCCTGGATGCCGACAACCTTCATGCCGTATCGGTTGACCGCAGCCTTTGCCACGCCACGGATTGCCGCGTTGAGACCCGGGCAGTCACCGCCGCTCGTCAGGATACCAATGCACTTCGTCTTTGATTCATTCTTGCTCATCTGGAACCTCCCTGCGCGAGTGGCTGTGCTGTCCGGCTGTGACCTGACGATCGGTTGGGGTTGCCCTCGTCGCCTGACCAGTTTGTGCTTTCGAAGAGCAGACTATTGGCAGCCAACGACAGTGTAGCGAATTTCCGATCAAGGGGCAAACACTCGGTCGAGGCTACCGCGTTTGCCTTTCTCCGGAAAATCACGGATATTCAAATTCGCTATGGACAGAGAACCACGAACAATCAGCAAGAGTAAGCCGGTCATGGAAGGGGCAGGAGTGCATCTGAAGCGGGCCTTCGGATTCGGAGACCCATCGGAAAGCGACCCCTTTCTACTGCTGGACGACTTTCGGTCGACACGACGGGAAGATTATTTCAAGGGATTCCCCTGGCACCCGCACCGTGGCATAGAGACAATTACCTATGTTCTGAAGGGAAGCGTTGCACATCAGGATAACATCGGAAACAGCGGAATTATCGGTCCGGGGGATGTCCAGTGGATGACGGCAGGACGCGGTATCATCCACCAGGAGATGCCCCGGGGCGAGCAGGATGAGATCATGGAGGGGTTCCAGCTCTGGGCAAATCTTCCGTCGGCACGGAAGATGATGCGGCCACGCTACCAGGAAGTCCAGACGGCTGAGATCCCGGAACGAGTCCTTGCGGACGGCTCGGTTGTGCGGGTCATCTGCGGCAGGTTCGACCGGACCTCAGGTCCAGTTGACGGGATAGAGACGCAGCCGGACTATTTCGATGTTACGCTGGCGCCAGGTGCGGATCTGTATCACCCAATTCTTCCGGGAAAGAACGCGTTCGCCTACGTCATAGGCGGCCGGGGCCGGTTCGGGGAAGGTCAGGTCGTGAGCAACGAGCACCTGGTGTTCTTTGCCGACGGGGACCGTTTGCGCATGCGCGCCGACGCGGAGGAGCCGTTCCGATTTCTGCTCTGTACCGGCATGGGTCTTGGCGAACCGGTCGCCTGGCGGGGACCAATAGTCATGAATACCCAGGATGAGCTGTTCCAGGCATTCCGGGAACTACAGGAAGGAACATTTCTTCAGTAACAGAGGAACGGTTCTTTGGCAATAACCTGCGCGCCGAAGTCCGGGAACGGCCGGGTCTACCGGAGTGTAGGAAAGGGATTCCGCTCTTCGAAACCCCGCTGGTGCCAGTAGGGGTAGGGGAGTGCCGGTTCACTTGCCGCATCGAGACGAGCAATCTGGTCCGCCGTCAGATCCCATCCAACCGCGCCGAGATTCTGGAGCAGCTGCTCCTCGTTCCGGGCGCCAACGATGACCGTCGACACGCTTGGTCGATGGAGCAGCCAGTTGAGCGCAATCTGGGGGACGGTCTTTCCGGTTTCCGTTGCAATCTCGTCTATTACATCGACCACGCCGTAGAGCCACTCGTCGGACACAGGCGGCGCGGAGCCAATTGTTCCCGGCAGTCGGCTCACTTCCGGTGCCGGCCGGTTCCTGCGGAGCTTGCCCGTCAAACGCCCCCATCCGAGTGGACTCCAGACCACGCACCCCACGCCCTGATCGAGGGCCAGCGGCATGAGCTCCCATTCGTAATCGCGGCCTATGAGTGAATAGTACGCTTGATGGGCCACATATCGTTCCAGGCCATACTTCTCGGAAACGGCGAGAGACTTCATCAGATGCCAACCTGAAAAGTTGGAGCACCCGATATAGCGGATCTTGCCGGCATGTACGAGATCATTGAGAGTGCCCAGAGTTTCCTCGATCGGAGTCATTGCATCGAATCCGTGTAACTGGTAGAGGTCTATGTAGTCGGTTCCGAGTCTTCGGAGACTGCCCTCCACCGCCTGAATCAAATGATAACGGGAGGAGCCAACATCGTTCGGACTGTCTCCCTTGCGGAACGTCCCCTTCGTAGAAATTATGACCTTGTCGCGTCGTCCTGCAATCGCCTGTCCGAGAATTTCCTCGGCCAGCCCGTTCGAGTAGATATCCGACGAGTCGAACATAGAGACTCCGGCGTCAAGGCAGATATCGACAAGGCGCGTAGCTCCCTTTCCGTCCGTGTTTCCCCAGGAACGGAAGAACTCTCCGCCACCGCCGAAGGTACCGGTCCCGAAACTGAGCGCGGGAACACGAAACCCCGACCTTCCAAGTTGTCTGTACTCCATTATTGTTCCTCCATCAATTGTTGAAGATATCAATGTGGAACCGCAATGAAAAGAGCGCGGCTCGAACCGCAACGGTTGACAGATCCTCCGGGCCACGAATATGCTGCTCGCACCGGAACGGAAGATGGATCAAGCCCAATATGATTCGGACATTCAGAAGAATCAGCGTCACAACTTTGTCGTGAACGCCGGTGACCTTATCTCGGTTAATCTTGCGCGCTCCTTCGTGTTCTCGACCACTATTCTTCCACTCTACGTGAGCTATCTCACAAAGTCGGCTGTACTGATAGGTCTTGTCCCGGCCATTCTCGAAGTCGGATTTCTCCTGCCTCAGCTGTTCACCGCTCGAAAAGCAGAAACTCTTGACCGAATGAAACCGTACGTCGTGAAAGTGAGTCTGTTCGAGCGGCTCCCCTATCTCGTGATCGCACTCTTCATTCTGCTTTTCCCGGATGCCCCTTCATGGTTGGCATATCTGGTGCTCGCCGTGAACATAACAATTGCGTCGGGAAGCGGCGGGCTTGCCACTCCAGCCTGGAAGACACTGCTAAGGAAAGTCATTCACCCAAACCGGAAGGCAATGCTCTTTGCTCTTGGAATGGGACTTGGAGGCGGCCTCGGGATAGGAGGTGCGTGGATATCGCGCTTCATGCTCCAGCACTACAGATTTCCCTACTCCTACGGGTTCTGTTTTGGACTTGCCTTTGCCGCGCAGATGCTATCCTGGGGCTTTCTTGCCATGAACCGCGAACCACCGAGGCGAATGGCTACAGCCGCCGTGACCGTGCGGGAGTACTTTGCGCGGCTGCCGGCTCTCCTTCGGAGATCGCCCAATTTTGGCCGATATCTTGTAAGCCAGGTGTTCGTGATCCTCGGCAGCATGGGTGCGTCTTTCTTCATCATCTACGGCAAAGAGCGTCTGGGGGTAACGGACGCGTTTGCTGCTACGCTTACGGTAATAGCATTGGTCAGTCAGGCCATTGCAGCGCCAATCATCGGCTGGTTGTCCGACAAGTTCGGACACAAGACACTGACCGTGTTGTCCGTGCTTCCGGGGATTGTTGCTCCGGTGCTGGTCCTGCTTACGTCGAGCCCGGGTTGGCTCGCCTTCGTATTCATACTGATGAACCTGTCCATGGCGGGGCTCCGGATTACGCGGAACAGCATAACCATGGAGTTCAGCACCATCGAAGAGCTCCCAACCTTCACGGCCATCTCCGGAACGCTGCTCGCGTTTCCCACCTTCATTGCTCCGATTCTCGGGGGATGGCTCATCGATACGACAGGATATTCGGCAACTTTCCTCGTTGCCTGCGTGGTTTCGGCCGCAGGAGCGGGAATTACCGCGTTGTTCGTCCACGATCCGCGAACGAAAGCTGGAGTGGAGATTCATGGTTGACGCAGCAGAGATTGGGTCGGGAGCGGGGAACAGGCACGGGAGCACCTCCTGGGGGGGCGAAGGGTGTGCATGCCGGTACGGACTTGAACCTGATGACCGGCATGCACTCAACCTCTATCTACACCCGAAAGGGGCTCCTGCTTCAGAGGGGTGGTTTCATCAACACGGTTGTTGATACTTCATGCGTTTATGTATTCGAGCGCACTAAGCGCTGCGATAGTTCCGTCGCTCACCGCGGTAGTTATTTGTCGGTATCGTTTTTGACGTGCATCGCCAGCCGCAAACACACCCGGAACGCTGGTAGCCATTGAATCCTCGGTTATGATCTCACCGTTCTTGTTCATTGAGAGGATGTCGGAATATTGGCCGGTACTGGGAACGTATCCGATGAAAATGAATGCCCCGGTTGCGGGAATGGTGGTTAAGGTTCCATCTTTCTTGCTCTTTACGCGGACTGACGTCAACGATTCGTCACCGATGAACTCCTCGACGAGCGACTCCATCATTATCTCGATTTTCGGGTTCTCGCGCACCGCGGCTATTGCATGCGCATATCCCTGGAAATTGTCGAATTGGTGCACCAGGGTGACTTTACTTGCGTATTGTGTGAGCGAAACTGCTTCCTCGAGCGCGGAATTCCCTCCACCGACAACCACGATTTCTTCGCCGGTGAAAAAGTCACCGTCACAGGTGGCACAATAGGAGATACCGCGGCCGCGGAACGTATCTTCGCCCGGGAGGCCAAGTTTGCGAGGTTCTCCGCCGACGGCAATGATGACGGCCTTTGCGTGGTAGGTCTCCTCGCGGGTAGCGATCTGTTTCACGGGGCCGGCAAACTCAACAGAATCTACCGGCGTATTTGAGAGCACGGTGCAGCCGAATTCTTCTGCCTGTTTTCGCATGGTTGCGGCAAGCTGGTACCCCGAGAGTTCGGGCAGTCCTGGGTAGTTCGCCACTGCATGGGTCAGTATGACCTGACCGCCAACGGTTGCCTGGTCCACAATGAGAACGTTCTGCTTTGCACGTGCAAGGTAGATACCGGCGGTGAGCCCCGCGGGCCCGCCGCCGATAATGATAACATCATACTCTTTCATGGTAGTCAGTCAATTTCCTTCAGGGCGGATTCGACCTGTTCTTTGGTAAGAACACTCGATGTGGCCTTTGCGACTTTTCCATTCTTGAAATAGACCGTGAAGGGGAGTCCCCGGAAGCTGCTGCACTCGGGAAGTTGCCGGATATAGTCGGCCTCGGGGCTGTCAAAGGCCATGTCACGAAATACCACCGAATCGTGTTTCCCGCTCTTTTCCAGCTCTTCCATTATCCCGTACACGGGTACGCACATTGGTCCCATACGACCACAACATACCATGACGGTCTGTTCCTTTGAGATCAGTTCCTTGAGACTATCCGCTGTTTCAACATGTTTCAGATTTGTGGGAAGGGTCATCGCAAACTCCTTACTATATATAATTAACTATATAGTAAACATAATATATAGATGCGTCAAGGGTACTTCCTGCAATATTGTCCTTCGTGTGGCCAAAGTGGTACCGTGGGGTATCAACGTATCTTCATGCGTCGGAGGGCAGGATCATGAGCGAGTCAATTTTCGATCTGGAATCGGCCAATCAGGAGGCAAAGCATCGGTTGGTAACGGCACTTCGCGGAAAGGGAGCGCACGTGAGCTTCGATGACGCGGTCCACAACTTTCCTGTTGAGCTGATGAATACCAAACCCGACCATGTCCCGTACACGTTCTGGCATCAACTGGAGCATATGCGTATTACGCAGGCCGATCTCCTGAACTACATTCAGAACCCGCAGTACCGGTCCCCGTCCTGGCCAACCGGGTACTGGCCGGATCAAACGGCGGATGCCGATGAGGCGGCGTGGGCCCGCACCATCGCCGAATACCATGTGGACACGAATGAGCTGATTGCGCTGATTGAAGAGCGACAGTGTGACATCTTCAAGCCTGTGGCTCACATGGACAACCGGAGCATTCTGCGGGCGGTGCTGCTGGTCATCGATCACAATGCGTATCACCTCGGCGAGTTCGTCATGGCTCGCCAGATACTCGGTGCCTGGAAGTCCGAACTCGCCTGACTCTACCGAGCGCAGGGCAACCGCCTCTTGATTTTCTCTCCCCGTAGCACGATAGTGTGTAGTGGACTGATGGAAGGGTTCTGGCCGTGAACCCTCCGAATCGGCAAACAGAGACGGGAACTCGGGGAGAATCGCCAGGTGGGGTACAGTCCGCACGGACTTGCTGTCGTACTCGTTACACTTTTAATTTCCCAGGTGCTTGCAGCCGAACAGGTTGTCTTGCGTGTGCCGGATGCCGTTTCCCGGGCAGTTGAATCCAGTGCGGAGTTGAGACAGAAGCAGCTTGCGGTGTCTGATGCCCAGGTGCGCCTGACGAGTGCATGGAACCTTTTTCTTCCCGGAATCGACGCTGGAGTCTCTCTTTCCCGTTCGTTCGACGGAAGGCCATCTCCCTGGCGTGCAGGGCTGAATGCCGGCGCGAGTCTCAAGCTTTCCGCGGGTGCACGCACGCAAATCGATCTCCTCGCAACCCAGTACCGGACAAGTCTCATAGCCTATGAAATATCCCGGCAGCAGCTTGAGCGTACTGTCAAGGAAACGGTCTATGCAATTCTTCTCAATGATCGCCGCCGGTCAATTGCCGGAAGCAACCTGACTCTTGCCCGCAAGCAGTACCTCCAGGTGCAGGAGCAGTACCAGAGCGGACGCGCTTCAGAGCTCGACTTGCTTTCGGCCAGGCTGAGCTACACCCGCCGTCGGCCGGAAGCAGACACTCTGGAGCAGAATCGGAATCTTCTGGTTTCGAAACTCAGCGAGCTGGTCGG
This sequence comes from uncultured Spirochaetales bacterium, assembly GCA_964553615.1. Classification (GTDB taxonomy): domain Bacteria; phylum Spirochaetota; class Spirochaetia; order DSM-27196; family DATKUC01; genus DATKUC01. The sequence goes on along the minus strand of CAZKMA010000041.1, from coordinate 18,054 downwards.
CCTGACGGCTGCGGACACGGTGAGCGTCGTTGGTTCATTTGTGCTTCCGGCGGTTCCCATCAATGGCGAATCGATGGCTACTGCTGTTATCGATGGGTCAGTGGAACTGCAGGAACTCGAACTGCAGGTGACGGTCGCCGAGCAGAACAGAAGCATTGTCTCTATCAACACCCGGGTGCCAACTCTCTCCGTCAGCTTCGCTTACTCTCCGACCGTCAGCCCGCCCCTTGCCGGCGCCCCATGGCAAGATCCTTCCACCTGGAGGACGGGAACGCTGTCGTTCAACCTGGATGTGCCCATCGATCCGTTCGTTCCGCATTCGGCGGGAGACAATACGGTTCGCACCGCCGGAATGGCAATCGAGAAGGCGCGTCTTGCGCTTGATGATCGCGTGCGAACAATGCGCATCCAGGTACTCTCGTTGATCCAGCGCTTCGAGCTCTCGAAGCGGAAGCTTGACGTGCTTCGCGCTGCCGAAGAGCTTGCCTCGCTCCGATTCAGGAGGACTGCGGATGTGTATCAATCCGGCGGAAAGCAGCTCCTTGATGTGGAGAATGCACAGAACGACATGCAACAGGCCCAGCTCGATGTGGTAAGTGAAATGTACAGCGCAATGCTTATGCTGACTGAGCTCGAATCGCTCACGGGGCGAAAACTGATTTCGGAGTAAGGAATGAAGTGTACTCGACGGAGCGACAGTTCGGCGGCAA
>CAZKMA010000041.1:0-17244 GCA_964553615.1 uncultured Spirochaetales bacterium | reverse complement strand
CAGCCGACGGCAGGGCACCTGCCGGGAGCGACAGTGTTATTGGTGTGGATTGCTGTCGCGATCGGTTGCGGCGGGTCCCCGGGATCGGATGCGGCCAATACTCAGACCAGGCAGACCGTGTCGGAACGCCCAACAGCTCCCGCGGCGGCTCCGAATGTGAACGCCGGGTCCACCATACGCACTGCGAAAATTGAGAGTCGCACGAGGACAATTCTTGCAGGGGGCCGTCTTCGGCCATCCATACGAATCGAGCATTCGGTTCCGGTGAGCGGACTGGTCCGTTCCGTTGCCGTTCAGCCCGGTTCCCGCGTTTCTGCTGGTCAGCCGCTCTTCACCGTTGAGCGCAACGATATCGGCCAGACATTTCGGCCGGTACCGGTTGATGCTCGAACCAGCGGCATAGTTTCCCGGATTGACGTTACGGCGAATACGGAGGTCAAAGCTGGAGATCCCGGCGTCCTCGTGGTTGGTACGGACGGATACACGCTGGAGGCGGCCATCAGCGACCGGGATGCTGCCGAGGTTGGAGTCGACCAGGCAGTACGGGCGACCTCTGCAAACGGTGCGGTATTGTCGGGAAGGCTGATCCAGCGCTCCCAGGAGCCCGATTATGCGACCGGTCTTTTCGTGCTGACTTTTGAGTTTCCGAAATCAAAGGGCAGCTACATCGGAGAGTTTCTCCTGGTCGAAGTGCCGACCGAAAGCACGCGCGGAATTTTCGTACCTCGAGACGCTGTCCTGCGACGGTACGGTCGCTATTTCCTATGGATTGTCGGAGAGGACTCACGGCTTGCAAGACGAGAGATAGTCCTTGCGGAGGCTATGGGGGATGAGCTGCGCGTTGCCTCCGGTCTCCGAGTCGGAGAGCGCTATCTTTCCCGTCCGAGCGGCCGCGAACGCGAAGGTGCTCTCGCGGCTCCGGCCGCCCGGAGCCAATAACAATGCTCGAAGGAATGTTCCGCCGCCAGGCGATTGTCCTCCTGTTTACGGCACTTCTGTCTGCGCTTGGCGTGGTGTTCGTCACGCTGCTTCCGGTTCAGCTTTACCCGCAGACCCAGCGACCGCGCGTCTCGCTCCGAATCGACCATGCCGGCTATTCCGCGGTGGATTTCTCCCAGCAGTATGGCACCGACATCGAATCACGGCTTCTTGCAGTGGGAGACGTAGATACCCTGGAAGTCGAGTACCAGAATGATTCGAGCCGATTCACCCTTACTTTCAACTGGCAGGTCGATAGCGACGTTGCAAAGTCCAGCGTGGAATCGGCCATGAATACCATCCAGACGCTGCTCCCCGTCGATATTCGGGACAGTTACTCCGTAAGATTCTTCGCAGGCGAAAATGCGGGTTTCCTCATGATTGGCCTGCGCTCAGCCTCCACTCCGCCGGAGGTCCTCTACCGCATGTTGAAATCTTCGGTGGAGCCTCGGCTGACCGCGGTACCGGATGCGGAGGTTGTGGAAATTCACAACATTGAAGACCTCGAGGTGGACGTTCAGCTGAGAGCCGCAAGCATGCTCGCGTATGGCCTGACGATTGCCGATGTGGACACCGCTCTCCGGAACGGATATCTGCCGGAGCCGGTCGGCGACCTGAAAGAGGGAAGTCGGAGCTTCACGGTTCGCTACAAAAAGGGCATAGACTCGGTCAGGGATGTCGGGAAAATTATCGTGGCAGAGCGCGGAGACGTTTCCGTCCGCCTTCAGGATATCGCGGACATTCTGATTCGCTACGCACTGCCTGCTCAAGCTCTCGTCATTGATGGCCAGCCGGCGGTGCGCATTAACGCTACCCCGAAAGACGGCGGAAATATCAAGAAGATGTCGGAAGACATCCAGAACATTGTCCGGGAGTCCGTTCAAACAGGAATCCTGCCGGCCGACACCGAGTCGCAGCTCTATCTGGATCCGGCGCAGTACATAAACCTCTCCATCCGGAACGTCGTCCGTTCGGCAATTCTCGGGGCTCTCCTTGCCATGGTCGTTGTGTTCGTAACGCTCGGTGAGCTGCGGAACACCGTCCTCATTGGAATTTCTCTTCCGCTTTCCATCGTGCTCTCGTTCATTCTTCTCTATGCATTCAAAGTCAGTCTCAATCTGATATCTCTCGGCGGAATTGCGCTCGCCGTCGGCATGGTCATTGACTCTTCGATTGTTGTCATGGAAAACATTCACCGCCACTACGACGAGGCAGCGACGATCGAAGATCGCAATGCCTTGAAGCACGTGATAATTCGTGCTGTAGATCAGGTTCGCAACCCGGTCATTGCCTCAACGCTGACAACCATTTTGGTCTTTGTGCCAATCTCGTTCACCGCGCCGCTTACCAATGCCATCCTCGGTGATCAGGCGAACGCGGTAGTATTCTCGCTCATTTTTGCGCTGATCGTGGCTCTTACCATCGTTCCGGTCATGGCACTCCGTGTCTATCGTCTGAAGCGCACTGAAGAAGACGCCTCAGGGGAGATCGGGAGGATTCCACGGATTTCGGATTCCGGCATGCAGTTTCTTGACTCGCTCTACAAGAGGTCTCTTCGTGTGGTAATAGGGCGTAAGTGGCGTGCAGCGACGTTCGTTACGCTGTCCTTTGCGCTTCTCGGATTCGCAATCTGGCAGGTACTTCCCTTGATCCCCAAGGAGATCATATCACCTCCATCCAGCGATCGTATTGTCGTGTACTTCCGGAGCGCGGAGGTAACCGAGCGGGAGGTGATTGTCGAGACTATTGTTCCGCAGCTGGAACGGACGGTGCAGGAGACCGTGGGTGAGTTTGTTTCGAGCACATACGCGACCGTGTCGGGCCGATTCAATATTCTGTTCGTGAATCTCAAATCGGCGAAAGGAGCCCAGCACGTTCTCGGAGAACTCCAGAAGGCATTCGTTTCGGATAATGAGTTCTACTACAATGTTGCCATGTGGGACCCGGCACAGCTTCCGCTGCCCCGGACAATGGACCTTCAGGTTGCGGTTCTCGGCGACAGCGATGAGGTCCGAGTCGGAATTCTTGAGCAAGTTCGGGACGTGGTGAACGAGACGGAGCTCTACGGTCGGGTATACACGGATCCTCAGACCGGATTGAGCGATGAGCTTTCGCTTTCCGCCCGCCCGCGTGTGCTCGACGGGTTTCCTGACTACACGGTGACATCCATGGTATCGCTCGTAAGAAGAATTCTCCGTGGGACGCTGCCGGTGGAATTCGAGGAAGATCAGAGAACGGTATCCGTTGTCGCGACCTATCCGGATACCGAACTCTCGAACCGCAACCAGCTCAAGGACTTTCTGATTCCGACGAGTAGCGGCATCGTTCCCCTCAAACATTTTTTCGACTTCAACGAGTCCACCGGTGTTGCGGGAATTGCTTCGGAAAACGGTCAGAAGATCTTCCGGCTCTACGCGAGGATGCCGGGAGGAACAGCCGCGGGTAACCGTGAGAAATACGAGTCTGAAATCCGGAAAGTGCTGGCTGAGAAGATCAAGCCGCCGAAAGGGTACTCGGTGGTCATCGAGAACCCGCAGGCTGAGCTGGACAATGCAATCCGGTCACTGTTTCTTGCTCTCGTAATATCGGTTGCGCTCATCTACCTTGTGGTTGCATTTCAGTTCAACTCGCTTCGCATACCGTTCGTCATCCTGGTAACGATTCCCCTCGGGTTTACCGGAGTGGTCGCCAGCCTTTACATCTTCCACTCTTCGTTGAGTCTGAACTCGATGCTCGGAACGATTCTCCTGGCTGGAATTGTAGTCAACAATGCAATAATAATGATCGATTTCTACATCAAGATGGCTGACGACTATCAGGATAAGGTCGATGCAATTGTCGCAACAGCCGGTCTCCGTTTTCGGCCAATTCTTATAACCACGTTCACAACGATTCTCGGCATGCTTCCCCTTGCAATTGGTCTGGGGGAAGGCTCGAATATTGTACAGCCTCTCGGGATTGCGGTTTCCGGTGGTTTGCTGATTTCAACAACGTTTACGTTGTACGTCGTGCCGAGCATCCTTCGATTCATGCGGAAGCCGTCGCGTGAAGGAATATGACCGAAACGACTATTAGTTGGAATTGCTCCGGTCTGCCCTGGCTCGGAGTGTCAGAAGACGGGAAATGAAGCTGCTCAGCAGGTTCATCACCAACCGATCATGGTCGCTGAACGAGCCGCTCGGGTTCGAATGCCGGATGCAGAGAAAATAGGTGGTGCCGTTGAATCGCTCGACAAGCGGAATTGTCGCTTTCCTCGTATCTGTGGACGGCAATGTATCGGCTGCATTGAAGAGCTCCGCTTCGCCTCCAACCGGAAGCACGTCATTGATCCGCGTGCGGAGTGTGTACAACATCGACGAGAGGTCCGGCGCGTTGGCCAGAACCTTGAGGAAGGCGAGAATCTCCTGAGACGGCGTCAAGGATTCGTTTACATCCGACATCCGGTGTCCATCCGCACCTCCAGTGGAACCATGCAGGTAAAGGAGACAGCGGCACCAAGACTATAGTGTAATGCGAAGGATGCTCGGCCAGTTCGGCATGAGCAGTTGAGTCAACACGTGGCTATTCACCATGCCGGTTCGGACGTCCTGTCTCGACGTCCTGTTCCGCTCCACGCTACCCGGCAATTCAGCAAGATAGTGAGAGAGAATTCTACACGAAGTTCCCGATTCGTGTAAAGTACGCATTGCTGTGTTAATTGAACTGGACTGTGGACGGCGGCAGGCCGTTTCTCCGAAGCTGCAAATGGTGGGTCAGACCGGCGGGGAGTTCATCATTATGGTGGGTCACGTACAGAAGGCTGGTCGGGGTAGTTTCGCACACCCGGTCTACAAGCTCGAGGATGCGCGTGCGGTTCTGCGGATCCAGACCCTGGCACGGTTCGTCGAGAATAAGAATGTCCGGTTCCTTAACCAGTGCGCGGGCAATGAGTAGTCCTCGTCGTTGTCCGTAGGAGAGCTGGGTGAACGGACGCTCGGTCAGATGAGAGAGATTGAGATCATGAAGCTTCTGCACGGCTGCCGTGATCTCTGACTGGCTGGACTGTCGGTAGACTCCTACCGAGTCGGAGAAACCGGAAAGTACAACTTCCAGTCCGGACACAGGCTTGCGGTAGGTGAGCTGCATAAGTGGCGTCACCAGCCCCATCCGCTTCCGAATTTCCCAAATTGATTCGCCGCTGCCCTTTCTCTTTCCAAAAATGCGAATATCGTTGGCGTATGCCTGGAGATTGTCGCCGTAAATGAGATTGAGGATCGTGGTCTTTCCGGAACCGTTGGGACCGCTGATTGCCCAGCGTTCACCCGCAGCAAGTTTCCAGTTCAGGTCGGCAAGAACGATGTGATCGCCGTAGCGAACGGTGACATGCCTGAACTCGATGAGTACCTCGTCGCGTAGCTGCGGGATGTCCCGTGGCCGCGCTGGCTTCAGCGCACCTGGACCGTCATGCCCGTCACGGTCAACGGTCTCCGCTGTGGGGTTTGCGAAGAGCCGTTCTGCTGCGCGGGTGGTTCGCGGTCCTGCCTGTTCGATTTTGCCGTCTCGCAGTTCCATGATGTGGGTAATGGACGGGATGAGCTCTTCGGCACGGTGTGTTACCAGGATGAGGTGGCAACCGCTCGCCTGGAGTTTCTGAAGGTGTTCGCCGAGCACGGTCCGGGACCGGGAATCGAGTCCGTCGAACGGTTCGTCAAGTATCAGAATGGTGGGGTTCGTGGCGAGTGCCCGCATAATGAGCACCTTTCTCATCTCGCCTGCGGAGAGATGGCGGAACGGTCGGTCAAGGATGTTCTGAATCTGAAGCAACTCGAGCGACTGACCCAACCTTTCCGCGGAATCCGTCGGATCCGATCCGGTCAGTTCTTCCAGCAGCTTTCTCGGCGTGAGCATGTCATTTGCGCGGCCGGAGAACTCACGGGCACCGTCCAGATCGATCTCCGAACAGAGGATCTCCTGTTGAAGCTCGAAGGAGACCAGGGAAACCCGTTCTCCCTTTCTGAGGTGGATGAATCCTGCCGCGGTCGGAAGCTCTCCGGCTATGGTGCGCGCGAGTGAAGATTTGCCCGAGCCGTTTGGCCCGAGCACAGCCCACTGCTCGTCTTGCCGAATCGTCCAGTTCGTATTTGCAAGAAGCTTCCGGTCTCGAATTCGAACTGTTATGTCCTCGAGCCGCAGCAGAATATCGTCCGGAATATCGTGCCTACTTCTTCCAGTTTTCCGGCCGAAGTGAGCGAACCGTCTTTCCCGTCTGCCACATCTCGGAGTTGCCAAGCTCGGTCAGCTCTGCGTCCAGCTTCTCTCGATAGTCAGCGGCGCTGTTTGATCGGAGGACAATTTCGGTCTCCGTGCCGTCCATAACCGACTTGTAGAGCTGCTTGAAGACCGGAAGAGTCGCATCTTTGAACCGCGGTTTCCAGTCCAGGGCACCACGCTGAGCTGTAGTGCTGCAGTTCGCATACATCCAGTCCATTCCGTTCTGACCGACCAGCCGGATGAGACTCTGGGTCAGTTCTTCCACCGTTTCGTTGAATGCCTCGCTCGGTGTGTGGCCATTTTCCCGGAGGACCTGATATTGCGCCTCCATAATGCCTGCCAGAGCACCCATGAGAACGCCGCGTTCACCGGTCAGGTCGCTGTGGACTTCATTCTCGAAGGTTGTGGGGAAGAGGTAGCCCGAGCCGATGGCAATGCCGGTGGCAATTGTGCGTTCCTGTGCCCGCCCGGTGTGATCCTGGAATACGGCAAAACTTGAGTTGATCCCGCTTCCGTCGAGGAAGTTCGCGCGAACGCTCGTTCCCGATCCCTTCGGCGCAACGAGGATGACATCCACGTTATCGGGCGGAATAATGCCAGTCTGGTCTTTGTAGACAATGGAGAAACCATGGGAGAAATAGAGCGCGTCTCCTTCGTTCAGACAATCCTTGATTTTCGGCCAGAGCGTCTTCTGCCCTGCGTCCGAGACCAGATATTGAATGATGGTACCGCGTCGCGTGGCTTCCTCGACATCAAAGAGAGTTTCTCCGGGTACCCAGCCGTCTTTGACCGCCTTCGCCCAGCTTTTTCCGTCTTTGCGCTGGCCAATGATGACCTTGAACCCGTTGTCTCGCATGTTCAACGCCTGCGCGGGCCCCTGTACGCCGTAACCTATGACTGCAATCGTTTCGTCCTTGAGAACCTCACGCGCCTTCTGGAGCGGGAACTCACTGCGGGTTACCACCGTTTCTTCAACTCCACCAAATACCATTTTTGCCATGCGTATCTCCTTTCGACCTTATGCGACTATAATAGACACAAATCGATTATTGATTAAAGTGTTATTTTCGTCATACGGTATTGCGTACAACGCAATAACCGGAGACACGCATGGACTACCACTCTCTGGAGCTCTTTCTCCATCTCTCGAAAACACTGCATTTCGGCCACACCAGCGATGCATGCAACATAAGTCCGTCAGCTCTGAGCCGGACAATCCAGCGATTGGAAGACGAACTCGGTACACGGCTGTTCGTTCGGGATCGGCGATCGGTGGAAATGTCCGAAAGTGGCGTGCGGTTTCGGGATTATGCGCGGGAGGCGGTCGAGAGCTGGTACGGGTTTCGTGACTCGCTTGCTTCGGAGACGGAATCCGTTCGTGGCGAGGTGGTTCTCTACTGTTCGGTGACTGCCGCGCAGACGGTACTTTCGTCGGTCTTCGCCGCATTCCGGGAGCAATACCCGGGCGTTCACATCCGACTTCAGACCGGTGATTCGGCGTACGCGGTCGAACGTATCCTTGACGGTTCGGCAGATCTGACAGTCGCGGCGCGGCCTGATTCGCTACCGGAATCGGTGAAGTTCTTGCCGCTGGCGGTTACCCCGCTCCTGTTCATTGCCCCACGAATGCCGTGCCTGGTTACCGAGCTGACTTCAATGGATGAGATCCCGTGGGCAGATGTCCCGATGATTCTTGCCGACCGTGCGCTTTCCCGCCGACGGACCGACGACTGGTTCCGAACAATCGGAGTTCGTCCGAACGTCTATGCCGAGGTCGCGGGTCATGAAGCCATTCTGGCAATGGTACGGCTCGGGTGCGGGGTAGGAGTCATACCCGGTCTGGTGCTGGAACAGAGCCCGATCGGCCCGGAGGTGCGCACGCTGGATGTACGTCCGGAACTCTCACCCTATCATGTGGGGGTGTGCGTTCACCGACGCAGACTCGAGTCTCCGGTAGTCAGAGCATTCTGGGAGGTCTCGGGTTCCGCCGCGAGGCCCTACTGATCGAAGTTGCCTACAACAGACGAGTTGAGATACCACACCGGCTCGAGCGCCTGCACCGCCTGCTTGAAATTCTGGTGGGCGAAGATCCCCTGGTAGATAATGCTTGCCGCTTTCGGGCCCCACCAGTCCCAGTTGTTGGTCGCCTCCTCCATGACAACGACCACAATCTGGTCTTTCGGATTCTTGGCGTTGTATGGACCGAAGGAGACGAACCAGGATGTGAAGTGGTCTTTCTTGCCGACCTGTCCGGTTCCTGTCTTTGCGGCAATGTTCACCGCCTTCGTCGTTATGACGACGTTTGCGGTACCGTGGGTTATGACTCCGCGCATAGCGGCAGCCACCTTGGTAAACACGTCCTTGCTGATACCCGAGTCCAGAAGCACCTTTCTCTTGACCGTGCTGATGACCCGTCCCGTGACCGGATCCCTCACTTCCTTCAGCAGATGCGGCCTGTAGACGATGCCGCGATTCACCACCATGGCGGCAACGTCCGCCATCTGGATGGGTGTAACACGGAGAAAACCCTGACCGATGGACATGTTCATGGTGTCTCCGCCCACCCATGGTTGATGCAGCGTCTGCTCCTTCCAGTCGGGAGTCGGCAGGAGTCCGGAGACCTCTCCGGGAAGATCGATGTCAGTCTTCTGACCGAGTCCGAAGAGGTGAGCGTACTCGTCGATATTGTCTATGCCGAGATACTGTGCGCCGATTGTCCAGAAATACTGGTCGCAGGATTCCGCGAGCGCGCCGGCCAGATCGAGCGGTCCGAAACCATCGTGTTTCCAGTCGTGCCAGACACGTCCGCCGTACACCATACTCCCGGTGGTGTCGATTTTCTTGTCCGGCGGGAACGCGTCTGTTGCGTAGTCGGCTGTCGTCATTATGATTTTGAATGTAGATGCGGGGGCGTAGGCCGACTGGATGGGCCGGTCGAGAAATGGAAACTTCGGGTCGAGGAACAGCTTTGCGGTTTGTTTGCCTGCGTCTTTTCTTTCGAAAAGATTTGCGTTGTACCACGGGTAGGAGACGAGAGCAAGAACGGCACCGGTGGCGGGCTTCAGTATGACCACGGAGCCCATCCGCGGTCCGAGCGCTTTTTCCGCAAGGGTCTGGATGTGCCGGTCAATGGTCAGGACGATATTCTTCCCGTTGATCGGCGGAATATCCCGGATCCGCGCATCCTTTATCAGCCGACCGTGCGCATCGACGGTACGGAACTCCCGACCGCTCTTCCCGCGGAGAAGTCTGTCGTATTCTTTCTCGATGCCGCTCTTTCCTATGGTCGAGTTCGGTTCATAGCCCTGGTTATAGAGAACCTGAAGTTCCTGTGGTGTTATGTCGCCGACATAACCGATAACGTGGGTCAGCGATCCTTTGAACCGGTAGTCACGGACCGGTTTGCTGTGCCAGGTAACGCCGGGGAAACTCTCTATGTGCTCGGCAAGGTAGGAGATGGTTGAAAAAGTTACCCGGCTCTGAACTTCGACTGCATGGTAGGTATGTTGCCAGTTCCGGGGCAGGTTTTTGCTGAGTTTCTGTGGAGAAACGTTGAGCAGCTTCGACAATCGGTCAACAACCGTGAGTATGCCTACGCGGGAGGTATCGGCCGGAATAATGTCGATCGCAAATGACGGCTTGTTTGTGACCAGCGGTACATCATCATTCCGGTCGAAAATCTCGCCTCTCTGCGGTGGCAGGTCCACGACCCTCTGAGCAATTGCGGTTGCACGCTGTTTGTACACCATGTGGTTCACAACCTGCATGCTGAACAAATAGACGAGATAGATGCCGAAGACAACAAGAATTATGGCTGCGAGCACCACTGTGCGATTTCGAATATCAGGTGTACCCTCTGAAGCGACTGACGAGCCGTGTATCATGCGAAAAATCTTCCTCCCCGGAGCTATCTCAAATCAATACGGCCTCCGACCGCCAGGAGATTGACGGATCGTTTCGCCTTTGCCACCCTCGCCGTTTTCTGGAGGGGTGTCAATCACCGTGCTATTATAGTATAGGTAATTGTTCAGGAATGGGGGCGATGGGATGAAACGGATCATTTGCTTCGCAGGAGTACTCATGGCGGCCTTTCTTGTCCTTTCCGGCTGTGGCCCGAACAAAGTCTCGAGCGACCGGACAGGACAATCTCCCGCCGGCTCTTCGTCTGCGGCACCTTCCGGTGTCGAGGCAGCTGCAAGAGTCCAACCTGCGGCTATGAAAGCCGTAGTGCTGTTCACCGAAGGGACCGTCACCGCGCAGCGCTCCGGCTCGGTCCGCGATCTCCAGATTGGAGATGATTTGCAGCCGCGCGACGTGATTGACGTGGGTGGCGGGGCATCGTGCGAAATTCAGTTCGGCAATATGGCGGTGGCTCGACTATCGGAGAACACGAAAGTGACCCTGGCATCTCTTGCGCCGGGAGCGCAGAGCGGGGGTGTGACCGTTGCACTCTCTCTGGGCACGGTTGTCTCTCACGTGCGGAAGCTTGGCTCCGAGGAGTCCTATCAGGTGCGCACACAGTCGGTCACCTGCGGTGTTCGCGGGACTCAGTTTGCCGTCTCCTCCGATAGCGGCGGCACCACGAAGCTCGCGGTGAAGGACGGAGCCGTCGCGGTGTTGCCCCCAAACTCGTCCATTCAGGCCATGAAGACGGATGCAGCAACAATCGGCACGGATGTCGAACAGGCGGTCCAGACGGTGACGTCCCGGCTTCCGGTTGTGAAGGCGGGATACCAGATTGTCATTCCGAAGGCCGCAGGCGAGGCGATGTCCCGGCAGATCGATACCATGGCGAAGGAACTGAACGCGGCCGCAGCAGCGCCCGCCTCCGATCGTGCGGCCATGACCGCATCAATCAATCGACAGGCTTCTCAGACGGCCGCCAGTATCCAGACCGCAGCACCTGCGCCTCAGACTCTGGATGAGCAGTCGATTCAAACCTTGAAACCCACCGGGCAGATGCAGCTTCGACCTCTCGATCAGCTGCCGTCCGAAAACACGCCCGCACCGGCGACGGTCGCTTCCGCGCCTGTTTCGCAATCTGGCGTGCAGTCTGCGGCAAAGCCGCCGGAGAAGAACAATACGCCGACACCTGGAGGTACGACGAAGGCCGCGACGCTTCAGGCAAAGCCGCCCGTAACACCGCCGGTGTCCGCGTCGGCAAAGCCGCCCGCAACCCCGCCGGTCCAGGCAGCAGCCGCTGTACAGCCTTCCCAGATGCCGGTTACGGTCATAACCCGGCCGGCGAATGCTGCAGTCTTTATCAACGATAAGCCGATCCCGGCCGGGGGCAGTCGGCAGCTCTATCGGGTGGGGGCAACCATAACCATTCGGGCCGAGCGGCTCGGATATGCGTCTCAGCACATCAGCTACACCATTGTCGGCGGAAAAAACGAAATTCAGTTTCAACTGAAACCGAAGCCGGTAGACCGGATTATCTCACTCTCTTCCAAACCGATAGTCGGGCTGGAATCCGGTGGTCCGGGAAGCGATGTTCTGTATGCAAGCGATGCGGAGGGCGCCGTCTATGCGGTCGATTCCGCGGGGAATGTGCAATGGACGGTCAAGACGTCGAATGGACCGAATGATATTGCACTTCCGGTCGTTTCTCCACGATACGTCTATTTTTCCGGCAACGCCGAGTTTGTGATAATAGACCGCCAGACCGGACGAGTCGTACGCAGACAGAAGTCGGGTGCGCAGACCTCGCATCCGTTCGGGCAGCACGTCGCATTTACCGGTACCGGGACCGAGCAGGTGCTATACCCTGAAACGAACGGCATTCGCGTCATGGATGCCAAAACGGGCGCCCTGATTCGTAACATTCCGATTCCAGGCGGTGTGGGAATGTCGCCGACCGTCCATGCGGGCAAGATCCTTGTCGTAAGTCAGAAGGGGGAGTTCTTCGTCATCGATCCTGCCACCGGGAAGGTCGATGCTCGCATTCCGACGCAGGCTCTGCAGCCGATTGGCCTCGCAGTCACGACCCGGGGGAATCGTGCGGTCTTTGCCGGGCGGCGTGGTACCGTGGTGTGCATTGACGTTGCAGGCGCCCGGATACTCTGGCAGAAGAAACTCGCGGGCAATCCGCGGGTTTTCTCCGATATTCTGACCCCTCAGGAGGGAGTCTTCGTATACACGGGAAAGAGTATCGATGCGCTTTCCTGGGCCGACGGTTCGCCGTTGTATGCGCCGATACAGGGAATTACCGCGCCCCCGGTCTTGCTGGACGGCCAGTTAGTTGCCGGGCACACGTCCGGCGCGGTCAGGTTCTACACCATTGCCGACGGAACCGTGCAAATGTCGTATCCCGTCGGGTACACGGTATCTGCACGACCGGCACTCATTTCCGGACGAGTTGCCCTTCCCCTGAGTACCGGTGCGGTTGAGCTGCTTGTTCCTGCTGGAATTGCGGCAGCGGAGCAGGCCCGGTGATCCGGTTTTCACCTGGACATGCGGACGCCCGTTACTGCAGGAAACGCGTGAGACTTCGCGGGCTCATTCTTCTTCCGCCTGTTTCGCTTCTGTTGGCAGCGGCGTTCTCCGGATGCGCAACGATTCCACGTCCAGCATCCGTAACGGACTCCATGGTGGTTCTCGTCCAGGAGCGGGCGAGCGATGGTGCTGCGCAACCGGTCTCCGACAGAGTTGTTCTTTCCGGACCGAAACGGTTTTCAGTAGACCTCTCACGCAGCGCGGCCGGCGTTGTCCCGATCAAGATGCCGTCGGGCACGTATCGAATAGTGCTGCGGACAATCCGTCTCCGCGGCGGACAAACACGGACGTTCGATCAATTCGGGAATGCAGAAATCACGGTGGATCCAGGTTCGGTCGTTCTGCCGCGCTGGAGCTTCGGGCGCATCGCCGATACGGGGGCCGTTTCCCGCGGCGGCCTGGTGCAGACAAAGGCTGCGGATCGAAGACGGGCGGCAGAAATGCTCTCAACGTATGTTCTGACAGCCGAATGGGCCGGACGCAGAGTAATCGGATTTGCTCCCTATTCGCCGTTCGCGGACCTGACAACTGAGAAGTTTCGGGTGGAGGTGAAAACAACACCGCCCGGAGCAACTCTCACCGTGGATGGACAGGACTGGGGAAAGACGCCGCTTCCCGCTCATCTGGGTCCAGGCAAGCACTTCGTTCAGTTGAGTCTTGACGGATACGAGTCCGAGCACGCATTCATTGAGGTGGCAGCGGCGGGTACCGAGCACTTTAATCTGAGGCCTCGGCCGAAGAGCTCACCGTTGGCGAACGCCGGCAAGCTGAAAGTTCTGATGGAACCGTTTGCAAACCTCGGAAGTGAAAAGGATGCCTATCTCGGGAATGTTTTCAAGGACTCACTGAGTGTTGCCCTTGAAAATGGAGGCATCGCAACAACCTCAGGCGAATCCGGCTCCGGCGCCGTGACATCCCGAGCGGGACCTGATTTCCAGGCGGCGGAGAAAGCGGGCGCGCAGGCATTGATTGCGGGAGATTTTGCCGCGACCGACAAATCCATCCTGATCCACGCCGCACTCTACGATACACGAACCCGTCTGGTCAAAGCGAGCGTCATATTTGAAGGTCGGGCAGGGCTTGCCGTATTCGATTCCATCGACCGGATGAGTGCAAGGTTCGGGACTTCGGTAGAAAAGGTGCTCCCGGAGGTCGGCCAGGCGGTGGTTCAGGAACGAGTCCTGTCTGCGGATAATGTAGGTTTCAGTGCGCGGTTGAGTGAACAGGATATTATCCGGCAAAGAAACAGGCATTCGTTCGCACTGACGATCGGCCCCTATCTCGGAGGCGCCTTCGATCAGGTGACGGATCCTGCCAACCCGACGAATACGAATAGCAGAGCGAATGGTCCGGGTTTTGGCCTGGATGCCGGTTTCGAGTTTCCTCTTGCGGATTCGCTTGCATTCCGGTTGTCGCTGGCTCCCGGTTTCTTCCAGGACTCCACGAAGGCTTTTAAACTGGACCTTCCGTTCAATCTTGGCCCGCAGTACGTATTCAGCGGCTATCGTAGTGACGTCTATTTCGGGCTTCTGGGTAACTTTCACGTGGTTCAGGCGAGCACTGTCGACTTCGGCGGCGGGAGCAGCGGTGTCTTTGGTCCCTACTTCATTGCCGGGTTGAATCTGACGACCGGATTGCGGCTCTACACATATCGCAGAGTCACCGAGTTTCCACGGTTCCTGGGGTTCGGGCTTACCCTCGGTCTGTTCGGCTATCGGTTCGACGTGAACTTCACGAATCCTGCTCCCTATCCAATGGAGCTGGGGCTTCATGCGTACTGGGGGACCAGACTATGATTCGGTGCCGCGTGGCCTTCATTGCAGCTGCCCTGATGCTTGCAGCTCTGTCTCCCGCCGCTTTCGGTCAGGACGGGTTGTACGCAAAAATACCGCAGCGAGTCTATTTTGTGCCGGTTCAACAGAACGGTGGCCCAACGGATGCTGTTCTTGCGGCAATCCCTGATTACCTGTACACCACAATCAGCGCACGGCAACCCATTGTCCGGGTTGCGAATCCGTCGAATGCGGGAGCCGTGGTGACGGTCTCTGAATCCACTGCGAAAAAGGGTGGAGTAACGGTACGGCTGATGGAGAACGGCAGGGAGGTTGACCGTTCGGAGTTCTCGGGAGGCGATTACGCCGAGCTTTCTTCCTTCGTGGAGCGTACCGCCGAGTCCTTTGCGAAGCATCTGGGGTTTGTCGAACCGAAGATAGTCCGGGCGAGCGAGAGCACAGCCGGACTCATTCGCCGGGTGCAGCGTGCCGACGAATACGCACGCCCGACCGAGCTCTCGCTGGACGTTGCGGGCGTTCTTCGATTCAATCCGAGCCGGGTGGCGGGCAGCGGCGCACTCATTCTCGATCCATTTCCCGTGGTGTTCAGCCTGACCAGATACCGGACGCGGAACTTCGGATTTGTCGGGTCTCTCTGGTCCTACTACGGGAACAGTTTCTCCTTCGGTCAGACGGAAACAAGCAGGACCGCGGGACTGACGCGTTCGCTGTTCATACTGCCGGGCATAGGGGTAATGTATCGATCTCTCGGAGATGTGTACGCGACCTTTTCCGCCCGATTTTACGGAGGCTACGGGTACGTGACAAACACCACGTCGGAACGCATTGGAAGTGACAATACCGGCTCTTTCATCCCGTTTCTGGATCCGGGTGCGTCGAAATCAATCTTCTTCATGCTGCTCCATTTCTCTTCCGATGTCGGGTACAATCTGACTCCGAGGCTTGCGTTGCGAACCGGGCTTTCGTTCGATATTCACCCAACCGTTTTTTTCGGGGAAGGAATTTTGCCCTATCCGCTTCAGGGCGGCGAATTCTTCATGCACTTCCTGTCCCTTGGCGTCGTATACCGCTTCTGATGGCGCTTCTGGCGGTTCTTTTCGATCTCGATGGCACCCTCGTGGACCCGAAGGCAGCCATTACCCGATCAATTCGGTTCTCGCTCGAGAAGCTGGGGGAGAAGGTTCCTGAGTCCGACGAGCTCACCTGGTGCATCGGGCCTCCGCTCGTTGATTCCTTTGCCCGTCTTCTGGACACCGCGGATTCCGCTCTGCTCGGGCGCGCAGTTTCCTATTACCGTGAGCGCTTCTCGGTCGTCGGTGTTCTGGAAAACGATCTCTATTCGGACACGGTCTCTGCACTCGAACGGCTCTCCGCCGCCGGATTCAGGCTGTATGTCGCTACATTCAAACCGCTGGTATTTGCGGAGCAGATCCTCGAACATCTTGGCATTCTCCGCTATTTCGACCGGGTATACGGAAGTTCTCTTGACCGTTACGAGCCGGACAAGAACGGAATGATTGCGAGAGTGCTTTCCGAGCAGAATCTTCCTGCCGCCGAGGCGGTAATGGTCGGAGACCGGATGCATGACATCGCTGCCGCCCGGGCGAATGGCGTCCTCTCGGCAGGCATGACGTACGGGTACGGCGGCGTAGACGAGTTAAGAGCGGCAGGCGCGGACTTGCTTTTCGACTCTCTTCAGGCTCTGGTCGACTATCTGGCACAGAGACGAAGGTTCAGCGCGGGGGCATCGCCAGGGTCGCCGCGCCAATGAGCGCCGCATCGTATCCGAGCGCTGAACTCCGCACGCTGCAGCGGTGAAACTTTGCCGGGATGCAACGGCGGGGAATTTCACGGTCAATGACCGGTTGCATCAGGTCGAATGCCAATCCCACGCCACCGCCTACGATGATGAGGTCAGGGTCGAGAACGTTTATTGCGGCCGCAAGGCCCCGGGCAAGCATTTCCGCGGCTCCTTCGGCTACTTCGATCGAAAGCGAATCCCCGCGCCTGGCGGCATCGGCAATCATGCGCGCGTCTATGCGGTCGGCGTTACCTTCGGACAGTGTGGTCAGCATTGTCCTTCTACCCCGGTCCATCAGGGCAAGCGCCTTTCTCCGCCACGCCGGGCCGGCCGCCTCGGCTTCGAGACAACCATTATTCCCGCAGCCGCACCGGGCACCATCCTCGTTCACAATGACATGTCCGATCTCGCCTGCCAGGCCATGGGTCCCGCCCATGAGTTGTCCGTCGACCACGATACCCCCGCCGATTCCCGTGCTGACGGTGATCCACAGAAGACAGCGTGCATTCTCTGCTGCACCAAACCTGACCTCGGCGAGCGCGCACGCATTGACATCGTTTTCCACCTGAACACCGATGCCAAGTGACGAGGAGACCATGCGCGCAAACGGAACATTCTGCCACCCGGAGTAGGGTGCGTAGGTGAGTATTCCGTCTGCCGCGTCAACAATACCGGGAAGAGTCATCCCGGCGCCGGCGACCGGTCCGTGCTCGGCAAGGAGCGGCCTGCACATACGTTCAATCTGTTCGAGAACCGCATCCGGGCCACCTTTCGTCGGAGTAGCAACGGACTCCCGGGAATGAATGACTCCCGCATCATCCACCACACCCGATGCAAGTTTCGAACCACCGAGGTCTATGGCAAGGTATCGAGTCATGTTGCTTTCCATTGTACGCCGCCTCCAAATTGAGAACAACCAGCTCCTGG
>CAZKMA010000040.1:16946-43243 GCA_964553615.1 uncultured Spirochaetales bacterium | reverse complement strand
GTTCTCCTACCCCAGTTTTCCCGTATTGATTTTTTTACAAGCTTCGAAGCAGTTGCCTAGTTCTCCATGATTGTGATTTCCACACGACGGTTTTTCTGCCGTCCTTCCTCCGTGCTATTGTCCGCCACCGGATCTTTGGCACCGAGACCCCGATATATCATGTGATCCCGGGTTCGGACACCAAGATCAAGCAGAAACTGTCCGACCGCCGCGGCCCGTTCTCCTGAGAGCTTCCGCCGTCCTTCCGAAGTTCCAGCAAGGGCGGTGTATCCGCTGATCAGAATATCTCTATTCGGGTACTTCCTGAGGATATCGGCGATATGACTGAGCTTCTGCTTTTCACTTTCGACGAGCACCGCTGAATCGGGCAGGAACTGTATGTTCTGGAGTGATATGGTAACTCCGCGTGCGTCGGTCTTCACCTGCGTGTCCTTGACTCCGAGGGTATTCAGAGTACCCTGAATGTCGGCCGCAATTTTCGCCCGATCCATGGTGCTGGATTGAATTATCCTGGCTTTGGCGGTTCCGGAATACTGAACAGAGTGCCCGGTAGATAGGGTCAAGATGAACTCATACTTTTCATGATAGCTGTATGGCATGCCGAGCTGCGGGTCCCACAGAAGCTTCTGATCCGAATAGCCGGTAATCAATGTCGGATACATGCCGGTATATCGACGCTGCACCTGATAGAATACGTTGTATCGAATTCCGATTGAATCGTACGCTTTCCCGTCCACGTTCTCCTTTCCCAGATAGGTGTAGCTGACCGGCACGGTGAAATTGAACGGTTCCTGAATGCCAAAGCTTCGACGGAAATCGTGGGTCTCCTCGCCTTCTGCAGACCAGGTGTCGCCTTTCTTCAGGTCCCGGTTCGGAAACACGGGCACATTTCGCACAACCGGCATGAAATACCGTGCGGCAATATCGTAGTAACCTTGTGCATCGCGCCAGAATTCCGAGTGATACTCTTCTCCCCACTGATAGAGCTGGTCCGCCCGAAGAGATTCCTCCGAGGTCTGAAAATCGGCAACAAGGTGTCCGGAGGTTCCCTTCACCTTGTCCACAGAGACTGCAATCCGATTCAGAATGTGCGCGGTGTGGGAGACAACTCCATCTATCGAAACTGTCTGCTCAACTGTGGAAAGGATATGATACTTATCCCCTGCTGCGTATTTATATGTGAACTGCTCGCCGTAGACCGTTCCGGTAACGAGGATCAACGTGACCGAGACAGCAACGGGGAGCCATATCGACTTCAATCTGTCCATTCCGCTTCTTCCTTGACAAAGGCATAGTGACCCGATACCTTGATTATACCCTTGGTTTCGGCGGATTCCGACATTCTCTTGTGTTATAATTTGGACGGTTCAATACCGCGGGAGAGGTCAGTCAGCAGGAACGGGTACATCACACGGGCGTAACACAGAGCATCGAACAGGCTCTATCGGGATGGAGGAGTGGTTTCGAAGAGCAACAAAAACGACATTGATCGGCACCCGAGGCGGAGGCCGGCAAGAAACAGTGCGCAACTTCTGGATCCGGGTTTCCAAAGGGTCCTGTCTGCGGTGCGTAAGCGTCGGGACGCGATCGTAGAGCTTGGCATTGAATCCAGTCAGGTCAATCACCTCGTTGCAACTACTGTCGTTCGGATTCGGGATCGTCAGCCGGGTATCCAGTCGCTTATCGTGACCGGCAACTCAGATCGAGTACGTGATCTGTCGAACGCGCTGCGAATTGCACTGCGTCAGATTGACTCGGCGGCACAGGTTCTCGAAATTGGCGGTGTAGATTCTGCACGCCAGGAGGCGGTGGAGATTTCGAGGGAACCGGATATTGTCGTCGCCACGAATGATCGAGTCATCGATCATCTGCGCCGAGGACAGCTCGATCTGTCGAATATTGCCCTCTGGATTGTCGATGAACCGGATGTAGAGGCGTCTACTGGTTTTAATGTGGATGTTGAGTTCATCTGGTCAAAAATCCCGTCGAGACCTCAAATTGTCGTATTTTGCCCCACGATGCATGGTGGGTTGGAAACGCTTCAATCACTGCTCCATCGCCCGATGTTACTGCCGTTTTCTACATGGCATGAGAGGGGGAAATCGCCTGTCGTTTCATCTGAACGTCAGCGCAATCACAACATGGCCCCAGGTAGCGAGGAGGAACGAGTGAACGGGCAGCAATCAGGGAAAGAGGTTTTGAACGAGGAGGCTGTACGCGAACATGTCGAGGAAATCATCCGAAGGATTCACGAAGATGAAAACCCCGAAGAATTGAACGCGTACCGGAAGTTGGTCCGAAAGCATGTTCCGTTCTTTACCCGTGGTTATTTCGCAGCCTGGCTTCTGAAGTATGGCGTTAGTGGGGGAACCATTCCGAAAGGCGGAAGGGGAGATCGTTCGCGCAACGGCTTTACGAGTCTGTTCGTTGGCATCGGCAAGAACCGAAGGGTGTTCCCCCGCGATCTGATACAGCTTTTTTCGGGGATCGACGGCGTGTCCTCGGACGACATCGGAGAGATCAAGATCCTCGACAACTACTCATTTGTGGAGATAAATCCTTCCAAGGCAAACGGAATTATCGACGAATTGAATGGCAAAGACTTCCGTGGCCGTCGGCTGAACGTCAACTTCGCCCGGAAAAAAGATTAAAGAGATCAATTGCAGCGCACTGTTACCGCACCAGGTTGCTGAGTACCAGAAAAACCTCGTAGCCATTGATTAGAAGGCACAACGCAAGAGCAATCCCGGAACGTTGCTCAAGTCGTTGTGCCTCGTCATTACAGCGTTGTGCAAGTTCCGCGGGGTCCTGGCGATACATGACGAACTCCGCCATTGGGTCTACCGGTTTCGTGAGTACGGACGGCTGTTCGGATCGGGGAATTACTCCAAACACGTAGCGCTTGTCCGGCGCATCAAAATTCGAAAACTCAGCAACTTCCCGTAGAACGGCGCCGTCGTTGAGCAAGGCATCTTCCATGGAGGCCGGCAGGGTACGCCCACCATATTGTGATCCGTCCATCAACTCGACGCCGAAGGTGCTGTCACCGCCGACCGGACTCCCGCCACCGGCGCCGCGAAATACCCGCAGCGGCAGTCGGACCAGGTCACGTTGAGCGCGGAAGTATCTCCCTTTTCGCCACCAGTAGCGATAGAGAAAGAACAGGATCACACCCGGAGGAAGGAGGGGCAGAACCGGCACCGAGCTCAAGGTGAGCGAAAACAGGACCGGGAGGCGAAGAAGCGGGGATCGCAGCGTGAGATACGAGAGAATGAGAAGCGCAAATGAACCGATAAGCAGGCTGGCGGGTGTAAACTGATTCCAGTACTCGTTGCGCTGTCGTCCGCTCCATATGCTGCCGGGAAGAACTGTCTCGTCCTCGCCGTCGTAGATGACAACCAATAGCGGTTCACCCCTGCTGGATCGAAAAACCGGTATTCCGCGGTGTACCTCGAGACTGCCGTCTACGTAGAATCGGGTTCCCTCCGGCAATGATCCGACGCGGCTCCAGGCAAGTACCTGCGGTGCGATGTTTGAATATGCCGCGCCATTTCCATTTGGAGTTTTGTCCCCCTGGGAGGCCGGTGGCAGTGTATGCACGCGAACCGTTTCCATGTCGGCTGCGATGGTTACATTGCCGTTTCGAAGCCAGATCGTATCGTCTCCCTGAATTGCTTCCAGAGCACCGAAAAACCGATATCGACCAAGAGGAGATCCATCGACGCGAGTGCTTGCGGTCCGGAATTGTTCGTATCCGGCTACTCGATCCCGAGAGGAATCCAGCATCCGTCTACGGAATGCCCTCCAGCGGGAACGAACCAGGAACGCTCCTGCGCCGGGAATCAGGAGGTAGAAAACGGCCACGATTGTGAATGTTAGCAAGACCTGTTCCATACTCCCTTGCTCATAGATAATTCCAGCAGTATCTTTAAACTACCATGATCGAACGAATTATTGTAGGCCCGCTTCATACCAACACATATGTCGTCTCAACCGGGAAAAAAGAATGTATCCTGATTGATCCCGGCGACGAAGTGGAACTTCTCATTCAGAGACTCGAGGCTATCAACATGATTCCGCGGGCGATTATTTTCACCCACGGTCATCTCGATCACACGTCCGCGGCGCAGGGAATCATTGCACGGTACAAGGACAAGGGAGAGGTCGCAATCGGGATTCACACAGCAGATGCTCACTTCCTCGGGACCGACGCGTGGAAGGCAAACCACGAGACGTTTGCATACTTCGGGCGGGGAGGAGAGGAATACTTTCAGAACACCTTTTCCGAGCTTCCGAAAGTGACATTCTTCCTGGAAGACGGCGAACCGATTCTGGATACCGATCTGAAGGTCATCCACACGCCAGGACACACACCGGGAAGCGTGAGCCTGTACAGTGACACCCGGAACTACGTTTTCACCGGAGACACGTTGTTTTTCAAGGGTATAGGAAAATCTGATTTCCCGGAAAGCGACGAAAGTACCCTTCGCACGAGTGTGGACGAGTTGCTTTCCCTGCCCCCGGAAACCCGGATGTTTCCAGGGCACGGACCCAGCTCATTCGTCGAGCGGGAAAAACGGGATTGCAACTACTCGACCGATCATACGATGTTCTGAAATAACAGGAAGGGTTTCCAACCGGTCTACGCAAGAACGCTGAACATTACCCCTGAACCTGTGTCTTTCGGGATAATCGGGGCATAGGGACGTTCCCGGGCTGCCGCCATGGTTGCCTGAAGCGTTGCATTGTACTCTACGAGCAAACGATGTACCGCCACATCGGGGTGAGCGGAGGCAACGGGCGTTTGCCGCATTGTCCCGCTGGATGGCGTACCGCTTATTCCAATAAGGTGCTCGAGTCCGCCCTCGTGAATTTGACTGCGAAGCTGCGCCAGTCGATCGACAAGGACATCCATCATACGAAGTTGCGAAATGCTTAGTGCAGGACCTGCAGGTCCCGCCGGCACCGGTGTGAAGTGCTTGAAATCGGCGAAAAGCGTATAGTTGCTTACCGGAACCGCGACTTTGTCGGCTGAGTTGCTTGCCCGCAGCACACTGCTGAGCGGAACCGCATAACTGGCCGACGAGTTCGCAACTGCATTCTGAACGTCAGGCGATATATATGTTTGTACCGTATTCACGCCTCTTTCCTCTACACTAGCGTATCGGAAAGTAGACGTGAGTCTATTAGCGGTTTATCAGCGGTTCCTGCGCTCCTCCGAGGTCTTGCAGTCAATGCACATCAATGCATAGGGGATCGCTTCCAGTCGTTCGGTGGGTATCTTCTTCCCGCATTTCATGCACAAACCATACCGTCCGTTCTGAACACGAGAGAGAGCCGAATCGATGAGGCGCAGACGCTTCAGTTCCTGAACTCCGATTGCCTCAATGGTCTTCCGATCGATGTCTTCGGCGGCGATATCCACGAGATCCTTCGGATCCAGTCCTTCGACCATTTGGCGAAACTCAGTATTCTCAGAAATCAGATTATCGATTATTTCCTTCTTGAGGGACTGAAGCGCATCACGCATGCGCTCCACGAAATCCTTGTCCATTCAGGCGCTCCTTCGGAATGCTACGGCATGGCGAAAATTTGGTTCACAAATGTGCATGAATTGCTGGAAAAAGTCAACAGCTTGACAAACGGCAACTTCTTCCCATAGTATATGGCAATATTGAGCAGGAGGAATTGTGGCAAAAGAGGAAGCTATTGAAGTCGATGGCATAGTCAAGGAATCTCTTCCGAATACCATGTTTCGAGTTGAATTGAAAAATGGTCATCTCATCCTTACCCACCTGTCCGGCAAAATGCGGAAACACTATATTCGCATCGTGCCCGGAGATAAAGTCAAGGTCGCTCTTTCGCCCTACGACCTGACGCGCGGAAGAATCATCTACCGCGAACGCTGAATAACCCCTCGTTACCGCACACGTACCCATAAGGCGCCCCGTCCGCCATACCTTCGGGGAGGATTCTCAACCCTGCCCGCGAGGTCATGGTTTGCGAGGTGAACTCTTGTGTTTCGGGCCAGTACCGACTCTCCAGTCTCATTGTGGTTTCCTTTGCCGTGAATTATCAAAACCTTGCGCATGCCGCGCGTGTGACATTCAACGAGAAAGGAGTCTATTCGGGCCATGGCTTCGGGCACAGTCAACCCGTGCAGATCAAGTTCTGCTTCGTGCCTCAATTGCATGAACGTAGCCCGCTCCATCCTGGATTCCGGCAACCCCTTTGAATCGGACCTGTCCAATCCGGGAAGCTTCAACGAGGGGTCCGGCGGGTATTGATCAAGCCATCGATCCATCGGCTCGTCTGATCTGGGTTGGCCGTTCTCCCCTCTCTCCTCCTCCCAGGCGTTCAGTATTTCCCCGAAATTCATTTCGGTACTCCAACAGGAAGCACCTGATACAGGACATCCTCTGCGGGAAGCCAACCTTCCACACCGTAACCGGTGCGAACCAGGTAGAAATTGTTGGAGTCCAGCAGAATACGGACGGTTGTGCCGCGCGGCAGCTCCAGCCAGCTTGTCGCATCCGGTCGCGGAATCTTGAGCAGGTTTCCTGCATCGCGGCCAACGACTCCGATTTCGTCGTTCTGCGTCGAAATGGAATAGACCAATCCTCCACCGGCTGCCAGCGTAAGCAGAACGGCGAACACCAGCACAATGACGTAGCGGCCTCCCTTCCCTGCCCCGGAAATGGCAAGGAGAACGCAGGTCAGGTTGAACAGGATGGCCACGATAATGAGCATGAGATCGGGATTGACGCTCCATGGCGGCTCAATCTGACGCGTAAGGCTCAGACGTTGTTCCATCCAGGCAAGCGTCTGGCGCATAACGCGGTTGGTTGGATCAAAGCGAATTGCATTATTCAGGTAGTAGATCGCTTCGCCGTATCGATGCGCCTGAAAATAGCACAACGACTGATTGTAGAGGATTCCGGGGTTATGCGGTCGGACCGACAACGCGCTACGGAACTGATCAATCGCCACGGACACTTTCCCTGCCTGAAACGCATCAATTCCCGCCTGTACTTCCTTAGCGGGGAATTGGTGCTGAGGTGCCGTCGCAGAAACGAAAAAGATCAGCCCCGCGACAAATGGGACCACCCCCGGTTTTTTCCCGCCACGGCGGAGAAGGACTATAACGACAAGAACCATGACTCCCGGGAGCAGCCAGAGGTAGTTGAGTGGGTTCCGATACGCGGAAACAGTATCCATCTGCCGCACCTGCACCACGGACAGCAGCGCAAAGACTGCTGCACCTGACGGAGATTGGGCCGCGGAGGCGGTAATCGGTGCGGGATCTGTCTTCAAAGAAAGCACCTCAGTGCCAGACTGTTTAATCTCCCCGCTGCCGGGATCCATCCATACCAGTCCGGGAACTGACAGTTTCACGGTCCCGGGCGTCCGGGGTGTGAGCTGGTAAGAGACCTCCCGATACCCCGTGTAGCCGGTCTCCGTAGGAACATAGCGGTTTCGTTCGCCGGTAGGCGTTACAACAAGTTCTTTGGATGTAATATCCGGGAAGTGGAGATACGCCAGGTTTCCTGTCCCCTCGACGCGCATTGTCAGATCGAAGCTGTCTCCCTCCGCAATTTCAGGATTTGCAATCGTTGCGGTAAACGACAGGGAGCCAACTGCACCGGAGCTCTGAACCGAGGGCGGAAGTTTTTTCACCGAGAGATCAAGACTCGGCGCGCGCACGCGGACACCTTTCACCGAGATTGTCGCGGCCGGAACCGTGAGACTTCCGTCAGCGGTTGGTGTCAGATAGAAGGTCGCAATCGGAACCTGGTAGAGTACCGTGCTGCCGACGCGTCGGGAGCTGATTTTTCCCAATCCCCTCACCTCTTCAAATACGCCGGTGGCGGGAGGTGTGGTTGTTATCCGGTCCGGGAAGAGCGGTTCTGTAAGATTATCAAGAACAAGTTCCATGAATACTGTCTGGCCCTGATACGGCTCCGGTACAGAGACGACCCACCGTGCGGACGGGGGAACGATGTTTCCATTGGCCGGATCGGTCACCGAGATCACAACGGGTTCAGTGGTATATGTACGTCCCTGATCCTGGCACTGGAATGAACCGATGATGTACCGTCCGGCGCGCAACGCGGTGAAGCTGAGCTGAACTTCCACCGTCTGGCGACCGTTGACTGCCGCTGCATCGGCGCCAGCTATCGCCGGTCGGATGAGCGGCCCTCCGTCCTTCTGCAACGAGGAAGGATAGGTGGGCTCTGTGACGGTCAGGGTATCCGCCGATGCCGGTGTAACGTCAAAGGTCAGAGTGAATTGCCCACCCGCAGGAACCTCGGTGTCGGAAAGCCGGACCGGAACGGGAGAGTCCTGTGCCCACAACGGTCCCGCGGCCTCCAGGAGCAGACAGAGTGCCGCTCCGAGTACCGTCGCCCGTTTCACCAGTCGTCCGGCGCGGACTCCGGGGCTTGTGTCTTGCCGGGTACCCACTCCTGGGCCTCCTTTCTCCGTACATAATCCAGAACTCGCCTGGAATCCTGTTCACTGATTGCGGGTTTGTCTGAGGGCTTCGGCTGTTCAAACGATGAACTATCCGTTGTTGGTTGCAGTTTTCTCAATGACAGCTCAAGATTCACTTTTGCGTTTATACTCGAAGGGTTGTACTCGAGTGCCTTCCGGAACGAATTGTAGGCCTTCTCGTAGTCCCCGAGCTCGTAGTATTGCACCCCGAGATTGTAGGAGGTGCCGTACCGCAGCGTCGTGTCGTTGCTCGCGGCCGCCCTGCGCCACATCTGCAGTGCGGCATCGGACTCACCGAGAGAATGGTAGACATTACCCAGGTCGTACGATATCCAGTCTCCGTAGGACCCTTTGCTGATCGCCTGAAGATAGTGGACCGTTGAATCCTGATACCTGCCCTGCCCGTATGCGTAATTGCCCTCGACAACAGACACGTAGGGATCTCCGAAACCGCAACCAACGGCAACGCCAAGCGTAATCAACACTGCGACGACAATCCAGATGACCGGACCGACTCGTACCGAGCCTTCTTCACCTAAAACACGTCTTTCCATTTCACTACCCGTACACCCAGAGAAAGGAACAGAAAAAACAGGGCGAGGCCCAGAAAAATAGCGTATCTCGGGATATCGACGAGGCGAAACCCCTCGGATGAACGCAACCCCGCGAGCTTCTGAATGGAAGAAAGAAGCGCGCTGAAAACTGCCGGATCCGAGAGCGAAAAGCTTCGGCCTCCGCTTGCGCGCGCGATGTTCCGCATGAGCCGCGGATCGGCGCGCGTCACAACCACTTTACCGTTCCGATCGTGGACAACGCCACCATTCGCAAGAGGGATCGTCGCACCGTCGGCCGTTCCGGTAACGACGGTAAAAACGGGAATATTCAATTCCCGAGCCCGTTGGGCCGCGGCATTCGCGTTGCCCGACTGCGCTTCCCCATCGCTGAACAACACTACGGCCCGAAACCGGCCTGTTGCGGCCGGAAACATCCGAAGGGCCGCGTCGATCCCCTTCTCCAGGTTCGTTCCCGGTGAGGTCAGCACCTGGGGCCCAAGATAGTCCACAAATGAATCGATGGATAGCCGGTCTTCCGTAACAGGGATGACCGCCGCGCCAGTTCCCTTGAACACGGCGACGCCGAATCGGCTTCCAGGAAGCTCCCGCAGAAGCCCCCGGATGATGTCACGGCTGCGGTCAAGACGGGATGGACGAACGTCCTGGGCCAGCATGCTGCGCGAAACATCGACCGCAATGACGACATCGAGACCGGTACGATCCTCTTCCACCGGTGCCTGTCCCCATGAAAAACCGGAGAGGGCAAGCACCGCCAGCAGGTAGAAGAGGCAGAAGAACAGTCCGCTGAAGAACGATTTGACCAGGTATACGTTCAACGACTCCTGCTCGTTCCATTTTCCACCGAGCAGGCCCAGGTCGTGCCGTCCGTGGCCGTAGTTGCGGATAAGAACAATGACTATCGGGAGGAGTCCGAGGAGAAGCCACAGAGCGCGGGGCGTTGTGATGGTCACAGCACCTCCCTGAGGATCCACTTGCGAATCGCAAAATCGAGCAGGATCATCCCGAGCCCAAGAAGGATGAAGAGCTGAAACTCCTGTTCAGTTCGCACATGGATCCTGACCCGACGTTCCACGGTGGCGAGTGAATCAATTGATCGAAAGACCGCAGAGAGAGTGCCCTGACTGCCGGCAGAGAAATATGCTCCACCGGTAAGGTCGGCAATCTGGCGCAGAGACTTCGCATCGAATCCGCCTTCATAGGTCCCTCGATAACTCTTGCCGGTCTTCGGGTCCTTATACTCGAGCGGCGCGGGGTCGCCTCGGCCAATGCCGATTGCGAAAACACGGATACCCTTCTGCGCGGCAATCTGTGCCGCGGTACTCGGGAGAATTTCTCCCGAATTATTCTCACCATCGGTCAGTAGAATGATAATTTTGTGGGTGGCGGTCGATCTCTCGAGGTGCAGTACCGCCACCGACAGCCCGAGACCGATTGCTGTCCCGTCACCAAGCCCCATGACCTGCATTGATGAGAGCGACCGGTCGAGTGCATGGTAGTCGAGGGTCAACGGGACGCGGAGCAGAGCCTGAGTTCCGAATCCCACGAGCCCTATCGGATCGTTCTGCCGAGTAGCAATGAATTCCCGAATCATCGTGCGGGCGGACTCAAACCTGTTCCCTGGCGACATATCCTGGGCTGCCATGCTCGGCGACTGGTCAAGCACTATCATGATATCCACGCCGCGATTCAGATAGATCTTTTCGCGTTTGACATTTGCAGGACCAGCGAGCGCGACGATGAGCAGGCAGACCCCTACCCAGAACGAAAGCACGCCAATCCCGTTCCCGAAGGTCAGGCCTCCGTGCCGTGGTGCGAATCCGCTGCCACGCCACACCTGAAACGGGAAGACCAACTTTCCCCCACGGCGATGCCAGAAATGTCGCGCATAGATTGCGGGCGGCACAAGAAGGAAGATCAGCAGCGCAGAAGGATGCTCAAGAATCCACATGCTGCTTCGACTCCTTTCTCCGCGGTGCGGACTCCCGATGAAAGGTTGGCACATACCCGCGTCGGCGAATTCCCAGCGAGATTGCCCGAAACCTCCGTTTCGGCTTTCCAATCGGTCCATCCGGCTGATCGGTCGACTCGGGGCGATGTGCGACTCTTTTTGCCGAAGATGCAATGATTGTGATCAATTCCTCCACATGGCGTTTCCGTTGCCTCACGGAAGCCGATCGACCCGCAAACTTCACGAGATCACCGTAACGGAAAACACCGATGAGCGCATCTCGCTCCGCATCCGTAAGTTCGAGCGGTTCCAGTCGAGAGGCCAGCTCCGCGGTAGTAAGCGCAGTGAAGTCGGCCTCGATTTTCCGCGATAGATATGTACGAAGCTGAAGATGCAACTCGATATAGAAATCCTTTGCCCGCATTTCACCAGCATTCTGGCCGAGAATGCGGAGCGACTTCATCAGGCGGCGATAGGGCATGTTCTCCCGCACTTTCCGTATCAGCAGCGAAACCCGTGTCCGCCCAAATCGGTAGAATCCTATCCAAAGGAGCGGGACGACGAGCAGGACCCCCACCACAAACCCGATGATGAGACGTGTATTCGGGATGAGCAGCTGCCTGAAGACAGGACGAAGGTCAGTGGTCTGGTTTGCCGACTGAGACGACAGAACCGGCTGCACATAGATGCTGAGATCCCTGAGCGCAATATGCCCGAGATTTATCGTCGGAAACGGTAGGGTACCCGGATGGTAGGGCGTGAACTCTATTCGTACTTCCTGCGTGCCTCCATGAGGATATACGCGGATAGAGTGAAAAACGATCCATCGATTACTCGGTAATTCTTTGGGAACAGTGAGCGTAACATTCGAAGCAACGTGAACATTCACTCGCATTTCAACACGGTCACCGACGTAGAATTGGGGCGGCAACAGGATCGGCTGACCGACAGTGTAGTCCTGCGCAGCGACCGGCAGGACGGCGACCAGGGTCATAACCGACAGGAATGTTACATACGCTGAGGTTCTTCTCATCGTCTTGCCCTGTTTCGAAAGAACTGGATGAGTCGCTGGGCAGGATCCTCGTCCGTCCGTACCTCGAGTGTTGCTATGCGCCTTCGGTGGCATTCGCGAAGCCACTGTCGGGTGTGAAGCTGCCAGAACTCCTGGTACTGCTTGCGATAGTTGCGCAATCCGCCCGCGCCAAGAATGACTCTGCTGCTCTCGGGATCCTCCAGCTGAACGAGGCCGGTGCTCGGATACTCCGAGTCCAGAGGATCGACAATCCGTACCGCAATAACGTCGTGGCGATGAGCGAGCGTAGTGAGCGCTCGAAAATATCCGCTCGTCTTGAAATCGGAGAGAATTACGCAAATTCCCCTTTTCTTCAGCGATTCGCCCACGGTACGGATTGCGAGTGAAAGGTTCGAGCCCTTCCCCTTCGGCTGGTATCCCAGCATGTCCTGAATCAGGCTCAACGCATGTTTCTTTCCCTTCTTGGGAGGAAGCCAATGCTCGATCCGATCAGTGAAGAAACACGCTCCGACTCTGTCGTTATTGGCAACTGCCGCGAACGAGAGCAACGATACAAGAAGGCTTTCCGTCTCTCTGCGGGGGGCCTCGGCGGTGCCGAAAAACAGGGAGGCCGACATGTCCACGACAAGGAAGAGGGTGAGCTCGCGTTCTTCCCGAAACACCTTCGTATAGGGGCTTCCCATTCGCGAAGAGACATTCCAGTCAATGAGCCGTGCATCGTCACCGTCGACGTACTCCCGCGCCTCGTCGAACTCGATTCCGGGACCGCGAAAAACCGATCGGTAATTTCCTGCAAGCAGACTTTCCACCAGTTTGGTGGAGACGAGCTGCATTCGTTTGACTTTGGCCTGTAGCCGTGCGTTGTCCATATGTGGAAAACTGCCCCGTTCAGGGAACTGGAACTGCAGAAAGAAGCTGGCTTACGACTTCGTCCGGGGTAAGCTCTTCGGATTCGGCTTCGTATGAGAGTATGATCCGATGCCGGAGTACATCCGGCGCGACCGCTTTGACGTCTTCGGGCACGACATAGCTTCGCCCATCAAAGAAGGCTCGTATCTTTGCGCAGCGGTAGAGATAGATCGTTGCCCGCGGCGAAGCCCCGTACTCGATATACCGAGCATAGGAACGCAAATTGCGGTCCCGTTCCCGCGAGGCGGTGACAAGAGACACGATGTACTCCTGTACGCGTTCGTCCACTACTACTGCTGCGGCAACGTCCCGGAGTCGGGTGATATCCTGCGGGGACAATACGCGTTTCACATCCACCGCGTGAGGCACGCCCACTCTTCGGAGAATGGCGAGCTCTTCATCCCGGGTCGGATAGTCGATCGAAAGCTTCAAAATGAACCGGTCCAGCTGTGCCTCGGGTAGAGGATAAGTGCCTTCCTGCTCAATGGGGTTCTGGGTTGCCAGGACAAAAAACGGTTCAGCCAACGGGTACGTCTTTTCTCCTATCGTTACCTGTCGCTCCTCCATTGCTTCCAGCAGCGCGGATTGCACCTTTGCAGGAGCGCGGTTGATCTCGTCGGCAAGGATAATGTTGGAGAAGACCGGGCCCTTGCGGGCAACGAAATCTCCGGTCTGCTGCCGGTACACCATGGTGCCGATCAGATCGGCCGGCAGGAGGTCGGGCGTGAACTGTATACGTTTGAAACCCGCGTCGATAACGGCGGAAAGGGTCTTGATGGTCAGTGTCTTTGCGAGCCCGGGTACCCCTTCCACCATGACGTGACCTCCCGCGAGGATCCCCATGAGCAGTCCGTCGACCATCTTCTGCTGTCCGACAATGACGCGGCCTATCTCGGTGCGGGAGCTATTCAGCAGTTCGGCGCCGCCCGCTATCCGGGCGTTCAGTTCCGAGCTCTCTTTCGTTTCGAATTCCATAAATTGTCCTTTGCGAATGCGTTCTGAGGTATCAGCTTCGATAGTCGGCGTTTTCGCCCACGTATTCGTGGGAAAGATCCGAACCAAGCACTTCGGAAGATGCGTTTCCCGAGCCGAAATCAACCTGAATATCGACACATCGGTCGTGCTGCGGATAGCCCTTTATCCGGGGATTCATGGCTGCCTCCTGCAGATAGGAGGAGAGAAACACTTCCTTCTGTCGATCCAGAAGAAAGACTCCGGCAGAAAATACTTCCCACTCGCCAAGCCGGATTGAAAGGCGGGTACGGTCCACCATCATCCCGTTGTTTCCCGCGTAGTCCCCCAGTGCCGAGACTATCCGCCCGACGTTCGGGTCGTTGCCGTATACAGCAGTCTTGACCAGCGGCGAATTGATGATGGCTTTTCCGGCCTCGGTGGCAATCTGTTCGTTCCGCATGCCTGACACCCGGACCCGAATGACGTGCCCGGTGCCTTCGCCGTTCCGTACAATGTCGTCGGCAAGTTGTCGGCACACATTCGAGAGCGCTTCGGTGAACTCGCCGGCAGTCACATCTCCTGCCCTTCCGGAGCTCAGGAGCAAGGCCATGTCGCTGGTGCTCTGATCGCCGTCAACCGAGATTCGATTGAATGTTCGCGCGGCTACATCAGACAATGCAACCTGCGCATCCTCGTGAGATACCATGACATCGGTCAGGATAAACACAAGCATGGTTGCCATGTTGGGTTCGATCATTCCTGCACCCTTCGCAATGGCGAGGACGGAACCATCCCCCACGCGAACGGATCTGGCTTTCGGGAAAGCGTCCGTGGTCATTATTGCGCGGGCGAAATCGGCAGCGCTTCCATCATGAAGGCCGGATACCACCGCTGGGAGCGCACCAACCATGTCCGCAACCGGCAGCGACCAGCCGATTATGCCGGTCGAAGCAGAAAAGAGCCGCTTTGAGGGCACACTGATGATCGAAGAAAGATTGTGAAGAAGTTTTTCCGCGTCCTCCACTCCCGTTGCGGTGCATACGTTCGCTATCTTGTTGTTTACCAGTATTCCCTGAACATTCGGTTGCCGCATGCGTTCCCGTGCCAGGAGGACAGGCGCGCCGGGAAACGCATTACGGGTAAAGACACCGGCAAAACAGTCGGTCGGTTCATCCGCCAGGAGCAGCGCGAGGTTCATGCGATACGGCTCCTGAGTCGGCCGCTCTTTCGGTACAAAGGTCAACTTGCCGGTCGACACACGAAAGCCGACCGGCATCTGAGCACGTCCGTCCAGGACTTCAAGATATTCCGTCTCGGATGAAAAGCCTTCCATGCCCTGTTCTTATAGTACGGCTTGGTCCTCTTGTGCAAGGGACGGCGACGACCCCGCCGCTACGACCTATCGGACAACGCGCGCGGAACCACCCTTCACAATCTTCTCAACCTCCGCGAGACTCGCCATGGATGTGTCGCCGGGCGTCGTCATTGCCAGGGCGCCGTGTGCGGCGCCGTACTCGACACACTCTTTCGGCGCTTTTCCCGCAAGAAATCCGTAGATCAGCCCGGACGCAAAACTGTCGCCTCCCCCGACCCGGTCGAAGATCTCCAGATTTTCGCGCAGTGTTGCTTCGTGGAACTCGTCCTGATAGCAGAGGATGGCACCCCAATCGTTCACCGAGGCACTCTTGACCTCACGCAGCGTGGTAGCCACGGCCTTGAAGTTGGGGTACTGCCGGGTGGCCTCGCGTATCATTGTCTTGAACGCGCGCGGATCGAGCCCGGTCACATCCTCGGACAACCCCTCGACTTTGAATCCGAGTGCCGCGGTAAAGTCCTCTTCGTTTCCGATCATTACATCGACGTACTGGGCAATTTCCCGATTCACCTCGCGAGCACGCTCGGCCCCTCCTACCGCCTTCCAGAGACTGCCGCGATAGTTCAAATCGTAGCTCACAATGGTGCCGGTTTTCCGCGCCCACTGCATTGCCTCTATCACGACCTCAGGGGTTGACTCTGAGAGCGCGGCGTAGATACCGCCGCAGTGGAACCAGCGGACACCCTCTTTTTCGAACAGACGTTGCCAGTCGATGTCTCCCTTCCTGAGCTTGCTCGCTGCCGAGTTAGCCCGATCGGACACCCCGAGGGCACCGCGGATTCCGAATCCACGCTCGGTGAAATTCAACCCAACGCGGACGTCACGTCCAATTCCATCGTAGGGGAACCACCGGACATAGCGTGTGTCTACGCCGCCCTGGAGGATAAGATCTTCGAGCAGGCGTCCGATGTCGTTATCTGCAATGCCTGTGGCGACCGCCGTCGAAAGGCCGAAGCAGCGCCGCAAGCCCCGTGCAACGTTATACTCTCCTCCTCCCTCCCAGACGGTAAACCTGCGGGCATTGCGGACCCTTCCCTCTCCCGGATCGAGACGCAGCATGACTTCACCGAGAGCCACCGCATCCCAGGTGCACTCATTGCGTGGACGAATCTTCAAAGCATCCATTGCGCGCTCCTCGTTTCATGATATGTGGTCTGTTCAGACGATTTCGCTGAGTTCCCATTGTGGCACGATTTCATCCGGAAAATCGACACTTCAATCCTCGGCTGGACGACCGGTGTAGCCGCTCCGCCCGGGAGTCTGCCACATGTCGGGATTGAGACCAAACGTGTCTTTCAGCGCAGCAGTTGCCTCATCGATGCGCTCGAGCGCCTCCGACGGTAACTCGATATCGGCAGCACGCGCGTTGGCTTCGATCTGTCCCGCGTTTCGTGCGCCCGCGAGCACCGAAGTAACTCCCGGCTGGTGCAATGCCCACGCAAGCGACAGGTCCCCCAACGAAAGGCCAAGTTCTGCGGCTATTGATCCGACAGCATGCACGGTCTGAAATGTGAGCTCCTCCTGACCTGCCTCGCCATGACGCGCCGAAGGACGATTGCCGGAAAAATGCCGGGTACGCGCCCGCGAATCAGGGACATCCGCGGCATTTCGAAACTTTCCAGCGAGCAGCCCATGGACAAGCGTGCTGTACGTCAGCACTCCCATACCGCGGGCCTGCACGAGCTGCATGATTTCCTGCTCTATGACCCGCCACAGTGGACTGTATGGAAGCTGATCGCTGATAATTGCTTCGCCCGGGACGCCTGTCCCTTCAAGGTCGGGGACCCCAAAGTTACAGACGCCGATGAACCGAATCTTCCCCTGTTCCCGTAGCCGTTCCATGGTCTCGAGCGCGTCGGGAACAGGCACAGCCGCAACGCGCGGCCAGTGGAGCTGGTACAGGTCTATCACGTCAGTCCCGAGTCTCCTGAGGCTCGTCTCGCACGAGCGCACCAGATCCTGTTCACTGAAGTTGTCGGGGCCGACCTTGGTTGCAATGAGCACCCGGTTTCGGCTTCCGGCTTCGGACAGCGCCTTTCCGATCAGATCCTCGGAGTCGCCATCTCCATACCCTTCTGCGGTGTCGAGCAGCGTTATCCCGGCGTCGATTGCCGCATGGATTGTACGAATTGCCTCCCGTTCAGCAACATTTCCCCACATGGCGCCGCCTGCGATAGTCCAGCAGCCCATTGCGATGGTCGATACCTCCGGGCCGGATGCACCGAGTCTGCGATACTTCATTTCTTGGCCTCCGCGGCGGCGTCGAGCGGGGATATATCCACCCAGCGCCGCTCATTCCAGCTCTGCAGCCCGAGTTCTGC
Source organism: uncultured Spirochaetales bacterium (assembly GCA_964553615.1). Lineage (GTDB taxonomy): Bacteria > Spirochaetota > Spirochaetia > DSM-27196 > DATKUC01 > DATKUC01. The sequence continues at coordinate 25,635 of CAZKMA010000040.1, read as the reverse complement.
AAGCTGCACTCCCTTCGCACCCTCCAGCAACGACCACCGGAATTCGCCGTTGTCGGCAACGTGTTTCAGGAACATCTCCCATTGCACCTTGAACGCATTTTCGAACGGATCCCGGGTCGGCATCTTCATCCAGTTCTCATAGTAGTCGATCGGCTGCTCGATATCGGGGTTCCAGACAGGCTTCGGAGTCTCGGCATCGCTCTGAACACGGCACTCCCGCAGTCCGGCGACCGCCGACCCATTCGTCCCGTCTACCTGAATGGTAAGCAGATCGTCACGGCGCACGCGTACGTCCCAGGAGCTGTTAAAGTGGCAGACTACTCCGTTGTCGAGTTCAAATGTTCCGTAGGCGGAATCCTCCGCCGTGCAGTCGTACACCTCTCCGCGTTCATCCACGCGCCGGGGAATGTGTATGGCACCAATTGCCGAAAGCGAGCGTATGCGGCCAAACAGATTCTCGATGACGTACTGCCAGTGGCAGAACATGTCGATCATGATTCCGCCGCCCTCTTCCTTCTTGTAGTTCCATGAAGGCCGTTGAGTCGGCTGATGAACTCCGTCGAACACCCAGTACCCGAACTCTCCACGGACGGAGAGGATTCTCCCAAAGAAACCGGTATCGATCAGATACTTCAGCTTGAGCAATCCAGGCAGCCACAGCTTGTCCTGGACAACACCGTTCTTGACACCTGCCGCCACCGCGCGGTGATAAAGATCAAGAGCCTCTGCTGCCGAAGTGCCGGTCGGCTTCTCGCAGTAGATGGCCTTGCCCGCATCTATTGCCTTCCTGACTCCCGCTGCGCGAAGCTGTGTAAGCTGAGAGTCGAAATAGATCTCGTTGTAGCGATCTCCGAGAGCCGTATCCAGATCGGTGGTGTACCGCCCTATATCGTATCGAGAGGCAAGTCGCGATAGTTTCGCTTCGTTTCTGCCGACCAGTATGGGGTCCGGGATAAGGCGGTCCCCGTTTGAGAGAACGACGCCGCCCTGTTTTCGTATGGCGTGGATCGACCGGTCGAGATGCTGATTCGTGCCCATCCGCCCGGTCACGCCGTTCATGATAATGCCTATTGTCCGCTCCATAATTCCTCCTATACGTGAACCGAATACGCTTCCACAATTCGCTCGAGAAACTGTTTCTGCGGGAGAGACCAGTATTCGGTGGAAAATATCTCAACCTCGTTGAATCCGGAAAAGCCCGCCGCCTCCACCCAGCCACGGATGCGACGAATGGGAATACATCCCTCGCCCATCAGTCCACGATCGTTCAGCATGTCTCGGGTAGGCGTTCGCCAGTCACATACATGAAAAGCGAAGATCCGGCCCGCTTTCCCGCACCGATCTATCTCCCGTTCAAGGTGCGGATCCCAGAACAGGTGGTAGACGTCCACAGCAACGCCGACATCGGGAAGATCGAGCAGATCGCACAAATCGTTGGCCTGTTCGAGCGTGTTGATCGCCGAACGGGAATCAGCATACATGGGATGAAGCGGCTCAATTGCAAGGCGGACACCGAGCTCATGCGCCTCTTCGTAAACCGCGGAAATGCCTTCAGCAATCTGCTCCCGCGATGTCTCCAGCGGCTGCCGGGGATCCGCTCCGCAGACGAGAACAACATGCGGTGCACCGAGAGCGGCAGCATCCCGAATTGTGCGTCGATTCTCCGCAATTGAACGAGCTCGCTCTTCCGACTCTACGGACGGAAAGAAACCGCCGCGGCAGAGGCTCACGACATCGAGACCGGCATCCCGGATGAGCGTGCCGATAGCTGCGGGACTACGTCCGGAAAGCGCTTCACGCCACACGGTGATACCGGCAATTCCACTGCGCGCGTACTCTTCAACGGCAGTCTCGATGGGCCACGGCTTGGTCGTAATGGTGTGCAGACAGGATCGGCTCAGATCAATTCGTTCATTCATAGTTATCCCCCGATTGTGGAAAAAAAGTCAGATAGGGGCCCGAATCGGCGAGTCTCTTCAAATAAACGCCGAGCTCGAGGGCGTGATAATCTCCCCACATGCACGATTCCCCGTTCGGAACCTGCTGGCCCGCCGCCACATGGTCCCAACCGTTCGGCCGATGGTAAACCGAATGGAGCAGGATTCCTTCGTGTCCCTCAACCTTCGAAAGATAGGGGTCCGAAAAGATCGTTCGCGCAACCGTCAGTCCCGCCTGAATGTACCTGTTCCCCTCCGGAGTTCCGGCTCCAGCTCTTCGTTGTAGACAGGCTCCCAGACGCAGCAGCCCCTGAGCGGCGATTGCCGCCGCGGAGCTGTCTACCGGTTCCCATGCGTTGAAAGGATCCGCCGGTCGATCTCGATAATCTCCCATCCGGCCGAGTCCCGGAGCTCCGGTGTCCCAGTAAGGAACCCCATCCGTCGGCGTCTCCGCGATATAGAAGTCGGCGACCGCCATTGCCGTATCAAGGAAGCGTTGCTCGACCTCCGCACGCGTGCGGTAATACGGCAATCCGGCACTCTGGATATCCGAATCGGAAAGCGTGGACACATACTCGAGCTGTTCAGCATAGCCGCACAATATCCAGGCGAGACCGCGGGTCCAGGTTGTGAACGGAGAATAACCCTGCTGGGTCGACGGACAACGAAAGGCGCCATTTGCCGTATTGAAGATCGACTCGTGCGCAACCCGTCCGCGGACATCATAGCCATCGCGCCCTTCACCGAAGTAGACATTGTAGCGCGCAGTTGTTTCTGCATGTTGAAGGAGGCGCCGGAGCAACGAAATGGCGCGGTCCTGTTCGCCCATCAGCACGTGGCCCAGCGAGTGGGCAACCGCAAGTGCGCGAAGGGAGCGGATGGTGTCCGCGAAGAGTGAATGAGCACCGTTGAACGAATAGATGTAACCGAGGTCCTCAGGCAAAGAGGTCCAGCGTGCCGCCTGAGTTGCTCCGGACACCTTCAAGGCAAGACGGTAGAACTCCCGTTCCCATGCGTCCTCATCGAACCGGTGCTCCCCCATCAACCGCAGGAGATTGCCGTAGGTACTGACGTTGTTGAACCCGTGGTCGTGGACCCCCGTGTGGCTCACATGTGTGGCCATTGCACGAAGTGTCGCATCACGTGCGTAGCGCAGCATCTCCTTGTTTCCTGTCGCATCGAAAATATAGAGTGCGTTCCCGTACACGAACCCTTGAGTCCACTCTGTCCATCCACGGGAACCGTACCTGCCGTTCACCGTAAATACCGGCGTTCCGTCGGACGGATTCCACCTGTTCTGGATTGCAGCGGTCGCCCGCTCGGCGCACACAAACAGGTCGTCGATGCGGGACATCAGATCCACGGGTCGCAACTGAAGGTCTGTCTTGATCATCGTGCACTCTCCTGTAATCGCGAACTACAGTCGCGCTATGTGAAGCCCGCCGTCGGCGTAGATGACGCTGCCGGTCGAAAAGGAAAACTGGCTCGACACCAGTCCACGCACCGCCCGCCCAACATCTTCGGGCATTCCCCACCGCTTCTGTGGAACCAGCCCCTCGGCAATCAGCCCGTCATAGCGTCCCTCGACCGCCGAGGTCATGTCCGTCTTGATAATACCGGGACGCACCTCGAACACCGGGATGCCATACTCGGCGAGGCGCAGCGCGAACAGTTGGACCGCCATGGCGAGTCCTGCTTTCGAAACGCAGTACTCCCCCCGGTTCAGTGAAGCGGTATCTGCCGAAATTGAGGTTATGAACACGATTCTGCGCTCGTGCGTACCCGGGTGTCCGGAGGCGAGCCATCGGGCGGCAACCGCCTGCGTAAGGAAATACGGACCCTGAAGATTGGTTGAAAGGAGCTCGGAAAACGACTCTTCTCCGGCCTCGAGTATGTCCATCCGCTGCCTGGGGGCGACGCCTGCGTTGTTTATCAGCACATCGATACCACCAAGGTCCCGGTCAATTCTGTCAAGCATTGCAAGGCGCGCACGGCGATCGGCAATGTCCGCCTGAACGGACAGAAAACGCTGAGATCCTCCATTCGCGGCCCCGGCCGATGCCGTGCACAGCTGCTCGGTTTCCGCTGCCGCCGCGGCGTTCCCACGGTAGTTTATTGCAACCGAATACCCGGCACGTGCAAGCTCGACGGCGACGCCGCGGCCGATTCCGCGGCTCCCGCCGGTAACCAGCGCAACCGGACATCGTTCAGTCCCGGTGCTCAAGTGTCTCTCCTGCAACATATTCACCCTCCACGAGCATCCGAATCGGATCCTGCGCACGATCGATAATATTTGACTTGAGCCATCTGCCCGCTTCCAGCCCGAGCCGGTAAACCGGCAAATTGACGGTGTCGATGGCCACAAGCGCCAGGTCACGAACCGGCGAGCGGTCGAACCCGGTCAGACTTGCCTCCTCGGGGATTGCTATCCCGGCACTTTGCGCGACCTGCCAGGCATAAACCGCCATGACGTCGTTGAAGCAGAAGAAGGCGTTGTACCCCTCATCCCTGAGCCCACGCAGCACGGTGGCGGAGAGCGCACGAATCTGGCCAAGTTCGGCGAGATGGGCAGAACCCGGGGGTATCCCGCATACGGTGAGTTCGGCGAGAAACCCTTCACGCCGCTGCGCGGAGACCGGAGCGATCGGTGCGAAGCCAAAATAGCACGGACGAAGCTTAGCTCCCCATCTCGAATACGCGCGCCGGACAAGCTTCCGCATGCCACCGGCGTTGTCGTTGGAAACATGGTTGAAACTCTCCGACACCCGATTCAGCACGACCCATGGGACCTCACGCGCGTCCAGATTCCTGCACAGCGCCGGATCCGGAGTGGTGAAAGCAAATACACAGCCGTCCAGGTCTCCCAGCTTCTTGTTCGTGAACAGACGGTCCCGGCCGTCTGCAAGCGTGGTAATTATCCTGACACGAGTATCCGAGAGTCCGTCCTCCAGACCGGTTATCAATTCGGCCGGATCATAGAAGAGGTGGAGCGTTGTACGGGTGAAACTCGGAAGAACCAGGGCGATGTCGAGAATCGCGCGAGCCTGTTGTCGCCTGATGCGCCGTTTCCGGTAGCCCATCTCGCCAGCCGTCCTGAGGATCCGTTCACGGGTCTCCTCGCCGACGAGCATCGAGTTGTTGAACACCCGTGACACGGTACTCGGGGAAATTCCAAGCTCTCTTGCTATGTCGTACACCGTTACCGGTTTCTTCATCGAAAAATCCACCTGCAGCGTGCTGTCTTCAGCCGGACGTCCATGCCGTTCCATTTGTTGCATGCAACAAATGGAACCTCGAACAGCCTAAACCCGGCAGGCGCTTCTGTCAAGGAAGTTTCTGGCAATACCTGCGCAAAAAGCCGGATAATTATGCGCCTATTGTCAAAGAAACGCATATATATTACCGTAAATGCTTGGAATTTCTGTATCCAAAAAAGGAGTCTACTATGAAACGATTACTCGGAATTCTGGTCGTGCTTCTGGCGATCACCGGAATGGCGTTCGCGAGCGGGAGCTCGGAAAAGGCGAGCGGACCGGCAATGGCGGCCAAGCCGAAGATTGTAATGGCAACCGATGCAACCTGGCCGCCGATGGAGTTCGTCGATCAGAACAAAGAGATCGTCGGGTTCGATATTGACCTTATGAAAGCTGCTGCGAAAGCAGGTGGATTTGACGTCGAGTTCAAGAATACCGCATGGGACGGCATTTTCGCCGGACTTGCGAACGGAGACTACGACGCCGTTGTTTCTTCGGTAACCATAACCGATGAGCGGAAGAAGACCATGGACTTTTCGGTTCCCTACATTAATGCAGGTCAGGTTCTGGTTATCCGGGACAATGAAACCGGCATCTCCACGCTCTCGGACCTGAAGGGAAAGCAGGTCGGCGCACAGATTGGCACGACCGGCGCAATTGCAATCCAGAAGGAAGCTGGCCTTCAGCTCAAGACCTACGATGAGATCGGGCTTGCGGTCCAGGATCTGGACAATGGGCGAATCGACGGCGTAGTAGTAGATAGCCCCACCGCGGCGAACTACGTGCTGCAGAACGACACGTACAAGGGCAAACTGAAGATTGTCGGAAAGCCGTTCACTGAAGAGTACTACGGCGTTGCGGTCAAGAAAGGCAATACAAAGACACTGGACCTGATCAACAAGGGACTGGCCGTGGTTCTCAAAGACGGCACCGTTGACAAACTGCAGACCAAGTGGCTCAGATAAGCAGTGGCTCAGTCGAAAGAAAGCACTAAAATTACTGTTTCCGATGGAGCGTTGATCCCCGATAGAGGAGAGAAGGCCGTGTTTTCCGCGTGGCGCATCTCCTTCTTCGGAGCGATCGCGCTCCTCATTATCCTGCCCGCAGTTTCTCCCAATCCGTACTGGGACATCATGAAGTTCGTGCCCGACGGAATTGTGCGAACGTTCGAAGTAACGGTCCTGTCGATCCTGCTTGCGCTGGTGATCGGACTTCTGACAGGTCTCGGCAGGATTTCGCGGATTACGGTAATAAACAGAATTGCGACTGTGTACGTGGAGGTTATCCGCGGGATTCCTCTTCTGGTGCAACTCTTCTACATCTATTTTGCACTCGGCGCTTTCGTGAAACTTCCTCGACTTGCTGCAGCGGTAACCGCCATGTCGGTCTGTTACGGCGCCTACATGGGCGAAATTTTCCGTGCCGGCATTCAGTCGATTCCCCGTGGACAGATGGAAGCGGCTCTTGCGCTCGGACTGACGAGAACTCAGGCACTTCGGACAATAATTCTGCCTCAGGCATTCCGGGTTATTCTTCCCCCGGTCGGGAATGAGTTTATTGCACTCCTGAAAGACTCTTCGCTCGTATCGATACTGGCGGTCAGCGATCTGCTTCGCCGCGGTCGTGAGTACGCTTCCACGACGTTCCGGTACTTTGAAAGCTACACGATAGTCGCACTGATCTATCTGGTCATCACACTGTTCTTTTCGAAGCTCGTGGGAATTATGGAGGACAAACTTGAGCGACGCAGATAAGTTGGCGGGCGGGGCGGAACTTCCCCGCATTCGCATACAGAACGCCAGCAAGCAATTCGGCCATGTAGTGGCGCTGAAAAGCGCGAGTCTCGAAGTAAAACAGGGTGAGGTGGTCCTGGTCATCGGTCCATCCGGCAGCGGAAAGAGCACGATGCTGCGCAGCATCAATCGTCTCGAGCATCTGACCTCCGGCGACATATGGATCGATGATGAGCGGGTAACCGATCCACACGCCGATATCAGGCTCATTCGCGAAGAAGTCGGAATGGTGTTTCAGAGTTTCAACCTTTTCCCGCATCTCACTGCCCTCGCAAACATAACCCTCGCTCCCCGTACGGTCCAGCACGTCGCCCAAAACGACGCAAAGGAAACCGCCTACAGATTGCTCAAACGGGTTGGATTGGAAGACAAGGCGGATGCCTACCCCGACCAGCTATCCGGCGGCCAGCAGCAGCGCGTTGCAATTGCCCGCGCACTTGCAATGAATCCCAAGGTGATGTTGTTCGACGAGCCCACAAGCGCCCTTGATCCGGAAATGATAAAAGAGGTGCTCGATGTCATGCTGGCGCTTGCTCAGGATGGGATGACAATGCTCGTGGTGTCCCACGAAATGGGGTTTGCGAAGGCGGCGGCGGACACCGTTGTTTTCATGGACGGCGGCGAAATCATAGAGCGAGGAACGCCGAAGAATATCTTCGAAAACCCGAACGAAGAGCGAACGAAGCGGTTCCTCGAACACATCCTCTGATCAGGAACCCCGAACCACGCGGTTCCGTCCGGAATCCTTTGCCACGTACAGGGCCCGGTCGGCCGCCGCGAGAACGTCATCTATACCTTTCTTGTGGATTTCCGATCGGTACTCTGCAACTCCAACGCTGACCGTACGGTACACCACCGTATCCGGGAGCGTAATTCCGCGCATCTCCACCGCTGACCGGATTCGCTCGCCCAGATCCGCGGCCGCATTCAGCGAGGAATTGGGAGCGACAATTGCAAACTCCTCCCCGCCCACGCGGGCAACAATATCGGAATCCCGGATCGTCTGGGAAAGCACTGAAGATATTTCCGTAAGGACAATGTCCCCACTCTCGTGGCCGTACGTGTCGTTTATTTCCTTGAAGTGGTCGATGTCGATCATGAGCAGTGAACACGGGCTGCCTGCGCGTTCGCTGACTTCCACCAGCCGCGGCGCCTCCTGAAGAAAGAGCCGCCGGTTGGCCAATCCGGTCAGGACGTCGGTTGTTGCAAGCCGTTCCAGCATTCCAACGGTCTCTTTTATTTTTCGCGCCATCTGACAGAAGGCAAGCGACAGACTCCGAATTTCCCGCGGTGCATTCCCGGGTACGGATCCGTCACAATCGATGTTGAATTCCTGCGCGCGCATCTGCACTGACAGTGTCTCGAGAACGGCAAGCGGCCGTTCAATTGAACGTGCGCTCCAGAGCAGGATTGGAACAAGAATGAGCACTACGACTGCCACACCGCCGAGCAGTACCCCGATATACTGACGATAGCTCGCAAGAACACGTGAAAGCGGAGTCTCGTAGACGAGGAGCCATGCTCCGTTTTTGACCCATATGTAGCTTCCGAGCACCGGTTTTCCTGTGTAGTTGACATATGACGTCGTGCTCGCCTGCTGATGGACTGCCCGTCTGAGGATCTCATCGTTCATCAGATGCCCATCGTGATCCACCAGTGGTCGCTCGACCTCGGGTGACGAGCCATTCGCCGGCAATACGCCGGC
>CAZKMA010000040.1:0-16846 GCA_964553615.1 uncultured Spirochaetales bacterium | reverse complement strand
ACCTCCTCCATCAGGTTGTTCAGCACCGCTATCTGGACCGTGGCGACGATGACCCCTCGGAATGTCCCGTCCGCAGAGGAGACCGGTGAAGCGAATGCTATTATCCGCTTGCCGGAGAGCCGGCTCGTAAGCACCGAAGAGACGGAGGGAACACCGCGTGCTGCATCCACGAAATACGCGCGGTCTGCAAGAGAGAGGGTCGAAGAACTCAGGCTTCCGGCTACTATGTTTCCACGCGGACTCACGAAGACGGCGTTTGTAAACTCCTCGTCGGAATCCGCGAAACGCCGTAGAAACCCGTCAATCTCCTGAGGTGACCCTTTCTGCAACTGATCCAGGCGGGCAAGAAAGGTAATGTCGCTCAGTCGCTCCTGGAGCCACCTCTCGATGAAAAAGCGCTCAAGTTCGAGGGCGGTCAGCTGAGACTGAGTGTGGTCTGCCACCAGGAGGGAACGTACATGAAATCCGACTACCGGCAACACCAGAGCAAGCAGGAGCACCAGCGGAAGAAACGTCGTCAGGTATATGCGACGCTTGATCGTTGCGGAAAAGATGTTTTTCATCAACGTACGGATGTCAGGTATGTTATTCCCCCGATCCCGAGACCGTCTGTGCCAACGACTGCGCCTTCATGCAGAGTTCCGCGGCCTTGAATGTATGCTCCTGCGGCATTGCAGTTCGTGTGCCATTCAGGCAGTCAAGGATAAGCTCCCCGAAATAGGGGAAGCCGACTTTTCCGTGAACCGGAATGTGGCGCTCACCCTCTCCGTTCACCAGGTAAACATGGTCTCCCTCCGGATCGCGGGCAACGTCAATGTACTTTCGCAGCTCGATGTAGCCTTCGGTTCCAAGGATGAAGGTACGACCATCGCCCCAGGTGCCGAGCCCGTTCGGTGTGAACCAGTCCACACGGAAATAGTTCGTTGCCCCGTTGTCCGCAGTCAGGTTTGCATCTCCAAAGTCCTCGAGCTCCGGATACTCGGGGTGATTGTAGTTTGCAATTCGTGCCGCGGAAACCTCTGCATCCTTCGCTCCTGCGAAAAAGAGAAACTGCTCGATCTGATGGCTTCCGATGTCGGTGAGGATACCCCCATAGTACTGCTTTTCGAAAAACCACGCGGGCCGTGACGGTGCATTCAGTCGATGCGGCCCCATTCCTATAACCTGAAGAACGGTTCCGATGGTACCGTCCGCAATCAACTGCCCCGCGAAGACTGCGCTCTCGTTGTGAACGCGCTCACTGTAACAGACCGCCCAGATCAGGTCGGTCTTTGCAACCATGGCACGCGCACGCTGGAGTTGATCCGCAGTGGTAAACGGAGCCTTGTCCGACATATAGTGCTTTCCGTGCTCCATGACTCTGAGCCCGAGATCACCGCGGGTAGAGGGCACCGCCGCACCCGCAACGAGCCGAACGTCAGGATCCTGGAGAACCTCCTGCTCGGTAGTAGCAATGGTTACCTGCGGGAACTTCTTCTTGAACTCTTCACATTTTTTCCGATCGGGATCATAGACCCACTTCACGTGGCCGCCCGCATCCACCAGACCACCGCACATTCCGAAGATGTGCCCATGATCAAGGCCCACCGCCGCGAATGGAAACTCTCCCTCTTTCACTACCGGCCGCGCCAGACCTTCCGGCGCATAGTTCATCCCATCGGCTTTGTTCATCGTAAGACTCCTGTTTGTACTCTATGGGCTAACGAACATCTGCGCAATACCTCCGTCATCTGCGGACATACACGTTGAGTCCGTGGTACAATTTGCCCGACATTTTACTCTAACGAACAAGGACTATTTCATGACGAAAGTTCGAATAGGAGTCATCGGAATCGGCGGCATGGGAATGAAGCATGTCGAAGACCTGAGCAGGAGCTCAAATCTCGAGCTGGCCTACGTGTGCGACATTGACGCTCCGCGCGCGAAGGCATGCGGAGAGAAGTACGGGACGTCGGTCTTTTTCGACTATCACGAAGCAATAGAGAAAGGTGGGGCTGAGGCGGTAATTGTTGCAACCCCTCACTATTTCCATCCGCCGATAGCCATTGCCGCCTTCGCTGCAGGGATCCATGTGCTTGCAGAGAAACCGGTGGCAGTTCACGCGGCTGACGCACACCGCATGGCCGACGCGTACGAGAATGCGCTGAAGAAGTATCCCGGCCTGATCTATTCGGCCATGTTCATGCAGCGGACCTACGGATACTGGAAAAAGATTCGCGATCTCGTGACCGGAGGTGATCTCGGGCGACTCACGCGTACCACATGGATTATCACCGACTGGTTCCGAACGCAATACTATTACGACACCGGCGGATGGCGTGCAACCTGGAAGGGTGAAGGCGGAGGAGTGCTGTTGAACCAGTGCCCGCACAACCTGGACCTCTACCAGTGGATTGTCGGCATGCCGGCCCGTGTTCGCGGCTTCGCGTCGCTCGGAAAGTATCACAACATAGAAGTCGAGGACGAGGTAACCGCGTATTTCGAACATGAAAACGGCATGGTAGGCCATTTCATTACCACCACCGGCGAATCACCCGGGACAAACCGGCTGGAAATTGTGGGAGAGAAAGGCAAGATCGTTTTCGAAGACGGTGTCATTACCTTCTCGATAAACAGGAAATCGATGCTCGACGTCATTGCCCAGGAGCAGATAGCGTTCACGAAGGTTGAAAGCTGGAAGACCGAAGTGCCTTACACACACCACGGCGAGCCGGGACACCGGATCATCATAGAGAACTTCGGCGCCTCAATCCGCGGCAAAGAGAAACTCATTGCTCCGGGCCTCGAGGGTATCAACTCTGTGGCGCTCGGCAACGCGATCCTCGCCTCTCATTTCCGGAACGAGACCGTGGATCTGCCCGTTGATGAAAAGGAATACGAGGCGCTGCTGAAGGATCTGATAGCAAAGTCTACGTTCACGAAAAAACAGGTCGCACCCGTTGCCCCTGCGGATATGAACGCTTCCTTCCACGCATAGGCCATCGGCAACTCTGCCGTCGGCGGATCACGCCTTCAGCCAGTTTCGCCGCGGGTGCTGGGCCCGTGCCCGTGCGCGAGCTTCAGGCGACCGGCGTCACCACACGCGAAGGGACAGCCCATCCGGCTGTCCCGCTGCCGCGCGTGGGCCCCTCGCCGAATCCGGCCGTGCTTTCGTATGCGCGCTCGAGCTCGGGCACTATGCCGCGAACGAGGGTAATGGTGCCGTTGGGAGTGTCGCGGTACTCGAGAAACTCCTTCGGAATCGGAACAACCCCTCTGGATGAGGCGAACGCAGCCTCGACACACCGGATGTGCTGAATTGCGTTCCCAATATGCGACAGCGGCGTGCCCGACTCCCTGATTGCCCGCATCACATCGAAAAACGGAAGATCGTGCACACGGGCGTTTCCATTGTCGAAAGCCTCGACAAGCGACTCTCTCCCGTCCGGACCGGTGCGGAAGACGGAGGTCTGGCCATCGTAGTTCCAGAGTATCCGTCCGTGCTCATAGCGGAATTCGGTCTGCGGATCTCGCTGCTCCGGTACCGCATGGCTCGCGACGAATACCAGCGTGGATCCGGACTCGGTTGTGATCCGCAGAAATTGAGTATCCGCGGACTCGATATCATTCGCGTGATAGTTTTCTCCGTACGCGGCAACCGGCTCGGCACACTCGTCCCGACCCGGTCCGGCGACGTAAAGCATGTTCTGAAGAAAGTGCGCGGCGGCATTCTGAAGCGGTGAATCCAGGATCTGCACGCCGTTCACGCTCAGTTTGCCCGCCCAGCCGTTTCGCCCGTAGTATGAGCTTTCACGCGGCCAGAGAACCAGAGTACGGGCATTGAGCAGACGGCCGAGCTCTCCGCTCAGGGTAATCCCTTTGATTCGCTGAATGGCAGGTGTATGCAGATGCTGATATCCGATAGCGAGAATCCGTCCGGAGCTTTCCCGGGCGTCTTTCATGTCACGTGCGCCGGCGCTCCCACCTGCGGCGGGTTTCTCGCACAGTACGTTGAATCCTGCCCGCAGCGCGGCTATGCTTGCCGGTGCGTGAAGATGGATGCCGACCGGTACAGTAACAAGATCGATCCTTCCCCGTTCGCCCTCGAACATCTCCTCGTAGCTTCGGTACACCCGCACGCCGCGGCGTCGAATCTCACTCTCGCGCTCTTCCTCGTTGTACTGTGCGTTCCACGGCAGAGGAACCACGACGGACTCCAGCCGGGACAGACCCTGACCTTCGCAGCGATCAAGCGAATCCAGATGAGTCCGTGCAAACCCGCCAATTCCAATGACACCTACCCTCACGGGTTCCATATCGAACTCCTTCGTTACTCGGATTGACCGCCGCGTGAGCGAGCCATACTATAGTCCGCAGACGAGACCGCATAAGGAAAGCATAATATGACGATTTCCGCAATTCAGGTTGCCGTTCTTGCTGCAGTGGTGTTGCTCATGCTGCTGATGGTCGTGCTGATTGCGCGGCGCGGCACGCGCCAGTCCGCCCCGCTCCCGGACCGATTCATTCAGGATCTCTCGACACGCCTTGCGCGAATAGAAGATATCTCGCGTCAGGTCACCGATATGTCCAACCTTTTTCTGGTACCACACACGCGAGGAGGAATTGGCGAGACTTTTCTGCAGGAATACCTGGCCAACTGGCTCCCGCGTTCTTCGTTCGATCTTCAGTACACGTTTCGCAACGGCTACCGTGCGGATGCGGTTATCAGCCTCGGCGACCATCTTGTTGCTGTTGACTCAAAGTTTCCGCTCGAAAGCATCAAGCGCTCAATGGCTGAACCGCGCAACAGCCTCCCCGCGGACGTCCGGAAGGCAATTATCAAACATGTTGAGGATATCGCAGCCCGCTACATTCAGCCTGCAGAAGGCACCATGCAATTTGCCCTGATGTACATTCCGGCCGAGCGCGTCTACTACCATGTTTTTGTAGAACACGAAGATGGACTGCTGGCCGAAGCGCTTCGGAGAGGAGTCGTCCCGGTGAGCCCAGGGAACCTCTTCCTCTACCTGCAGACCGTTGCGTACGGCCTTCGGGGCTTCGCACTTCCGCGGTCAAGACGCGAGCTTATGGAAGTGACCCACCAGTTGCGGAAGGAGCTGGACGATCTCTCTCAATCAATGAAGCTTGCGGGGAATCACCTGCGCAATTTCCAGCGTGCCTTCGACGACAGCACATCACGGATACAGCGGCTGGACCTGCTTGCCGAGCGGTTTGAGACGCGATCGCAGGACTAGTTCCCTACAGCAGTCCGGGAACCTGATCTCGGGGAAGTTCATGCCGTTTTACATCCATGACAAGGACCCGGGAGTTCCTGCTGGTGTCGTAACGGGCGCGCTTCTCCTCGGGAACGTCCGAGAGCGAACCGGCCCGGAATCCGAGACGCTCAAACCAATCGGAAGTCTGCGTGGTAAGGACATAGACTTGCGCAATGCCATAACTGCGAGCGCGGCTTATCAGATACTCGACCACTTTCTGGCCGATGCCAAAGCGGATGTAACGCGAATCGACCGCAATCCCAAGAATCTCGGCCATCGCCTCCCCGTACCGGTGCAGTCCTCCACACCCGTGAACAGTCCCGTCTACCTCGTACACGACAAAGTCGGAAAGACCCTTCTCGAGCGACTGCCGGGTTCGCGGAATAAGCACGCCCGTTGCCACCAACGGCTCCATGATCCGAAGCACGTCTCCCACATCCTCCTGGCGTAAGGGTCTGATCTGTTCATACTGATTCGAATAGATCATGGTTCCAGAACCGAGGTTCGAAAAGACCTCTTTCAGGACGGCACCCTCGACCCTGCCGTCAAGGACGTGTACCCGCTGCACTCCGCCGACGCATGCACGGTGGGCAAAACGAAGGACCTCGAGCACCGGGTCTGCGGTCCGGTCTCCGTTCAGGAGCAGGAGAACGGCGGCCTCGCTCAGCGTCAGCCGCGACAGATGTCCGTCCTCTGCAAGGGAGGGATTGTCCGGCAGGGAGTACCGCTCAGCATTCACCGCATCGTGACCGCCCAGGAAAAACAGTTTGTCCGCCTTGAGCTCAACGCTCATGATCGTTGCAAGCTCGTCCGACGAAATGTTGTAGGGTCTGCCCACAGCGTTCCAGCCGATGCATGGGAATATCGGGATAAGACCATCGGACAGGACCTTCTGAACCATATCGATGTTGATCTTGTCCACTACCCCCGAATCCTGGTAATCGACGCCCTGGATTACGCCCATGCTTCGAGCACCAATCCAGTTACCGATTACCGCCCCGACCTTGTTTCCGGACAGGAGAGTCATGACACTGTTTGCCGCGTCGAAGGCAGCCATCTTGATGAAGGGCATCGCTTCTGCGGACGATATGCGCACGTCCTGGACCGTACTGCATTCGACATTGTAGCGGGATAGAATATCGTCAATGCGCTCCTTTGCTCCGGGAACAACGACCACCTGGATTCCGGCTCGGTGAAGGAGAACAAGATCCTTTATAAGTACCGGGAAAAGGGGATGAGAAATTACCCGGTAGTCGATCTTGAATACGAAAGTCTTTCCCTTGAATCGGTTTGCATAGCCGAAAACCTGACGGATGAGATCTACCTGTTCCTTGAGGGTGTGGTCCATGCCAATACCATACACATCAGAGGGTCTTCAATACAACCGTGTTCATAGATGTTAAGATGAATGCGTGAGCGCACCCGAACGAAAGACATTCACCGGTTTCATTGTTCACGGCTTTGTCCGATCCATTCGGGGAGCTTCCACATTGTGCCTCCTCGGGCGCTGCAGCGACCACAGTACCTTCGCCGTGCTCGTATCGAATGAACCGCCCGGCTTCTGCGTTCGAGAACCGGACGCGCACCGTGCCCGCTCAATTGTCGGCGCAACGGGTGTTCGGTCGAGACTCAAGACGATGGATGGCGTGCAATGTGTGCGGTTCGCATTTCCCGACGAGCGGAGACTGAGGGAAGCAGGATCGAAACTTCGCCGTGAAGGCATTCGGACCTATGAAGCGGATATCGATGCTGTCGATGGCTACCTTCTGGACCGCGGCATCCACGGTACCGTGACCATATCCGGCGAACCGCAGCAGGGAAAACATGTCGACCATATCTTCGTCGATCCCGAGATTGGTCCGGCTGTGTGGAAACCCGAGGTCTCGGTGCTGTCAGTGGATATCGAGACATCTATACGGGAAACCTCACGAATAAACGTGATCGGCTTCCAGCTTGCGGCCCCATGGCTCGACAACCCGGTGGAAGAGGTCCTGTACGCGAACCTGGACAATTTCGGAGAGAGCGGCATCGGCGAAGAGGGCCGCAGATTTGTAGCTCGCTACTGCAAGAGCGAACGTGAACTTCTTGAGACATTCTTCCGCCGTCTCGGAGAACTCGACCCGGACATTATTACCGGATGGAATGTGGTCGATTTTGACTGGAACCAGATCTCCACCCGGGCTTCGGCGCTCGGCATTGACCAGCGGTTTGGCCGTTCGGATGAACCGGCGCGCTTCCTCGCAGCACGCCGGCGCCGCAGTCCGGAACTTACCTCCACCGGTGCTGAGCCTGTAACCGCTGATTCCGGGCCTGAAACCGGTCCACGACCCATGGAAACCGCTGCCATGTTCATCCCCGGACGGCAGGTCATCGACGGCCTCCGGCTCCTGCGCTACGGCCCGGAGAATTTCCGTGAACAGAGCCTCCAATACGTCTCACACGAAGTTCTCGGAGTCGGCAAGACCATCGAATATCAATCCTCTGCGGACAAACTTGCCGAAATTGACCGTCTTGGCCGAGAGGACCCCGAAGCGCTCTGCCGGTACTGCCTGCAGGACGCTGCCCTCGTTCAACGTATCCTTGCAAAGACCGGGCTACTCGAGCTGACAATAATGCGCTGCGTCCTCATCGGGGTTTCGCTTGCACGTGCGTGGATGAGCATCCGTTCGTTCGATTTCATCTACATCGAGGCAATGCACCGAAGAGGCATTGTCGCGCCGACTCTCGGCGTTGATGCGCTGTCGATGGGAGCCGCTCCCGGCGGCGCCATCCTTACTCCCGAACCGGGTGTCTTCGACGGTGTCATGGTGTTCGACTTCAAGAGCCTCTATCCATCCGTAATCCGCACGTTCAACATAGATCCTGTCGGCCTGCAAAGCGGCGCAGAATCCGCAACGGACACGAGCCGGTACATTGTGGCGCCAAACGGTGCAGCATTCTCCAGAGACCCGGGAATCCTTCCGGACCTCCTGGACCGATTCTTCAGCGAACGGGATGCTGCGAAGGCGCGAAACGACCAGGTAGCATCCTACGTCTTCAAGATCGTCATGAACTCATTCTACGGCGTGCTCGGCGCGGGAGGATGCAGATTCGCCGGAGTGCAACTTGCCGGCGCAATTACGAGTTTCGGACAACGCGTTCTGCGGTGGTGCAGACGGCTCCTGGTCGACATGAAATACCGGGTAATCTACGGAGACACCGACTCCCTTTTCGTCCTCTCGCACCACCCTGAGGACCCCGGTTCCTGCTTTGCCGAGGGGGCAGCCCTCGCCGCCACCATCAATGGAGAACTCGCACGGTATGTCGAGTCCGAATACGGAGTGCACTCCCGCCTCGAGCTGGAGTTCGAGAAAGTGTATCGACATTTCTTCCTGCCGGCGCTGCGCACGCAGGGTGGAACGGTTGCGGATGGAGAACCACGCCGGGGAAGAGCAAAGGGCTACGCAGGACTGATTGCCGAAAATCCGGAATCGACAACGGGTGGCTCCAGCCGTCTGGAAGTGAAGGGAATGGAAGCCGTCCGCCGCGACTGGACACCGCTTGCGCAGGAGTTTCAGCTCACGATACTGCGGACACTCTTCGACGAACAACCGATTGCCGAGCGGTCGGCCAGGCTCATCGAGACAATCCGGATACTGGTCAGGAAACTTCGAGCGGGCGATTTTGACAACGAAATAGTATACTCCCGCAGTCTTCGTAAGATGGTCTCAGACTACACGAAGTCCCAACCGCCACACGTGAAGGCGGCGCTTCTCCTGCCCCCATCCGAACGCCAGGGCACTATTCGCTACGTTATGACGCTCGAGGGCCCGCAGCCGGTGAACAGGCGCACCGCGCCGATAGATTATGACCATTATGTCGAGAAGCAACTTCGCCCCATTGCGCTCGCCTTCAGCGAGTCTCTCGGACCGGACATTGCGCGGGCGCTCGATTCAGATCAGCAACTTACGCTTTTTGGTTCGTAAACGCGCGGGGCTATTGCGGCTTCAGGACCGTCAGGGTAAGCAGGATGGGAAGATGGTCCGAATATCCGGAGCCAATCCGGGACTGCCATTTTCGCGGATGACCCAGGCGGTTCACGAGGTAGTCGCGGGTAACGACATCAAATCCGGCAAGTGTCAGCCCGTGATTGTCGAGGAGACCGGGAGCAAGCAGGAACTGATCTATGGTTTCCCATGAACCCCGGTACCAGTAACTGCCGGAATCTGAACCGTTTCGGACTGAGCCCCAGGGCGAAAAGAGCACCAGATGTCCGGCAGACTCCCCGCCGAGCGCACGGACGACCGGAGCCAGATCGGCCGCATGATCCACCACGAAGATGCTGTCCTTCGCGTAATCCGACGGGATGTGCGCGGGGTCGACACCCGTGGACGGCTCATGAGGATCTACATTGATGATGGCAGTCCGATACTGTCCACCGATTCGTTCGTACTCGTCCTCGCTTTCGTTCAGATCACCGACGACCAGCGCTTCCGCTGAAGGATTTGCCTGCAATATCCTGCCCATACGGGTAATGATGATGTGAGCGGCGATTCGACGAGCTTCCTCGGTCCGCAACGCACCGCCGGACTTTGCCTTCCAGTGGCAGGCAAACAGGGTAAGAGGCACTCCGTGCACGTCAATTGTCACCTCAAGGATGTTGCGAAGCGGGTGCGTCGTCTCGGCACGCACTTCGTGGGCAAGCACCCCGGTCACCGGAAAACGACTGAGAACGCCTACGTTGATTGCCGAACCGGGAACCGGAACCATCACCGAATACCGATACCCTCCGCGGCGCAGATACTCGTCGGCAAGCGTCTTCAGTACCGCCTGGTTTTCAATCTCCTGGAGCACCACGATGTCCGGGCCGTGGGGAACCGAGTCCGAGATTACCCGGGCGGTATTCTCAAGCCGTACCCGGTAGAGCCGATCGGTCCAGCGACCCGAGCTCGGTCTGAACTCCGGATACTCGGTTCCGTTCGCGGTTGCATCGAAAAGATTGTCAACGTTATACGAGAGCAGCGTGACCGAGACACCCCGGTGCGAGTCCCGGGCGTTCTGCCGTTGCGGGACGGCCTGCTGGGCCTGCGCCCCCACGGCCGGGGCGAAGCCGAGCATAAGAATCAAGAAGGCAAATAGCAGATTCTTCGTGGTCGTGCCTCTGATGGAGACACGGACTATTTCATCCATTCGTGAATAGTATACAGAATAGTTTCCCGCTCTGCTTCAGGAGAAAGACCTTCGGATGTAAAACGGTTGCCCGTAATCTCCCCGAAGGTTGTCCGGTAGCGGTTCGATAACTCTTCGATGACGGTTTCCGGGATGACGGGCGGATCTCCATCTCCGGTGAAGCCGTGGTCGGCGAGCCAGTTGCGCAGAAACTCCTTGTCCATCTGTCGCTGTCGTTCTCCCGCCTCGAACCGGCTCTTGTATGTGTCGGCATAAAAGTAGCGGGATGAATCGGGAGTGTGCACCTCGTCCGCAAGAATCAGCTGACCGTCCAGCATACCGAACTCGTACTTGGTGTCCACCAGGATGAGTCCCCGTTCGGCTGCAATTTCGGTTCCGCGGCGAAACAGCGCCAGAGCCGACTGTTCAATCTGGGTCCACAGGTGAGGAGGCACGAGTCCACTCGTTACAATCTCTCGTGCCGATATCGGTCGATCGTGAGCACCCTGTTCTTCCTTCGTTGAAGGCGTAATAATGGGCTGATCCAGACGCTCGTTGAAGCGAAGCCCGCTCGGGAGCGTCACCCCCGAAACAGCACGCCCCGCCTGATAGTCCCGCCAGGCCGACCCGGTCAGATAGCCGCGAACAACCACCTCAACCGGGAAAACCGTGCACTTTGCCGCCCGGACAGTTCGTCCGGAGACCTGATCAATGATATGATTTGGAACGATGTCCTGGGTCTTCTCGAACCAGAAGAGGGAGAGCCTGTTCAGGATCTCGCCCTTATACGGCACGAGCCCGAGTATCCGGTCAAATGCGGATACTCGGTCCGTGGTGGTAATTATCAGCTCGGAACCGAGGTCTATGACATCCCTGACCTTTCCGCTGTGGACCGTAAGCCCTGTGGGAAGCCATATCTTTCCCCGTTCTTCCCATCCGGGATAGAGCGAAGGACGCTCGTCCTCTGCCATGACCTGCCTATGCGCCCATCTCGTCCCGATGGTGAATGACGCGCGAAACGAGCCCGTACTTCAGAGCCTCCTCGGCGTTCATCCAGTAGTCGCGATCGGTGTCCTTTTCCACCTGTTCCAGGGATATACCAGTCTCCTCTGCAATGAGGCGGTTTATCCGCTGCCGCATCCGTTCGATTTCCCGGGCATGAATCTCGATTGCCGTCGCCACACCTCTCATTCCGCTCAGCGGCTGGTGGATGAGATAGTGCGAGTTCGGCAGCGCAAGACGGTGCTCTTTTGGCGCAGCGAGAAGTATAATCGCCCCTGCGCTTGCCACCAGCCCCATCCCCACCACATGCACTTCCGGTTTGACGAAACGCATCATGTCGAATATCGCATATCCGGCATCCGCATCCCCACCCGGTGAGTCTATGAACACCTTGATTGGGTCATCGCCCATATCTTCAAGGAGCAGCAGCTGGCGGACCACGGTCTCAGCGAGATTCTTGTTGATTTCGCCCGACAGAAGAATGGTGCGCGTCTTGAGCATCTTCTGATACATGGCTCCGAAATCCGGTCCGGGTCCCTGGGGCTTCTCCTCTTCTTCTTCCTCTTCCTCGCCTTCCGCGCGTAGCCAAAGTCTCCATTCGTCCATCAATGTCGATTCCTCTCTCGTCGTGTGTCGTGATACACCCATAAAGTACCCCGAATTCGGCCTCTGGGCAATATCGAGCTGCCTGCTCCCGCGCTCCGGCAGGGAAAAAGGTTTCTGCCGTATTCCAATGTCGGGCCGGGCGAACTATAATTGCGCTCGTGAGGGGGAGGTAGCATGCATGAGTAAATCCGCGTTTGTGGCAATTGTGGGAAGGCCATCCAGTGGTAAATCCACGCTCCTGAACGCACTGTGCGGCCACAAGGTATCCATCGTCTCCCCTATTCCGCAGACCACGCGGAACAAGATTCGTGGAATTGTAACCGAGCCGCGTGGACAAATCGTCTTCATAGACACCCCTGGATTTCATTACTCCGAACGGAAGTTCAACCTTCACATGAAGGATCTCGTCTCACAGGCAGTACAGGAGAGTGACCTGACACTCTACGTGGTGGACTCTTCACGCCCCCCGGGAAAGGAGGAGCAGGAACTTGCCGGGCTCATCCATGCAAACGGCGGCAGAATTCTCGCTGCGGTCAACAAAACGGACTCCCCGCGAAGCGATCCCGCCGGCATTGAACAGTTCATCGCAGAATCGGTTTCCGCGGCTCGCTGCGTCCGCATCTCTGCCCTCGAGGGCACCGGGATGGATGACCTGAGGACCGCGCTGTTCGAGGCTGCTCCCGAAGGTGAGGCGATGTATCCGGCCGACATCTACACAGACCAGGATCCGCAATTCAGGGTATCCGAGATTATTCGTGAAAAGGCAATGAACCTGACCCGTCAGGAGATACCGCATTCCATATTCGTCGAGGTACCCGACATTGAAGTCAAAGAAAACGGCAAGACGCTCTGGATCCGCGCCTTCATCATGGTGGAACGGGAATCTCAGAAGGGCATTGTCGTTGGAAACGGAGGAGAGCGGATCCGCCAGATTCGGGATACCGCCAGGAAGGAGCTCGCTAAGCTCTTCCCCTACACGATCTATCTCGATCTGCGGGTTAAGGTCTCATCCAACTGGCGCGCAGACGATGCTCTGCTCAGGCGCCTGAGCCGATAGCCGCACGGTGGAAAGCTCTATGGTACGAATCCTTCACACCGCCGACCTCCATCTCGGAATGAAATTCGCAGCCTATCCGGAAGTACAGTCGCGCCTCAGTGAGGCGCGTTTCACCGCTCTCGAGACGCTGGTCGAGCGGGCCAACAGCGAACAGTGCAATATCCTTGTCATTGCAGGCGACCTGTTCGACCGCCCGAGGCACGCAGTCGCGGATATCCGCCGGGCGGCGCAGTCGCTCGAACGGTTCGACGGCGAGGTTGCCGTGGTCCTTCCGGGAAACCACGATTTTGCCGGACCGAAGAGCGATCTCTGGATTCGTTTCCGCGCGGAAGCGGGAGACCGGACGCTGCTCATCGATACCCCGCAGGCGGTGGACCTTCGCCACTACGGCGTTTCTGCGGCGGTCTATCCCGCGCCCTGCTTTGCGAAGCATTCACACACGAACGGCGTGGACTGGATAACGGCCCAGACGCGTATAGAAGATGTTGATGTCCATATCGGTGTTGCCCACGGAAGTCTCTCGGGGATCTCCCCCGACCCGGAGGGTCAGTACTACCCGATGAGTGCCGAGGAGTTGCGCGCGCTCCACCCGGATCTCTGGCTGCTCGGCCACAGCCACATCATATATCCGGAGCATCCGAACGCGGGCGACCGTGTCTTCAATCCCGGGACTCCCGAGCCGGACGGTTTCGACTGTACACACGGGGGAAACGCGTTCATCATTGATGTCTCCAGTGAACGGAAGATCACCGTCCGTGCAATTTCCACCGGTACGTACCGCTTCGAGATTCGCCCCCTGAAGATTGAGGTGGATACCGACTTCTCCGCGCTCGGCAGAAGCCAGGTTGCCGGCCTCGAGAACAACCTTCTGCTCCGCCTCGTGGTGTCCGGCACCCTTGTCCCCGAATCCAGAGAAGCGCTGAACACGCTGGAGGCGGAGATTGGCCGGGATGTGTTCCATCTTCTCCTCGACGAAACGGGTGTACGTGAAGCATTGACACCTGAACGGATTCGCGCGGAGTTCTCCGACGGGTCACTCGCCGGCCAGCTGCTCTCTACCTTCCTGGACGAAGAAGACAGTGCTGCGCTGTCTGCAGCCTACGATATGCTGCAGGAGGCAAGACGTGATACTTGAACGACTCTCGCTCTCCCCATTTGCGGCCGTCCGGAATAGAAGCGTGGAGTTCTTGACGGGGCTCACCGTTATTCTCGGCCCGAACGAGGCGGGCAAGTCGACGCTGTTTCGTGCGCTGAGCCACGTCCTTCTGACGCCTACCGGATTGACTCCCCGTGCCTTTGAAACCACCATCGGTCCGGTCCTGCCCCGAAGCGCCGGGACGGTAGTCAGCGCAGAAACGGCGTATAGCGCGGGCGACACGGTGAGAGTCTCGCTGACTTTTCGCAAACCGGAAGGCCGGTATTCTCTCGAGCGCACCTGGGCTCGAGGAAATCGTCAGGGAAGATCCCGTCTGGTGGACCATGCCGGCGTTGAAACCACGCAGGATGCGGAGGTGGAGCGTCGGCTGATGACGCTGCTTCCTGCGGGACCGGCATCGGTACGGGAGGTCCTTCTTACTGGTCAGTCTTCCCTCGCCCTCGGACGGAAAGTGCTGGATCCGGAAGATGAGGTGAGAGACGAGCTCGGATCTGTCCTCCGGCGTGCTGTCATGGAGACCGGCGGCATTTCGGTTGAGCGTCTGCAGGCAGTTATCGACGCTCGCTATGAAGGCTATTTCAGCAACTGGGACCGGAACAGACACCTCCCGCGCGACGGACGCGGAATAGAAAACCCGCACCGCAAAAACGTCGGAAGTGTCCTTGGATCCTTCTACCGCCTGGAGGGCATGAGACGTCTGCTGGACCAGGCACTCTCCGCTGAGCGGGAAATAGATGAGCTGAATGAAAAGATTCGACATCTCGAGTCGGGAACGCAAAGCGCGAAGAACGAGCTTGAACGACTCGTCCCGCTGCGCGAAGGTGTCCGCGAACGTCAGACGCTTGAAAGCGAGTTGCGCGCGGTGGACGCTGAAATCGGCGAACAGCAGAAAACGCTCCGGCGGTTGCCTGTTGCCGAGGATCGTCTGTCGGCAATAGGACCTGAATTGAACCGCGCAGTCGAGAAATCCGCGCTGCTGGTTAAGGAGCTCGACGCCGCGCGGGCGGCCGAGCGCGCCCGAACCGTGGGAAAGCGCGCGGCGGAACTTTCGAGCATGCGGGATGAGCTTCGGAAGGCCGAGCAGGCGCTTCTGGAGATCAGCGCTCCCGACAACGAACAGGCGGATACGCTGCGCGCTCTTGAACAGAGGATCCAATCCGGAAACGCAATGCTTGCCGCTTCGAAGCTGTCCATGCGTATTCATGCACGAAACGAATTCCATGCAACGGTGGGTGGAGTTCGCACACCATCGTCGAAGATCGACCTGGCCGCGGACGCCACGGAAGAACGCCTGTTCGAGGGAAGCCTTACAATCCAGCTTCCCGACGCCGAGATTTCCGTTACCTCCGGCACGGGGGAAGCCGACCGCGTAGCGGCGGACCTCAGCACAGCCGAGGATGCACGCAAAGAGCTTCTTTCCACCTTTGGCGTCACGAATGCGGATGAGCTCGAGGGCCTGATCCGCAGACATGACCTGAAGAAACAGGAGGTCGAGCTCCTTCGCGACCGGTTTACGAAGGCCCTCGGGGAGGATGATCTTGACGACCTGATCCGGGAAGGAGCCGAGGATACCGAGGATTCGCCCCGATCCATTGAGGACATTGCCGGCGACCGTGCCCGATTCGATCAGGTGGTAATGGAGACGAGACGTGAGCAGGAACGGCTGACAAAGGAGATCGCTGAACTATCCGACAAATATGGCAGCTTTGACGCGCTCGTCGTCGAAGTTGGCCGCAAGGCTCAAAGACAGGAAGAACTCCGCGCCCGACTCACCACCGCTGCCGCCCTGCCCGAAGGTTTCGCTGCGCCGGAAGAGTTTTTCACCCACGTCGATGAGCTCGAACGTCAACTGCGCCGGGATGAGGCGGAGCTTTCCACACTCCTTCAGGATCGCGCCCGTGCGGAGGTCGGACTCCCGGAAGAATCGGTAGAGACAATGGAGGGCAGACTCACGGATGCAATTGCCGAGCACGAACGACTGAAAACCGCCGGGGAAGCGGTGGCGCGTGTACAGGAGCGCATGCGAACGCTTGTGGATACAGTCGATTCAGCCACCTTCACCGCCTACCAGCAACGGTTTTCCGTGTATCTCAACACACTCTCAAATGGACGGATTTCAGGGGCAACGATGAGCGGAGCCGCACCGGTGTCCTTCACCGGAAACGACGGAACCGATCTCCCCTTCCCGCTGCTTTCCTGGGGCACTCGGGACACCGTTGCACTCGCATTGCGCCTGGTAATGGCCGAGCAACTGCTGGGTAGCCAGGGCGGATTTCTCGTCCTCGACGACCCGATGGTCGACATGGATCCGGCCCGGAGAGCCCTTGCGGCAGGTGCGATCAAGGAGTTTGCCGCAAGATATCAGACCGTACTCTTCACCTGCCATCCTGCGCACGCCGAAGCTCTCGGCGGCGCAACCATCTCCCTTGAGGCAGCACTTCCTCCTCAGCGCTGATCCTTTCCCTTACCGCGACCGAGATGGTACGTTCGAAATTCAGCGTCTTCGCGGCTATATTCCCCTGGTCATGATAGAGCGACAGCACCGAATTATACTTTCCGTTCAGGCAGTCCTTACTGCCACGCAGATTGTTGAAAAGTTACCATACGCCGGTCGGAGTTCTG
>CAZKMA010000039.1:32193-45712 GCA_964553615.1 uncultured Spirochaetales bacterium | reverse complement strand
CGACACTTGCCGGCGAGTCCGGCCGAAACGCGGTCACCGCTTCGCCGGCCACCATACGAATGCATCAGCGCGAAGGCTGCGTGAAAGATCCCACGACATGAAGGTGCTTCTCCGTCATCTCGACGATTTTCGTTGTTAGTCCGACGGTTTTAGCCAGGTCGAATATCTCTTCGATCCGTACCGGGCACCCTGGACCGCTGATCCGGATGGCGGGTTCTGGAGAACGCCATCTCTTAGCTGTCGGCATACTGTCGTCGCGTAACGCTATTCCGTGCGCCGGCCTGATAGGTTACTCAACCGAGTCAAGAACTGTGCCCCGAATTTCTGCGCCCCCGTGGTTTCCAATTCGATCGGCGTCGAAAATTTTCTCGTAGAGATCGGGACCGAAGCTTGTCTCCGAAGGTCTTCCTTCCCGAATCCTGAACGTTCGAGATCCATCGGATTGGCGCTCGGGTTGAAGAAACATGGCAAAATCCAGCTTTCTCTGGTATATGGTCCGCGCATACTCATACATGTGCGTGACAAACAGGACTCTGACCCCCCTTTCCATTAGTGCGTTCGTAATCTGCAGTGCTATCTCAGATCCTTCCCGTTCGGTTGTTGCCGCGAATGACTCGTTAAGAAGCATCATGGAACCCGCCCGAATGGTGTCGACGATTTCACTCATGCGTTTGAGTTCTTCGTCAAACTTGCCGCTATTCATTTCTGTGTCTTCTTCTCGTCGGTAGTGGGTAAAGAGCCCATTGCAGATGTTCGCCCGGAAGGATTCGGCCGGAACAAACATCCCGCACTGCATCATGAGCTGAGACAGGCCGAGGCTCCGAAGAAACGTGGATTTCCCGCCTTGATTGGCTCCGGTGATTACGATGAGTTTCTTTCCGTCTGCGTTGAGACTATTCGCAACAACCGAGCTATCCATGGTCAGTGCAAGACACAAGTCGTACATGCCATCGATGGACTGCATATGCTCGGCTGCGGGGAAAGCTTCCGGGAAGACTATCCTTTGGTCACGGGCAACCAGTGACTTGTGCAGGTTCAGGCAACCGAGATAGAACGCGAGTTCTGCCCGCAGACTTGCAAAGAAGCTCAGGATGTGATCTTTCGATTGACCAGCCGCATTGGCAACCAGATTTATGCCGCGGTTGCGCAAATTCCCAAGCGCCCGAGCGCCGGATTCATCCCGATCTGCAATGCGGAACGAGAAGGCAGGCGGTCTTTTCGAGAAGATCCTCAGAAACCAGCTTCTTGGGTCATCGTGTGGCTTCCTCAGAACGTAATCAGTTCCCGCGTTTCCTCTCCCGAGTGTCGCACTCATCAAGACGCCGTGTCTGAACTCAAGCCGCTTCAGGTGATCGGACACTATCGAAAAATAACCGTCGGACAACTCATCTTGCAACATCGCAAAAAGTCTTCTGAATCCCTCTGAATTGAACCTGACACCCTTATCATCCGCGATGCGTCTGAGCTGCCGCAGTCTCTCGACCAGCATCTGCAGAGCTTCCACTGAGCTATGCAGGACTGAAGAGGGATATCGCGAGGAGAGACTGTAGTAGCCCTTTCGCAGGTCTTGCGCAGCATTAATGGTGAGTTGATATATTTCCGAAACAACAGACGCGTTTTCGAGGCAGTCGGCCAGGATATCCTGGCGATACCGAATCGTCTCGAGATCCTCAAGGCTAAACAGGACAACTCTCTGTGCCACCTGAAACAGGAACTTGTCCCCGTCCGCCATTGCGCGAAAAAGCGTCTCAAGTTCAAGATCCTGTATCACATGTTCTGCCTGCGGCGGCAAATCCTGTGACATATCGAAGTCCTTATCTTCATGGAGCAGAAACGCTTTCATAGTACAAGTCTCTCCTTCAGACTGGCGTAGGTCAGGCCGTACTTCTCCGCAATAGCAATTGCGTAGGCAAGTCCGTCGGCTGGTTTCCGGATGATCTTGAACGTACGCTCGGCCGGATTCTCAGGTATCACGGTACTTGCCATGCTCACGACCTTCTCGCCCAGTGATGCAAACTCGTCGATAAACGTCACGCAGACTCCGATCAGATCCAGTTTAATCAATTCTCCCATGACCCGCTCACCCAAAAAGATCGCATCCTGCAGCGTCGTGGAGCTGAAAATCTCATTCATGATGACAATGCTGTTCGGAGATGCCTGGGCCAGTATCGAATGGATTCGAAGCAGATCATCCTGAAGCTTGCCATGGAGGTTTTCGATCTTCTCCACCTTCTCAAAATGAGTGAAAAGCCTATCAAACAGGAAAAGCCGCACGTTACTCCCGGGAACCGGGCATCCAAGGCTTGCCAGATAATGAAGCTGCCCGAATGTACGGGCGAACGTGGTCTTTCCTCCCTGATTCGGCCCGGATACCACAATGATGCGTTCCGGTCCTTCCAGGTGGAACGAGTTCTGAATTGTCTGCATTCCCTGGCCGATCAACTTGAACGCAAGAGCTGGATCAAACACCTCGTCCGCGTACGTCTCTTTGTCGCAATCCGAAACAACAGGTAAGCAGAACTCAAGCCCTTCGGCGCGGAAAATTGCAGCGTAATCAACAAAGGAAATGTAGAACTGTATTTCCTGATCGAATCTCTCGATGACGCTGTTCAAGTAATCGGCGTGAAGGGCGCAGAAGGTGTCAAGTCGCTGGAATAGGTCCGGAAACAGGCGAGCCACACATTCGAGAATCCGACCCTCCACGTGATTCAGCCGGCCGTTGTCAGCAAACTTTGCCAAATAACCATCCACCACACCTTGCTGGAACTTACGGAACGTTTGCTCGACCTCTGCACTGTAATCGACTTCCGAATCGTACTTCTGAACGCATACATTCTGACCGCTTATCAGAATGCTGTATTGCACAAGTGCCAAATCGCTTCGCAGCGCCTTGGACTCGTCGAGAAGGGTGAGAAAACTCGCAGATTCCCCGTACAGGCTCAGATACTCTATTAGCGACCGGAGTCCGCGCGAACCGGGATGTGCAGCAGACAGCCTCTGCGCAAGCAGATTCACCGCATGGCAGTACAACTCCGCCGCGTCCAGGAACCATCGCTGCTTCTCCTGCGCATAATATGCATTCTCGCGCCGCCGAAGGCAGGCGCGCATGTCCTTCATCCGCTGCCCGAATGACTTGAGATCTGCGAGAAGCGTCACATCAGAGAGATCCCTCATCACCTCCTGTCGATACTCGATCTGGTCCAGATCGCGCAGCGGCGTGTAGAAGAACGGGACGAGATCATACTCTTCCTTGCTCGCGGTTATTGTAGCAACGATTTGATCGAGGTTTAGATCAAGGAAAAAATCCGGGACATCCCTGGTTTGACTGCCGACTGTATCCTCTGGATTTTCGAAAAGAATACTCTGAAAGGCCATTGAACAAACACCTCCCGGGTCCGGAAACGCAGTAGCGTTTCTTCCCCGTCAACTGATCAATCCATCATGTAGGAGTCATCAGCCGTGTCAGGCGCTTGTTCAGGGAACTCCATCCCTCTCAATTAAGCTAACGCAGCATTCACCTGAGGTCAAGCTTCATCAAGTTTCACGAAACCTGTTGACAAACTGATGGAGCAGGAGAATCTTGACTCACAATCCGCCATTCGGTACATTAGAGAAATCGAAGAGAATTAGGCGATGGAGTTCGCCTTCCAAAACCGCCATTCGGCTGATAACTCCTGAATTGGATGCGCCCTGCGTTTGGGGGTGTTCTGTTTGGGGGTATCATGATCGCAAGTTGCATTCCTCACGCATCGTTACCTTCCAGAATAGAAACAGTTCCCCAGATAGACGAGGTGCTGGACGAATTGATGGGCTGTCTTCTGCGCCCTCTTTCGGTCAGCATGACGGACCGCCCCGGCAGCGCTATTCCCGGCAGACTCTGCGGAGTCTCGATTCTGGCTCTTATTATCGTTCCACAAAAACGCAGGCAATTTCGGTAGTACCGAATAGATATTCAAGAGAGAGGAGTACAACATGAAACGAAAGATCACCCACATTCGCGCAATGGAGATTCTTGATTCCCGCGGAAACCCGACGGTACGGGTTTTTTGTGAGCTTGAGGATGGTACGAACTCAAGTGCGTCGGTCCCTTCAGGCGCTTCGACCGGAGAAAACGAAGCTGTTGAGTTGCGAGACGGGGATGGGAGCCGGTACGGCGGGAAAGGAGTGCTCACGGCAGTTGCAAACGTCAACAATATTATTGCCGCACGTCTTGTCGGCATCGACGCCTCGGCACAAGGGGCAATAGACAGGCTGCTCATCGAGCTCGACGGCACGGAGAATAAAAGCAGGCTCGGAGCAAACGCCATTCTCGGGGTTTCAATGGCTGTGGCCCGCGCTGCGGCGACGAGCGCACGGTTGCCGTTGTATCGGTACCTCGGCGGCGCGTCCGCTCATAGGATTCCAGTACCGATGATGAATATCCTCAACGGCGGCAAGCATGCTGACAACAGCGTCGACTTCCAGGAATTCATGGTGATGCCGATAGGCGCCCCGACCTTCCGGGAAACGCTTCGGTACGGCGCGGAAACCTTCCACGCGCTGAAGAAGATCCTCGCATCGCGCAAGTACGCCACAAGCGTCGGTGATGAAGGCGGCTTTGCCCCGAATCTGAAGAGCAACGAGGAGGCATGTGAAGTGATTGTCGAAGCGATCACGGCCGCAGGACTCAAACCCGGCAAAGACGTGGCTATTGCGCTCGACCCCGCGGCAAGTTCCTTCTACCACAAGAACGCCTACCATCTTACGAAGTCCGGCCAGGGCACAAAGTCAAGTACGGAGATGACCGCACTGTACCGAAAGTGGATCGATATCTACCCGATCGTCTCCCTCGAGGATGGCCTTGACGAGAACGATTGGGACGGATTTCGCGAGCACACCGCGGAACTCGGCGGCAGAGTTCAGATAGTTGGCGACGACATCTTCGTGACCAACACAAAGTTCATAGCCCGCGGCATCAAGGAAGAATCAACCAACGCCGTGCTGATCAAACTCAACCAGATCGGCACCGTTACCGAGACCGTTGAGGCAATCGAGCTGTGCCGCAAGGCAGGATGGGGATTCGTCATCTCACATCGCTCCGGTGAGACCGAAGACACTTTCATGGCAGATTTTGCGGTCGCGATGGGCGGCGGTCAGATCAAGACGGGCTCGGCATGCAGAAGTGAAAGGATCGCGAAATACAACAGGCTCCTCGAAATCGAGGATGAGTTGGGAGACGCAGCGGTGTTTGGGAATCCCTTCGGCGCATAAACTGCCATGTCCCGGTGCGGTGGCCCCACGGCTCTCAGATTCGCCGCGCCGGGTCTCGTAGCGATATACGGATATGACCAACTTCGACGGGAGACCGACTGGACACTGAAGGCACAGTATGTCGGAGACGATGCACTGATCGTCCACGGGCAGGAGCGCAAAGCCATCTGGTGAACAAACAAGACCCTATGCGGGCACAATTCGAACGCATGATCTATTGCGGTTCGGACGCCGTGACTTCTGAAATGGATCCGCACCACCGATACCACCGAACTCGACTCAACGAGCAGGCTCCACAGGTTTTGCACAAGCCGCCGGTGTGGCAGCCTCCGTCAATTGTCTCGACCATTCCCCTGCGGATCCAGTATTCGAGCATCGTCTCCACTGCCGACGGGGTGAGCCTGAGCCGAGTTGCAAGAGCCAACGCCGTCGTGGGACCGGACTGTTTCAGATGTTCTCGAACAGCAAAGAGACTCATGATTCGGTCAACCTCGCTCCGCGGTATCTCGGCGAACCTCACCCGTTCGTGACCCGAACCACTTCATTATCTGGATCGTTGCAACAAGAACTCCGATCGTCGTGAGTACCCATACCACGCTCGCCGCAGGATGGCGCGCTATCGTACCGAGCTGATACCAGGTCGTTGCGAGACCATAGGCCACCACAACTCCCCATACAATGGCATAGACCGTCCATCGCCAGCTCCCGGTTTCGCGCCGGATTGCGCCCATCGTGCTGACGCAGGGAATATAGAGCAGCACAAAGATGAGATAGGCAATCGCGGCAAGTGGTGTGAAATGGGTTGCGAGTGCCCGCAGGGTTGCCTGCTTCGCACCCGAGTAGGCTGCCGCACTATTGCTTTCTGCAAGGTTGCCGAATCCGAGAGGGTCGGCAAAATTCGTGGCGAGGGCACGTGCATTCACCGGTATGGTCGCCACCGATGCCAGCATCTCCTGAGATATGTTTACGCGGAGGTAATCGGGCGACGCCTGAGACTTGCTGCGGGAGTACGCTCCGTTCAGGGTCCCGATGACGACCTCCTTTGCCACTGCTCCGGTGAGGAGGCCAACGGTCGCCGGCCAGTTTGATTGCTCAATTCCCATTGGACGGAACGCAGGAGTTATGGCCTGCCCCAGTTTTCCGAGCACCGATTGTCCGGGGGCGCTCGTCCAAGAGATGCCCGCAGGAGTGATGGCGAAAGACGCAAGAACGTAGATGCAGACCGTTGCAGTTACGATTACTCTCCCAACCCGCCATAAATAGATTCTGAGACGGTGCCATGTAGCGATCGCCAGGGCGCCTGCCGTAGGGAGTCGATATGGCGGAAGGTCGAGCAGAAAGGGCCGAGGCTCCCCACGAAGAACCGTCTTTCCGAGCAGCAACGCAGTCAGGATGGCTACCACAATACCCAGGAGGTACAGAGAAAATACTACCTGTCCTCCGGAGTTCCGGAAGAACACCGCCGCAAATGCCATGTAGATCACGAGCCGCGCCGAACATGACATGAATGGCTGCATCATCGCAACAAGCAGCCGGTCCCGAGAACCTTCGATTCCCCTGGTGGCCATTACCGCCGGAACGTTGCAGCCGAATCCGACCACCATCGGCACAAGCGCTTTCCCGGGCAGTCCGAGTCTGCGCATGAAGTGCTCCATGACATAGGTGCCTCTTGCCATGTAACCGGATTCTTCAAGCAATGTAAGGAAAAGGAAGGTGAAGCCGATAGGAGCAATGAAAGGGAGCACAAGCTGAATCGATCCCCCCGCCACCGTCGCCAGGAGCTGCACGATCCAGTCAGGTGCGTGAATGGTTTGAAGTACCCATCCTGGGAGGTCGACAAAGAGCGTGTGGCTCATCCGATCTATAAAGTCAAGGAACACATTACCACCGCTGAAGCTTATTACGAAGAGCAGATACATGATGATGAAGAAGATTGGGACGCCGAGGAAGCGATTGAGCACAACGCGATCAATTTTGTCTGAAAGTGTGGGATTCAGTGAGCCTGGTTTCAGAATCGTTGCGTCAACAAGCTTCTGAACAAAGCGAAAGTGCTCGTTCGCGACCACGTCGTCGGCCTGCTCGCCCGTTGCTGCCTCAATAGATCTCCGGATATCACGCACAGCGGAATCGACCTCGGCCGAGCCGGACGCAGATATTGTGCCCTCTATGAGTCCGCTCGCTGTTGCCCTCCCTCGCATGAATCCGGAATCAGGAATCAACAGATGCGTGATTTTCGTGATGCCGTCCTCAACCACTTCCGGGTACGTGAACGGCGGCGTGCTCTGAGGCGGGGTAACGGAATCGTTCAGTATGCGCAAGAGTTTGATCCTCTCGCCGGGTCTGGTCGCTA
Source organism: uncultured Spirochaetales bacterium (assembly GCA_964553615.1). Classification (GTDB taxonomy): domain Bacteria; phylum Spirochaetota; class Spirochaetia; order DSM-27196; family DATKUC01; genus DATKUC01. The sequence goes on along the minus strand of CAZKMA010000039.1, from coordinate 38,112 downwards.
CAAACGGTAGGACTCTGGAGCCGGTGATTGAGGAGAGATGGTCAGGATCTACCTCTCTTCCATGCCGTTCGGCCTCGTCCGTCATGTTAAGGAGAATGATCACGGGAACTCCTGTTTCCAGAAGTTCCACCGTCAAGCCAAACTGACGCTCGAGGTTACTCGTATCCACGATGTTGATCAGGAGATCGGCAGCGCCAGAATGTATGTAGTCCCGCGCAATCGTCTCGTCAACGGCACCGCCGCCGCGCAAGCTGTAGACTCCCGGGAGATCGACAATGGTCATCTCCCGCCCCTGCGACAGGAGTTTTCCCGTCTTCTGTTCAACGGTAACACCGGACCAGTTGCCGACAGTCTGATGGGTTCCGGTCAGCAGGTTGAAGACCGTCGTCTTGCCACAATTCGGATTTCCTATGAGTGCCACAGTTTGTGCACCATCGGTGTACACTTTCATCTGGGTTGGCATCGTCGTTTTCAGTTTCATTGCGTTTCATCTCTTTCGGGAAGCGGGACCACCTTGAGTGCCTGTGCAATTTCAGGCCCGAAAGCAATGCGACCGAAGCCGATGCGCACCACAGCCCGGCCGTTCTTCGAATGCTGAAGAAGCTGCATCTCGGTATCCTGCCGAATTCCCAGTGACGTCAACCGCCTCCTCAGGGCAAGATCACACAGGATGTCAATAACACGCACTCTCGTGCCTCCAGAGATTCGTATCAGTGGTACTGCCATAGAGTCGGAAGATGAGTTTGGAATTTCGTCTTCAGGGACCATCATATCTGTCTATTATCCTGACTATTTTAGTCATTTAATGTCAAGAGTAACATAATTATATTCATATTCTACGGTCGTCGCCACACATTCGACTGATTCTTTCCGTCTCGGAGACACAATGGACACAAGAAACCGCATCGAGCAAAATCCGATCGTTCAGATCCGGAAAGGTAGACTCTGTGTGTATTGTTTTGCCAGAAGTGATTCGCATCGGGCCTGAGAAGTCTGGATGGATACATGAGAATTGAGAATCTCTTCATAAGCGGCAGGTTCTTGCTTCCCGCGCTCGCCGCGGGAATCCCGATCGCCGTACTGGTAGGTGCCGGCCTTTCGGTACCGTCGCAGCATGTGGCGGCAGTTTCCGCCGTCGAACAAGTGAATGCGGTTACGCACAAGGCGGTCAAACCGAAACCGGTGGCTCGCACCATGGAGGTGCAGAAGGGTGATTCGCTGTCGCAGATTCTCCTGAACTTCGGGGTGAACCAGAACGAAGTAGTCGGAATTATCGACACCGTCAGCAAGAAATTCGATCCGACCGAGCTGCGGCCGGGCCAGAAAATATCGCTCACGTTTGATCCGGAAGTTCCGTTCTACCTGCTGTCAATGGTATTCCGGATTGATCCGCTCCATGACCTGACAGTCACGCGGAGCGAAAACCAGAGTTTCATGTCTGCCATACGGATGGGGCACGTGTTCATTCGTGACCGCGCTGTGACCGGAACAATAGACAACAGTCTCTATACCGACGGAATCAGCGACGGGGTTCCCTCGTCCGTGCTGATGGAAATGATCGACGTGTACGGCTTCGAGGTCGATTTCCGGCGAGACATCACTCACGGTGACCGGTTCGGCGTTATGTGGCAGCAGTTCGATGACACCGGCGGACACGAGTTGTCGGCCACTTCCCGGATGGCAATTCGGCTCTCATGCTCGTCGCAGGGAGGCTCAGGTACATCTCAGGTACCGAATGGGGAACGCGAAGATATCGGAATACCGAACTACTAACCAGGAATCTCAACGCAGAGGGGGGAGTGTAAATCACAGCTCAGTTCAGGACTATTCCGCTTCTTCGCTCCTTCTCAAGAGATCATAAAAATCGCCGAAGATTGCGTCCCGATCGAGCGCGTAGGCATATCGATACAGGTGTCTTCTCTGATCGAAGCTGTATGTCATATTCTCCGTGACGATTGGACTGTGAACTGAGATCGTCTGCACCCAGGAAGGGTTTCGAATATAGCCAATAGTTGCAATGTCCCATATGACCTTCGAAATGCCGGGCTCAGCAGGCTGATAGTCGCGATAAATATCGAACAGGTATTCACCAATACGACCCTGGCCCTTCACATTGTGCTCCACCTCGGGCACGGTCGTGATAAGGTGACTTGCCACTCCCATGCATGGTATCTGTACAAGTGCCACCCCGGAGTCGAACAGAACACGAGTCGCAGATACGTCTTGTCGAAAATTGAATTCTGCCGTGTCCGGCCACCAGAAAGAGTGCCCGCCCAGCCAGATGACGACAAGTCTGTCAGCAATCTCAGGATGTGCAACCAACGCAGATGACACATTTGTCGGCGCCCCGATAGCCACAACATAAAGGGGATCTTCAGGCGTATGGATTCCGGCAATATCAGAAATGAGTTCAGCCGCTTCGCTTTGGACATAAAGGTCGCTTCTTCTCATGAACTCCCGGGAACCACGAACCACGCTGCACCTGTTGGATGTGCCCATACGCTCAAGGAGACGAAGAATCTCTTCGTAACTCTTCTCCATACCGTCCCCTGGACCCGTTGAGCGTGAATTGAAAAACGGCGCTGCAGTTATCGCGCGGACCCGGACAGGATCGGGAGCAAGCAATGCATAGACAATGGCAAATTGATCGTCAATTTCATTGAATGCGTCCGTATCCAATATCACGTCCATTGGATCCGGGCGCCGCTCCAGCAACGAAAGCCGGTCAGCGTCTGTAGCGGAATTCCGTGTCATTGTAATGCCTCCATGAGTCCAGCTGATGCCTGGTCTGATTATCCGCGACTCATGTGCTCGGATCGGCTGATTGCGGTTTTGTATCGCCCACCATCCGGAGGATCTCGTCGTGAACGTGGCCGTTCGTCGCAAGTGCCGATCCGGACGTCCAGGTTTCCGCTCCATCGAGCGATGTGAATCGTCCGCCGGCCTCCGTAATGATCGGCCCGAGCGGGGCGATGTCCCACGGCGCCATAACGGGGTCTATCATGGCCTCCGCCCGTCCGGTCGCCACCAGAAGATAGCCGTATGCATCGGCCCAGGTCCGTGCGGAAGAGGAACGGGAAAGCAGTTCCACGGTCAGGGCGGGTTTCCGCCTGTAGAGGTCCGCGAAGTCTGTGGCGTGAATACGCGCGTCCGAAAGCGCGGCTCGGCTGCTGACCGCGCATGGTTCTTCGTTCAGCGTGCACCCACCACCAACGGAAGCGGCAACGGTCTCATTCATCACCGGATTGTGGATAATGCCGACCACCGGATTCCCCCGATACAGCAGCGCGATGAGGGTAGTGTAGAGCGGAACTCCATGCACGAAAGCCTTCGTTCCGTCGATTGGGTCGATGATCCAGCTGAAATCGGGGGCGAACTCTGCAGGATTTTCGATCTTCTCAGTACCGAGGGAGGATCCGAACTCTTCGCCGGTTACGAGGTGATCGGGAAAACGTTCGGCAATTGCTCCTCGAATGAACTGTTCAGTCTCCCGATCGGCACGCGTTACCGGAGTATGATCCGCCTTCGTCTCGACCTCGACTCCGGTGCGGAAGTATTTCAGACCAATGCGTCCTGCCTCTCCGGCAAGAGAAGACGCGAACGCCCGGTACACGCGAAGTTCTGCCGCGCTCGGTACGGTTGTCATTATGTTTTCTCCCGGTCCGCCTACACCCTGCCGCGAAACTCGCGCTCAACTTCACGTTTCATGTCGCGTGCTTTTATGCTCTCACGCTTGTCGTACGACTTCTTTCCCTTGCATATGCCGATTTCGAGCTTCACCATGCCCCGTTTCAAATAGAACTTCAGCGGTATGAGAGTAAAGCCCTTTTCGTCCACCCTTCGGCGAAGCCACTTCAGCTCCTGGCTGTGAACCAGGAGTTTCCGGTCGCGGTCAGGTTCATGATTGAAGACATTTCCGAACGGGTACTCCGAGACGTGAAGGCCGATAATCCAGAGCTCATTGTCACGGATACGGGCATAGGAATCGGAAAAGGAGAAGCGGTTGTCCTTTATCGACTTTACCTCGGTGCCCTGGAGCGAAATACCGCACTCCATTGTGTCGTCCACGTGGTAGTCGTAGTACGCCTTCTTATTACTGCCAATGATCTTTATTCCGGCGCTTTCCATAAGAACCACCTATAGTTTCGGGGCAATGACCACACGGAAGCCGAGATAGGGAGTGCACCAGTCCGGCGGAAGTGAGCCACGGGTTGCAGGGCTGACCATGTCCGAACGGTTCGCAAAACTGCCGCCCTTCACCGTGCGGTGTGCTGTAGGGAGCGCCGCGGCCAACGGATCGGCCAGGGCAACGCCACCCGCGCTGTCACCGTTCGCTCCGACGCGGGTAAGCGGTGGTTCAGCCGGTCGGTATGCGCTCGCAGTCCATTCCCAGACGTTCCCCAGAAGATCGAATATGCCAATTGACCCGGCTTTCCCGCTGCCGACAGGCTGCGGTTCCCGCGGTGTAGCCGCCACAGTGTCCTGGAATACTCCATCCTGAGACCGACTGCGATTCACCCGTGCCGCGTACTCCCATTCCGCTTCAGTGGGCAATCGAACTTCGTAACCACCCACTGCGCCGGGCTGCTGCGAGTTGAGCCAGGCTGCATACGCTCCTGCGGCCACTGCGGAAACGCCGGTTACCGGAAGGTCTGCCGTCCCCGAGGGTGGAACCCCCGAATCGCTCCAACCCTGAAGGTAACCTGCAGTTACCTTCCCTGCGGCCTCGAGCGAATTGCGATTCCCGGGAAGCCATTCAGGATTGGCCCGCAGGAAGCGGGCGAACATGCCCCGGCTCACCTCGGTTGGCATCATATAGAAACTGGACACCGCTATCTTCGATGGAACGAGCATCGGGTCGGTGCTCGTTGTAGATGCTTCATCCTGTCCCATGACAAAGGTGCCACCAGCAACCCCAAGGAAAGGTACCCCATCAACCACAAGCTGCTTCGGGCCGGGGAGTTGTCGGCTCGCAAGCTGTGAACCCGAGCGCATGGATTCGCGATAATTCTTGAGGTAATTGGCGTACCAGCTCGAACCGGTCAGTTTTGAAGACGCGTCCGAGGAGAGGACCACACTCAGCCAGAGCGGAAAACCTTGAGAATCTTTATTAAGCTGTATTATTTTCGATAACATCTGCGTGAACTGGAGCGGTCCGGCGACTCCACCGGAGGAGAAATCCAGTGCCAGCGCATGCACATAGTCCCGCAGAAGCGATGGCGATTGGACATCGAGCAACGCCGCGTTCAGCAGGTGACCGGCCTGACCGGGGGCGGGCCGTATTTCTGCTTTCGTTCCGGCGTACAGATCGCCGGCCGCCTGGGTCAGCACGGGCGGAAACTGGTATTGTCCGTGCGCTTCGCCAATGATGGCCCACGAAGCGAACTCCCGGGCAGCATTCTGAACAAGGCCGTTCTTATCGTCCAGCGACAATGTCTCAGCCACCCGCATTCGGGCAGGGGCGACAAGGGAGAAGAACAACCGGCCCGGTACAGAAACGGTCCCAGTGTATGTCTTGAAATAGGGTTTTCTGATCGTGATCTCATGCTTTCCTGCGCTGACGTAGGAGGTGAAGGGCGTTGCACCAATGCGCACACCGTCCACGAGTATCGAGCCGCCGGGCGGTGTGGAGGTGAAGCGGACATCCGATCCGTATTTCACCATACCCGGAAAGATGAGAATGAAGAACAGAAGAAGAACCAGTACAGTCGCATACAGGACAGTAAGGTAGACTCCCGGCTTCACGCCAAGTACCGGCTTGAGGAGTACAATATCCTCATCGTTGTTGTCGTTGTTCGGCGCGGAGACCTTCGCCTTTGCCTTCTTTTTCTTCATACGCGGAAATCATAGAAACTCCCCTGTACAATGTCAACGCAGCCGGTCGCATCCTGCGCAGCCGGTCGCATCCTGCGCAGCCGG
>CAZKMA010000039.1:0-32093 GCA_964553615.1 uncultured Spirochaetales bacterium | reverse complement strand
AATGTCAACGCAGCCGGTCGCATCCTGCGCAGCCGGTCGCATCCTGCGCAGCCGGAGCCGCCACGGGGTCAGCAGTAGTTCTCATTGTGGCGGAAGCGGCAGCGCGGCTGAAAAGCAGGAGCTTCTCTTCAACCGTTCTGCAATTCCATTGGTCGCGGCAACGTCGTATGAAACGCGCGTGGGTGCGCCGCGCCAGCGCAAGTCATGCCCGAACGATAAGTGAGGACATGAGCTTGCGCGTCGGCAGGCGCGCCATGGCATGCCAGTTGACGTTGCCGAGTTGAAATGGGAGCCGCCACGCGGGGTCCGCGGTTTGCTTGCCATCGCGCGCGGTTTCATGCTACCGTGTGCCAACATGAGCAACAAAACCGTATCCCGCCTCGATACGGTGCAGGAACTGACCGAGGCGTTCCTCACCCGACATAATCGCCGGAAACGTGAGAAGAAAGAAAAACAGCGCAAGAAGAACCCGGTTCTCGACTGGGTTGAAGCGTTTCTCTGGGCGGCGCTGGTGGTGTTGATCATTAATCAATACCTCCTTCAGGCGTATCAAATTCCGTCGGGATCGATGGAAACAACGCTCATGCCGCAGGACCGAATATTCGTCAACAAGCTTGTTTTCGGCCCCGAGCTCATTCCGGGCCAGATCAAACTGCCCGGACTTGCAACGCCGAAGCGAGCTCAGGTCATCATCTTCGAGAATCCGTCATATATTGGAAAGGGGCCCGTCTTCGATCTGGTGCAGCGTGTTCTCTATATGCTCACGCTCTCCCTCGTGGACATCGATCGTAATGCGCAGGGGCAGCCCCGACCCCATTTTCTCATAAAACGTGCGGTAGGCGTGGGAGGGGACCGGCTCCGCGTGGAGGATGGTTCCATGTCCTTCAAGCCGGAAGGGGAGGCCGCATGGCTCCCGGAGGCGGACTTCAAGAAACTTGCCGGCCTGACCTATCACACCAGACGCATCCTGTCGCCCAAAGACTACGTGACCATTCACAAGGCGGGCACTGCGGAAGGAATCCAGGAAGCGGGGCTGCCGCTCTCTTCGGAAGAAAAGAGCGCCCTGAACGGGATCTCATCCATTCCGTACGCAGACAGTCTCCAGCTCGACAAGGATAGATTGAAGGCGCTCGTTGCGGTCGATCCACAGGATCGACGGTTCTCTGCACGATACGAGTTCTACGTCATGGGATGGTGGGTGCCTCCGACACGGATTTTTCCAATGGGAGACAACCGCGACAACTCCCGGGATGCTCGTTACTTCGGGCCCGTCCGCCTTTCAAACGTGCTCGGCAAGGCGATGTTCCGGTACTGGCCGCCTTCACGGATCGGCTCCATAAGATAGCGAGAGGCTGCAATGCTGAACTCCAGAGCCAGAGACTACCTATCCTATCGTGAACGGAGAACAGGGCGAACGGCCTTCTGGCGAATCCTTCGCTTCGTTGTCTATCTGTTCATTGGCTACGTTGTACTGACGCATTTCTTCATCACCTCGAACAGTGTCTCCTCGATTGCAATGGAACCGGAATTGAAGCCCGGGGATCTCATCCTTTCATCCCCGCTTTCCTATGGACCGACCATTCCATTTACAAACACCCATCTGCCCGGACTGGGAACTCCCTCGCGGGGAGATCTGGTGGTGGCAATTCCTCCATACTACGAAGAACCGCCTGCGTATCTGCGAATTGCAGATTCAGTTGTCCGATTCTTTACCTTGCAGCGTGCAACACTCATCCACAACCGAAATCCCTGGGAAAACCGTCTTGTAATCAAACGCGTAATCGGTATCCCCGGTGACACGGTCCGGATGAACGACTACGTAGTCTTTGTCCGCGCTCGCGGAAAGAGCACATTCCTCCCGGAGGACCAGGTTACCTCTTCACGATATCAGCCGAACCGGGCAGGACTGCCGAAATCGTGGTCCGACGCAGAGCCCTTCTCCGGAACAATGCCCGCCATCACACTTGGCAAGAATGACTATTTTCTGATTGGGGACAATCGTGTTGCATCGCTGGACTCACGCTACTTCGGGCCAGTCAAGCAGAGCGCTATTCTTGCCAAGGTGCTCCTGCGCTACTATCCGTTTACCCGGTTCGCCGTGGCCCGGTAGCCATTCGACGCTAGCCATTGGGCGCCTTGAATGTTCGCGGTTGTATCCCGGTGTCACATTTTGTCCCTGTTTGTACACGTTCCACGGTCTCCGGCAATCTTGACAGAGCAATTTCTCCCATGATAGTTTTTTCGATATAGTATTCTCTCGACAACACCTGCACATTGCACCATAGGACAAAGGAGCGAAGATGTCTGGCCATAGTAAATGGGCGACTATAAAGCATAAAAAAGGCGCTGCGGACGCAAAACGCGGACAGCAGTTCACCAAGATTATCAAGGAAATGACCATTGCTGCCCGCATGGGCGGAGGCGATTCAGACGCAAATCCGAGACTTCGCACCGCCGTCCTCAAAGCGCGCGCAGCCAACATGCCGAAAGATAACATTGAACGCGCAATCAAGAAGGGTACCGGAGAGCTCGAGGGTGTCGATTACGTCGAACTTTCCTATGAAGGATACGCGCCCGGCGGGGTGGCAATAATGATAGATTGCCTGACCGACAACAAGAATCGAACCGCAGCGGATGTCCGGAGCATGCTTTCAAAGGGTGGCGGAAACCTCGGGGAGACCGGTTGCGTATCCTACCTTTTTAATCGAAAGGGCATTATCGGCTACGATTCACAGAAATACACCGAAGATCAGATCCTGGAAAAAGGGCTCGAAGCAGGTGCGGAGGACGTCGTAAACGAAGGTGATACCATTGAGGTCACCACAGCGCCGGACGACTTTGAGTCCGTGCTGACTGCGCTCGAAAGCGCCGGCCTCGAACAGGAAAGCGCAGAAATTACCATGGTGGCCGACACGTACATCACACTGGATTCTGAAGGAACAAGAAAGGTACTCCGCCTGGTGGAGAACCTCGAAGACCACGAAGACGTGCAGGAAGTATTTACAAACCTGGATATCCCGGACAATTTCGATCCGGACGCGGAGTGAATGCCGCGCCGGAGTCGGCTGCATGAAGCGGATCATCGGGATTGATCCGGGCCTTGCTCACACCGGTTACGGCATTATCGATCTCGATGGAGAACGATTTATCCATCGAGATCACGGTGTCATTACGACGCCGAGCAGCGCAGAGGTAGGTGCCCGCCTCCTGAGCATCTACGACCGAATCGTAGAGCTCATTCGACAATTCAATCCGGAAGAAGCAGGCATTGAGAGTCTCTACTTTGCAAAAAATGTGACGAGCGCAATTCCTGTTGCTCAGTCACGGGGAATTGTCCTGCTTGCCTTTGCGCAGGCGAATGTGCCCGCCCACGAGTACCCGCCGCAGGCAATAAAGCAGGCAATCGTCGGAACGGGTCGTGCGGAAAAACTTCAGGTCCAGGAGCTCGTTCGCGTTCTTCTGGGGCTGAGGGAGATTCCGAAACCGGATCATGCAGCGGACGCACTCGCTGCGGCTATCTGCCATGCAAACACCGGCGGCGTGCTGGATGCATTGAAGGGGAAGCGCAGAGGATGATGAACTCAATCCGAGGCGAAATAACCGCAAAACGGCCCGGTTCAATCCTGATTCTTACCGGTGGCATTGAATGGGAGGTGGCGACAAGCGCGGCCTCCATTACCGCCTTTCCAGAACCCGGTGAAGTTGCCCGTGCTTTCGTCTATCTCTATCACCGGGAGGATCAGATGAAACTGTTCGGTTTTGCCACCGAACCGGAACGTCATGCGTTTCTCGATCTTCTGAAGGTAACAGGCATAGGGCCGAAACAGGCGGTCAAGATTCTCTCGCGCGTGAATGTGGATCGACTCGTCGCCTGCATAGATTCCGGCGACGCCGATTCGCTCGCCGCAGTACCGGGTGTCGGAGTCAAGACTGCCGGTAAGATAATTCTTACGCTCAAGGGCAAACTTTCCGCATCCGAAACGGTACCCGGTGGCGGCGATTCCGACGACCTGATCGCAGGCCTCATCGAAATGGGATTCGAACGAAAAAAGGCAATGGAGGCTGTCGGCATGGTCATTGCGGAACTGAAAGAACAGGGTCTGACAGGTGAATCCCTCGAACGGGAGGCACTTCGCCAGGCAATTCTCCGGCTTTCGTAGTATGATGCAGGACAGATGGAGGAATTAAGCAGCGGGTTTCTCCGCGCCGAATCACAGTCGGAAGAAGAAGCATTCGAGACGCGGCTGCGGCCCCAGCGGCTCGAAGAGTTCCAGGGGCAGACTCCGCTCAAGAAGAACCTCTCGGTCTTTATCGAGGCGGCGCGTCAGCGAAGCGAGGCCCTCGATCACGTATTCCTGAACGGTCCCCCCGGACTCGGCAAAACAACGCTTGCTGGAATCATGGCACATGAGATGGGAGCCGACTTCAGGGTCACCTCCGCGCCGGCTCTGGACAAACCGAAGGATCTTGCGGGAATTTTGACCGCAGTAACTCCGGGAAGCTTCTTTTTTATTGACGAAATTCACCGCCTCAAGCCTGCGATCGAAGAAATGCTCTACATCGCGATGGAAGATTTTGAAATCGACTGGGTAATCGGGCAGGGACCATCGGCGCGAACCATCCGGATTCCCATTCCATCGTTCACACTCGTGGGGGCAACGACAAAGGCGGGCCTTGTATCTGGTCCCCTGTACAGCCGCTTCGGGATTACCGTGCGGCTGGACTTCTATTCCCAGAAAGAGATTGGCCTCATTATCCGTCGCTCGGCAGACATAATGGACGTGAAGATCGACGAGAAGGCAATCTCTCTCCTTGCTCAGTGCTCCCGCGGGACTCCCCGCGTTGCCAATCGGCTGTTGCGGCGTGTTCGGGATTTTGCGCAGGTGCTCGGGGACGGTGTTATTACACGGCCGATAGTAGAGGAGAGCATAGAGCGGCTCGAGATAGATCGCCGCGGTCTGGAAAGTCACGACCGGGAGATTCTGCGCACAATTATACAGAAATACGAAGGCGGCCCCGTGGGTGCCGAGACTCTTGCCATATCCATTGGTGAAAGCATCGATACTCTGGAGGATTTCTATGAGCCGTACCTCATTCAGCAGGGCTTCCTGAAACGGACCCCGCGGGGTCGAATGGTAACGCCACTTGCTTACGATCATCTGAAGCTTACACGACGGACCGATGAAGACCAGGGAATTCTATTTTAATCTACCAGAGGAGCTGATTGCTCAGAAACCTGCACCGAACCGCGGTGAGTCCCGGCTCATGCTGCTGGACCGGGAAAGCGGGACGGTTGAGCACCACGGGGTGGCGGCGCTGCCCACGCTTCTGAAGCCGGGAAGCCTCCTCGTATTCAACGATACCCGAGTCCGACATGCCCGTCTCTACGGTACTGCGGAGGACACCGGCAGCACCGTAGAGTTTCTGCTGATCGACCGGCTCGAGCCCGATCTCTGGAACTGCATGGTGAGTCGATCCCGGAGACAGAGAGAGGGACGCCGGTATGAGTTTCCCGGAGGAGTGCAGGGGAAGATCGAGGGAACAGACGGCCAGTACCGCCGAGTACGTTTTTCCCGGACCATCGACGACGAATATCTCGATGTCCACGGGCACATGCCGCTTCCTCCCTACATTCGCCGCCGGGATGAACCGGAAGACCAGGACCGGTACCAGACTGTGTACGCGCGCAGCACCGGATCGGTTGCCGCTCCCACTGCCGGACTTCATTTCACATCGCAGATTCTCGAAGAACTTACCCGGCATGGATTCACATCCACCTACGTGACATTGCACGTCGGCCTCGGAACCTTCCTCCCTGTCCGGACGGAGAATGTCCTGGACCATCGGATGCATACGGAGCAATTCCACGTATCGAATGAAGCGGCGTCTGCAGTCGAACAGGCGCGCGCCGAGCGGCGGCCGGTGGTTGCCGTTGGAACTACGTCGGTTCGCACGCTTGAGTCCGCCTGGGACGGTCGACGGCTACGTACCGGCTGGCAGGAGACCGGCATATTCATCTACCCCGGATACAAGTTCGGTATTGTGGACGGCATGTTCACGAACTTTCACACGCCCGAATCCACGCTGCTCATGCTGGTCAGCGCATTCGCCGGGCGCGAGCGGATCCTTTCGGCGTACGAGGAGGCTGTTGCCCGGCGCTACCGCTTCTTCTCCTACGGCGACGCAATGTTCATCCGGTAGGTAGTCAGTATGTCTTGTTGTTCATAGCTTCGAACGCTTTGCGCACGTCCTGCAGCCGGCTCAGATGGGTATCAATGATGGAATTGTAGTCCAGATTTCCGGTTTGAATGCGGTAACTCTCGTCCTGCCAGTACTCGATCCCGTTCAGGCTCATCCAGCGGAACTTTGCAGCTGCAGCCTTGTCGGACCACTTTTTCGCCTCTGTCCAGAAGTTCCTGGCATACTTGAACAGCGCTTCAGCCTTGTTCAGACTGTCCAGGTTCTCCTGCTTCCACGGGTAATTGTAAAAATAGGCCACCTGTTTGTTGAACTCCGCACCCCATTCAAGGTACTGCTCCACCATTTTCAGATTCAGATGCATCATGAAAAGGTCCCGGTAGAACTCCCATTCCGCGGGAGTATTGATCTTTGCAAGGGCGTACAGCGGATTTGCAAAATCGGCACGGAGCGCAAGATTGAGCCATTGAATGTTCTCCGCCCAGTCCCTCGGGTGCATTGACAGCTGATAGTGGAGCAAGGGATAGAGCTGTTCCTTGTACTCGAGCCGGTATGCAAAGACTGGGGATACCGCAATTGCGATGAAGAGGACGAATGCGGCGGAGAAACGCTTCATACTCCAGTTATCGGCGGACCACCCACTTTTTTCCATATGGCATCTGCAATTTCTTCAGGAGCCGCGGTGCCGTCAATTCGAAAGATCTCCATGCCCGATCCGCCAAACCCATTGAGGATCTCGTCGTATCGGTTGCGGACCTGCTCCAGAAAGTCCACCGCCTCGTATATTTCGCGATGCGATCGGTCTGCAAGGCGACGGACACACTCGTCGACCGGCACGTCCAGATAGACAAGCCAACGGGGCAGCGGAAACCGGCCATTCACCGCGGCAACGAAATCGGGTTCACACGCAATGGACTGATACGCGAGACTTGAAAACAGGTACCGATCGCAGAGAACGAGCTCTCCGCGACTGCATCGCTCTTCGATTCCTTCGCCGGATCCGTGAAGATGCTCGCTCCGGTCGGCGGCAAACAGCAGCGCCATGGTGTCCGGATGAACGGGTACATCCCCCTTCAGATAGTGGCGCAGAACCGTGCCAATGCTGTTTTTCGTGGGTTCTCCGGTAAGCCAGTGGCGCCTGCCCACCCGTTCGCACCGCTGAGAGAGAAGGTTTGCCTGAGTGGTCGTTCCGGATCCGTCGAGTCCCTCGAGCACAAGAAAGTCGTTCAATATGTCTATCTGAGAGTTCACTCCGATCTGCCTTTTTATTATGCTTCCTGCGTGGTAGAATAGGGTACAACATTTTGAAACAATTGTCAGTCATGCTGGACTTCCCGGGGGCGCTGAACCCTCTGTCATGAAAAGAATAATAATCCGTTCCTTTACACAGATAATCGTCTTCGCCGCTCTTATAACGGCCACAGGATTTGCGCTCAGACCGCTGCAGCAGTTCATACATGACCGAATGTTAAGTCTCAAGCACCAGGTAATCGTTGACATAGAGAAGAGCGTTGGCCGTTCTATCTCCTACGTGAGCATATCGCCGTCAATCTTCCGGTATGTTGAGGTCCGTGATCTTGCAATCTACGGCCGTTCCGGCGAGCGTACGGTTCTCCTGCGGATAAATCGTCTGAAAATCTACTACGATATCTTCGCCGTCATTTCCGGCGACATGGCCAATGCCCTGAACAGCATCAGCGTCGAAAATTCCCGACTTGCAATCAACACGGCAACAGACCAGGATGTGGTGCAATTCCTGCAATCGGTTATATCTCCTGTTCAGCCCGACCGCACGATACCGCTCCCGAGAATGACCATTCAGGGCAAGAATCTGACCCTCGATCTGACCGGTCCGGAGGGCACCGTCCACGCGAAAGATGTTTTCTTCACGTTGAGGCCCGGGGATCGGAGAGTGGATATCCGGTTCAGGAGTTTTCTGACGTTAACGCTTGCGCACGCGACAGGTACTATTACCAACATTACGGCGCCGGTTACGATTGCGGCAACACTCCGCGCAGCATCCGGTGTGCGCCGTCCGATGGACGGAGCCCGCCGTCCGATGGACGGAGCCCGCCGTCCGATGGACGGAGAACGCACTCCGCTCCCCGCAATCGATGCCGATGGATCCCTGATTTTCGACTATCTGACGACGAACTCTTTCCACGCGTCCCGGCAGGCGTTCCGTCTCTCCTATGCCGACGGCGTGCTGTCGGCGCGGAAAATCGAGGACCGTGCGCCCATCGACGTATCGGCTACAGTGGATTTCAAGAAGAACAACCTTACCGCGAGCATCCAAAGTGAAGACTTCGTTCCGGGCCGGTACTTCACCGTAAAATCGGCCCTGCGTACGCTCGAACCGTGGATTTCGACATCGTTCACGGGAAAGGGCACCATTAACGCGGCTCTGAACGGCCCACGTCTTACCTACTCTGCGGATTTCACGGCTGCACCCCACAATCCCGCATTTCCCGAGCTTCGCACGATTCGTGCGAACATACATGGAAACGAAGGCCAGCTGGTCGCAGACAATTTTCTGCTGGATACCTCAGTAGGGACCGCGATATTCCGGGGAAATGTGCAGCTGAGGTCGCTTCTTCCGGAGGGTCAGCTCACACTTCGCGACGTTGCAACCGGCACAATGACGCCGTTGAATGCAAATCTGCGGCTGGTGCGAACGAAAGGCCGGGTGGATATTTCCGAGCCGGCGCTCGAGTACGGCAACGAAACGCTGCACGGACTGAACATATCACTCACGCCTTCCCCGGGGGGAATCAACATTGCTGCCGGATTTTCGTTCGATCTGGAGGGAAAGAGCACCGTTTCGGCTTCAGGATTGCTCCCGCTTCGCGGGCCTGCAGGCGCAACCACGGATTTTTCGGCATCCGTTCACAATGTGTCGGTTCGCTCCCTGTACACCGTTGTTCACGGTGTTGCTCCGGGGCTAGCGGCAATGGGTTTACCGCTCCGCGGCCTTCCGGCACCTGACGTCGTTCCAGATGGACTGTCTCTCGACACCTCGTTCTCGGTTGCCGAAACGGCAGGGCATCTGACCGTGGATGCACCGATCTTCCACCTGTTCAACGGAAGGCAACGAGAAGACGGTGTTACGATGTCGATCCAGTCGAACGGCAAACAACTGTCGGTGAACAATCTGAACGCTTCCTACGGGGACTATTCCGCATCGGGCAGACTCACAGCCGACTTTCTGGCCGGGGGCAACCTCGATTTTCAAGGCTCCGTCAGGCTTCAGAACATACCATATTCCTTTACCGGCACATACGTGTCGGGAAAAGAACTGACGGTCAGGGAATCTCGCGGCCTGGTGGCGTCGGTCTACTTCAGCAACCTTTCCCAGGTCGCTTTCCAGGTCAAGGGAACGAATATCCCCTTTGTCGCCGCGAAACGGGAATCCGCGCTGACAATCGATGCATCGGGAATCTACAGCGGCGCCGCAACCTGGGAGGTAAACCTCAACAAGCTTACGGTGACGAATTTTCCTTTTGTTCCGCTTCCCGACACGAGCGTGAGCATTTCCGGCCGGCTCACTCCCGGCCGTGGTATTCTGGACAGGGTGGAGTATTCAGATGGAGCTTCATCACTGACCGGCAATGGCACCCTTACCTACAATTTTGCATCCGGAAGTACCCCGCAGCTGCAGCGACTGAACGCCGCGGCATTCCTCCAGCTTGCAAACCAGCAGCCGGGAGAGTCATACCGGCTTGATCTTTCTCTCACAGGCGGAACCCTCGGCGGAGATGTTCTCGTTCGGAATATGCCCTGGTCTCGCGCGGGCATACTTGCGGTGTCCGGCGGTGTCGACGCACAGGTACGAATATCCGGCCCACTCGCAAAGCCCGCCATTGCCGCGCAGCTCACGCTTGACAACTCCGTCTACGGCGGACAACCGGTAAGCGGTGTAGCCACCCTTCAATGGTCGGATGAGGTATTGGCGCTGGATTCAGCGAATATCAACTTCCAGCCGAACACGACAATACAGACCACAGGCAAGGCGAACTTCAGGACCGGTCAGGCGGAGGCGACCGTCTCGGTCTCCAGCAAGACCCGACGGTCGGCACCCCTCAATGTGAACATGAAGTTCAGCGCGAAATACCCGGTGCCGAAAAATGCGCTGGATCTGGCGAAGATCGTCGGCGGAAATATCGATGCAACCATGAGTCTGAGCGGCATTCCTATGCAGAAGGACCTCGGGGGAACCTGGAACTTCACGCTGCAGAAACGGGGGAAAGACATCCGCGTCTCGGGAGGACCGGACAACAGTCTTGACGGCCGCATTCGCGAAAATGGTGATTTTGTGCTCAGTGCTCAGAATCCACTTCCATTTACCTTCCAGGCAGATGGCCGTATCAAGGGACAAAAGATTGAAGCGAATATCAACAATGTTCACTTTAATCTGTCCCTGATACACAAGGTTCTCGATTTCGGCGTGTTTGCGCTCGAACGGGGGGACGTGACGGGGGGCCTTCGGATAAACGGTTCCACAAGCGATCCCGACTTCTATGGCACCCTCGGAGTCACCGACACGGTTGGACGCCTCACGTTCGCACCCGAGCAGCTCGGCCCCTCGAAGACCTTTCTTGTCTTTGAAGAGAAGCATGTGGTCATGACACGCTTTACGGTTCCGCTCGGCAAGTCAAACGGGCAGGTCCAGGGAACTTTCACCATGAACCGGTGGATTCCCGAGTCGTTGACCCTGCAGGTGGACGTTCCCACAAGCGCGGGACTGAAGGTGGACTACACGTTTGGCAATGTCACGGTGAACGGACACGCAAACGGGAGAATCAATATCGTCGGAACCCCGCAGGTAACCCGCGTCTCCGGCAACCTCACGGCATATTCGACTGCCATTACTCTTGCGGATGTCGGGAATCAGCAGGCAACGGCGCAACCCCCGAACGGTCCCCCGCTCAAGCTGGATCTCAGCATTCAGTCCGGCAAACGGGTGGAGTTCCTCTGGCCGTCGAGCACAATCCCCGTTCTGCGAGGATATGCGCGACTGGGGCAGACTATCCACATCGCCCTTTCGACCGACACCGGCGATTTTTCACTGCGCGGCGACGTCGGCATCCAGAGCGGCGAAATATTCTATTTCGAGCGGTCATTCTACATCAAAAGCGGAATGATTCGGTTCAATGAGTCACAGGACTATTTTGACCCGCGGCTCACCGTAAACGCAGAGATCCGCGAGGTGTCGAACACCGGACCGGTCACCATCAGCCTCGTTGCGAATGATGAGCGGCTCAGTCAGTTCACACCGCGATTTGTGTCCAATCCATCCATGACCGATTCTCAGATAGTCGCACTTCTGGGTGGGAACTTCTTCGGAGAGCTGGCAAACAACAACCTGAGCCTCTCTTCAGCCGCGCTGCTCGCAGGAGACCTGGTAAGTCAGTTCAGCGTTGTCCGCAGCTTCGAGAACGCGGTTCGCGATGCGCTCTCGCTCGACCTTTTCTCTGTACGGACGCAGTTGGTCTCGAATATCCTCCGCGGCACTCTTCCTGATACTCAGTACCCCCTTGACAACACATCGCCTTCTCTTGGAAAGTATCTTGACAATACCACCGTTTTTCTCGGGAAATATCTGGGCACGGATCTCTTCCTGGAACTGTTGATTCAGTTGCAGGCCCAGAACCCGTTTGTGAATACGGAACAGGTGAGGAGCTTTGGAGGTCTGGTTATCAGCCCGGAGATCAATCTTGACTGGCGAACGCCGTTTTTTGATCTTCAGTGGAATTTTGCGCCAAAGTCACCACAGACTCTGTTCCTCTCAGATAACACGATTTCCCTGTCCTGGGGATTCTCGTACTGAAGAAGAGAGCAATTACCCAAGGAGCTGCAATGCGTAGGTTCGTCGTTTTACTTGTTATTCTCGTGGGGTGCGCAATGCCCCTTTTCGCGCAACAGAGCCCGCCGAGCCAGCAGAATCCGCCTGCTGCTCAGAATCAGCCACCCGCCGCTCAGCCTCCCGCGCAGCAGGCGCAGGCGGGAAATACGTCTGAGTGGTATCTGAACAAACCCATTCAGAAGATCGAGTTCAAGGGTCTGAAGACGGTCTCCGAAAGCGAGCTTCAAGGCATCGTGGGGCCGTATGTCGGAAAGCAGTTCACCGACGCGCTCTTTCTGGACCTGCAGCGAAAACTGTACGCGCTGGGCTATTTCGAAGAGATCATTCCACGGGCAATCAAAGCGGATGCTGCGGGAAGCGCAGTCATCCTGCAGTTCGAGGTGAAAGAGCGTCCAATTGTCAACGAAGTCAAGATTGAAGGCAATCAGCGCGTCAGAACCAGTGATATCCTGGGCGTGGTCCTCCTGAAATCCGGAGACGTTGTAACGCGGGCAAAGATCAGACTCGACGAAGAAGCAATAAAGAATCTGTACAAGCAGCGCGGATATCCGAATGCAAAAGTGACCGGTTCGACGCAAACCGATTCCAGCGGCAAGACCGACGTGGTCTTCACCGTGGAAGAGGGCAGTCAGACTATTGTGAAGGCGATCGACTTTTCGGGAAATACCTACGCGTCGGCAAGTACGCTGCGTGGCCTGCTGAAGAGCAAGGAACAGTCGCTGTTCAACAGTGGTGTCTATCAGGAAAACCTTCTCGAACAGGACAAACAGGCGATCGAAAAATACTATCACGATCACGGATACATCGATGCCAAGGTCACCAACATAACGAAGGACTTCAAGTCCGATCCGAAGGACCAGCGCAGCTTTGTTACCTTGACCTACTACATATCCGAGGGAGAACAGTGGACATTCGGCGGAATCAAGTTCGAAGGAAACTCGATATTCACCACCGAGAAACTCGCACGGCTGTTCAATATCCGCCCCGGAGACATTCTGGACAAGTCAAAGGTAGACAACGGGTACAACCAGGTTGCAAACCTGTACGCGGAGAACGGCTACATATTCAATCAGATCAACATGCAGGAAAAGCGGGACGTAGCAACCCATTCAGTTTCCTACACCATGAAGATTGTTGAACTCAACCGCGCGCATATCGAACATATCATCATAAAGGGCAACACGAAGACAAAAGACTTCGTAATCCGGCGGGAGATCCCGTTGATACCCGGCGATATCTTCAGCGCAGCAAAGATCCGCGAAGGGCTTCAGAGCCTGACAAACCTGCAGTATTTCTCCTCAATTACGCCCGAGACTCCGCAAGGAAGCGTTCCGGGTCTCATGGACCTGGTGCTGAACGTTGAAGAGGCAAACACGGCCAACATACAGTTCGGCCTCTCCTTCGGCGGCAACACCAGCTTTCCGATCTCGGCAAATCTTCAGTGGCAGGATTCGAACTTCCAGGGGCTCGGTGAAAGTATCGGCGCAAAACTCAATGTCTCGCCGGCCGAGCAGACGCTCTCGTTCAACTTCACGCAGCCGTGGCTTTTCGGAAAGCGGTGGTCAGCCGGAGTCAACCTGAGCCTGGACAGAGCGCTCATAACCGGCGTGCCACAGGACATCCTCTATCCGCAGTTCCCGAGCTCGACGACGGCCGGCGCGGTGCCTGACCCGTTTACCGGGGCCTACGTGTTCTCCCAGCAGACCACCTACAATACAAAAACGTACGCTGCGGGCACACCATTTCCGGGACCGGTCACCGCATCTGACATCAGCACATATGGACTTGAAACGGACTACGCCTATGCGGGAGGAACCACATCCGCTATTCCGTCAAGCTACCTGATGCAGTACATCAACTGGAACGTAACGCTCGGGGGCAATACCGGGTACCGGTTCCGGACCATCGCCGGCAACCTGGGACTGGGCACCGGACTTTCGAGCACCCTCAACTACGTGAACTATGACCCCGCGGTATACCGGCCGTTCGATTCGGGAATCCGCGCCAGCAACCACGTTGGTTCAATAACAAACAAGTGGAGTATGACCTCGTATCTGGATACGCGGGACTACACGCTGAGCCCCTCCACGGGTTATTACCTGCGCGAGGACCTGACCCTCGCAGGTGGCTTTCTCTTCGGCACCTCGCAGTTCATCAAGACGGCAAGCACGGCGGAAGCGTATCTGACGCTCTGGAACCTGCCGGTTACGCAGAAGTGGAGCTGGAAGATGGTGCTTGCCGCACACACCGCGTTGTCGGTCATGTTGCCTCAATTCTGGGTTCCCTCCTCGGCAACGGCCAACGGAAACCCCTACATTCCGAATGCAACCGATCTGCTCTATATCGACGGAATGTTCGTCGGCCGCGGATGGCCAAACACCTCAGGCCAGGCTCTCTGGGACAACTGGGTGGAACTTCGCATGCCGCTTGTCCAGCATGTATTCTGGTTCGACATGTTCTTCGAGGGCGTGTCGGAATGGCAGAGCTATAAGAACGTCAATATGGGCGATTTAAACAATTTCAAGTTCAGCTTCGGCGCAGGATTGCGGTTCACTATTCCCCAATTCCCGATCAGGCTGTACATTGCGAAAAGATTCCAGGTTGAAAATGGACAGGTTCAATGGGAGCAGGGCAGTCTGTTTAACAACGGGAGCCCGACCGGTGGCGTTGACCTGGTCTTCTCCATCGGAACTGGACTGTACTAAGGAGTACGTACGATGAAACGGATGCTTGTGTTGGCTGCGCTGGCGGTCGCTTTCCTTGCCGGCCCGTCGGCTCTGTTCGCCGAACAGCTGACAACGGTCGCAGTGGTGGACCTGAACAAGATAGCTACAACATTCTTCGCGCAATCCCAGGCGGTGCGCGATCTGCAGAAAAAGGCGAACGATATTCGCTCGGAGATCCAGAGGCAGCAGAACGAGATCCAACAGCTTCAGCAGCAGAAGTTGCAGGCCGACCAGAACGGTGACAGCTCCACCTCGTTGCAGCTCGAGGATCAGATAAACAAGAAGCAGCAGTTTCTGGACGAGTACCGGAGAATCAAGCAGGACGAGCTGAACCGACAGCAGAAGAATCTTCTGCAGTCCAACTCTACCTTCTACAAGCAGATGTATACCGCCATCACCTTCGTGGCGGAGAGCCTCGGCTATACCCTCGTGTTCGACACTACGAACCAGAATCTCGTCTGGTGGGCTCAATCGGTCGACATAACCCAGCAGGTGATAGACCGGCTCCGCGCCACCAACAACTAGCCTCAGGCGGAGGAGAGCCGTATGGCCGATGACACCCCGATGATGCGCCAGTATGCGCAGATAAAGCGGGAACACCGAGATGCCATCCTCTTCTTCCGCCTTGGTGACTTCTACGAGATGTTTCAGGAGGACGCCCATGAGGCGTCCCGCATCCTCGGATTAACTCTCACCCAACGAAACGGAACCCCAATGTGCGGCATTCCCTACCATGCGTCCCACGGATACGTGGGACGCCTCCTGAAGGCAGGGAAAAAGATAGCAATCTGCGAACAGACCCGGATGCCGGACGGCAAAGGATTAGCCGAGCGCGGCGTAGTAGAGATAATTACGCCCGGAACGGCCACCGATGAGGACTATCTGGACACGCGGTCCAACAGCTACCTGCTGTCAATTGGTCCCGCAGGAGATCCGGATAACGGGGAAATTGCATTTTCGTGGGTAGATTTGTCCACGGGAGAGTTTGCAACAACCTCGGTCTCAATGCGGACCCGTGCCGAAGGCACCAGGCGGATCCTTGCCCGGCTTCGGCCACGGGAAATCCTGGTTCCCGAATCCCTGGTCGAAGAGGACCGGGAACTCGGACGGGTCATTTCCGAACAGAACGACATCATGGTCAATCGGTTTCCGGATTGGAGCTACGACCGGGAGACCGGACGGGTAAGGATCCAGGAGCTTCTCGGCGTGGTGAATCTGCGTGGATTCGGGCTTTCCGAGAACTCTCCCCATCTGGCCGCCTGCGGCGTGCTCGTCCAATACATCGAAGAAACTGCCAGGAGTCTTCTGCCGCACATTCGAACCGTTCGAGTCGAAAGGGAAGACGAGTTCGTGTCCCTGGACGAATCCACGCAGAAGAACCTCGAGCTCATCCAGAACATGCACGACGGCGGGAGAAAGTTCGCACTCCTGTCGGTCCTGGATCAGACCCGGACGCCCATGGGTGCGCGGATGCTCAAGCGCTGGCTTCTGACCCCGCTGAAGAGTCCTGAGGCGATCCTCCGGCGTCAGGACGTGGTGGAATCCCTCTACCACGACCAGCTTCGACTCGGAGAGCTGCGCTCGGCTCTTTCCCGGATGCTGGATCTCGAACGACTGAGCGCACGGGTTGCCATGGAAAGAGCGCACGGGAAGGATCTGGCCGCAATTGCCGCAACGCTCAGTGCCGCCCTCGGGGTATCCCGGCTGATGCAGGATGGTGCATTGGACGGATTTTCGATGACACCCGAAGAAGAGCAGACAATCCGTTCGATCGTCGGGCTGCTCGAGCGTGCAATTGCCGAAAATCCGTCGGTCGTCCTCACCGAGGGAAACCTTATTCGGCCCGGATTCGATGAGAAACTGGACGAATTGCGGGACCTGCAACGAAACAGCCGGAAGGTACTTGATGCATACCTCCGCGAAGAACAGGCACGAAGTGGAATCCAGAATCTCCGCATTAAATACAACAAGATAATCGGCCATTACCTTGAAGTCTCGAAAGGGAACCTCGGCTTTGTCCCGGAGCATTTCATACGCCGTCAGACACTGGTGGGCGGAGACCGATTCACGACCGAACGGCTGGGTGAGATAGAATCCGGTCTGAACAGCGCTTCGGAACGAATCGTAGAGACGGAAAGGGAACTGTTTCTCGGTGTTCGCGCACAGACTCGCGAGCAGCTGCCGGAGCTGCTCGAAACATGCCGACGAATCGCGGAGCTCGATTGTCTCCAGGGTTTTGCCTACGCGGCAACATTGTACGGTTACACGCGCCCTGT
The DNA here is from genome assembly GCA_964553615.1 of uncultured Spirochaetales bacterium. Lineage (GTDB taxonomy): Bacteria > Spirochaetota > Spirochaetia > DSM-27196 > DATKUC01 > DATKUC01. The sequence continues at coordinate 15,030 of CAZKMA010000039.1, read as the reverse complement.
AGTTTCAGACGATGTTCGCATTTCCATTGTGGCGGGTCGACACCCCGTTGTGGAGGCAAATATACCGGCAGGAACGTTCGTTCCGAACGATCTCGAGCTGGTGGCTGAAGCTGAAGATACCGCCACGAGCAGCTTTGCGCTCATTACCGGGCCGAATATGGCCGGCAAGTCAACGTTTCTCCGGCAGACGGCGCTCATTGCGCTCATGGCTCAGATCGGCTCTTTCGTGCCGGCCCAGGAGGCCCGGATAGGCATTGTGGACAAGATCTTCTGCAGAGTAGGGGCCTCGGATAACCTTGCCCGGGGCGAATCCACATTTCTGGTAGAAATGAACGAAACCGCGTTCATCCTCCGGTCCGCAACCGCGAAGAGCCTTGTCATCATGGATGAGGTTGGCCGTGGAACCAGCACGAACGACGGCCTTGCAATCGCATGGGCCGTGAGCGAACACATACTCGACACTATCGGATGCCGGACGCTTTTTGCCACCCACTATCATGAGCTCACCGCGCTTCATCATGCGGGGCTGTTCAATCTCTCGCTCAGCGTAAACGAGCAGGGTGGTGAAATAGTCTTTCTGAAGAAGGTACAGCACGGCCCCTCGAGCAACTCATACGGTATCCAGGTGGCCAGGCTTGCGGGTCTTCCTCCCGGTGTCATAGATCGAAGCAACGAATTGCTCGTGGCGCTTCAGGAAAGCCGGGAAGGAACCCGGCCGAAGCATGATCTCCGAAAACCGTCCACACCGAAGGGAGGCAGACCGAAAGGAGCCGCATCACAGCAGGATCTGTTTGCCGGCTCGGACATGGTCGCACAGGATATCCTCTCCCTGGATATCGCGCGGACTCCGCCCCTGGATGCGCTGAACCGCATAGCACGCTGGCAGGAGCTTCTCAGGAAGGACCGGGGATAACACAAAGGAAACCCGTTTTCGGCAACGTTGACTCAAATCCGCATTGCCATTGAATCACCGCCGCGCCGCCTCAGTATGAGACAGTGTGAACGGTACCGGTGCGCTTTCCCGAACATTCCGGGCAATCTTCACCGCTGCGCGGATCATGGAAGACATGGCCGTACCCGATTGCTGTGTCTTCTGCGGTACAATCCTGCGCTGGCCGCGACAGTCCCGACTGCCGGTCTGCGAGGAGTGTCCGCTGCCTGCCCCCCTGTCTGCAGCCGACCGTTGCGTCCGGTGCAGCAGACCTCTGATCTCCGAAATGGAAGTGTGCACGACCTGTCGCAGCCGGGAATTTGCTTTCGACGAGCACTTCGCGCCGCTCCGGTATCGCGGCCGGTCTCGCGAGATCATTCAGAACTACAAGTTTCGGGGGAGGCGTGATCTGGTATGGCACTTTTCGAACCTCCTGTCTGACGTTTATCAGGAACGTTACGCGGGGTCGCCGCTCGTGCCGGTCCCTGCGCGGAATAACGCGGCGCGAAAACGAGGGTTCGATCCTGTCGGGTTACTCGTGCGTCGCATGGCGAGCCAGACGGGAGCAGCGAGACATAATCTGCTCCTTCGGTCGGGAGGGAAGTCGCAGAAAACCCTGGACTACGGCGAACGGATCGCGAATCTGAACGGCCACATCCATATCCGGCAACACGCGTTCCGCCGCCTTGAGCGCAGCGCCGGGCCCGGGCGCAGTGGTCTACCCGATAGAATTGTTCTGGTTGACGACGTCTTCACAACCGGTGCCACGGCTCACGAGTGCGCACGGGTACTGAAGTCCGCAGGGATTCCCGTTGTGGTCGTGTTGACAATTGCGATGGATTAGCCCCCTTATGCTTTGACTGTGCTGCTGAACTTCAGTATTGTTATAATGGCTCTCCGGTTCTGCCATGAACCGGGTGACAGGCTCGTATCCACCCTTCACAGCAAGGCTGTCTCTTGGTCCTCTGACCGCATTGCGTCGGGCGTTGACATAAGAATTACAGATTGCTAATATGTGGGTGCACTGTTAACGAACTTCGATTGAAGAGTCGTCCGTCGGCTCTTTTTTTATGGGTAGGTAGAGTATTGGCTGTTGTTCGGTCAGAGGATGAACTCCTGCAGGCATTAGGCCCGATGGCCAAGGGCCTCGGATACTCCATCGTGGAAGGCCATTTCAGCTATGTTCGCGGTTCACTTCATGTGAATCTTGCAATTTATCGACCCGAAGGTGTCAGTGTTGACGGATGCGCAGAGGTATCCCGCACCATCCTTCCTCGAATGGAAATTCTTTTTGACACGCAGGATATCTTTTTGGAAGTCGGGTCTCCGGGAATAGATCGAAAGATCAAACACCCTCGTGAGTACGGCATTTTTGCCGGAAAGGGAGTGATTATTCACCTGAAGGATGGGACCACTATGATTCGTGGCATTATCCACTACGCGGATGAAAGCAGTGTAACGGTACAGACCGAAACGGGAGATACAATAGTTTTGTACGAGCAGATACAGAAAGCGAAGCTTGACGATACACAGGAGGTCAGGTAGGAACATGGCTTCTGGACTGAGCGAGGCTATACGCCTCTTGGTACAGGACAAAGGAATCTCGGAAGAACTGGTCATGAAGACCATCGAAGAGTTCCTGCTTGCCGCGTACAAAAGGAAATACGGACAGAACGACAATGCTGTCGTTCGATTCAGCGAAGACGGTGCCGAAGTAACCCTCTTTGCGCAAAAGAAAATTGTCGAGGATATCGAAGACCCCGTTACGGAGATCGACCTCGATGAGGCATTGACCTACAGCGACGAATGTGAAATCGGAGACGAGCTGCTCATTGAGGTAAATCCGAAAGAGTTCGATCGTATTGCCGTGCAGAGCGCAAAGCAAAAGGCTCGGCAGACAATTCGGGAGATTCAGAAGGACACGCTTTATTCCGAATACAAAGACAAAGTCGGCGAGATGATAATCGGATATTACCAGCGCGAACGCAACGGGAATATCTATGTCGATCTCGGAAAGACTGAGGGGTTGCTGCCAAAACGGTACCAGTCTCCGCGGGAGACATACCGGGCGAATGATCGAATCAAGACTCTCATCTACGAGGTCAACAAGAGCCCTTCGGGTCTGCAGATCATTCTGTCCCGCACCCACACCGAGTTCGTCAAACGGGTCTTCGAACTCGAGGTGCCGGAGATCTACGACAAGACGGTAGAGATCTACAAGATTGTACGTGAACCCGGCTATCGGACAAAGATTGCCGTCTATTCAAACCGGGACGATGTCGATCCGGTCGGAGCGTGTGTCGGAATGAAGGGTGTTCGCATCCAGGCAGTTGTTCGCGAGCTTGAAGGCGAAAAAATCGACATCCTCAAGTTTGAGAATGATCCTCGTGCATTCATCAAAAACGCCCTCTCTCCCGCCGAGGTCAATCAGGTTGTTATTCTCGATGAGTCCAAGAGACAGGCACTGGCCGTTGTACCCGAAACTCAGCTCTCTCTTGCAATCGGCAAGCAGGGCCTGAACGTTCGGCTCGCGAATCGGCTCGTCGACTGGAGCATTGACGTAAAGACCGAGGCACAGTTCATGGATATGGACATCTCCGCACAGTCCAAACGCGCGGTGTCTGCCCTGTTCCGCGATTATGACGAGGAAGAAGAGGAAATTACCCGCGTCGATGAACTCCCGGATGTGCCGGAGATTCTGGTTTCCGCACTGAAGGCCGCCAATATCGAATTAATTGAAGATCTGGTCAACTACTCTGATGCCGAGCTCGAAGGGCTCGAGGGCGTTGCCGCAGATGACGTAAAGATCCTGAAGCGCATCATCTCAGAAAATATCGAAATCATCGAAGAACCCGAAGGCGAGGAGGGCGAGGGAGAGTACGAAGAAGAGGAATTTGAAGAGGAAGAGGCAGTTCCGGAAGGCGAATACGCCGATCAGGCGGAAGAACCGGTTGCCGAAGACTCCGAGGAAGCCGAAGAAGAGGAAATCACCCTCATATCCGAGCTTCCGAGTATTCCCGAGCATATCGTAAATGCCCTCACGAACCACGGAATACTGGATATTGTTGACCTTATCTCCCTTACTGACGCCGAATTGACTCGCATTCCGGGCGTAACACAGGATGACGTCGAGGTCATCAAGGATATTATTGCCGATACAGTTGAGATTATAGAGCAGGATGAAGACGATGACGAGGAATAGGACCATGGAGTAATCCTGGTGACGGGAATGTCTGACGACGGGCATTGAAGAACGAACAAAAGCAGGTTAAGGTATTGTAATGGCAGAGGACAAGAACAAACCAAAGGCAACTCTGATCAAGCACAAAAAAGAAGACACCCCGAAGTCAGGACGCCCAGACGATTCCCACGATAAGAAACGAGTCCGCGTGGTCGTGAAAAAACGACCCACAAATAAATCCTTGGTCAAGAAGGAAGGGACCGACCGAAAATCGGAAGAGCCGGTCAAAGATGCTCCCTCCGTTCATAAAGAACCTGCTCCGGTTCACCAGGAGAAAACTGTGGCACAGTCGCAGCAAGCAACAGAAGCGCCCGCACCTGAGGTGAAGGCAGAGAGCGCCCCGCCGTCCCGCGCAGACAGCGCGAAGGCCGAACCGCGGCAGGCAGAAAAGAAGAAGGTCGAGACGCCTGTTTCGTCCGAAGAGAAACAGGATACCGCACCGGCTCCAAAAGCAACAGGGCCGAAGGAAAAGTCAGAAATCGAACCGAGGAAAGAAGAAGCGGCGAAGTCGGAGGAAGTTTCCGGCGATCGCCCTGTCTGGACACCGGAGGGCAATCGTGTCGCACGGCCCGCCAACGTCCGGAGAGGACCGACTGCTTTGCCGCAATCGGTCCGCGAGAGAGCTCGCGCAGGCGAAAACGTTGGTCTGAAAAACGGCGGTCGAGCCGAGCGGGAAATGCCGCAGCGCAATACCGATTATCGCGGCGGCAGCAGGCCGGACGGACCGCCACGTGGCTACCGTCCCTCCGGACCTCCAACATCCGGTCCCGGTGGACGTCCTGGCATGCCACCGCGTTCCGGCGCCCCCCGCCCCGGAATGCCTCCTCGCCCTGGAATGCCGCCTCGTCCGGGTGCTCCTCGCCCCGGTGGCGGACGTCCCGGCGGCCCACCCCGCCCCGGCGCACAACGGCCGGGAGAAGCTCCAGGCGGTGAGGACAAGAAAGCCGGCGGAAAGAAGTTCTTCAAGACCAAAAAGAAGGAGAACTATCAGAAAAGAGACCGCCATCAGGAAAAGTTCATCCAGGTCAAGCAGAAGAAGATCTCGCCAAAGGCCAATCCCGTGCCGAAGCAGATCGACATAATGGAAGTCATTACCGTTTCCGAGCTTGCACGAAAGATGAATCTCAAGGCTTCCGACCTCATCGGAAAGCTCATGAGCATGGGCATGATGGTGACTATCAATCAACAGATTGATGCTGAAACTGCCTCTATTCTTGCAGGCGAATACGACTGCAAGGTGAAGATAGTCTCCCTGTATGATGAGACCATCATTGAAACCCCGGACGATAATGAAAACGATCTGGCCGCACGTCCTCCCATTGTTACAATTATGGGGCATGTCGACCACGGAAAGACCAAGCTTCTGGATGCAATCCGTTCAACCGATGTCGTCGGCGGCGAGTTCGGCGGGATAACACAGCATATCGGTGCCTATCAGGTGCAAATGCCGGACCGCGGAAAGATCACCTTTCTCGATACGCCGGGCCACGAGGCGTTTACTCTCATGCGGGCACGCGGTGCTCAAATAACCGACATTGTCATTCTGGTTGTCGCAGCGAACGACGGGGTTATGCCCCAGACAGTCGAAGCGATCAACCACGCAAAAGAAGCGAAGGTTCCCATCGTCGTCGCCATCAACAAGGTCGACCTCCCCGAGGCGAACCCGGAACGGGTCAAACAGCAGCTATCCGATTACGGACTCATGCCGGAAGCATGGGGCGGTCAAACCCTCTTCTGCGAGGTTTCTGCGCTGCGGAAAGAGGGCATTGCCGAACTGCTCGAGACCATACTCCTTCAGGCGGAGGTTCTTGAGCTCCGTGCAAACTACGAGACAAAGGCCGAAGGGAAGGTCATCGAGTCAAGAATCGATCCGGGTCGTGGAACGGTTGCAACCGTGCTCATTCAGCGGGGAACCCTTCACGTCGGTGATTCCTACGTTTCCGGAGTATTTCCCGGCAAGGTTCGCGCCATGTTCAACGATCGCGGAGAACGCGTGGACGAGGCCACTCCATCTTCTCCGGTGGAAGTGCTCGGTATTACCGGTGTTCCGAACGCTGGCGATCCCTTCCAGGTTACCGAAACAGAGAAAGTTGCCCGCCAGATCGGCGACAAGCGGCAGGAACTCCGAAAGGTCGAAGAGGCGAAGAACGTAAAGAAGATCACCCTGGACAATCTGTACGACAGTATTCAAGAGGGGGAGATCAAGGAGCTCAAAGTCATCATCAAGGGTGATGTCCACGGCTCCGTTGAAGCGCTCCAGTCATCGCTCGAAAAACTTACAACCAAGGAAATTCGTCTTTCGGCAATCCATGCGGCTGCAGGCGCCATTAACGAAGGTGACGTCCGCCTGGCTGCGGCTTCGAATGCAATCATTATCGGCTTTCATGTTCGTCCCAGTGCAGCGGCACAACAGGTCGCCGATCGCGAAAAGGTCGAGATCCGCAAGTACAACATCATCTATGACGTTGTGGAAGACATAAAATCCGCAATGGAAGGTCTCCTCTCTCCGGACCTCAAGGAAGAGGTGATCGGAACAGTCGAAGCTCGGGAGACTTTCAAAGTGCCGAAGATCGGCTTGATTGCCGGCTGTATGGTAAAAACCGGCAAGGTGCGAAGAGGCGCAAAGATTCGCGTTATTCGCGACGGAGTCGAGATACACAGCGGCAATATATCATCGCTCAAGCGATTCAAGGATGATGCACGTGAAGTCGATGCCGGCTATGAATGCGGTATTGGAATAGAGAACTTCACCGATGTCAAGGTGGGTGATGAGTTCGAAGTATTCGAAATCCGTGAGGTAGCGAAGAAACTGGAGCAAACGAGAGCCGATGGCTAAGTTCCGACTGGAGCGTATCGAGAGCCTTATTACCGGGATCATCTCCGAGATGATCCTTCGTGAAGAAATCCGGGATCCGCGGGTAAAATCGCTGGTCTCGGTTTCGAGCGTCAAGGTCTCGAAAGATCTCAGTCGCGCAGTCGTTCTCGTCTCCGGTTATCTGCAGGCCGACCAGCTGACTGCCGCGGTGGCGGGGCTGAATCACGCGGCCGGTTTCATTCAGGGCCGCATTGGCCGGCAACTGAACCTTCGCACCACTCCAAGACTCGCTTTCCGGGAAGACCATTCAATAAAGGATGGATTCGAAGTAATCCAGCAACTGAAGGATCTTGACGTTTAATGGCAGAGACGGCCGGCATTGCTCTGATCGACAAGCCGGAGGGAGTTTCGTCATTCGCAGCCCTCGGACCCCTCAAGAAAGTCGCTCACACGAAAAGAATCGGACACACCGGTACGCTTGATCCGTTTGCCTCCGGGCTCCTTGTTGTCCTGGTCGGCCACCTAACCCGCATAGCTGCGCTCCTGAGTGGAATGGACAAGGTGTATGAAGCCGTGTTCCGTTTCGGGACGGAAACTGACACGCTCGACCCGGAAGGCAATGTCGTCCGGGAGGCAACGGTACCCGAATACGATAGAATCCTCCAGACACTCCCGTTTTTTACCGGATGCCTGTCCCAGGAACCGCCCGCGTTCTCGGCAATTCACGTTGAAGGGAAACGCGCATACGAATTGGCCAGAAAAGGAAATCCGGTTCAACTCGCGCCCCGGCCGGTGACCGTGCACAAATTGGACCTGATAGACTGGACACCTCCAGATCTCAGGGTACGGATCTCCTGCTCGAGCGGCACCTATATCCGCAGTCTTGCGCGCGATATCGGGAGAAAGGCCGGTTCCGCAGCCAGCGTAGCCACCCTCCGTCGTACCGAAGTCGGGCTCTTCTCGGTCACTGACGCCGTACCTCCGGCAGATTTCAATCCCGCAACAGACCTCATTGGCGCGCGCAGCGCACTGCAACAGCTTGCCGAGGCTTACCCGCAACCCGTTTTACTTCGAGACATAGACGCCGCACTTCTTGCAGACGTCATGCAGGGCAGGCCGCTCTCTCCTTCGCGGTTCGCCCCGCCACTGACGGAGGAGGGGACATACGCACTATTTGCCAACCGGGATGAACTCTCTGCTGTGGTCGAAATGCGGGAGAACCGCATACGGTATCGGTTCGTCGTTCCGAGGACCGCATGAAGATTCTCGACTGGGAACGCATTGACATCACAAACCCGCCGCACGGCGTGGCACTTACCATAGGGGTTTTCGACGGTGTTCATGCAGGCCACCGGGAATTGATCCACCGAGTCCAGAACAATCCGTTCGAGGGGCAGTCCCTCGTGGTAACCTTTAAGGATCACCCCCTGAAGGTGCTTCAACACGGCGGTTACCCCGGTAACGTCCTCTCTCTGGATCAGAAACTGGATCGGCTGGCTGCGCTCGGGTTACAGTGGGTAGTTCTCATTGACTTTTCCCCCGAATTCAGTAAACTGTCAGGTGCAGAGTTTATTGGCAGGATCCACACTCTTTTTCGGCCACGAATGGTCGTTCTTGGGAAGGATTTCAGATGTGGCCACAGGAACGACACAGACGTTTCCAGAATACGGGCGCTGCTTGAACCTCAGGGCGTAACGGTGGAGGTTCTCGAACCTGTGCTGGACAACGGTTTTCCTGTCAGCAGCACAAGAATACGAGCGGCAATCCAGGCGGGCGATCTGCACACGGCGCGAAAACTGCTGGGGTCGGATTTCTTTTTGCACCTGGCGGATGCGAACGTCGAGAAAAATCACCGGTTCTTTTCTGTGCCGGTAGATTCGGTGCCTCAGGTCACTCCTGCCAACGGCCTCTTCGAAGTCACGATGTATGACGGCCTTCCGTCGTTCGACAGTAAAAGTTCAGGAACATCCGGCGGAAATCCAGCACCGCGCCGTCGGACAAACGCGCAGGTATCAATAGAAAACGGGAGAATTCGCTGGCCGATATCTGTAGGCAGTGATTTTTCTCACATACGTTTCAACGGTCGGATTCGTGCCGAGCACGGTTCCGACAGACCGGAGAGTATTCGACCGGTCCACTAATTCGGCACCAAGAGATTGGAATAGACAAGGAGAGAACGATGGCCCTGACAAAAGAACAAAACCAGGAGATCGTTAAGGAACACGGGAGCAACGAGAAGGACACCGGAAAGACGGAGGTTCAGATTGCACTCCTGACCAAGAGGATCACAGAGCTCACCGAACACTTCAAGATACATAGCAAAGATCATAACTCGCGCCGAGGACTGCTCAAGCTCGTTGGTCAGCGCCGACGGCTCCTGAGCTATCTGTCCCGGTCGGACCTTGAACGATATCGGGAGTTGATCGCAAAACTCGGTCTCCGAAAATAGTCAATACAAGGCGAACCCATGGAAAAGATTTCACTGAAGATAGGGGAAACCGAACTCGTTCTTGAAACGGGTCGGATGGCGAAGCAGGCGAATGGCGCGGTTTTCGCAACGTACGGCGGTTCCGCCGTACTTGCCACCGTCTGCTGCGGCGACAAGACGATTGAAGACATGGACTATGTTCCGCTTTCGGTCGAGTATAACGAAAAGTTCTATGCGGCAGGCAAGATTCCGGGCGGTTTCATAAAGCGAGAGGGGAGACCCAAGGACAAGGAAATTCTCGTCTGCCGGCTCATTGACCGGCCTATGCGCCCGCTGTTCGCTAAGCAATTCAAGCGCGAACTCCAGGTTGTTCCCACGGTTATGTCAACCGATCAGATTAATCCGCCGGACGTTATTGCAATGGTAGCTGCTTCGGCTGCGGTAGTCATCTCGGATATTCCGTTCGAGGGTCCGGTGGGTGCCGTGCGGGTTGCACGGGTAGATGGACGCCTCGTTGTGAACCCTACCTACAGCGAGATCGAACGCGGTGATATGGAGATCATCGTGGCGGGTACCGAAGAGGGCATTACCATGGTTGAAGGTGGTGCACAGCAGGTATCTGAAGACCTGATGATCGAAGCAATTCAGCTTGCCCACGAAACCATCAAAGAGATCTGCCGTGCACAGCTAGAACTTCGGAAGATTGCAGGAAAGACAAAACTTCCCATCCCCGAGGACACGGTTTCCCTGGAATCACTGGATCAAATTCGGGAGTTCGCCTATCCGCTCATGGAAGTGGCTTGCTTTGTAAAGGGCAAGGATACCCGCGCTCAGGCAGTGAAAGCTGTGAAGACCCAGGCACTTGAAAAATTCGCGGATTCAATTACGGACGAAAACAAGCGACTCTTCTCCGGCCTCATGGAAGACCTTGAGCAGGAGATTGTAAGAAAGTCCATCATTGAAAAGAAGGTACGGACGGACGGACGCGGCCCGGAGGATATCCGGCCTATCTCGTGCGAGGTCAGGGCGCTTCCCCGAACTCACGGGTCCGCGCTCTTTACCCGGGGTGAAACGCAAGCGCTTGCGGTTACCACACTCGGTACGGTCTTCGATGAACAGATCTTCGATGATATCGAAGGAGACCGGCGCGCGAACTTCATGCTGCACTATAATTTTCCGCCGTACTCCGTTGGAGAAACCGGCCGTCTCGGAACAGGACGCCGGGAAATCGGCCACGGTCATCTCGCGCAACGTGCCCTCCAGGCAGTCCTGCCCTCCAAGGCGGATTTCCCGTACACCGTGCGCATTGTTTCCGAAGTTCTGGAATCCAATGGTTCATCTTCCATGGCAACCGTATGCGGTGGAACGCTTTCCCTCATGGATGCCGGAGTACCGATTAAGAAGCCGGTAGCCGGAATAGCCATGGGGCTTATTCAGGAAGGCGAAAATGTGGTGGTTCTGAGCGACATTCTCGGCGAAGAGGATCATCTCGGAGACATGGACTTCAAGGTTACCGGGACTGAAGACGGGATAACCGCATTCCAGATGGATATCAAAATCTCACGCGTAACGCCGGAAATTCTGAAGACAGCACTGGATCAGGCGCGCCGCGGCAGAATGCACATCCTGTCCATCATGAATAGCGCAATCTCCTCGCCACGCGAAGATCTCTCCGAATTCGCCCCAAGGATCCTGACCTTTAAAATCGATCCGGAAAAAATCGGGCTCTTCATTGGTCCCGGTGGCAAAACAATCAAAGGAATTTCAGAAAAGTACGGTGTCAATACGAACATCGACAACGATGGAACCGTAACAATCTACTGCAAAGACAAGACGTCCGGAGAAGAGGCGAAAGGCGCATTCCAGCAGCTCCTGGAAGAACCCGAGGTTGGAAAAATCTATGATGGAGTGGTCCGACGCATTGTGGACTTCGGCGCGTTCATCGAGTTTCTGCCCGGCAAAGAGGGCCTCTGCCACATTTCGAAGATGGCCAACTATCGGGTAAACGCCGTCACCGACATTCTTCAAATGAACCAGGAAATTCGGGTGCGAATTCTGGAAATTGACAAGATGGGGCGGGTAAATCTCGGACTTCTCTACGAAGGCGCAGACAACGGTGAAGGTGGCGCGGACCACAGCCGCCATGGCAGGCCACCCGCGGGCGGACGTCCACACGGTGGAAACCGGCGCAACTACGACAACTGAAGCTCCTGAATCGGGAATGACCGGATCTGCCACACTCATGGTCGCAGATCCGGGTAGTGGCACGACTGCCGCGCGCCGCTGCAATACGCTTTAGAGGGAACAGCCGCATGGACCTGAAAATCATCTGTGAATGTACTCCCGGCTTCGAGCCGGTGTACGCTTCCGATGGTGCGGCTGGAGCAGACCTGAAAGCGTGTGTTGCAGAGGACATCATTCTCGAACCGGGCGCGCGTGCGTTGGTTCCAACCGGGATACGACTTGCGGTGCCCTACGGGTATGAAGCGCAGATCCGGCCACGCTCCGGGCTTGCTCACCGTTACGGTGTAACGCTGGTAAATGCCCCGGGTACAATAGACTCGGACTATCGGGGCGAAGTCGGAGTTATTCTGGTGAATTTGGGCGAACAACCGTTTACCATAGTCCGAGGCGAGAGAATTGCGCAGATGGTAGTAGCTCCGGTGACCCGCGCAACATTTCAAACCGGCGAACTTACCGCTACCCGCAGAGGCCATGGCGGCTTCGGGTCAACCGGGGTATAGTCTTACCCATTATGCGCAGAGTGTACACGCAGATTACGCTCTATGTTGCCCGGGAGTTCCTGCTCGCGTTCTCGGTTGCCTTCCTGTTCTTCTTCTTTGTCTTCTTCGTTAACCAGATGCTGCTCATGGCCGAACAGGTGCTGACCAAGAGGGTGGGTGCCTGGCAGGTGTTCTTGCTCGTCCTCTATTCGCTCCCTGCCATTGTGGCGCTTTCGTTTCCGTTTGCTTCCCTGGTCGGAGCCCTGATGGCTGTTGGTAGATACTCCTCGGAAAACGAGATCATTGCCTTTCAGGCGTCCGGAATTCCTCTGTCTCGCCTCCTGATACCTCTCATGGCAATAGGTCTCCTGTTCTCCTCGATTTCGTTCATCATGAACGACTACTTTCTCCCGCTTGGAACCATCAATTTTGCAAAGCTGTATCGGCAGCTCATCTACACGAACCCTCAACTGGAACTCGACCCCTACTCGGTGAAACGTTATCAGAACACGGTTCTGGTAACTGGGAATGTAGATAAACGGAGCATCGATCATCTGCTCATCATCGACCGTGGTGAAAACAATTCACGCAGGGTCATTACCGCAACGAATGCACAGCTCACTCAGAACGGACAGCAGTCCAGTACCATATCCCTGGACCTGAAAGACGTCTTCAGCGTCTCGGTTCCTGCCGGAAAACCCGAACAGTACGATTATGTGCGCTCATCGAAAATGATTTACAACATTTTGCTGAAGAACATTACGCTGAGCATCCAGAACCCCACGGCAAGCGAGATGAGCTCCGTGGATCTGAGCGCGCTTATCCAGAGGGAGCGAGGTGAGCTGGCGGATCGACGCTCCCGCCACATGGTGGACGTCGCGAAACAGCGATTTCGACTGACCGCAGACTATAGATCGTTTGTTCGGCGCATGAATGCCGGCACTCTCAGTGACCCTCAGCAGGCACGGAAGGATCTCGATAAACAGCTCACAACTCTCCAGGCCGCAGAGAAACGCACCTTCTCCAGCCGAATACTTCAAATTAACGAGCTCGAGCTGTACAAGAAGTTTTCCATCCCTTTCGCCTGCGTTATTTTCACTATTTTTGCCTTTCCGGTTGCGTTGTTTGCCCGGAGAAGCGGCAGAGTAGTGGGGTTCGGAATTGGCGTCCTCGTTTCAGTCATCTACTGGGCAATGCTTCTTGCAGGTATTACCCTTGGCACCCAGGAATCGGTTTCCCCGTTCCTGGCAATGTGGGCGCCAGATATGTTCTTCCTGTTGGCAGGCTCCGTTCTGTTTGCCGTAAGGTTGCGCAGATGAAAAGACTGGATCTCATGATTATCCGTCATTTCCTTCCGGTTTTTCTGGTCGCACTGTTACTCTTCAGCCTTATTCTGGAACTTGCGGATCTGTTTTCGAACATCATCAACTACCTGAACCAGGACGTGTCGGTCCCGGAAATCGCTCTCATCCAGTATCTCTACCTTCCAAAGTGCCTCTCCTACGCGCTGCCGATTTCCCTGCTCTTTTCGGTATCCTTCACGCTCGGCTCCTTCTACAGTAATAACGAACTCATTGCGGTCTTTGGGGCAGGGGTTCCGCTCATCCGATTTGTACTGCCCATTCTCCTCGTCGGAGCAGCGCTTTCGGTGGGGAGCTTCTACTTCCAGGAACAGGTCGTAATCCAGACGCTACAGAAGAAGAACGACCTGTCTCAGACGCTTCTGCATCTTCAACAGAACGCGAGCAACACCGACATCACCGTGCTTTCCGACAACGGTCGCATCGTCTACTATGCAGATTACTACAACGACGGAACGAAGACCCTCAACAACGTCATCATTATCTTTCGAAACGGAAAAGGAGAATTGACACGGCGGTTGGACGCCGACTGGGCCACATGGGACGGAACGAGCTGGCAGTTGCACCGCGTGCGGGACTTTTCGCTGCAAAACAGTACCGGAGATCTCGTGCAAAAGAGACATGAGGAGTTCACCGATCCGGCACTCAATCTTGCGCCGACTACGTTCGGTCGGGTCAGCACGAAGAAGGTGGATCAAATGGATCTTTCACAGGCACGCATATGGATTTCGGCGCTGCAGAAGGCAGGACTGCCGTACCGGAGTGCGCTCACCAACTACTATGAGAGATTTTCCTTCGCCCTCACGCCATTCATCGTTGTTTTCATTTCCGCATCCGTCGGTGGGCGGTTCAGGAAGAATATCCTGCTCATGAGTCTCCTGGTCTCGCTGGTCCTGTCGGTTATCTACTACGTCATGCAGATGCTGTCCGGGCTGCTTGCCAATATCGGTGTCATTCGGCCGCTGGTCGGTGCCTGGCTCGCCGCATCGCTCTTCACCATGGGTGGTATCTTCCTTTTCCGAATATCACGAACCTGACGAAAGGACCGCAATGTACAAGTCAACTGCTTTGTCGAATCAAATATTCAGCCTGGGTGCCGAAGACCCCGCCTGTCGCGCTCGCTCCGGGCAACTCCACCTTCCTCGTGGCCCGGTGGAAACGCCGGTATTCATGCCGGTCGGAACGGCCGGAACAGTGAAAGCAATAACTCACGAAGATGTGTCCCGGCTTGGATACCGACTTATCCTCGGGAACACTTATCATCTCTTCCTCAGGCCCGGGATCAGGGTGATAGAAGAGTTCGGCGGACTTCACGGCTTTTCCACATGGCCGCACAACATCCTCACCGATTCGGGCGGATATCAGATATTCTCCCTGGCTCCGTTTCGCAAGATCGAGGAACAGGGTGTACACTTTAGGTCACATATTGATGGTTCTTCTCATCAGCTTACGCCGGAACGGGTAGTGCGGATTCAGGAGACTCTCGACAGTGATATTCAGATGGCACTGGATGTGTGCACGGCGCCCGGTA
>CAZKMA010000038.1:23108-45757 GCA_964553615.1 uncultured Spirochaetales bacterium | reverse complement strand
TACAGAACTCCGACCGGCGTATGGTAACTTTTCAACAATCTGCGTGGCAGTAAGCTCGGTTTGACGGTTCCCTGATTTCCGGGTAACATTCAATAAGTGACTGCAGCGCAGATGTTCGTATCCATTGGACGCGTCACGCGTGTCTTTTTTGAAGCCTACGGAAGAATGACCATCCTCCTTGCCCGGGGTGTTCGGGCTTTCAGACGCGCACCGAGCCACATGGGGCAGATTGGTGAACAGTACCGGAACATGGGCCGCCGTTCGCTTCCCATGGTGCTTGTGGGTTCCGTCTTTGTCGGATTCGTTCTTGGCGTGCAGATCGGAACGCAGATCAGTGCCGGCACGCCGCTATGGATCGAGGCCGGTCTGATTCTCCAATCTGTCCTGCTCGAGATGGGTCCCATAATAACCGGACTCGTGCTTGCGGGCCGGGTCGGTTCCGGGATCGCCTCTGAGCTGGGTACCATGAACGTCACCGAGCAGGTGGATGCACTGCGGATCCTCGGGCTCGACCCGATAGAGGTTCTGGTCATGCCCCGGCTGATAGCCGGCATGCTTGCCGTGCCCATCCTGACGGTTGTATTCGACTTCACGGCCATTCTCTCCGGTTTCGTGTCCACCTACTACACAATCGGTATCAGCTGGGTACAGTTTGTCCGCGGCATGCGGGCAGTATTCAATCCCACGGAAATGTACACCAGCATTATCAAGGGGTTTGTCTTCGGCGTCATCATCACGATATCGGGGTGTTTCTTCGGTCTGGAAGCGAAGGTGGGGGCAAAGGGGGTTGGCAAGGCAACCACCAGTGCCGTTGCGACCGCGTCAATATCCATCATCGTCGTTGACTATCTCATATCCGCTTCTCTCTTTCATGTGTGGTGATTCGAATGCTCGTTGTTGAAAAACTGAAGAAGGAAATGCACGGTCAGGTCATTCTGGACGGAGTGGATCTGAAAATCGACGATGGAAGCCGACATGTTGTTGTTGGAAAGAGTGGCGCCGGGAAGTCGGTGCTGTTGAAGGCAATCATTGGACTGGTGGAACCCGACGGAGGGCGAATTTTTCTGGATGGCGATGACGTGACGCTCCTTTCCGAATCTGAATACAACACCCGTGTCCGGTCGATAATGAGCATGGTTTTTCAACAGGGTGCACTGTGGGATTCCATGACTGTTGCGGAGAACATAGATCTCGCGCTGAATTTGCGTACCCACTTGACCCTGGCGGAGCGACGCGACGTGGTAAGCGAGAGCCTGGAGCTGGTCGGACTCGCCGGAAGCAACAACAAGTATCCCGAGGAGCTCAGCGGCGGAATGCTGAAACGTGCGGCTATTGCGCGCGCAATAGCAATTCGTCCCCGATACCTTCTGTATGACGAACCGACCACGGGTCTGGATCCCGTTTTAACCAACATGGTAGTGGACCTCATTACCTCGCTGAACGAGCGGCTGAATGTTACTGCGCTCATAATCAGCCACGATATTGCGAGCATTCCACGGCTATCCGACACGGTATCCATGCTTCATGAGGGACGGATCGTTGCGACCTGTCCCTCCGCGGAGATGTGGGATATCGATAATCCGGTCTTCCGGAATTTCATACGCGGAAAGGGAGCGGCCAGGTGAAAAGACAACACAACGAGTTGGCAATCGGAGTATCGGTAACCGCGATGACGGTGGTCGTAATTCTCGCCGTGCTCTTCCTTCAACGACCCGCAATTCTCTCCCGGGGATTCGTTGTTCACATGAATGTCCAGAACGCCCACGGGCTCGGGAAGGGAGATGCGGTCCAATTCAGAGGCGTTCGCGTAGGAACCGTCAATGACATCCGGTTCAAGCCCGACCATCTCGTCCTCGACATCTCGATAAACGGTGCCGTGGCGGTACCTTCAGATTCCCGGTTTGTAATCCAGAGCGGCGGGGTGCTGAGCGGGAATATAGTTTCAATCCAGCCGGGAACGAGTACGAAGATGCTGAAAAATGGCACGGTGGTCTCCGGCGGAGGTTCCCCGGGTTTCGGCAGTCTGCTCTCCGGCGGAACAGGTATTGAGAAACAGATCCAGGATGTCCTCTCGTCTCTTCAGAGCCTTCCCAGGGGGAAGATGCAATCGGAGGTCGAGGGAGTACTGGCGAATCTTCTTGCGGCATCGGAAGATCTCGATACCACGCTGAAGCAGAACAGCGGTCGGCTCGGTACATTCCTCAAGAACGCCGCTGCACTGTCCGGGGACAACAAGACTGCCGTATCTGCTACCATCGCCTCACTACGGACGAGTGCCGGAGAACTGGAAGGAACCCTGAACGATACCAGAAAGGCCGTGGACCGGACGCAGGAGGCGGCAGCACAACTGAATGATGTCCTGCGCAATCTGAGGGGCGGGAAGGGCACACTCGGGCAGCTTCTGAACAATGATCAGGTGTATAACAAGTTGAATGCAACTCTTGATAATCTGAACGCTCTGGTCGAGGACATCCGAAAGAATCCAGGCCGCTATCTGAGCGTTCGGATCTTCTAGAATGCCTCGACCGTCGCTTCGAGCGTTCAGGACTTTCCGGGCTTATACCGCTTCATTCCATCCTTTATGTTTCGGATGATGTACGGGCGCAGATCGGATGCGTTGATGATATCGTCGATGGAACCCACCTTGAGTGCCCGTTCCACCGAATGTATTCCGTCAAACTCCTGTCCGAGGGCGGTCTGTTTCTCATTGTAGACAGTGTGGAACAGATCATCAAACTCCTTTTGCGAACATCCGCCACGGTTCAGCTCTTCCTGTGCTTTTGCGATTCGAGGATCGCCATACGTCTTGTTCAGAACCGTTTTCGGGAAGACGACTGCCGCGGCCGGTGCCCCGCCAATTACCGAAGCGAAAGAACCTTCAAGGGCCGCCGCTTTCAGATTGGGATTGAGTGCGCGTGAGAAGACGACATACGCTCCTCCGTGGTAACGAGCAACCACCACGAACACAATCGGACCTTTGAAGTTCACGACAGCTCGGCCGATTTCGGCGCCGTACTCAAGCTGAAGATTACGCAGAGACTCGGGTGACCCGTCAAATCCGGACAGGTTGGCGAGGATGACTATTGGGAGGTGGCCGGAGTATGAATTGATTCCCCGTGCCACCTTCTTGGATGAGAGCGGGAAGAGTGTGCCGCCACTCCACGCTTCCGGACCGTCTATGGGAACGGCTCCAATTCTCTGGATATTCCGGCTTTCAATCCCGATCATGCCGACGGCGAAGCCGCCAACACGGGTCTCCCACACAATTGCCGTGTCGGCATCCTGCATTGCCCGCCATCGTTCAAAGTATTCCGCATCAGTGTCTATTACCGCTTTCATGACCTGGCGCATGTCGAACGGCTTTTTCCGTTCCGGGTTCTTATCCCGATTGAAGATGTCTCCAATCGTATTGAAACCCTGATCAAGATGGTCCTCGTATGGGGTCTTTGTAATGTCGCGGCCGGTTGAATCCTGGGTCTTTCGTATTGCCGGGAAGGTACCGTCCGCTGAGACATACGTGTACCGGTAGTGGCGGAAAAGCACCTTGTACGCGGCCGCCAGATTGCTCACACGCACCTGCGCCTGGCCGTTCGGCCCCATGATTTTCTCCACACCGCCGATGTCGAGGTTTGTTTCACCGGATACGCCACCGGAAAACTCCAGTGCCTTTTTCCCGGTCAGGAGCATCGCCGCATCCTCGGTCATGATGAGAAGGCCGCGCGTGTGCATCAGCATGGTGGCTTCTGCATTCCAGTAGGATTGCGCGCCGACATTTACTCCCGGCACGATAATATTGATCTCGCCGCCCCGCTGAGTGAACTGAATAATGCGCCGCAGTGTTGCCGCGGTCCAGTCCAGATTCTCGGTCCCGCTGTCCATGGTAATCTTGGCGCCGGAAGATATTGGAATCCATTCCACCGGGAGCCGTTCTCGTTCTGCAAGGTCCAGGGCTGCGTTTATTCGCCGGCATTCCGGCTCCGCCAGACTCCCGAGGTCCGTCGTTGGATCCGCCAGGATTATGACCCGCTTCAGCGGCGATGGAAAATATGGATCGTAGTTGGTAATTATGCCGAACACGACATTCGAACTGTTCTCCCCGGCCGGCCGGTTCTTGACGGAGACCACGTTCTGGGTGGTAGCGTTCGTAACCGTAATATCGAACTCTTCGAACTCTCCTCGCGGCAGTTCGTTGTAGAGCGGATATCCGGAGTAAGTGATCATCTTGATGAACTCGTACGGATAGACTGTCTTTCGCTGACGTGCACGAACCACCTTGGTAACGTACCGGTCCTGAGTAGTCAGAGGTTCGTTGGAAGGTTTTCTGCTGCGGAGACTGAACTGGTCTTCGGAGACGTTCATAAACACCAGTTCCAGCTCGCGCAGTACATCTTCATGCCACCGTTTCCGGCGCGAATACACGACGAGCCGTTCGATTCCGAGGTCCCGTGTTCTGCTTACGAGACGAAGTCCATAATTGCGCAGCTGCATGAGCTTGATTGCAAGGAGAGACCGGTTGTGAACGATGATCCGGTTCCACTGGAGTCGGTATTTGTATCGTGCCTGCGCTGCGCGCATTGCATGAATGGCCTCCATGAACACGGCCTCGAGCATGATCATCCGCGTTATCCCGCGCTCGGTGGTATACTCCGGTTCGTGTTCGGATACCGAGCAGAGAGCAAACAGCCGGGTGTCCCGCGGATTTTCCTTTGCGGTTCCCTGGAGAAGGACGACGTTTTCACTGCGGTAAAGGATGTCCAGCGTAAAGCTGGAGAGCCGTTGAACGCGCAGTTCCCGAAAGAGGCGCGGGCTGAATGCCCGGCGAAGGACGATCTCTTTCCATGTCTTGCCCTCCGGCTCGAATGTGCGATAGCCCGGAGTTCCAATTGTCGGGTAGACACCCACGCAGAGCCATTCGATATTCCCGGCATCTGCCGGCAGGAGATCTTCAGGCGGTGTTACCTCATCGAGGTCGACCTGCGGAGCTTCGCGATAGGTGAGACAGAGGACTTCGATCCGGGAGTCTCCGACTCCGGTCCAGTCAAAAAAGGGCTTGAGGCTGGTGAGGGCGCGGAATCGCGCCTCTTCCATGACCAGGACCATCGTATCGAACTGATTTCCATTGTCCCGGCTTCGGACCCAGGATACCGGAAAACCGTCAACAAAGCGGAACCGTTCGCTGACAATTTCCCGGTCCCGGTTCAACCGTCTGCCGATCAGTTCAATCGCCACCCGTTTGGCGTTTTCATCGTCCGATACTGCGCGTCTGACCAGGTCCCGGACAATCGAGGGTCCAGCGTCTACTACCTCTTTTCGGAGCGACTCCGGATCATCGTTCGTAATTGTCTTGCCCACGATTTCATCTATCAGGCGCTCAATAGCGCGGTGCTGCCGCTCTTTCAGGAGCCTGAGCCGGATCTGATCGATGATCTGGTAGCGCACGTGAAGCGCTGCATCAGATACGGAAGCCTCGACGGGGTGAGCAATGTTTACCAGTTCCTCGATGGTCTTCGAAAGTCGCGTGTGCTGGGAGTGCGGCACTCCGAGGTCTTCAAGGCTGAACAGAACACGGCGCAGGATCTCATGCTTTTCGTGGATTCGGCCGTGTGAACGGTACATGTAGTAGAGCGCACGGCTCTGCCAGTCGTCATCGGAGTTGATTCCGACCTGGGGATAGAGATCGAATGCGCGGGCAAGCAGGTTGAGGAACTCGTCCGGCAACCCTTTTTCCCGGTCCGTTGCCCTGCGGAAGTAGTGACTGACAAGCTCCTGGTGGCTTACCGGCCGTGCGAAGAGTGTGGACTCGATCTCCGAAGGCGCGAAGAGTCCTTCCACCGAAACGTGGATTTCAAGCGATTTCAAGAGCGTTTCGAGTACGGCGTCCTTCAGTTCCGGCTGGACCGTGGCAATCTGCAGGGCGTTGTCCAGATGCTTGTTCACGTCCTTGCCGCAGTCGTAACCATAAAACAGTGCCATGAATTCTCGTCGGCAAATCTCCCAGACCAGCTCCGGCGCCGGCTCACCACCGGATATTGAGATTGGCGGGCGACCGTTCGTGTCGGCGCCTTTGGCTTCGGCGGATTCTTCGGTATCGCCGGCATCCTGCTGGACCAGAGGCTGCCCGGCGGCGACCTGTTCGCCAATCGCTACCAGTACATCCCGAACAATCCCGTCCGCCGGTGCCTCGACGACCATCTCCATCTTCATCGCTTCAAGCACCAGGAGGACTTCGCCCTTGGTTACTCTCTGATCCTTTGCCACATTCACGGAAAGAACAATGGCGGGCGAGGGGGAGCGGACATAACCGCCACTGTCGCTTGCAAGCGGGATGGGGATTCCGTCAATTTCGCACTGCAACATGTCCCCGCGGGGAACCATGAGCACGTTATGCCGGGTTTCGTCGAGAATGAGCACACGCTCCTCGTCTCGCAGCAGATACTTGCAGGAGACGATGTAGTCGTCGTAGCCGACATGATACACATCGTCTCCCATCGCCTTGACGGCGAGAGAGTAACTGTGGCCGTACGCTGAAACATTGACCTCGTAGCCACCGGATTGCGGCCGATTGCGTGGCCGTCCCGATTTTGAGAGCTGGTCCCGGAAGTTCAGGAAGTCTTCGTTGAACTGTGAAAATGACAGTTCAATTGCGCCGGCGATGAGCGCTGCGCGGACTGCGGCATCATCCGGTTCACGACGTCGCTCCTTGAGTAACCGCTCGACGAACGCGGTATCCACCCCGCCTTCGCGCAGTTTCGGATGGGCGAGCAATTCAAGGAGAAAAGCTTTGTTGGTCGTGCCGTTATCTATGCGGATTCGTAGTTCGAGGAGAGCTCTGCGCAGCCGTGCTATCGTTTCGGCGCGAGTTGGAGCGAACGATATTACCTTCGCCACCATGGAATCGAACTCCGAGGGGATGGTGCTTCCCTGTTCAATGCCGGAGTCTACCCTGACGCCAGGACCGGCAGGTATCTTCAACAGGCTGACTCGCCCCGGCGAGGGACTGAAGTCGCGATCCGGGTCTTCGGCATTCAGCCGCACTTCGATGACCGACCCCGTGGGCTTCCGGTCGCTCCAGTCCACCACCAGACCGCGGGCAACGTCGATCTGACCTTTCACCAGGTCTATCTGGTAGAGCGTTTCCGTTATGGGGTGTTCCACCTGAAGCCGGGTATTCACTTCCATGAAAAAAAACTGCTCGCGATTCAGGTCGTACAGGAACTCAACCGTGCCCGCTCCGACATATTCGGCCTTGCGAATCAGTCGTGCCGCGGAGGCTTCCATCTCCGCAATGATTTCCCCCGACATGTTCGGAGGCGGCGTCTCTTCGATAATCTTCTGATTACGGCGTTGCACGGAGCAATCGCGGACTCCAAACGTGTTGACGTTCCCATGGCTGTCTGAGAGCACCTGGACTTCCAGATGCCTGCCGCGCTCGACGAGCAGTTCCATGAACACGATGTCGTTCCCGGTAATGCGGACCGTCTCTTCCTGGGCGGATTTGAACTGGGATTCGAGTTCTCCGGGCGTGCGAACAAACCGTATTCCGCGACCGCCGCCCGCGTTTGCAGCCTTGACGATGACGGGGTATCCCAGTTTTTCGGCCATCTCACGTGCCGCTTTCAGGTCCGGGAGGGACCCACGGCTCCACGGCAGTATGGGAACCTCGGCATGGTCGGCGAGTTCTTTCGCCTCTATCTTGTCTCCCAGAAGGTCCATTGCCTTGCTTGACGGTCCGAGGAACAGAATGCCTTCCTCTTCGAGCCGCTGCACGAACTGAGCGTCCTCTGATAGAAAGCCCCATCCGGGCCAGACCGCCTCGCATCGGGCGGCTTTGAGCGCAGTGATCATAAGATCATGATCGAGATAGGGACTCCGCTGCTTGCCGGGATATCCTGCCACCGACGAAAGAGGAATCGCCTCGTCCGCCTGTTTTACAAACGGCGCATTCTCCTCAGGATCAATGAAAAACGCAATCGGCTGGAGATTAGTCTCGTTGAGTGCGTTATATTCGCGAACTGCGCGGATGAAGCGCAAAGCTGCTTCGCCGCGGTTCATAATGCCAATTCGGGCCGAGTCTTGGAGAATCCGGCTGCCGGATGACTGAATCATACTCCCCCCTGGTTCGGGTTTCCAAGTTTACCGCAAGTATACGGGTTGAGTTGCTCCCGATCAAGTCGAAGTTCGGCCACCGACCGACAAGCAGCCGATAATGGTTCCCTCTTATGCCAGGGCGGAGATTTCCCGGAGCCGCGACATGATGTCGAGATGCTGTGTGCACGCATCTTCACACTGTTCGCATTCGGTACACCGCCCTGCCTCGGACGCCTCCACGCTCCAGTGATACGCAAGCCGATCGCGAATCTGCTTCGAGTCGCCGGCTTCCGCGGCATGGAGAAGCTTCTGGTTGTACGCATCCATGAGCTGCGGTATCGGTATTTCAACCGGACAGCCCTCTACACAGTAGCCGCACCCCGTGCAGATCCCCTCGAAGGAGCCGGAGGCGCGTGCCTTGATCTGGTCGAGGTCTTTGCTGGAGATTGGACGGTAGCCTTCGACCGCCTGGAGCGCCTCTTTGACCTGAGCGATATTCCCGAAGCCGACAAGACTTGCGGTAATCTCTTCGTGTGCAAAGAGGAAACGAAGAGCCGCTTCAACTACGGTTTCATTTGCCTGAGTCTTCAGAAAATCGAAGAGGTCCGGATTCTGCGGGATAACCCCGCCGCCGAGGGGATTCATGACCACCGCACCGAGCCCGTGCCGGCGGATTGCGTCGAACGCCTTCTGACGGGTTGCGAAGTTGTACGCCGAGTAGCCGAAAAGAACTCCTTCGAATACACCCTCCATCAGGAGCGTCCGTATTTCATCGCCGATCAGATGACTCGAAACCGAGATGTGGCGTACAAGTCCCTCTTCCTTCAACTTCTGAAAAGTTGCCAGAACGCCGTTCCGCTTCCGTTCCTGCCAGTTGTCCAGATTGGTTATGCACCAGATGTGATAAAAATCGATGTGATCAACGCCGAGCCGCTTAAGCTGGCCCTCTATTTCCCGCCGGATTCCTGTTTCGGTAGACTCCGTGGTCTTCGTCGACAGAAGGTAGGGAAGGTGCAGCCGTCTCAATTCTGCGAGTCCTGCCCCGAAGACCTCTTCGCTCCGGGTGCCGAAATACTTTGGCGCGGTGTCGAAGTAGTTAATTCCGCCTCTCGCCGCCTCCACCATCATTTCAATTCCCCGCTCGGTATCTGATACGTCCTCGAAACGCATTCCTCCGAATCCAATGACCGAGACTTTTTCCCCGGTCCTTCCGTAGTCCCGATAGAACATGCCCTGCTCCTGCATTCTGTATTGTGAACTGACCCGATTATACGGCGCGTTCTCTCGGGGAAACAGGGAGTAACTCAGTCAGCTTTTCACTGTCGGGGTGCTTCATGTATATTGTACGGTGCCCGTTCAGGTCTGAACCGGCGGTCGTGGAGGCTTTCATGAGTGAAGAGAACGTTGACTATATCGTACTTGGCGGCGGCTGTTTCTGGTGCCTTGAGGCCGTGTACAAACGGATGGATGGCATAGTATCGCTTGTGAGCGGCTACGCCGGCGGCACTGCTGACAATCCGTCCTACGAACAGGTTTGCACCGGCAAGACCGGCCATGCTGAAGTTGTCCGACTGGGTTTCGATCCCGCTCGAATCTCCCTCCGGCAGATTTTCGACACTTTCTGGAAAGTCCACGACCCCACAACGCTGAACCGCCAGGGTGCGGATGTCGGCACGCAGTACCGATCGGCTATTTTCTATACGGATGAAGCCCAGAGACAGTTGGCCGCGGAAACGATGCAGGCGATAGGAAAGGAGCTACGGGACCCGGTCGTCACGCAACTCGAACCGCTGACCAGATTCTGGCCTGCCGAGGATTATCATCAGGACTACTACGACAAGCACCCATTCGCCGGGTACTGCCAGGCGGTAATCCGGCCGAAACTCTCCAAGCTTGCCCTTGATCAGAGCTCCCAGACGTAGATTTGCCCGTTCGGCGCCGAGGCGGCAAGCAGCTTTTCATCGGGAGAGAAGGCGAGGCTCGTGGCCGTATCCGAGGATACGAGCGTGGCATCCGACTCGCTTGCATTTGCCCATACCAGAGATCCTTCCGGGAGTGCTATGGTGTGAGTTATGCTCAGGTCCTCCATCTCTATTACCGTAAGGTTCCGACCTGAGGCAACGACAGCCGATGCCCCGTTCGGAGAGACGGCAAGTTTGTGAGTGGTCTGACCGTCGAGCGCAAGTTTCCCGGTTTCCCGCCAGTCCGCGCTGTCCCATACCCGCAATATGCCGTCACCACCGAGTGACAGAGCGTGATGGGTATCTCTGCAGAATACGAAGCCGGTGAGCGTGCCGGCACCCGTTTTTACGCTGGTAACCAGACTTGCGTCCGGAATGGAGTAGAGGTAGACGGTATCTCCCGAGCCACCGATTGCTATGCGCGTTCCCAGGCGGGAGAGGTCGAGTGCACCCATGCGCTTCTCGAACGGTCGAACCCGTCTTTCGGTGGTTCCGTCGGCCATCAGGATAACAATGAGAATTTCCTGTGGTGTGCTGGCCAGCAGGTATTTTCCGTCCGGCGTGGCAAATATCGAGTCAATGCGTCTTCGAGACTCTTTGAGCTTGCGAATGCACAGTCCCTCAGTGGATTCTTCTTCGCCGCGGTCCCACCATCGAATTTCCCCATCGTTCGCCGCGCTCACAACGACCTTGCCGTCCGGTGAGAAGACGATGCCGTTTACCTGCTTTGAATGTCCACGGTACGCCCGGACCTGTGACCAGCTCTCCGCTGACCATTCAATGATTTCGCCACCCGATCCGGCGCTGAACAGACTTCGTCCATCCGGTGAGAAGCACACCAGATGAACTGCGGAGGTATGTGCATCGATGGTTATCGGTTTCATGTGGAAATGATATGACAGAATGGCCTGTTTCGGCTATAGATTTCGGAAGGGAGAGATGCATGATTGAGCTTGCACTCGAGGCCTATCGCCTCAAAGACACGGTGCGGACCGGGTGGATGCTGCGCGGAGTCCGGGATGCGGAGTCCGTTGCCGGTCACAGCTGGGGAACCGCGCTGCTCTGCATACTATTCGCTGATCTGGAGAAGGTGAGCGCAGGGAAGGCGGTACAGATTGCCGTTGTCCATGATCTGGCGGAGTGCCGTGTCGGAGACATGCCCGCGCGGGTAGATGTGTCGGCTCAACCGGTGAGTCCGAAAGAAAAGAACCGGCTGGAACGGGAGGCAATGGAAGAGCTTGCGGCGCTCGTGCCCCACGACGGCACCGTTGCGGGCGTTCACCCGCTGAAGTTCGTTTCGCTCTGGGAGGAGTATGAGAATCGATCAACTCCGGAAGCGGTATTCGTGCGGGACATGAATCTCATCGACATGTGCCTGACTGCACTCCTGTACGAGCGCGACCATCGGTACGATCCGGAAGGGACCTCGCTGAATTTCCCGGATTTCGAGGGACTCGACGAGTTTTTTGCGACTGCTGGACCCCGACTTTCAACCGGTACCGGCCGTGTGCTGTTTCAGGAAGTCCACCGGCGCTACCTGGAGCTTTCGAGTGCGCGTGGCGACGGCTCCGCGGGATGAGCGTTGTTCCGATTGAATGCGTCTGAACGAGGGTAATCCGCCATTTGTTGACACCGCCGCCATATGCCGATACGGTGGGTGCTACAGGAGAGGAAAATGAGTGCTTTGTTGATTTCCCTCACGGCCGTAGTGAGTCTGTTCCCGTACTTTCTCTTTGGGCTGATACTGTTTTTCCTCGGGAAGTTTCTCTTTGATATCTCAACTCCCAGGATCGAGGACGACAAGGAGCTCACCGAACGGGATAATCCCGCTTTTGGGGTGTTTTTCACCGGGTACATGCTCGGACTCGGGTTCGCAATTGCCGGATCATTCTACGGCCTCGGACCGTCGGTGGTCGACAACCTGGTGAATATCGGTACTTCGGGCATCGCCGCGATCATTCTCCTCAGAATCAGCATGATAATTGCCGACCGGCTCATTCTCTATTCGTTTCGAATCGACAAGGAGATCATCCAGGACCGCAACGTGGGCACCGGCTTTGCCGTGGGCGGTATCTTTGTTGCGAGCGGATTGATTATTGAAGGCGTTATGACCGGCCAGAGCGCATCCTATCTTGAGATGCTGCGTGACATCCTGATCTACTGGGCCGTCGGGCAGGTTTTTCTGGTCATTGCCGGCCTGCTCTTCCAGGTCATGGCACGGTACAATGTTCACAAAACTATAGAGGAAGACGACAACATGGCTGCCGGGATCAGCATGGGCGGCTATTTTGTCGGCCTCGGCATCATTCTCAAGGCCGCATTGACCGGGGCCGGGAGTGATCTCGGTCCGGAGCTCCTGGTCACGGTGGTAATCGGAATTGTGGGACTTATCGTGCTGGTGTTTGCGCGTTTCCTCGCGGATGTGGTTCTCCTGCCCCGAGCGAGCCTTGCAGACGAAGTATCCCGGCAGAAGAATACCGCTGCGGGAGCCGTTTCCGCGGTTGCGTTCATTGCAATTGCCGTGTTGTTCAGCACCATTATTACCACGCAAATCCATTAAGTAGCAGGGAGTTGTCCCATGAAACAGAGAAAATCGACAGCACTGAAGGCTTTGGCCGTTATTATGGCAGTGGTCTTCATGTCCTCATTTGCAGTGGATACTGCTTTTGCGCGCGGAGGATTCCGCGGCGGCGGGTTTCGCAGTTCCTCTTTCCGTTCGTTCGGCGCCAGTCGGTCGTCGAGTTCGTTGTTCGGATGGGGAAGCTCCCGTCCGCGGACCGGAACTTCCGCAGCGCGCAGCTCGGTAGGAGGCGCGAGGTCCTCCCTCTCTTCCCAGCGAAGCCTTTACAACAGCGCACGGCGGAACGGAACCGTCTTTTCGACCCGTTCGCAGGCCACGCAGGCGTTCCAGTCCAAATATGCCAGCCAGTATACCTCCCGTTTCGCGAGCAGGCCGACAACACGGCCGAGCTACATCCCTGCCTCAACAACAGTGAACGGCCGGAGCATGAACATAGTCTACAATCCCACCTACGGCGGCTACGGATACATGGACCCGACGCTCGGTCGCTGGGTCATGTACAACGCGCTTGCGAATACCGCTACGCTCGGCCTGCTCATGAGTCAGCATGGCTACTGGTGGGGAGCTCCGCCGGTGTACGTATCCCACGGACCGGGCTTTTTCACCTGGGCAATAATCCTCTTCATTGCGTTCATGGTAATCTCGAGCATCATGCGGAGATTCCGCGGTTACGACAGGCGGTAGGCCGTGAGTTCCCGGCAGGATGCCAGTTACTGGCTCTCGATAAAGGCGGGAGACTACGTGAATCTGACCGACTACCAGTCGTTCGCCGAAGGCGGGTCCGGCGGGGTAGACTACCGGGTGCGGGATGTACGTCGAATTGGAATCAGAGACCAGGATACCGAAAGGGTGCTTGCTGAATACCATCTGCATGAGCTCGAGCGGGAGAACGCCGGTTCCCTGTTTTTCGTTGTGGTTCGTGTGGAAGACGAGTTCGAGCTGCGGGCCTACTTTACCCCGGAGGGCTTCCTGGTTGGGACCCGCGACGACCTCATTGATCACGGTCACACCTGGTTCTTTCTTCCTCCCCCGGACCCGGAAGACTTCATCTCTTCCGACCTCGAGTACGCGCCCTTCCCCGATGTTCCGCCGATCGAAGAAAACGGCAAGGCCGACCGACACGAGTATTCGTTTTCAGGCTTCGGACACCCGGTGTACGGAGTGTACACCCGCGGCCGGGATGAGGTGCCGACCATCCTGACAGAGTACGCCACCGAGGAGGAGGCGCTCAATCCGCTTCTGTTGATTCTCGAGGAGCGCTGGATTCGTCCGGACGGCAGCGTGCCGCCGGAAGGTGGGGTTGTAACGCCACTTCTTGGTTGCCCAATTCAGCCGGAAAGCGCGGAGATCTATCCTGGATGATCCTGTTCCTGCTGCCGTCCTGGCTCCGCGAACGAATGAAACAACACCGGCCTGTAACCGAGCTGATCAACACGATAGTCCTCATGCTGGTGCTCTTTATACTGCTTGCCATCGCGTACCGGGTTTTCGAAAAGCAGAATTGGATGGAGTCGTTCTGGCAGTCGTGGCAGACCCAGACCACGGTCGGTTACGGCAACGCGCCCGCGAAGACGGTCGCCGGACGGCTTGCGACCATTGTTCTCGGAACTGCGGGGATTGCCCTTCTGGGCGTCCTGTTCACACGGATATTTACGCTTGTAGAACATTTCAACACGATGAGGAGATATGGCATGCGCAGGAATCCTGCCCGAGGAGGCTATGTCCTGTTCAACTACCCGGGGCAGGACCAGTTCGTTACCTTTGTTGAACAGATTCGACTGGTGGAAGGAAACGTGGGTATCTGTCTGGTCGACAACCGTCTCGAGGAACTTCCCCGATCGATCGAAGCGCTCGGGAACATCCATTTCGTTCGAGGCTCAACTCTTGCGCAGGACACCTATGAACGTGCCCGTGTTCAGACCGCCCGGTGCGTCATCGTCTTTCCGGTGGAGGCGGGGAAAGAGGAATCGGATGCATCCACCCGGATGGTGGTTGATCTGGTATCCGAGATTGCTCCGGAGAAGACCCGGATCATCTACGTTCTCGTCGACCAGCATAACAGCTGGTTGTTCCGCGGCGCTCGTGCAACGGCGATTCCGGAAACGCTTGAAATGCTTGCACTTGTCCAGGAGAGCCAGGATAAGTTCACCGGTCCAATTATCGAAGAGATTCTGCTGAACAGCAGCGGCCCGAGACCGCATACGGTGGAGCCGGGAGGACTTGTCGGCATGAGCTGGGGCGAGTTTTGCACGCTTACGACGAATTTTGCCAACCGGGAGAACCTGCGCGTCCGGCCGTTCGCGCTGATAGAGCCTGGCGTTTCGGTGGATTCATGTCCCGAACCGTCCGCTCTTATCCGTGAGCAGCATCTCATATCCGTGCTTGCATATTCCGATAGTTTTGACTGGGTACGGCTGCGAAAGCAGCTTGTTGATGACAAAGGACAGGAAGCGCACTCAATATTCTGATCTATTATCGAGGAGGTTTTGATGACGTCCAATCGTGGAGGTTTCGGATCGCTGGCAATCATGCAGATCGTCGTTGCGGTCTATCTGATTACCCTCGGGATTACCGGGATTTCAGCTTACTCATCGCAGGGAAGCGAGTTTGCACGTTCAGTTGCGCGAATGTTTGGAGGAGGTCAGGGATCGCTCGGTCTTATCGTGGCA
The DNA here is from genome assembly GCA_964553615.1 of uncultured Spirochaetales bacterium. Taxonomy (GTDB): domain Bacteria; phylum Spirochaetota; class Spirochaetia; order DSM-27196; family DATKUC01; genus DATKUC01. The sequence continues at coordinate 30,458 of CAZKMA010000038.1, read as the reverse complement.
ATCCTCGAGTTGGTGGCGGGAGCCATGGTCTTCCTGTCTCTCCTTGCATTTGCCGGCAACAGCGTGCGGTACGCTGCCTGCCTGATATCTGCAATCCTGTGGATTATCTGGATTCTGTACAGTCTGGTCTTTCACGACGCGTTCCAGCCGAGTGTTGTGGCGTGGTTGAACCGGCTTTCGCTCGACCTCATTGTGGGGATGGCGCTCTGGGTTATCGCCGTACAGTATCGCTGACTGCTACTGAGATTCCGGCGGGTCCGGCGGGGCAAAGTCTCGCGGGACCCGTTTCTTTCCTTCCAGACCGCGCAGCAATGCCACTTCCTGTGCCCACACCGTGTCGTCTATCGTTTCAAGTATGATGGGAATTCCGTCCAGGCGCGGGTCGTTCATGATAAGCCTGAATGCCTCGAAACCGAGCAACCCCCGGCCAATACTGTGATGGCGGTCCTTTCTGCTGCCCAGCTCGACCTTCGAATCGTTCAAGTGCATGCCGCGCAGCCATTTCATGCCAACCACGCGGTCGAACTCTCCCATGGTGGTTTCGTACGCCTTCGGGGTTCGGATATCATACCCTGCGGCGAACATATGGCAGGTGTCCAGGCAGACGCCAACCCGGTCCGGATCCGAAGAGAGGTCTATGAGCGTCTTCAGGTGCTCAAAGGTATTACCGACATTCGAGCCCTGGCCGGCTGTTCCTTCAATGACAAGGACGGCCGTACGGGTGCGTTCGATTGCAATGTTCATTGCTCGTGCAATCCGTTCCAGACACTCTTCTTCGCTCAACCGGTTCACGTGAGATCCGGGATGGAAGTTGAGATATCGGAGGCCGAGCTGCTCGACCCGCTCAAGCTCGTCTATCAGAGCGTCCAGGCTCTTCTTCCACAGCTCATCGTCCGGTGAACCAACGTTAATGAGGTAGGAGTCGTGGGGAAGAACGGTGTTCGCGGTAAAACCGCATTCGGTCATGTTCGCCTTGAACCGTTCTATACTTTCGGACGTCAACGGCTTCGCAATCCATTGCCGTTGATTCCTGGTGAAAAGTCCGAATGCGGTTGCCTCGAGTTTTGCGGCGTTGAGCGGGGCGTTTTCCACCCCTCCTGCGGCACTGACGTGCGGTCCTACGAATTTCATGTGAAGAGAATACCGTATTTGGCCCGGTCCGGGTACTCGGGTGCGCGAGGTATCATTGCCCTGTTACCCGTTTCAGGAGAAGCTCTGCGCCCTTTTGGACGGCCGTGGAAGCCACATTGAACCGAAAGCCGACGTGCAGGCCGACACCGCTGTTCACGGTGTCGTGAACAAAATTGGTGGTGAGTTGCAGATAGGCATTCCGGTTTATTGCTCCATGCCGGTCGCGCAGCAGGAGAGCGGGAATTGACAGTTCCTTCGCCATGCTGCTCACCTGAGCCACCACCAGTCGGTACACGCTCTTTACGAGTCGGAAGTATCTGCTGTGGTACTCGTTGTCCCTCATGACCAGGTAGCGAATCTGCCGCCGTCTGTCTCGGACCCGTTTTCCGTCGCTGCCGACGCGTACCGGAATGAACTCGGCGAAGAGCCGGACGACCTTGTCGTTGGCAAGGAGACGATAGAGTGCGAAGTACAGGAGGATTACGCCTCCCAGATTTCGGATGAAGCGATTCCGCAGTGCATGGCCGGCCTGCAGCTTTTTCAGCACAAGGACTATGTACCTGTCCGGATTCGGTTGAAATGGGGACAGTGACGGGATCATGAACATGGAACCCGAGCGGGAAAGCTGCTCGATGGAACCATCTATCAGTTTCATTGCCTGAAGGACTGCTGCTCGAACCGGGTCTTCGCGCACCGCTTTGAGGTACACGGAGAGCGCGGGTTCATCCCCGTTCAGCGACACATCGAATCCATCCAGATGACCGCGTATCTCCCGGACGACCGCATTCATATCCGCCCGAATTGCATGTCGGCTCAGGTAGAACTTGATGAGGTTTGCCGCCTCTGAGGGAAGAAGCGAATTCGGGAAGGGCACGGATTCGAGGATCTGCTCCTGCAAAACCGACAGGGTTTCCTGCAGCTTCAACCGTATTCCGAGCCGAGGCGAGGTGCGCGTTCGTAACAGATCCATCGACGGGTCGTGGGGGACGAACGCCGCATGGATTATTCGTTTCGCCGCCTCCTCCGGGACCCGAAGGTCTGCAGGAACGTACGCATTGTAGTTCGAGATCACGTCTCGTGGATTGAAACCCGCTTCCGGTGCGGTTGGGTATTTGTTGTGCCAGAAGTAGAGGCTGATGTCCGGAGCAATCTCCAGCACTGCTTTTACGTAGCCACCGGCAGATACGTGCGATGTCGGCTCGGCATTTGTGACAATGAGAAGGTGCCCGGTGTGCGGCAGGAAAGCAAGATTTTCATCCTGTCGAATGCCTGCCGGAAGATCGAAGATGAGCAGATCATAGTTGTTTTCGATCTCCTTCCGGTACCGGGTGTATAGACCGCGCAGGAGCAGGAGACTGTCTCCGCGTTTCAGTTTCGGCCGCGGGAACAGGAGATCGAGTCCTGGAAAGATCTGGAGCAGGTGCGCACGCAGCGGTAGGGAAGCGTTCCCCAGATCCCGGGAAATCAATTCGAGACGGCGTTCATCCACATCGAGGATGATCGCGGCATTTGAGAGCGGATCGATGTCGACCAGGGCGACCCGAAGGCGTTTGCGGGCCGCGGTTACCGCCAGATTCACCGCAACCGTGGACTTGCCGACACCACCCTTTCCCGATCCCACTGCAACTGTCTTGTTTCGAAGCGAGTCCTGTGCGGTCATTGCCATGCGTCGGATACGATATGACGAAATGCGCTCGTTTGCAATGGGCACCGATGAGCGGCACAACCCTCCCCTTGCCGACAGCGGCACAGTGCGTATAGACTTGAAGTGTCCGGTTCTTTGGGAACGTGCAAGCGGGGATATGCCATGAGAGAAATAATCCAGGACGTCAGTCGGTGGTTTGCGGAAGGGAACACCGATATTGCCATAGCAACCGTCGTGAAGACTTTCGGATCTGCCCCCCGAAAGGAGGGCGCGAAACTCGCGTACCTCGCGAGCGGCAGTCTTTCCGGTTCAATCAGCGGTGGCTGTGTGGAATCTGCAATCATTGAAGAGGCAATTGAGGTCATTCGCACCGGTGAATCGAAGCTCGTGCATTTTGAAACAAGCGACGACGACGCCTGGGAAGTGGGGCTGCCGTGCGGTGGAACTATCGATGTCCTGGTAGAGCCGGTTGCGCCGGACCTCTTCAATGCCTGTAGACGGTACATTGAGCGAAACGAGCACACCGTTCAGCTCACTCTACTTCCCGACGCGTCGAGCCATCTTGGCGGGAAGATGGTAATTGGTCCGGACGGAACGCAATCCGGCACATTTCCGAAGGAACTTACCGGATCTGCAGTCGAGCTTGCCGGTAGGACTCTCCATAGCGGCAGATTCAAACTGAACGACACCGATGAGGTCTTTGTGGACGTAATGCCGCCGGTACCGACGCTTGTAGTCGTCGGCGGCGTACATACGGCAATGGCACTCGTCCGGATGGCGAGAGTCCTCGGTTTCCGCACATCGGTCGTGGACCCAAGGCAGACCTTCATTGCCGCGGAGCGGTTTCCGGACGTCGACAAGCTTACAGCACGGTGGCCCGGGGACGCGTTCCTGGAAACACCGCTGACTGAGGACACTGCCATCGTGGTGCTTACCCACGATCCGAAGCTGGACGATCCGGCGCTGGAAGCTGCGCTCAGGAGTCCCGCCTTCTACATAGGTGCTCTCGGGAGTCTTCGTACTCAGGAGAAGCGAAGGACCAGGCTGCGGGAACTCGGTTTCGACGAAGCATCACTCTCCCGAATCCATGGTCCGGTTGGACTTGAAATCGGCGGTTCAACACCGGAACAGGTAGCACTGTCCATACTGGCCGAAGTGGTTGCGGTAATGAATGGAAACGATGGAACCATTTCGCAAAAACGTCAGGTCGAACCGGTTTATGTCCAGGATCCCGCCCGGCAATAGTCTGCTCATCTGCTGAGATCTCCGGAATTACCGGTGTTGCTCAATCTCCTATCCGCGCACTATTCCCGGCAGTTCGGCATAGTCGTCCGGGGTATCGACGTCGAAGATTACCGATCTGTCCGAGACCGGTATCTCGTGTATTCGCCGCCCCTCGAGCACTTCGCGCATGGATTGTGAATTATCGGCATTCCGTATGGGCGTGACCAAGCTCCTGTCGAGCAGGACCGGGTGACCTTTCTTGCCACCAAAAGTAGGCCGGACCGCATCGTAGCCCTCGACCTGTGCGAGAAGGCGATACACGGCAGACGGAATAAGGGGCATGTCGCCGAGCGCAATGAAGAACCGGCGGGTGGCTACGGAGGCGACCGCGGCTCGAATAGAGCCGAACATGCCCGACCGATAGGATGCGTTTTCAATAATCACGACCCGGTCCCAGCCACCCATCAGCGTACGCATTTCGTCGGCGCCGTGCCCGACGACCAGCAGCACTCGCGAACACGCCTCCAGTGCGTTCCGCACGCTGTGTTCGATCACCGTGGAACTGTCAAACGGCAGGAGAAGTTTCCGTTGTCCCATACGCATGGACTCGCCTGCCGCCAGCATGATGCAGTCGTATGAGCCTTTTCCGATTGCCGAACTCGGCCCCGTCGTGTCCGGTACCATGAGAGAATCTTACGCGGCCGTCCCTGCCCTGTCAAACGAAGCCATTCGATACATTTATGTATTAAATAACGATATCTGACTACTGATGTGTAGTAAGAGAGAGGCGCGATGATCATCTACGGATTCTTCGATGATGGCTATCTCTCTACTGGGTAATAAGAAAAAAGTTTTTCTTCCTGCATTCATTTCCTGGTACGAAAATTGCTTTATCATTCCATGCCGATATGATCCGCATCGGCACACGGCGCAAAATTCGTATTGCAAACTGTGTATCAGAGCGTATAATGAATCAGACGAGTCAAGCGGGTCAGTCCGGCCCTTCCATGCATTGCATCACGACTACAAAGAAGGGGTTCTTATCGTCAATGATCGACTCCAGCGATGTGCGACTTCAGGATAGGCGGCGATTCGACTGGGGTCGGGTCGTTCTCAACGTTGTTCTCCCGGTTGCCGGCGTGGTCGTTGCACTGCTGTTTGGTGCGGTTCTGCTTATTCTTCTGAAGGCGAATCCTCTCACGGCTTACGCAGCAATGGTCCGTGGCGCGGCAGGAAGCACCTTCGGCATTACCCAGACGCTTGTCAAGGCGACACCGCTGCTGCTTGTCGGCCTCGGAATTTGCATTGCCTTTCGAGCCAACGTCATCAATATCGGCGGTGAAGGGCAGATTATTGCGGGCGCAATTGCGGCAACGTGGTTTCCCCTTACCTTTCACATGGCACCCGGATGGCTCTTGATTCCTTCCACCATGCTTGCCGGATTCATGGCCGGAGCGGTGTGGGGATTTATTCCCGGGATCCTCAAGGCCCGTCTCAATGTGAACGAGATCCTGAGCACGGTCATGATGAACGCCATTGCACTTCAGCTCATGAATCTCCTGCTGCAGGGGCCGTTGATGGACCCCGCGGCAGTCAAGGCAGGGACCTTTCTCGCTCAGTCTGCGAGGTTGCCGCATCAGGTATGGCTTGCCCGACTCGTTCCGAGAACGCTCCTTCACAGCGGTTCCATTGTTGCGCTCGGTTTTGCGTTTGTGGTTTATCTGTTCCTCTGGCGAACAACCATCGGGTATTCGATCCGGGCGGTCGGTCTGAATCCGGATGCTTCCCGCTATTCGGGAATCAACGTTCCGGTTTCACAGGCGCTCTCGCTGACGCTCGCGGGAGGGTTTGCAGGGCTGGCAGGTGTGATCGAGGTGATCGGTGTTCAGCATCGGTTGCTCGAAGGGCTCACGAGCGGCTATGGATTCACCGGAATTGTGGCTGCTCTGCTGGGGGGCCTCCATCCGCTCGGCCTTATTCCGGCCTCCATTCTATTTGGTGGATTGCTCGTGGGCGCAGATACCATGCAGCGTGCGGTCCAGGTCCCCTCGGCATTGATAACCGCCATACTCGGACTGGTGGTTCTCTTTGTCTCCGGAGCGTCCCTCTGGTCAAGGAGATGGGCGGCACGACGGAATTCTCGTGAACGGCCGGAAGACCAGGTGGTACAATGAGCGGGTTGTTGTCACTCGGAGTAGTAACCGGGGTTCTGAATACCATGATGGGACTTGCCACGCCCTTTCTCTACGCTGCGGTCGGCGAAACATTCGCGCAGCGTTCGGGTGTTGTGAATCTCGGGGTGGACGGAATAATGTTGTTGAGTGCGTACGCAGCATTCTACGTTGCTCTCATTTCCGGAAATCTCTGGCTCGGTGTGCTCGCCGCTGCCATGGTCGGACTTCTCATGGGTCTGCTTATGTCCTTTGTGAGTGTGACGCTCAAGGCAGAGCAGGGTGTAAGCGGCATTGGCCTGTACATGTTCGGCCTCGGCATGTCCAGTCTGCTCTTCAAGGTTACCATTGGCACGGTCAAGACCATTGTCGGGTTTCCCCCCGTGAAGGTCCCGCTGCTCGGTGACATTCCATTCATCGGTCCGATCTTTTTCCGGGATAGCCTTCCCGTCTACGGCGCATTCCTTCTGGTACCGCTGGCGTGGTGGGTTCTCGAGAAGACGACCCTCGGGCTGAAAATAAAGTCTGTGGGCCAGAACCCGGCTGCGGCCGACTCGGTCGGAATAAGTGTGAATGGTGTCCGCTATTTCAGTGTCTGTCTGGGGGCAGTTCTGGCCGGTATTGCGGGAGCTTCGCTTTCCATTTCTCAGCTCAATCTGTTCCAGGATAATCTGACCGCAGGACAGGGCTTCATTGCCGTCGCCCTGGTCTACTTTGGCGGCTGGAACCCCTTTGGAGTTCTTGTCGGCTCTCTGCTTTTCAGCGTGGTTAATTCCGTTCAGCTCTGGATGCAGGTTCTCGGTGTAAAGATACCGTCGAGCATCGCGGTCATGCTGCCATACCTGCTTACAATCGCGGCATTGACCGTCACCGTAAACCGTTCACGGCAACCTGCAGCCCTCAATAAGCCGTTCGAACGTGGCGAGAGCTGAGCGGGGGACAGAGTGGAGTGTGTTCTACAATCGGAAATTTCGACGGGCAGATTGCCCGAAAGAAAGTAAGTCCGAAGCGCGAATGCTTCAAAAAGGGGAGAGGTGATATGAAAAGAAAGAGTTTACTCCGTCTGTTGGTTCTCGCACTGTCAGTCGTGGCGCTGGCCATGGCATGTGGTGGGAGCGGTAAGCAAGCGGCGAGTTCGGCGGCCGCCAAACCCGCGGCGGCCACGGCTGCCAAGCCCGC
>CAZKMA010000038.1:4588-23008 GCA_964553615.1 uncultured Spirochaetales bacterium | reverse complement strand
GCCAAGCCCGCAGTGAAACAAATCAAGATAGCGGTTGTCATGCCGAGTGCCACTACAGACGCTGCATTCAGTCAGTCCATGTGGAGCGCGCTCAAGACTGTCCAGAGCGAGATGGGCGGGGAGTCTGCGCTTGAGCTGAAGTACTCGGAAAACATGTACAACGTTCCCGACGCGGCTGCCGCCATCCGGGACTACGCCAGTCAGGGATTTGACATTGTCATTGCGCACGGGTCGCAATACGGATCGTCCGTGGAAGAGATAGCAAAGGACTTTCCGAAGGTGACCTTTGCGTGGGGTACCGACGTGAATACATTCGGCCTGCCGAATGTTTACGCGTACACTGCCGCCGCCGAGCAGGGCGGGTACGTGAATGGCGTTCTTGCTGCAAAACTGACAAAGAGCAAGAAGGTCGGCGTTACCGGGCCGGTCGAAGTCGGAGATGCAAAAACGTACATCGACGGGTTTGTCCAGGGTGTCTCGGCCACAAACCCCTCTATTTCAATTTCCAAGACGTGGACCGGATCCTTCTCCGATGTGGCGCTCATGGCCGCCGCGGCGAAGACCCAGATTGCTAATGGTGCCGATGTGCTGACCGGTTCGTCTCAGTCGGTGGTAGGTTCAATCGGCGCTGCCAAGGACAAGGGAAATGTACTCTGGTTCGGAACGCAGGCCGACCAGGCGTCGCTGGCCCCCAGTCTGGTGGTTGCGAGCCAGGTGTACGACTGGACCGCAATGCTGAAGGATATCATTGCGAAACATGAAGCTGGAACGCTCGGCGGTATCACCTACACGCTGACGCTCGCAAACGACGGGCTGAAGATTGCATACAATCCGGCCTACAGTCTTCCTGCGGATGTGAAGGCCGCCGGCGACGCGGCAATAAAGGGTATTGTCGACGGTTCAATCAAGGTTAAACCGTAGGGTTTCGTGACTCCGTCTCCCTGCCTGGAACCTGGGCAGGGAGACTCTTCTTGAGATTATGGCAGGATCCATGAGTTCGAAATCAGTTGAAATACCGGCGGCGCGGATACAACACGTCGAGCTGCTCAATATCGTGAAGCGCTTTCCGGGCGTGGTGGCGAATAATGGCGTCTGTTTCGACGTTCGGGCCGGCGAAGTCCATGCGCTCCTCGGCGAAAATGGTGCGGGAAAGAGCACCCTCATGCGGCAGCTCTACGGCATGTACGAACCCGACGAGGGCGAAATTGTTGTCGATGGAACGGCGCACGTGTTCCGCTCCCCCGCCGATGCGATACGTGTGGGAATCGGCATGATTCATCAACATTTCATGCTCGTTCCCACTCTTACCGTGGCAGAGAATGTTGCCCTTGGCGAGCGATCTTCGCGCGGACCCCTGCTGGATCTGAAACGGGTATCTGCGCGAATAGTGCAGCTTTCCGAAGATTACGGTCTCCAGGTGGACCCGAAGGCGTATGTGTGGCAGCTTTCGGTTGGCGAGCAGCAGCGCGTTGAAATAATAAAGGCTCTCTATCGCGGAGCCGGCCTCATAATCCTCGACGAGCCGACTGCGGTCCTTACTCCGCAGGAGGTAGACGATCTGTTTTCAACCCTCAAGCGAATGGTTGGTGAGGGGCACTCGCTTGTGTTCATATCGCACAAGTTGAACGAAGTTCTTGCCATCAGCGATCGGGTTACTGTCCTTCGAGACGGGAAGGTAATCGGAACTCGCAGGACGCTGGATGTTACGCGGCACGAGCTCGTCCAGATGATGGTCGGCCGGGAGCTCTCCGAGATCCAGCCCAGGCCGATTCAGCGCGGGGATGTCCGTCTTGCAATCCGCGGCCTTCATGCGATGGGGGACCGCGGAACCGAAGCGCTTCGCGGCGTTGAGCTGGATATCCACGCAGGCGAGATTGTCGGGCTGGCCGGCGTATCCGGCAACGGGCAGCGGGAGCTCGCTCAGTGCCTCGCCGGTGTCAGGAAAATCAGCGGCGGCGAACTGCTTGTTGGGGGCTCGAACCTGACAAACGCATCCTTGAACGCACGGATTGCGGCGGGAATGGCATTCATTCCGGAGGAGCGGATGAGAGATGGAGCCATCCGGGAGTTCTCCGTACAGGAGAACCTTTTCCTGCACGATCACCGCTCGCCGAAGTTTTCCCGCGGGATTTTTCTGAGTTTCGGTCGGATGGCAGCGCACGCGAATGAGCTCATTGCGGAGTTCGGTGTAAAGACGCCGAGTCGGGACACTCCGCTGAAGAATCTGTCCGGCGGGAACATCCAGAAGCTTATCATGGCACGAGAGCTGTCCCGGGAGCCTGCCATCCTGATTGCAGCGCAACCGACCCGTGGCGTCGATATTGGAGCCAGCGAGTACATCCATCAATGCCTCGCAAAGCAGCGGGAAGGCGGGATGGGAATACTCCTCATATCGGAGGATCTCGATGAGATACGTGCCCTATCCGACCGCATAGCGGTGATGTACGAGGGGCAGATAATCGGCATAGTCGAACGCGGTCAAGGCACGGTTGAGCAGATCGGCCTGATGATGGCGGGAGTTTCAATGGAGGATGCCCTTCAATCCGCGGGGTGAACCCGGGAGGATGGCATGAATACGAGAAAAGTAGTACACTATTGTACATACGTCGGATTGCCGGTCGGCACAGTCTGTGCCGGCGTCGGGGTATTGGACCCGTCGAAAAGTGCCGTTGGCTGGAAAGCCGAACCGTTGGCTGGAAAGCCAAGCCGTGGGCTGGAAAGCCGAATCGTTGGCTGTATTAGCCGCAATCCCCTGAAAAGGAGGGCACGAACACATGAGCCTCTGGTCCAGTTACGTTCTTGCACACTCGCTCGAGGAGGCATTTGCCGCCCTCGGCGAACGACCGGGTCAGTCTTGCCCGGTTGCCGGTGGAACCGACCTCCTGTTGGAGATCCAACAGGGACATCAGGATCCAATACACACACTTGTAGATATCTCACGTATCCCGGAACTGGGAAAACTTGAGCAGCGCGGCAATTTCCTGTTTGTCGGTGCTGCGGTTCCTGTCCGGGAGATTACGAGCTCACCACTTGTCCACGAGCATGCTCTTGCAGTGTCGGAGGCGTGCGGCCTTATCGGTGGACCGCAGGTGCGCAACACTGCAACGCTCGGCGGCAACGTGGCACATGCTCTGCCGGCAGCAGACGGAATGATCAGCCTCATTGCCATGGACGCAATTGCAGAAATTGCCAATGAAGAGGGCATACGGCGTGAACCTCTGACAAAGCTTTTTCTCGGTCCCGGAAAATCGGCCCTTCGACGTGACCGGGATGTGCTGGTCGGGTTTTCAATCCCCCTCCGCCAACCGAACCAGGGTTCGGCATTCAGCCGCATAATGCGCCCGCAGGGTGTGGCGTTGCCCATACTGAATGCTGCAGCGTGGATCGAACGGGATGGAAAAACCGTACGGGACATACGAGTGGCGGTGGGACCCTCGGGTCCGGTTCCCCTCCGTGCCACGGAGATCGAACAGATGGTGAAGGGGCAGACACTCGATGACGAACTCCTCTGTCGGGTCCGGGAGGCGATTCCGCAGAGTTTTCGTTTCCGGAGCAGTGCCCAGCGCGGCGGTGCCGAATACCGCTATCAGCTCTGCGAGGTCCTTCTGGACGAAGTCTTGAACACAGCCTGGAAACGGGCTGGAACGGTGAGGGTAGCATGAAGAAAGAAACTATTGATTTCACGGTAAACGGAAAGCGGGTTTCCCTGGAAGAAAAGCCGGGTGAGATGCTGTCCGACCTGCTCCGATATCGTCTTGGGCTGACCGGTACCAAGATTGGCTGCAACGAAGCCGAGTGCGGCTCCTGCACGGTTCTGATAGACGGTGAACCGGTACTCTCCTGTTCATATCCTGCGGCAAAGGTGCGGGGGAGTGAGGTCCTGACCGTCGAAGGACTGGCGGACCAGGCCGGAGATGAGCCGTTCACGGCTGATGCCGCGAACGCGGGCGACACCCCGACCAAGGGCACAGCCACGTCCGCCGGCGCAGCGGCTGCGCATCTTCATCCGCTTCAGGACGCATTCGTCAAATACGGTGCGGTTCAGTGCGGTTTCTGCATACCCGGCCAGCTCATGACGTCGTATGCTCTTCTGAAGCGCAACCCGGATCCTTCAGACGAAGAAATCAAGTATGCCCTCAAGGACACCTTGTGCCGGTGTGCCGGATACCCGACAATCATCAAGGCAATTCACGCGGCGGCGAAGTCGGTGCGTACCGGCGCCGCGGTAGAGCCACCTTCGGACATACCTGCTTCGGCAGTACCGCACCGTGCTGTCGGCACTATTCAGACACGGATGGACGGTGCGGACAAGGTGACCGGAAGAGCACGGTACACCGATGATCTCCACTTCGAGGGCATGCTGCATGCCCGGGTAAAACGGGCAATGGTTCCCGCGGCGGTCGTGAAGTCACTGGATGTGAGCCGCGCTCAGGCACTTCCGGGGGTCGTGGCCGTTCTTACGGCCGCAGACGTTCCCGGCAAGCATAATCATGGTGTCGTGTTCACGGATTGGCCGGTGCTCGTAGGTGTCGGTGAAAAGATCCGCACGGTGGGAGACCCCGTTGCAATCGTTGCCGCAGACACGCGGGAAATTGCAACCGCTGCGCTCGACCTTATCGATATGGAGTTTGACCCGCTCCCGGTCGTAAGCGATCCGGTCAAGGCGGCGCAACCGGATTCTCCGAAGGTGCATGACGGGGGCAACCTTCTCAAGCATATCAAGGTTCGCAAGGGCAATATGGATTCCGGTTTCGCCTCTGCCGACGTGGTTCTCGAACACACCTTCCACACTCCAAGCCACGATCACGCGTTTCTCGAGCCGGAATGCAGCATAGCACGCATCACCCCCGAGGGCCGGGTGGAAGTCTATGTCGGTTCTCAGATCCCGTACGAGGACAGAACCCAGGTTGCCGATGCGCTCGGCATACCGGAGAAGCAGGTTCGTATTGTCGGCCAGCTTGTGGGTGGCGGCTTTGGCGGGAAGGAAGATATCGCCGGACAGATTCACGCAGCGCTCCTTGCAAACGCGACCGGTCGTCCCGTGAAGCTGCTGTTCGATCGACATGAGAGCCTTCTTGTTCATCCAAAACGACACGCGACGCAGATCAAGATCAAGGTGGGAGCGACCAGGGATGGAAAGCTCGTTGCGTTTGAAACGGAGCTCTACGGAGATACGGGCGCTTACGCTTCGCTCGGGGACAAGGTCATGACCCGCGCCACCACCCACTCCTCCGGTCCGTACGAAGTACCGAACGTCAAGGCAGACTGCTATGCAATGTATACGAACAATCCTCCGGCCGGGGCATTTCGCGGCTTTGGTGTTGTTCAGTCGGCATTTGCGGTCGAGAGCGCAATGGACATGCTTGCCGAGAAACTCGGGATGGATCCCGTCGAGCTTCGACGACTGAATGCCCTGCGGGAGGGAAGCGTGACCAATACCGGTCAGCTCTTGTCGACGAGCGTCGGGCTGCTGGAGTGCATCGACAAGGTGCAGGCTCAGATGATCAAGCTGAGCGGACCTTCACCGTTCGAGCCGAAGACCGTTCCCGGGTCGCCCCATCTGAAGACTGCATGGGGAATTGCGGCGGCATACAAGAATACGGGGCTCGGTGGCGGTGCGCCGGACAAGGCCGGAGCCGAAGTGGAGCTCTATTCTGACGGCACTGTAGAGGTCAGGAGCTCATCGGCGGAGCTTGGTCAGGGATTGCCGACGGTACTCCAGCTCATTGCCGCGGAAGAGCTTTCGGTTTCTCCGGATACAGTTCGGGTACTCCTTTCAGACACCGACCTTACTCCGGACGGTGGTCCGACGACAGCGTCCCGCCAGACCTATGTTACCGGGAATGCGGTTCGTCAGACATCAGTCGCACTTCGTGAACTGATAAGCGGTGTGCTTGCGGATCGCTGTGGAGTCAAGCCCGAGACGGTCAGCTACGAGAATGGCTACGTACGGGTGGACGGCCGTCGGCTCTCCATGGCAGAAGTAGCCGGAGAGATGGCTGCGGCCGGTAAGGTGCCGCGTTTGACCACGGTCTACCACGCACCGGAAACGAAGCCCCTCGGAGAGGGAGGGGACATGCATTTCGGATTCTCTTTCGCCGCTCAGGGCGTGGAAGTTGAGGTGAACACCGGGACTGGTGAGGTTCGCGTCCTGCGGCTGGTAACCGCAACCGACGTGGGTGCCGCCATCAACCCACTCGGGCTGCGCGGACAGATTGAAGGCGGGGCAATGATGGGTATAGGTCATGCCCTTTCGGAAGACTTCATCGTCCACGAGGGACGGGTGGTGAGTGATCGGCTCGCGCGCTATCGGATGGCGCCCATAACCATGACTCCTGAGATCATTCCCATCGTTGTCGAGCACGGCGTTCCGACTGGCCCGTACGGCGGTAAGGGCGTGGGGGAGATAGTGACCATTCCAACGGCTCCCGCGGTGACCAATGCCGTGTACAATGCAGTCGGAGTCAGGCTCGACCGGATACCGGTGGATCAGGAAATTGTGCTGAAGCGTATCCGGGAACAGGCGAAGGTACCGGCAGCGGCCCGATAGGCGCAAACGGCGTATGAAGAGACAACAACGGCCCGCATCAGCGGGCCGTTCGTGTCGGGAAAGGCCAGTGATTCTATTGAACCTGACGCGGCGTTCCCCGTTTCATCATTGACCCGAACACTTGCGACGGATCCTTGATCCGTGCAAGAAGGATCATCGCTGCAATAATGTACGGCTTGTATCCCGCTTCCGTGTAGGTGTCGTTTCGATAACGCTCGAAGACGCTCGCCGACACCTCGCCCTCCTTGCAGGATACACCCGAGATATCCGCGGGAAGACAGTGCATATACAGCGCTTTGCCGTCACGCGTACGCTTCATCATCTCGTCGTTGCATTCCCACGCCCGGTATTTTGCGTTGTTCGAGAGGCACCGTTTTTCGAGATCCTTCAGTCCGTTGTCATCTCCTGCCCGGAGCAGTTCGGTTCGTTCCTGCATGACCGCGTAGGGTGCCCAACTCTTCGGATAGACTATATCCGCATCTTTGAATGCGTCTTCCATGGACGACGAGACGGAGAAGCTCCCGCCGGTCCCGGCTGCGTTTTTTTTGGCAACGTCCACGGTGTCCGGAATGAGCGAATACCCTTCAGGATGAGCCAGCGTAACGTCCATGCCGAATCTGGTCATGAGTCCGATTATCCCTTGAGGAACCGAGAGCGGTTTTCCATAGGATGGAGAGTATGCCCATGTCATGGCAATCTTCTTCCCCTTGAGGTTCTCGGCACCGCCGAAATGATTCACGAGGTGGAGCATGTCCGCCATCGATTGCGTCGGGTGGTCTATGTCGCTCTGCAGGTTGACGATTGCCGGCCGCGACGGCAGAACCGCCGACTGGACCGCATCATCGAGAGCCTGACCGACCTCGCGCTGGAACCGGTCGCCTTCGCCGAGATACATGTCATCCCGGATGCCGATCGCTTCGGTGAGGAAGCTGATCATGGTTGCGGTCTCACGCACCGTTTCGCCGTGGGCCACCTGGCTTTTTTTCTCCTCGAAATCCTGGACTGCAAGACCGAGCAGGTTGCACGCACTTGCGTAGGAGAATCGTGTTCGCGTCGAGTTGTCTCTGAAGATTGATACCGCAAGCCCCGAGTCCCAAAGCCGTGGCGAGACCCCATTCTGACGCATCCCGCGAAGTATCTCTGCGACAAGAAAGGTCGCCTCGATTTCGTCGGCACTCTTTTCCCAGGTAAGCAGAAAATCCTTGCCGTACATGCCGAGCTTTTTGCCACGCAGCGTTTCAATCTGCGCGGCAACATCCTTGATATTCATTATTCTCCATCCTCCGTTCTTCGTTTTCGCGTTATGCGACTCCGGCTTTTTCCAGGAGTCTCTGTGCAACGGCACCTGCGTGAATGCGAATTTCCTCTTCCTGGTGTCCCGTCAGTTCGCCGTGCTCGACAACCACCTTGCCATTCACAATGGTCCAGTCCGCTTCGTGGTTGTACCCGCAGAAGATGAGCGCTGCGGCGGGGTCGGAGAGACCGCCCGTATACTCGAGCTTCTGAACGTCGAAGAGCGCAATATCCGCGAGCATCCCTTCTTCCAGTTTTCCGATCTTGTCGTAGCCAAGAATACGTGCCCCTCCTTCGCTCGCCATTCGGTACACTTCGCGGGCGGTTATGCCCTGAGCGCCGTACCTGACCCGCTGGAGCAGCATAGTCTGTCTCATTTCTCCAAGCATGTCGGATGAGTCGTTGGACGCAGATCCGTCAACGCCAATTCCAACAATTCCGCCGTGGTCCAGAAGTTCGCGCACGCGGCAAATACCGGAACCGAGCCGCATGTTGGAAGAGGGGCAGTGTCCGACCGCAGTGCCTGTCGCAGCCAGTTTTTCAAGTTCTCGGTCGTTGAAGAATACCCCGTGAGCAAACCAGACATCCGGACCGACGAACTCGCAGTCTTCCATGAGCTCCAGGGGCCGCCTGTTGTATACACTCGTGCAGTACTCATCCTCATCCGCCGTTTCTGCAAGGTGAGTGTGCAGGCGCACATTATTCTTGCGTGCAAGGCGGGCGGTCTCTTTCATGAGGGACTCGGATACCGTGAACGGGCTGCACGGGGCAAGGGCGACCCGATGCATCGAGTCCTCAGATGCGTCGTGATAGCGGCTGATGGTCTGTTCGCTGTGTGCCAGAATGAGGTCCTCGTCCTGGACGCACGAATCCGGCGGAAGACCGCCATCCTTCTTCGAACGCGACATGGAACCGCGCGTAGGTGAAAATCGCATTCCGAGTTCCTCGGCCGCCTTGAACTGGAGGCCGGGAAGGTCCGATTGGAAATCTATTGGATAGAGATAGTGATGATCGGTAGAGCAGGTGCAGCCGGTCTTCAGGAGCTCGGCCATGGCCAGCTTGCTCGACCAGTAGATTGCGTCCGCGTCGAAGCCCTGCCAGATTTCGTACAGGTAGACGAGCCAGTCGAAGAGCTTTGCATTCTGAACTGCAGGGAGATTTCGTGTCAGGGTCTGACAGAAGTGGTGATGGGTGTTCACGAACCCTGCAGTAACGACGTGGCGGGATGCATCGATTATCTTTGTGCCCGCGGGTGCTTCGATCCCTTTGCCAATCCGGGAAATCCTGTTCCCGTCAATCAGGATGTCCGCGCCTGACAGGTCAGTAGACTCAGGCCTGACAATGCAGAAGCAATCTTTCAGAAGTATCATCCGGTTACCTCGCGGTTGAACTCCTCGATCCGCTCGTCAATGGCTGCGACCTGGGAGTGCAGACTCCCCCAGTACTCGCGATAGTCGGTCCACTGTGCCCGAAGCTCGCTCAGATCTTTGCCGAGCTGCTCGATCCAGGTGAAATACTTCAGGTTGTGGACCCTGCGCTTGTCCACGTGAGAGAGTTCAAGCACGTTGTCCGTGGAAAGGCTGGTAAGTCGCTCATAGTCACGATCGGCCTGACGAGCGTCGTAAGGTCCCCGCTCGGCGGTGAGTTCGGTTATCCTGCTTCCGTACAGCTCGAGCGAATCGGTGAACACGGTAAACACCACATCGTTCTCTCCGAGCTCATAGTACTCTGCGAACTTGATAGCGCCGATGAGGTTGCCGATGCCGGAAATGCCGATCCGGTCCATCTGGTCGAGCATGTTTTGCGGGACACCGGCCTCCGCAAGTACCTTCTGTCCCGTCGGCTCGTTGAACAGGCGGAGGAAGCGCATTGGAAGCTCATCGTCCACGCCAATTGCTGCGTCGGTTTCACGGAGATTGTGGATCCACGGGATATGTTTGTCTCCGATTCCCTCTATTCGATGCGAACCAAAGCCGTTTTCGAGAATGGTCGGACACTGGAGCGCCTCGGCAACGCCAAGCTTCGAACCCGGGAAGATCTCTTTCAGGTAGGACGATGAACCGAGCGTGCCACCCGAACCGGAAGAGAGGACCGCTCCGGCCATTACGTCATTTGGCCGTGCAATCTGAGCGAACACCGTTTCTATGGCAGGACCGGTGACCGCATAGTGCCAGAGGTGATTCCCAAGCTGATCGAACTGGTTGAAGATGACCACGTCGTTTCGAGTCTGCTCGAGCTCAATGCACTTGTCGAATATCTCTTTCACGTTGCTTTCCGAACCAGGGGTCGCTATGACCTCTTCGGCCATGGTGGCAAGCCAGGTGAAACGTTCTTTCGACATGCCCTCGGGCAGGATTGCAACGGATGGACAGGCAAGAAGGCGGGAAATATACGCACCCCCACGGCAGTAGTTTCCGGTGCTCGGCCAGACGGCTTTCTTCTCGACCGGATTGAATCTTCCGGTGATCAGTTCCGGAACCAGACAGCTGTATGCTGCACCCACCTTGTGTGCTCCGGTTGGAAACCACTTTCCAACGAGCGCCACTATACGCGCCTTTACTCCGGTCAGCTCGGTCGGCAGTTCGAGATAATTTACATCGCCGAATCCGCCGCCTGTTTCCACCGGCTCATTCCGCCAGGTTACGCGGAAGAGATTCCTCGGGTGTACGTCCCAGAGGCCAATTCCCGACAGCTCTTTTCGAACCGCCTCGGGTACCTTTGATGGATCTCGCATCTGTGCGTAGGTCGGCAGCAGTATTCCTCGCTCTCGGCAACGCGCAATGTTCCGCTCGCGTTGTGCTTTATCGCCGTGAAGATTGATCATTATGTTCTCTCCCACATTCCTATGGTTTGGATAAACGCCGCCTTTTATGCGACGTCGAAGCTGCGTGCTGCGCTTGCAATATCTTTCAGACCTGAACCGGTAATGAGCAGGACAATCCGGCTCTCCCGGTCAATGGTCTCGCGTACCTTCAGGAATCCCGCAAAGGCTGCGCTCGAGGACGGCTCGGCGAAGAGCCCGGACATTGCAGAAAGGCGGCGCTGCGCTTCGAGTATCTGCTCATCGGTAACACGCACCGCGCGTCCGCCATACTTCTTCAGCTTGGCAAGCGCGTGCGCACCGTTTTTCGGCACGTCGACCGAGATTGAATCCGCGAGCGTCGAAGATGCAACAGGGTCACTGAAATCCCCGGAATCGAGCGCTCGGGCAATGGCGCTCGATCCTTCCGCCTGACAGGCCCAGATAGTCGGTACATTCGGTATCCGTCCGAGTCGAACAAGGTTTTCGAATCCACGATAGACACCCGAAAGTATGACGCCGTCTCCTACCGGGACGAATACGTGATCCGGCGCAACGGCGCTTCCAGCCGCGGATGCAAGTTGACGGACTATCTCGAAGGCTACCGTCTTCTTTCCCTCTATCGTCAGTGGATTGTATGCCGTATTTCGGGAAAGCGCATGTCCCTTCGCAGTGTAATCGAGCGACTGATCGAAAGCGAGGTCGTAAGTCCCGTCCACCTGACGCAGTGTAGCCCCGTACTGAAGCACCTGTATCCGTTTCGCAGCCGGTGCGCTCGACGGAAGAAAGACGGTCACCCCAATTCCCGCCGCCGCACCGACCCCTGCCATCGAAGAGGCCGCATTGCCCGTGCTCGCAAGCGCAATCTCTTTCAGGCCATGTTGCGCCGCGAACGCTGCAACGAGATAGGATGCACGGTCCTTGAAGGATCCGGTCGGATTGCAGGTATCGTCTTTCAGATACAGCTGCGGGAAACCGAGCTCGTTTCGCAGGCGCGAAGGTTCCCACAACGGCGTATTCCCGACCGGGATGGGCGGAAACCATTTCCCTGCCACCGGGAGCGGAATGGTCGCACCGTCGGCGATTTCGCCGTCGATACCTGCATCGTCCCATTCTGCCTCCAGAATCCCGGCAAGCGGTCTTCCGGGTTGTTGCCCGGAAGAGCACCGGTCGCAGAGATAGCGTCCGGGTTCAATGTCGTACGTTGCCTCACAGACAGGACAGCGGTAGTACCATTTCATGACTTGGCGCCGATCGTCTCCAGCGCGTAGGGAAGGGCGGCGTAAAATGCGCTTGCCTTTTCCAGGTCGTCGACTCGGGTAATTTCATTTGGAGCATGCGCCTGATTCTCATCTCCCGGGCCGAATCCGATAAGGGGAATCCCGTGGCGGCCGCAGATGGAGACGCCGTTCGTTGAAAAGGTCCACTTGTCTACCACAGGCTCGTCACCGAACAGACCACGGTATGCCTCGAGTCCGCCCTTTACCAGAGGATGATCGGCTTCGATCTTCCAGGTCGGGAAGTAGAGTTCCTGTTCGTAGTGGGTGCCTTTCCAGCTTATCTTGTCATAGCCGGGAACACGAACCTCCGCTACGTCGTCGCCAAGGATGCGCTTTACCTGCGCAATTGCGGTGTCCTTCGTCTCTCCCCAGGTCAGTCTTCGGTCAAGATACAACATTGCCTGATCCGGAACTGCACAGAGCGACGGACCGTGCGCCTCCATTTTCGATACGGTAACCGTACCTTTTCCGAGGAAACCGTCATCATCCGGCTTGAGCTCGGCGTTCAGCTTTTCGATCGAAAGAGCTGAACGTGCAGCCTTGTATGCCGCACTCACCCCGCGTTCCGGTGCCGAGCCGTGACAGGCCACTCCGCGAAAGATACATTCAATCTCCATGCGTCCCCGGTGGCCACGGTAGAGGCGAAGGCTTGTCGGCTCGGTAGAAACGGCGAAGTCAGGAACCAGTTTCTCCTCCTCGATCAGGTACTTCCAGCACAGTCCGTCGCAATCCTCTTCCATAACGGTAAATGAGAACCATATGGTGTACTCGCCCGCATACCCGAGTTCCTTCAGAATGCGCGCTGCAGTGATCATGGACGCGGCTCCTCCGAGCTGATCGGAGGTTCCGCGGCCGTGAACCAGGCCGTCCTTGATGAGACCGGAAAAAGGGTCGTTCGTCCATTGCGAGCGATCTCCCACATCCACGGTGTCTATGTGCGCATCGATTGCGAGAATTTTCTTGCCCGAACCGACGCGGCCGAGCAGATTACCGAGGCCGTCTATCCGGACCTCGTCGAATCCGGCATCCTTGCACATCTGCTCCAGGAGTTTGATTCGATCCCCTTCGGTACCACTCAGTGCCGGTACACGCACAATGCGCGCCAGATTCTCCGCGGTTGTGTCGCGGTACGCTTTTGCCTTCTCGAGGATTGCCTGTGATTGCGATTCCATTTCTACTTCCTTTCTTCCATCCGCTTCCATAACCTCACGGTTTGTTCGCGGGATTGTGTGTATATTTTCTTTGCGTCGAACTGCGGGATCCGGTCCTTCACGACGAACTTGCCGTTCACCATGACAGAGTGGACTGCCCGGCTTGACATACCGAACATAATGTGGCCTCCAACGTTTCCGTCCTGGAGCGGAGTAGGAGGGTCGTAGTCCCAGAATACGAGGTCGGCCGCATGCCCGGTCTCCACCCGTCCAAACCGGATGTTGTCGGCCTCGAAATATCGGTCCAGAATCCTGTTACCACGGTCGAGCATGGCAAGAAACGAGGGAGGCCAGAGAGAGCCGCCTGCGTCTCGATGCTTGAAGAAGGCGAATGCAACTTCCTGCATCATGTCCGAACCGATCCCGTCGGTTCCGAGAACGGAGTTTTTATACCGCGGGAGCCGTTCGTTGTAACCGACAAAATTGTTCATATTCGAACGCGCATTGTGGGCAAGGAACGAATCCCGGGTGTTGAGGAGTTCAACCTCGTCATCGGAGAGGTAGAGCCCGTGCGCAATGATGGATTTCGGTCCGAGACAGCCCGCCCGGTCGAACCGTGCCGCAAGATCGGCTCCGAACCGGTACCGGGAATCGGATGCGTCGTACCGGTCTTCGGCAGCGTGTGTATGCAGGCCGCGGCCGCTCGACCGGACCGCGTCGCCGAGTGCCTCGAGCGTGTCGTCCTCAATGGTGAATCCGGCGTGGGCACCTATTGCCGCCTCGACGAGCGGCGGAGTGCCCGCCACCGCGTTTCCACCGGATCTTTCCGCATCGATCTCGGCCGCAAAGCGGATATTTTCCCGAATGCCTGCCTTCGCACCATCACTCCCATTCCGATCCGTCGTCTCGTAGCAGAGTATTCCCCGGAGGCCTACGGTCTCGAATGCTTCCTTCATGACCGTCAACGACCCGTCTATGAACTCAGGACTTGCATGGTGATCGATGACGGAGGTGATTCCTGACATTACCGCGTCTGCGGCTCCGGCAAGACCGCTGTGGCGGGTAATCTCTTCGTCCAGTGCCCGGTCGAGACGCCACCACAGGTTTACAAGTTGTTGGGCAAAGTCCTTGCTTGGTCTTATGTCGACCATGAGGCCGCGCGCAAGAGCCGAGTAGAAGTGATTGTGTGAGCAGACCAGACCTGCGCTTACATACTCCGGGCACGGCTCACGCTTTGCCTTCGGATACTTCGCGGCCAGACCGGTACCTACCTCGGATATCCTGCTTCCTTCAACGGCAATGTCGACCGGCGCCGACACCGTCTCCGGTGCCAGGCCGATAATCCGCACATTTTCGAATATGGTCATACGGATTTGTTCTCCACCAGGTAGGAATGGGATGAGCGCACGGTGTTCGCAAGATCATACATCGTCCGGAAATCACGGGTATCTTCGAGGGTCATGCCTGCGGCCGATGCAGCCCGGCCCACCGGATCCGCGGTCGATGCAGGAACCCGCAGGGTTTCTCCGCGTACTCGAAGAAGAACCTCTTCTCCGCTTCCGTTCATTTCGAGAAACACGAATCCCGGGTTTGTTGCCTCCGAAAACGCCTCTTCCGAAGAGAAGAGCGTTGGCTTGTCCTTGTACGGAAGCGCCTTCGTTTCATACGGACAGAGAAAGCCGCATGCGCCACAATCGTTGCACAGGTCGTCTATGTGAAGGATCTGCAGACTCTGGGTGAACGATTTTCCGTGGGTAACCGGAACCGCGATGTTGGCGCGGTTCGGACACACCTCGACACACCGCAGACACGCGGCGTCACAGGAGAGACAGCGATCCGCTTCCCGTTGCACCTGATCGGCCGTGACCGTCCGGGTAGCCTCCGTCTCTCCCGGGTTTCGTGGGAGCGAGTGGATAATGCGTCCCCGATCGGCAAACCGTGCGGCATTCGGTTGAATAGTAACCAGAGACGCACTCCCTTTCGGCACGACCGGCTCTATTTTTATCGAGCGGAGAATGGCATTTGCCGCAACACGGCCGTCTGCAATTGCCTGTATAATGGAGGCTGGTCCGCGTGCGGCGTCTCCGGCAACGTACACCGATTTCACGCTCGTCTCGAGCGTTTTTGCATCGAAGACCGGTCGGCCCTTGTCGGTCACGCGGATTCCGAGTCCCTCGAGGAGGGCGCGGTCCGGTTCTTCTCCGATCGCCTCGATAAGCAGGTCACATTCGAATGTTTTCGTCTTGTCGGTCGGTTCCGGAGAACGGCGGCCGGAAGAGTCGAAATCCCCGAGCTTCATTACGCGGGAGACGACTCGCCCCTGTTCGATCTTGAACGGGAGTGTAAGTTCACAGAGCTCGACTCCCTCGTTGAGTGCGGCTTCTATCTCTTCGCGCTCGGCGGGCATCTCGGCGCGGGTGCGCCGGTAGACCAGTTTTACGTTGGGTTTGTGCGCCAGTCGAACTGAAACGCGGACTGCATCGAGAGAGGTAAATCCACCCCCGACAACGACAATATTCTTGAATTGTGCGTACTTCTCGGTGTCCCGGGCGGCGTCCATCAGGAACTCGAGAGCTCCCACCACTTCCACGCCGCTGCCGTCGAGCTTCATTGTCCGGCCAATTGGCGCACCGGATGCCACCACGAATGAGGTGAATCCCTCCGCCTTCAGCGAATCGATGTCAAGATCGCTGGGAAAACCGAGACGAAACTCGGCGCCGAGTTTCTTTATCCGGTCCACGTCGTGCTGAATGTCCTCGCGGGCAATGCGGAACTTGGGAATTGTGCTGGATACAACGCCGCCGATATCCCGGTCTTTTTCGAACACCACGACCGGATACCCGTCGAGTGCAAGGAAGTGTGCGCAGGAAAGCCCCGCAGGGCCGGAACCAAAGACCGCCGTTTTCCCGACGCCGGTGCGCGGCTCCCGCCGTTCAGGCGGAATGTCGGCGGCCCGGGCGCATGCAAGCTTGACCCCGCGGATGTCGACTGCTCCCTCGTAGTCGTCCCGGCAGCAGACAGTCGTGCATGCGTGGTCGCAGACGAGGCCGGTTATGGTGGGCAGCGGGTTGTCCGCAAGGACAATCTCCAGCGCTTGCTTTTCGTTCCCTTCCGCGAGTGCACGGATGTATCCGGGGACGTTTTGATGGGTAGGGCAGGCGTCGATGCACGGTGCCGCAAAGCAGTCGAACAGCGGAAGCTCCTTGCCGATCGAGGAGTTGCCTTCCTTCCAGTCCGAGCCGTACTCGCGCCGCTCGAGCGCCGCGCCGGCAAGCTCTTTGAGCGCCCTGGCGTCCGGAGCCGGCGCGTGCCGAGAGGTGAGCCCCTCCACAGCCTCCTCCGCTATGTGCTCGAGCCTGAGGAAGCCGCCCGGCTTCAGGAGATCCGTTGCGGTGGTGAGCGGGCCCAGACCTGCCTGGATGCACTCTTTTGCGTTCATGGCGGTCACGCCCGCACAGAAGGAGAACGGAAGCGGCTCCGGCAATGCGGCGGCAAGCTCGGCCGCAAGGCGGACGGTAATGGGGAAAAGGGCACGCCCCGAGAGGTACATTTCCTCTCCGGGCAGCCGTCCCAGCTTGTTGACATTTGCGAGCGTGTTCGAGAGTTTCAATCCGAAATGGAGGTTCTTTTTTCGGGCAGTCTCGGAAAGCGAAGCGATGAGCGAGAGCGCATCGTTGAACTGCAGGTCCTTTTCGAATGCCGGACGCTCAATGTGGACCTCTTTCCAGCCGGTAGAGTCCAGGATCGACCGGACACGGTCATAACCGAGCAGGGTCGGATTGAGCTTCACGTAGGTGGAAAGGCCCTTCTCCTCGATCAGGTAACGGGCTATGCGCTCGATCTCATCGGGCGGACAGCCATGCATGGTGGAGAGAGTTACCGAGTGGACCGGTTTGAGCGGAATCCGGCCGAGTGCGGCCTTCATGCGCCCAACGACCTCGTCGCCGAAAGCCTCGGAAAAGAGCTGCGTTTCAAGCGCGGCGCGTGCGTCAGCCAGTGTGCTCTTCCAGATGTCGGTCCCTTCCGGATTCATGAGGTCATCGATGAACCGATCGACCCGCTCGCTCATAATGCCTTCGAGCGTGTATCCAACCGACATGTTGAAGATGAACTGGCCTTTCGGCCCGTGTGAGAACGCCTCTTCGAGCATGTGGATTGCAACCCAGCCCCGAAGGTACTCGGCAAGCGCGTCTTCGAGCGAAAGCTCGGTGGACCATTCCACGTTGTAGCCTTCGTCCAGTGTCTCGATACACGGTTTCTCGATTTCGAGTCGATCCAGAATCTGTACTGTCTTGAGCTCGAATATTCGTGCCCCGGTTACGTAAGCCGTTACGAGACTCTGGGCTATCTGCGTGTTCGGTCCGGCAGCAGGACCGACCGGCAGCGATATGCGCGTTCCCAGGACGTCGTAGCCGGGAGAACGCGCTTCGAGAGCGAAAACCCGTTCAATGGCTTCCGCAGGAATTTCGAATACTTGCTTCTTCCGCAGCCAGTCGCCTGCAATACACGCAAGCAGTTTCGGCATTGGAGTCGGCGTCATGACCTTGCTCATAGGTACCCCCATTGTAGATACTTCCCGTTTCCCGGATCGACGACGATCCCGTCGGTTGAATCCCAGACGAGAGCACCGCGGACGAATGTTTTCTTTACCGCACCCCGAAGTTCCATCCCTTCAAACGGAGTGATTGATCCCTTGGACAGGAGCTCGCTTCCTCTCACAACGTAGGTTGCGTCGGGGTCGACGAACACGAGGTCGGCGTCCTTTCCCGCCTCGATTGAACCCTTGCGCCCGGACAGACCGAAGCGCCTGGCTGCACCGCCGGCAATGACCTCCAGGAGCCGTGGGAGGGTCAGTCGGCCGGCGCGATATCCCTGTGAGTAGACATAGGGGAAGAGTGTTCCGGTGCCCGGAATGCCGCCGTAGTCGGTCCATATTGAGCCCGTGTGTTTCTCCGTCTCCGGCGCGGGGGCGTGATCGCTCGTCACGAAGGAGATCCTTCCCTCTGCAAGCAGGTTCCAGAGCCGATCGGCATGTCCTGCGGACTTGACCGGGGGGGCTGTCTTCAGCGCCGAGCCGAGTTTTCCGAAGTCATCTGCGGAAAAGGCAAGGTAGTGCGGACATGTCTCACATGTGGCACCTCCCGCGGAGAGAAGCTCGGCGGCCTCAGCCGTACCCACGTGTACGACATGCAGGGTGGATTCATTTCCGTGGGCGAGCGCAAGGGCGCTCGCGGCCGCGACGCGTTCCGCCGCCTCCGGTCGGGCCGCGACATAGTCGGCCCACGTTCCCGGTGCCGCGGGACCCGCAGCCGCGTAACCGGCAACCGGCTTCGCACCAGCGGACGG
>CAZKMA010000038.1:0-4488 GCA_964553615.1 uncultured Spirochaetales bacterium | reverse complement strand
CGGCTTCGCACCAGCGGACGGTGCTGTGCGGCCACTTTCCCTGATAGCCCGCTCCTGTATTGTCTTTGTTGCTGCGGTTACGTAGTCGAGATCTTCGGCGTGAAGCAGGAGCGGTCTCCCTATCTCGGCCGCCTTCGCTACCGCCCGGGCAAAGTCGTAGTGGTTTATGCGGGTGAACGTGTCCATTCCGGAGATGAAATATGTCTTGAATCCTACCACGTAGGGAGCAAGTTCCGCCATGTTTCGATCAATGCATTCGTCGGCAATGTGACCGGACACGCCGCCGTACAGGGCAAAGTCGATAACGCTCCGCTTCTGAACATGGCTGAACTTTTCCTTGAAGTTCTTGACGGATGTGACCGGCGGCAACGACGTGCATGGCATGTCGACAATGGTAGTAACTCCGCCGCGGGCCGCGGCCATCGATCCGTGCGTAAAATCCTCACGCTGTTCGAATCCGGGGGTATCGAAATGAACATGGGGATCTATTGCGCCGGGGAACACGTGAAGGCCCGATGCATCGACGATCTCCTCGCCTTTGTGCGGTTCGATCCCGTTTCCCGTCTCAACTATCCGGCCGTCCGTTACGCGGATGTCGGCACGGACAAGAGTCTGCTCTCCCGGCAGGGCAAGCAGACCACCTTTGATGATCATAATTCACCTCGTTAGGAACGTAAGAGCCTTTTCCGGCGTCATCGGCAGATCGTAGAACCCCGCAGTTCCCGGTCGGGCGGCCTTCAGTGCGTCCAGGACGGCAAAGTAGCCCGCGATGGCATACATGAGCGGTGGCTCACCAATTGCTTTTGAATTGAGGACGGCTTTGCGGTTTGACGCGTTCTTGATGAATTCTATGTCCATTCTGGGAACGAAATGAATGTCCGGTACCTTATAGGTGGAGAGTGTATCGGCCTGCAATTTCCCCTCGCGGTCGAACCGGAGGTCTTCGAGAACTGCCCAACCCAGCCCCTGAACAAAGCCACCCTCAGTCTGTCCCATGTCGACGAGGAGGTCAATAGGGTCTCCTGCATCATGGACGATATACGCATGGTCCATCGTGTAGGTTCCCCGCAGGACGTCGACCGTCGCAGTGACTACGGCGGCACCGTACACGTGATATGCGAAAGGGCTGCCGGTTTCGTTCGCATCATCGTAGAATAGGCCGGGAGTCGAGTAGAATGCGTGTGCAGAAAGATCAATCCGCGCTTCAAATGCACGGGTAACAAGATCGTTCCAGGCCAGACCGATTGCCGATCCGTTTTTCATGACCTGACCATCGCAGATATCGTAGGCCGAGAGTTCCTTTGCCTTTTCGTCGGTCGAGCAACCTGCGGCAACCGCGAGCAGCCGTTTCTTTATCTGGGCGGATGCAAGCTGAGCCGCCATCCCGTTCAGATCGGTTCCGCTACTTGCCGCGGTGGCAAAGGTGTTCGCAACGGTAGCCGTCCTCGTCGACTCAACCCGGATGCGGTCAAGCGGGATACCGAGCGAACGGGCGGTTATAATGGCGATCTTTCTTCCCACGCCCTGGCCCATCTCGACCGCGCCGGTATTTACCGTTACCGAGCCGTCGTTGTATACGTGTACAAGCGCGCCGGTCTGATTCATCATGAGCTTGGTGAATGATATGCCGAAGCAGAGGGGAATCATTGCTGCGCCTCGTTTCCGGGTGAGGTTTTCACGATTGAATGCCGATATTTCATCTCGGAGATCCGGCCAACGGCACTTTTCAAGCACCAGGGAGACGCTCTGCTCCGTTCGACACTCTTCGACCGGCATACCGTAGTGAAACGTGTCGCCAGCCTTGAGAAGATTCCGCCGCTGCAATTCAACTGCTGGAATGCCGATTGCCTCTGCGGCCTTCGCGACTGCCGATTCAATGACGAAGATTCCCTGCGGCGCTCCGAAACCGCGAAACGCGGTAAAGGGAACCAGGTTAGTCTTGCACATGTAACCGGTCACCCGCACGTTCGGCACTGAATACGCACTCAACCCGTGGAAGAGTGTCCGGGCAAGTACGGCGGGAGAGAGATCTGCGCACCCTCCCGAGTTCTGATAGTAGTCCGCCTCGAACGCGAGAATACGGCCATCCTTGTCCACACCGATCTTGAAGTCCGAGGAGTAGGGGTGCCTCTTGCCGGTGTACGTGAGATCATCATGGCGATTCAGGTAGATCTTGACCGGCTTTCCGGTTACTCGCGCACCGAGGGCAACAATACAGCCCCACGCGGTTGCCTGATCTTCTTTTCCGCCGAAGCCACCGCCGATCCGCGGAGTTTCCACCTCTACCTGATTCATGGGGACGCCGAGAATCCGAGCGGAGGCTTTCTGTACTCCGGCCGGCCACTGAGTACTGGAAATAATGCGAACGCCGCCGTTCTCTGAAGGCCACGCGATTGCGCCCTGCGTTTCCAGGTAGACATGCTCCTGGCCACCGGATTCAACCCTTCCTTCTATGATGTGCGCGCACTGACCGTACGCGGCCTCCACGTTTCCCGCCTTCATTGTCCGCGGTGGCAAAATGAACTGTCCCTTCGCGGCCGCTACCCGGGGATCGACAATTGGTTCAAGTTCTTCAGACTCCACCCGGACGAGCGCCGCAGCCCGCCGTGCGTCGCTCCTTGTGGCAGCAAGGACAACGCCGAGGGGTTCTCCGCGGTAGTGCCACTCGCCGTCGGTGAAGAGCGGCTCGTCCGCAACCGCATTCCCGATTTGATTTGTTCCGGGAATGTCGGATTTGGTAAGAAAGACTGCCCCGGGATAGGCCGAGCGTGCCTTTTCCGTGTCGAGACTCAGAAGTCTTCCGTGGGCCGTGGGGGACGGAATAATGGACGCGTACAGCAGATCGCGAGGTTCAGGAATATCGTCTATATAGTTTGTCTGTCCGAGCACATTCAGGACAGAGTCTGGATTCCATTTCATAGGAGAAGCTCCTTCGCAAGATTGAGCTCCGGGAAGATATGCATGAGGTGCGCCCAGATGAATCGACCGAGAAGTGTTCTCCGGTACGCGGCGGTTCCTCGTACATCGTCTATTGGCGTGCACTCTCCGCTGGCTATCTCCGCCGCTTTTCCGGCTGTCTCCCGGTCAATGCGCTTACCGCGCAAAAAATCTTCGGTTCCCGAAAGCCGTATGGGCACCGGACCCACGCCGCCCGCGGAGAGAACAATGTCGAGGATGGTGCCCGCATTGTCTGCGACTACCAGACAGGCGGAGTTTGCAGATGCAATATCCAGATGTCGCCGTTTCGAAACTTTTTCGAAACGAAAGTGAACCCGGTTCGCATTTGCGGGGACTGGCAGTATGAGTGCATCCACGTATTCGCCCGGCTGCAGTGCCGTGAGACGGTAACTGACAAAGTACTCTTCGAGCGGAACGAGTCTGGATTCGGACGCACCCCCACGGGAATCCCGCGCGGCTCCGGATGCCGAGCGAATGCGCACGGTCGCCCGCAGAGCAAGCAGTATTGCAGTCATGTCTCCGATTGGAGACGCATTGGTAATGTTGCCGGCGAGTGTTGCCCGTGAGCGTATTGGAAGCGAAGCAAAGTCCGATTCGTTCTGCTCTATGCCGGGAAAGACCGAACGGATTATCGGGTTTTCGAAAAACTCCTGGACGGTAACCGACGCGCCGAGCGTTATTTCGTCGTCCGTGCGGGAAATAAGTCTCAGTGCCGGATCCCGGTCTACGAAGGCTACTGCACCCCGTGGCTCCGGATCAGGGTTTCGCACGTAATAGTCGGTTCCGCCGCCGATGGTGAGCGCATCGGTAGCCTGTGTCGGAACAGCGGCGGCAGGGGCTCCGGCGGGCAGCGGAATATCCGTCATGAGCGCGGCAATGTCGGCGGGAATTACCCCCGCGCGCCCCAGCTCGGCAATACGTTCGGGCAGTGATTCAGGCAGGTTGCCGAACCGCTCGACGAGACGGTCGCCGGCACGCTGAATTGAACCGTATCCGGTGCATCGGCACAGGTTGCCCTCAACCGCGCGGACGGCACCCTCCTGCGTAATCTGCCCTCCGCCGATCAGATAGGCGGTCAGCGAGACCACGAAGCCGGGCGAGCAGAACCCGCACTGGCTTGCACCTTCATCGAGCATTGCCTCCATGACCGGAGTCAACCCGGCAGATGCAATGCCATCTATTGTAACAACATGACGCCCGTCCAGCTCGCCGAGGGCAAGGAGACAGGAGAGAGCGGCTCTGAAACGCACGCCCCCCGGAGTCCGTTCTCCGAGCAGTACCATGCACGCGCCACAATCTCCCTCGCGGCAGCCCTCCTTGGTTCCGGTGAGTCGTTGTTCGCGGCGAATCCAGTCAAGAACAAGTATCTCTTCGCGATCGGTGATCTCGAAGAGTTGTTTATTTAATCGAAATCGAAGTGCACGCTCCATAAGCCACCTCGGCTGCGCATGAGTTTACCAGAAAGTATACTCGCACACCTGCGTGAACGCAACGCCAAACGTTGTGACGTGCACAATCCCGGGAAATTCT
>CAZKMA010000037.1:37104-46666 GCA_964553615.1 uncultured Spirochaetales bacterium | reverse complement strand
AATGGCAGGATGAACAGTTGCCTGAGAAAATCAGGGAGTTGGTGCTGAGCGCACGCTCGTGGAACCGACGCTGATCGTGAGACGGTCGACTCTCTGTGGCGAAACGCGCGTTCTGGTTGTAGAATGGCTGAAAGCAGAAAGACACCACGGAGTATCCATTGGAATACGAGAACTGGTGCAACAAGACCATAGATGAAGTGCTGGTACTGCTCGAAACCACGATTGACAGGGGTCTCTCGGAAACGGAGGCCCTCCGGCGCCTTGAACGCGGGGGTGCGAACACTCTTCGCCAGAAGGACGGAAAATCAATTGCACGGCTCGTGCTGGAGCAGCTGAATAATGTTCTCATATATATTTTGGCGGTTGCTGCCGCAGTATCACTTCTCCTCGGGGAAACTGCCGATGCGGTCATAATCCTTGTTGTCATCGTCATAAACGCCGTCGTGGGTGTGGTACAGGAGGCGAAGGCAGAGAAGTCCCTCGAGGCGTTGAAGAAACTGGCGGCACCGAAGGCGCTCGTCAGGCGCGACGGGCAGGCGGTAGAAATTGATTCTGTCCGGGTCGTTCCCGGAGATGTGGTGCTCATAGACGCGGGAAGAATCATTCCGGCAGATCTGCGGCTCGTCGAAAGTGCCAATCTGAAGATCGAAGAGTCATCACTCACCGGGGAATCCGTTCCCTCCGACAAGAATGCGTACGCGCTCATGGATAGCTCCCGTGTCGCTCTCGGCGATCGGACAAACATGGCCTACATGTCGACTGTTGCCACCTACGGTCGGGGCGTTGGTATCGTTGCCGCGACGGGCATGGACACGCAAATCGGGCGCATAGCCACAATGATAGAAGAGAGCGGCGAGGAGTTGACTCCGCTCCAGCGGACCATCAACTCGTTCGGGAAGCGTCTCGGTGCCGTTGTCGTTGGGCTTTGTGGTCTCATGTTCGGAATCTCCGTTCTGCAACTCTATCTGCGGGAAACCCTGATTCATACCGAGGCGGTCTTCGAAGCGCTCCTTACTGCAATCAGTCTCGCGGTTGCCGCGATACCGGAAGGTCTTCCGGCAATCGTTACGATCGTGCTGGCGCTCGGCGTTCAGCGGATGATCCGTGAGCATGCCATAATACGCCGGCTGCCGGCAGTCGAGATACTTGGTTCGGTGAACGTTGTCTGTTCAGACAAGACGGGAACCTTGACTCAGAACAGAATGACCGTTACTCGTACCGCCGTGTCGGGCACCGAAATATCGCAGCTCGCTTCGCCCGACGGGAGGATTGCGAAGGATCCGACAATCCGCCTGCTGCTTGAAACAATGGCACTCTGCAACGATGCGACCGCAGGAACTTCTGAATCCGCACCGACGGGGGACCCGACGGAGATAGCGCTCGTTGAAGTCGCTGCACGCGCCGGTCTGGCGCAGAGTGCATTGGCTGAAGGATTTCCGAGGGTTGCAGAAGCTCCCTTTGATTCGGTGCGAAAGCGCATGTCGACCGTTCATCGTCACGGCGGCGGCTATCGGGTCGCTACCAAGGGCGCGCTGGACGGGATTCTCGAGGTCTCTGCTACCGTTTACCGGAACGGAGAAGTTGTCCCTCTTACCGATGAAATCCGTCGGGAAATCCTCGACAAGGCAGCCCGCATGTCGTCGGATGCACTGCGCGTGCTTGCGGCCGCTACACGGGAGATCTCCGAGCCGCTTGAGGAGCCCGGGAAACTCGAGCGCGAGCTCACGCTCATCGGCATAGTTGGCATGATCGATCCACCGCGACTCGAGGTTCGTGGTTCCATTTCGCGGTGCCGGCGCTCGGGGATCACGACGGTCATGATCACGGGTGACCATCGGAATACCGCATTTGCAATTGCGAAACAGCTCGGTATTGCCGAATCCACTGAGCAGGTGCTCTCCGGTTCAGATATTGACGACATGGACGAGTCACAGTTGACCGAGCAAGCGCGCAGCGTTCGCGTGTTCGCACGTGTCTCACCCGAACACAAGGTTCGTATTATCCGCGCCTTCAGAGCGCTTGGGTCCCGTGTGTCGATGACCGGGGACGGAGTGAATGATGCACCTTCGCTGAAGGCAGCGGATGTTGGCGTGGCAATGGGGATAACGGGAACCGACGTGGCAAAGGGCGCTTCGGATATGGTTCTTACGGACGACAATTTCAGCACGATCGTGTCCGCCATCGAAGAGGGGCGGAATATCTACAACAACATACGAAAGACGATCATCTTTCTACTATCCTGCAATACGGGAGAAATCCTTGCGGTGTTTTCCGCGGTCCTTCTCGGGATCCTGAGTCCGCTTCGACCGATCCACATTCTCTGGGTCAACCTGATTACCGACACTCTGCCGGCCCTTTCGCTCGGAGTTGATCCGGGCGATCCGGATGTGATGGATCAGCCTCCGCGGCCCCCGAACGAAAGCCTCTTCGCGAACGGCGCCGGAACAAGCCTCGTGCTGAATGGAGTACTGATTGGCGGTATTACGCTTGCGGCTTATTTCCTGGGTTCCTTGAGGTATGGAGGGTCGCACATTCACGGTCAGACCTTTGCCTTCGCCGTGCTGAGTATTTCACAGCTTTTTCACGGATTCGACCTTCGCCACGGGTCGAAGTCAATCTTCTCCGTCGGGGTTTTTTCCAACCGGTATCTTCTCGGCTCACTCGTAATAGGGGTGTCGCTGCAGTTTTCAGTGATCATGATCCCGGCAATGGCGTCGATGTTCTCGGTCGCGCCACTGAGCGCGCTCGATTGGGCGTTGATTGGAGCACTTGCAATTTCTCCCGTTGTATTGAATGAGCTGGCAAAGGTCGGGATCAGGAGGAAGCATGGGTCAGAATGTCATTGACTGGCTCCTTGAAGGTGACGTATCGATCGCATATCAAACCTCCAGAGATCTGCTTGACCGGGAGATGCCTGAGCTGCAGGCGGGAATAGCGACTCATGGATGGGGTGAGCGCTATCTTGCCTGTCGCAATCCGGACGGTACATGGGGCCGCGGCTTCTATCAACCGAAATGGACGTCTTCTCACTACACGCTGCTCGACCTGGCGGCGCTTTCCATTTCTCCGGACAATTCCCTGATCCGGCAGTCGGTACACAAGATCTGTGCCGAACATAAGGGGCCGGATGGAGGAGTGAATCCTTCCGAATCAATCCGGCAGAGCGACGTGTGTATCAACGGCATGTTCCTCAACTATGCCGCCTACTTCGGTGAACCCGAGGCAGGTCTTGAATCAATTATAGACTTCATTCTGGAACAACAAATGCAGGACGGAGGATTCAACTGCCGGAAGAACCGCAGCGGTGCGCGGCACAGTTCTCTGCACTCAACACTGAGCGTTCTGGAAGGAATTCTGGAGTATTCGAGGAACGGATACCGCTATCGAGTCCACGAGCTCGAACGGGCTGAGTCGCTTTCCCGCGAGTTCATTCTCCGTCATCGACTTTTCAAGTCCGATCATACCGGAACGGTGATTCACCCCGAGTTGCTGAAGTTCTCATTTCCTCCGCGGTGGAAATACAATGTTCTCCGTGTGCTCGATTACTTCAGGAAAGCTCAGGTTCCACTCGATGAACGCATGGAAGATGCAATTGAGGTTGTGATCGGGAAGCGACGGTCCGATGGACGGTGGCCGCTACAGGCGGAACATCCGGGCTCCGTTCATTTTCACATGGAGAGGCCACGGGAGCCGAGCCGCTGGAACACACTCACAGCGCTCCGGGTTCTTCGGGCCTATCGTCCGCGTTCCTGACCCCACCGCGCGCGGCCCCCGGAATTGAGCGTTCCGGTCGAATGGGTGCTCTTTTCTGCGCGGTTGACGACAGAATACAAAGCTTCTATCATTCCACCCCTAGACATCTACGGAGAGGAGGATTCTTCATGAAACGAATTCTGGGAAGAGTGGTGGTTTTTCTCTTCGCGGTGGCATTCGTCGGACCGCTGTTTGCCCAGCAGGCCGTTGCGCCGCTTAATCCGCCGGAGCGGATCGTTGTAGGCTATGTGCCGATCATGAAGTTTGCGACTCTCTACGTCGCCGACACCCGGGGAATCTTCGCAAAATACGGACTGGACGTTCAAACCCAGCGCGTATCTTCCGGAACGGATATCATCGCATTTCTGACGCAGGGAAAGATCGACGTCGGCGGCATTGCCATCGTAGCATCTACCTGGAACGCATGGGCGCGCGGAATGAATTTGCGCATTATTGCGCCTGGCGCGCTCGAGCCGATGCATGGGAGCCCGACGAAGCTCCTTGTACGGAAGACTCTCCTGGATAGCGGAAAAGTGACCTCGGTCTCCGATCTGCGCGGTATGAGAGTCGGGATGGCGGGCGGCCCGGGCAGTGGAGGTGAGTACCTCGCAGCGAAGGCCCTCGAACGCGGCGGTCTTACGATCAGGGATGTCCACACAATCAGGATGAGCAATCCGGACATGGTTCGCGCACTGGAGAGCGGGTCTATTGACGCCGGAATTCTGGGCTCGCCATTCGCCGATCAGGCGACGGAGAGCGGAAAAGCGGCCACCCTGGCCCAGGACCTCACGCCGGGCGCAATGACAGTGGCATTTGTGGGCTCGGGGAAGTTTCTGAGTGAGCGGCCCGAGGCCGCAAAGCGCTTCGTTCTGGCCCTCATGGAGGCCGCGCGGATGATGCAGGGGTCGGACTACCTTTCCCCGGAGAACCTGAAGGCATATCTTGCGCACGTTCCTACGACCGCCAAGGCTCTCGAGAGCGGTGTGCCCGTTGTGTACGATCCGAATCTTGGAATCTCACTGGATGGACTGCGGGATGTGGAACGAATACATCGTCAGGACGGCCGTCTTGAATACTCGAATCCTATCAATCTCGACAGCGTTACGAATACGTCGTTTGTGAACTGGGCTCTTTCGAAACTCGGTCGAAAGTAGCCTGAGGTGGACGGAGCAAACCCTGAGCCGAAGATTCGGGTCAGGAATCTGCAGAAGGTATTCGAAAGCGCTCGCGGTCCCGTTGTCGCTCTGAAAGACGTTACCCTCGACGTTGGAGAGGGAGAATTCCTTGCCGTGGTCGGCCCTTCCGGCTGCGGCAAGTCGACTTTTCTCCGGATTCTTGCTGGACTGCTCCCCCACACCGGAGGCAGCATCGACGTCTCACGGTCGGGGGATTCCACGCGACCTCTGGCCAATGTCGTCTTCCAGGACCACGCGATTTTCCCGTGGAAGACCGTCATCGATAACGTCGCGTTCGGACTGGAGATGAGAGGTTATGCAAAGCGCGAACGCTACGAAATAGCGGAGAACTGGATTGAACGCGTCGGTCTCAAGAGGTTTACCCATCATTTCCCGCATCAGCTTTCCGGTGGAATGAAACAGAGGGTTGGCATAGCACGGGCTCTTGCAAACGATCCGGAGATACTCCTCATGGACGAGCCGCTCGGCGCACTGGACGCGCAGACGCGAACCGTCATGCAGGAGGAACTGCTGCAACTCTGGGAGCACGAGCGGAAGACCGTTGTCTACATCACCCATAGCATCGAGGAGGCGGTCCTTCTTGGCGACCGTGTCATCCTTATGACTGCGCATCCGGGAACTACGAAGGCAACCTTCGATGTGCCGCTCCCGCGTCCGCGCGATCTTCACGACACGAGCACTGCCCAATTCGGCGAGCTATCCTACGCGATCTGGGAAGCGCTCAGGGACGAAGTGCGCTCTGCGATGGAGGAAGCATGAACCTCAAGACACTTCCGACTCGACCCGTGCTCCGGCCTCTCGCCGTTTTCGTAGTTCTGAATCTAGCGGTCACACTTTCACGGACGTGGGCCGCACTGTGGTGGGCCGCCGCCATTGTCGACTTCGTTCTTCTCGTCCTTCTTGCGGAGGCAGTGGGCGCAAAGATTTCGGTGCGCCGTTCGCGTCTGTACGAGCGGTCTCTCGCCATTGGATTTCCCGTCCTGTTGCTCCTTTCCTGGGAGCTCCTCTCCCGTGGCGGAATTCTCAATCCAGACTGGTTTCCGCCGCCGTCGCGTATTCTCTCGGCACTCTGGGACCTCGCCACGAAGTTCGACACCACGAGCAACACCTCGCTCTTCGGACGCCCGTGGCTGCTTCCTGAGGCGATCGCAGGAAAGGACCATCTCACAGTCGGGTCGCTGATGGGGGAGAGTCACATCTATGTTACTCTCATGCGGGTGTTCGTTGGCTTCATCATAGGTGTCCTGCCCGGGATTATTCTTGGAGTTGCCATGGGAATGAGCCGGACAATCCGCAGCATGATCGACGCCACGCTTTCGGCGTTCTATGTCCTGCCCAAGATCGCGATTTTTCCCATCATGATGCTTGTCTTCCCGGATCCGTTTGGTGAGGGACCTAAGATTGCCGTAGTCGCCCTGTCGGTGTTCTTCGTAGTCACGATAAACACGATGGTGGGAGTCAGAGACATAGATCCGGTTTACCTCGAAGCCGGGAAGAACTACGGGGCAAAAGGTTTCCAGATGTTCCGCCATGTCATCTTTCCGGGGGCAATGCCGGTGGTCTTCGCCGGGCTGCGCCTTGCTATGGGCACGGCGCTCATTGTCATCATTGCAGTGGAGTTCGTTCGGGCTCAGCACGGCGTTGGTTACCTCACCTTCTACTACTGGCAGATTCTCTCGCCGGAAAAGATGTATGCGGCGCTCGTTGTGGTAATGGTGCTCGGCGTACTGCTGACCTGGGGACTTCGCTGGGTCGAAACACTTGTTATGCCGTGGCGACGGGAGGTGCGGGCGCGTTCCGCAAAGGATGCCAGGCGTCTGCCCGGGGCGTAGGCCCGTTCGGGTGCTGCCGGTGCGCATCCGTTCTGCCATGGCGGGGATGAGATATTGCGCGTATTGAAAACTGAACGGCTGGAACTGGTACCGATGAGTCTGGAATTGATGCAGGCTCTCCTGGATGGCGACCTGGAACGGGCGGAAACCCTCTCCGGCTGCATCTTCCCCGAAGGTGTTATCTTCAATAGGACCGCGCTCACGCTGCGCATTCATCAATTGCAGGAGAATCCGCGGCTCCTTCCCTGGCTGATGCACTCGATCGTCATTCGCGCGTCCCGGATAGTATGCGGCCGCGTCGGTTTTCACTCCATGCCGGGGCCGGAATATCTGGAGACCATCGCAGCAGGCGGCGTGGAAATGGGCTACGAGGTCGACCCGCGATTCCGCAGGCACGGATACGCGAAAGAAGCAGCAATCGCCCTCATGAAGTGGGCTTTCAATACCCACAGGCAACGAAGTTTCGTTCTCTCTATATCACCCACGAATGCCGCGTCGCTTGCAATGGCCGCATCTCTTGGATTTCAGGAGTCGGGGTCGCAGATGGACGATGAAGATGGACTCGAGCTGATCTTTGTCCGCAGACTCACGGAATGGCCGGCGGAGTGGACATCCTGAGCGGCTGAGTCAGGACTAGTGCGCAGTGGTGAAACCCTCATAGTGCGGTTTCCCGGGGAGGAGTTTGACGTATGGACGAATTAACGGAAAGAGAAGAGCGCTGCGGCCGCTTTCGCTTCCTGTTGTCGGTAAACGTTCGCCCTGATGGCAGAGGTTGAAATGGGTCGAAAACCGGATCGATTTGATACCTCAGACTCGAACAGGACGATGAAGGCCGTTGTTACCACGGGAGCGGGCGGGTACGACCGGATGGAGTATCGTGATGTCCCGGTTCCAGAGATTGCCCGAGGAGAGGTCTTGCTGCAGGTTCTTGCGGCCGGCGTGAACAACACGGATATAAACACGCGGGTGGGTTGGTACTCTTCACGTATTTCGGACGCTGAATGGAACCCGAAAACCGACGGAGGATGGAACGAGGAGACGCCTTTTCCGTTCATCCAGGGTACGGATTGCTGCGGCCGGGTTGTGGCCGTTGCTGAGGGCGGGGACGAAAGCCTTTCTGGTCGACGCGTCCTTGTGCGCCCATGCATGCGGCCGAACGGGTTTAGCTCAGTGGAACACATCTGGATGGGTTCTGATTTCGACGGCGCTTTTGCTCAGTTCGTGAAGGTTCCGGCACGGGAGGTCTTCCCGGTTGAAAGTAACTGGAGCGACGCTGAACTCGCCGCTGTCCCCTGCGCGTGCGGGACTGCCGAGAACATGCTGCAGCGAGCGAAAGTGCAAAAGGGCGAGCACATACTGGTCACCGGTGCATCAGGCGGAGTCGGTTCGGCTGTCGTGCAACTTGCGAAAGTGCGTGGCGCCATTGTTACCGCAGTTGCCGGCGCGTCGAAGATGGAACAGGTGCGGTCAATCGGCGCCGACCGGGTCATTGCCCGCGGAAGTGAAATCGACCTCGGCGAGTCGGTTGTTGATGTTGTAATTGATAATGTGGCGGGACCGGCATTTGGCGGCCTCCTCAAGGTCCTCAAACGCGGAGGGCGTTATGTCTCGTCGGGGGCCATCGGCGGTCCGCTGGTGACGCTCGATATGCGGGATCTCTATCTGAAAGACCTCACGCTGATTGGCTGTACGGCGTGGGAGGAGCCGGTATTCCCCGCCATCATATCACTCATTGAGCGGAACGCGCTGAAACCTGTTGTCGCAAAGATATTTCCACTGGAGCGAATTGCCGATGCCCAGCGTGAGTTTCTTGAAAAAAAGCACGTCGGTAAATTTGTTCTGTCCATTCCGCCATTGTCGCGGTGATACTGAGTCGGGCCGACGGCGAGATACGGCCTTGACAGTTCTCGGCTGACCGGTAGACTCAATCCGGAGAAACCCATGTTGCATATAGAGTTACTCAGAGCGTTCGAACTTGCCGGTCTCGGCTTAGTCGTCGGTGCAATCTCCCCCACGTTCGGAATTGGCGGTGGGCTCATCACCGTTCCCCTGCTCATCCTGCTCTACGGAATGTCGAGTTCCGTTGCAACGGCAACCTCCCTCGGAGTCATCATATTTGTTTCTCTGAGTGGAACTCTGGCCTACATTCGCGAACGGCGAATCGACTTCCATGTTGGGTTTCTTTTCGTGCTCTTCGCCGTGCCGGGATCTCTGGCCGGTGGATTCGTATCCAACTGGCTCAGATCGCTACACCTGCGCATCGACATTCTCCAGATATTGTTCGGCGGGACGATGCTGGTTATTGCGGTAATGAGAGTCATTTCGATTCTGCGAAGGTCTGGGAAAAACGGCACGGAAACCGCGCAATCGTCTGATCCTGCCGTCGTGGGAGACACAGAGAAAGGCGGGTTGTTACGCAATAGACTCGTGCGTGATATTATCGATCGCAGGGGAGTACGGTTTGCCTATGGCGTCCGACTCTTCCCCGGCATGATCGTGGCGTTTGTCGGCGGTTTCTTCGGCGCCATGCTTGGACTCGGCGGCGGGATCATCTACGTTCCTATTCTTACGGGTCTCATCGGGCTTCCCGCGGCTATTGCCACGGCCACCTCCACTTTTACAATACTCTTTGCCAATCCATTTGCGGTCGTTGTTCGATTTGCCTCGATCCGATGGGATTTTGTGCTCTTTCTGTCTCTCGGCGTGGTAGTTTCGGCGAGCATTGTGCCGCGGTTTCTCCATCGCGTTCAGGCAAAATGGCTCCTTATCGGGTTCTGGACA
>CAZKMA010000037.1:28886-37004 GCA_964553615.1 uncultured Spirochaetales bacterium | reverse complement strand
AGCGGGTAGTGCCGGTACGGCGCTTCTGTCAAATGTGCAGGAGATAGGCGGTGAGGCGCTCGGTCTCCCGTTCACGGAAAGCTACGTTTACACCCATGAGCTCGAGGTGCTGCGCGAGCATCAACCGCCCCTGCGGAACCGGGTGATCGGCGAAGAACCCGGAGATTTCAGCAGCGGTGTCGCGCCGTGAAATTGCCCGAACGCCGCCGAGCATACGCACGATTATGTTGGGCGGAAGAGTGGAATTGATACTCTCCCAGTTGTCCCGGATGAACATCCATGCCTTCTCCCCGTGGTAACGGTTACGGAGGCAGGCGCCGAGGAAAGCTGCTCTGTTCTGGATACGGACTTCGCCGTTCATTGCCATTTCCAAAGCGCGGCCGAACTCCTCCGGTCCGGGAAAGGAAGGGAGGGCATAGAGATATCGAAGGCGCTCCTGCGGAGTTTTCCCTGTCCTGGAGAGCTCCACAAAACGCGCAAAGTCCGCGTCAGTGCCGACGGATGCTACCGCTTCGAGGGCCGCGGCAGCAAGATTTGGTTCTACCAACGACGCATCGGCGACGCTCTGCTCATGAATTGCGCGTGTTCGGGCAAGCGCAGATTCATCTGCGCACGAGATGCAGAGAGTTTCTACCAGCAGGCCTCGAAGTTCCTTCGACTGTTCCGGCTCGGAGCTCGGAGGCTCCCATCCAACGGATTCGAATGCAGCTCCGACAATTTTCGATATTTCCTCTTGCAGTTTCTGCAGGCCGGGTGCCTGAACTATCCGGGTAAGCTGGGACAGCCGTCCGGAAAGGATGCGCCAGACATTGATATCCCGCTCGGGGGAGAATGCACGCGAGATTTCGATGAAAGACGCCGCCTCCATCCTGCCTGACAGCACCTGGCTCCACGCATCATCGAGAAGAGTGAACCGTTCAATTGGATTGAGCAGTTCCAGTGGTCGAGAGGTCAACGGGCTGAGAAGTCCTTCGTCGTACGATACGCGGTAGAAGCCGTTCGCTTCAACGTTTCCGACAACGTAAACAGGCGCGTTCTCCAGCGGGATGGACAGAGTGTCGTTTTCCAGAAGCACGGGATGAAGGACCGATTCGCCGCCGTCGAAGCCGATCCGAAGGACCATCGGTACCGCCCACCGCTGGACTTCGGCTTTTCTCTCCGGGCTTAAGCGAAACCGTTCCTGCGCAACTCGAAGTGTATTTCGATCCCCGGTGGTCTCGATCCGGACCTGCGGGAAGCCCTTCTGGAACACCCAGGACGCCATGATACGTTCAACCGGCTGCGAGCTGGCTTCCTCCAGGCTGGACCAGAGATCCGCGGTCTCAGTATTGTCGTAGCTGTGCTTCTTGAGATAGGCGCGAATGCCGCGACGGAACTGGTCGACTCCGAGATACTGTTCGAGCATCCGCAGCACCGACGCGCCCTTCTGGTAGGTGAGAACGTCGAACATTCCCTCGGCATCGTCCGGCGATTCAACCGGGTATTCGATTGAACGGGTGCTGTCCAGGGCGTCCACCTGGAAGGCGGCGGATCGGGAGAGTGAGAAGTGAACCCACGTTTGCCAATCCGGCCGGTAGGCATCCACGGCGGCAAGTTCCATGAAGGTCGCGAACGCCTCGTTCAGCCAGATGCCGTTCCACCATCTCATGGTTACCAGATCTCCGAACCACATATGTGCAAGCTCGTGCGCAATGACCATGGCTACGCTCCGCAGCTCTCCCTGGGTAACCGTATCGGGGTCCACGAGCAGCAATGTCTCGCGAAACGTGATGCACCCGAAGTTCTCCATTGCGCCCATTGCAAAATCCGGAAGTGCTACAAGATCCATCTTCTGACCGGGATAGGGGATGCTGTAGTATTCCGCGAAATACTCCAGAGAAAACCGGGCGACATCGAGCGCATACTCTGTGAGATGCCCCTGTCCGAACGGATGGATAACGCGAAGCGGC
Source organism: uncultured Spirochaetales bacterium (assembly GCA_964553615.1). Taxonomy (GTDB): domain Bacteria; phylum Spirochaetota; class Spirochaetia; order DSM-27196; family DATKUC01; genus DATKUC01. The sequence goes on along the minus strand of CAZKMA010000037.1, from coordinate 35,055 downwards.
ACACCGCCCGCATTGATTGGATTCGTCGCTTCGAGCGGCCCGATGACGAACGCCACGAGGTAGGTCGACATCCTGATCGTGTCCGCAAAGGTGAGCGTGCGGATTCCGGCGGAGTCCACGCGTTCGGATACGATCGGGCTATTGGAGACTGCAAGCAGATCCTGATCCACTTTCAGTGTAACCGAAAAAACAGCCTTCAGGTCGGGCTCGTCGAAACAGGGAAATGCTCGCCGCGCATCGGTAGATTCGAACTGTGTTGCGGCGATGGTGTGTTCCTTCCCGGCAGAATCGGAATATCGGGAACGATAGAAGCCTCGGAGTTTGTCGTTCAGGATACCGGAGAACTCGAAATGGAGTCTGAAGGGCCCTGCGGCAACTACCCCTGGAAGCAGGAGGGTAATCCGCTCGGTTGCCTCGTCCGTCTCCATCGATGTCGGTTCCATGCGCCGTCCGGATGCATCGACGAGCCAGCAGGACCGTATTTCAAGCTCGATAGCGTTCAGGACAATGCGGTCGATCTCTTCGTGAACGTCGATTACGATTTCTTCTGTTCCATCGAACCGCGCATCGATCAGGTTGGGAGCCAATGTCAGCTCATATCGGTTGGGGGTAACCGACCGTCCGAGCCGATATTGGCTCATCGCACCATCTGGCATGAGGATCTCCTTTGGGTCGTCCGTCCCTTACTTCTGCCGCATGGCCTGTATTGCAGCAAGGACACGGGGCGGGGTGAGCGGCAATTCGCGGATGCGAGCACCTGTTGCGTTAAAGACAGCATTGGCGATTGCCGCGAGCGGGGTGTCGATCCCTATCTCGCCCACCGATTTTGCCCCGAAGGGGCCGGAAGGCTCATAACTTTCAGCGAGCTCGACAGTAAGCTTTCCCACATCCTCGCGGGATGGAATCTTGTACTGCATCATGTTCTTCGTCAGCATCCGTCCGGATTCCGTGTATTGGACATCCTCGAACAGCGCCATGCCGATCCCCTGCAGAAGGCCGCCCTCTACCTGAATCCGGGCCAGGTTCGTGTTGATCGGAGTTCCGCAGTCCACCACGCCGACATAGTCGAGGACGTCGACCTTCCCGGTGTCCGTATCGACTTCTATTTCGACGAATCCGGCCATATACGGCGGCGGTGACTTTTCTCCGGAAAAGGAGCCGGAGGAGACAATGGTCTTCATCTTTGCGCCGTTGTGGTAGAGAGTGTCGAAGCTGAATTCCTTCAGTCCGACAAGCGCCTTTCCACCCGAGGTCCTGAACGCCTTCCCGTCGAACTCGACCTCGTCCGGGGAGATATCGAACTTGTCGGCGACCGCATCGCGGAGGGCCTGTTTCATATTCTGTGCGGCCCGAATGACTGCATTGCCCGTAACGTAGGTGGTGCTCGACGCATAGGCTCCCACATCGTATGGAGTATGATCGGTATCCGATGCGTACACGACGATGCTCTCGCTTTCGACACCCAGTTCCTCTGCCGCGATCTGTGCGAGAATGGTGTCACTTCCTGTTCCCAGATCCGTGGCACCGATGTGGAGTTTGAAGAATCCATCATCCTGCAATTCGAGGTTTGCCGAACCCATATCGATGAGAGGAATTCCCGAACCCTGCATGGCAATGGCCATGCCTTTTGCCCGAATTCTTCCGGGCGCAACCTCGTACGCAAGCCGGGACGGATCCCACTTGATAAGTTCGCTGCCACGCTGTACGCAGTAGTCGAGCTTGCAGCTCTCCACGACCATCTCCACGCCTTCGCCGCCTTCACCCATGATCTTGAAGATTTCGCTTGTCTCGCCCTCGGATATCATGTTTATCTTTCGGAGCTCGATCGGATCCATTCCGAGCTTGTGTGCCAGCTCATCAATGGCCGATTCGAGGGCAAAGTTCCCCTGAATTGCGCCGTAGCCGCGGAAGGCGCCCGCCGGAATCTTGTTGGTGTAAACAATATGGCCGCCGAAACGGACCGACTCGACCTTGTTGTACAGCGGGAGGGTCTTTGATCCACCAACCATGAAGACGGTAAGCGCATGTTCACCATAGGCTCCGGTGTTGGAGAGGACCTGCATATCGATTGCACGGATGCGGCCGTCCCTGTGCGCCCCGATCCGAATGTCGAGTCGCATCTGGTGGCGCGCGAAGGACGCCTCGAACACCTCTCTGCGGGTCATTACCACCTTGGCCGGCTTGCCGGTCAGCAGCGTTACCAGGGCAGCATACGGCTCAACATGGACGTGCTGTTTTGCCCCGAATCCGCCGCCAATGCGCGGTTTCTGTACGCGGATATTCCGGAGCGGCATGGAAAGCGCCTGTCCCAGGAGCCGGCGAGTATGGAACGGATTCTGTGTGGATGTGACAACATTGAGCCTTCCATGCAGATCGAGGTAGGTGTATGCCGTATGGGTTTCCAGCGCCACATGAGCCTGCGCCTGCGTATGGTAGGTGCAGGAAATGGAGACGTCGCTCTCTTTCAGTGTTTTCTCGACACTACCGATTTCCATTGAGTACGCCGCCGCGATGTTGCGTTTCGGCTCAAAACCGATCGGAAACATGTCGTGGATTTCCGGTTCAGGATGAATGACCACCGGATTGTCGATGGCCTGTTCAAAATCGAGCACCGCAGGGAGAACCTCGTATTCCACGTTCACCAAAGAGGCCGCCTTCGCTGCGGTGTTCTCGTCCGCCGCGGCAACGATCGCGACCTCATCGCCAACGTATCTGACGTACTCGTCAAGAATGAACTTGTCATGCGGGCTCGGTTCGGGATGTCCCTGGCCGGCACGCGTATAGGGGACGCGCTGTATGTCCCTGTGCGTCAGCACGCACGCTACGCCGGGTAACCGGAGCGCGGCGGAGGTGTCGATTGAGGCGATTCTTGCGTGGGCGTGCGGGCTGCGAATAATCCGGACTACGAGAGCATCTCTTGGGGCAAGGTCATCGGTGTATGCAGGGCGGCCGGTTACCAACCCCTTTCCGTCTATCTTTGGTCTGCTCCTGGTTACTTCGCTGAATTGCCTATGCATGGGACGCCTCCAGGTACTTCTTGATGGCTCGCAACTGACCTTCGTAGCCGCTGCACCTGCAGAGGTTGCCCGCCAGATAGTGGCTGATCTCTTTGTCGCTCGGAGATGAGAGCTCCGTCTTCATTGCGAGCACCGTGAGTGCGAAACCGGGAGCACAGAATCCACATTGGTCCGCACCTTCCGCGACAAGGAAATCGGACAGTTGCGCAGCTTCTTTCTCCACTCCTCTGACCGTGGTAACGGCATGGCCGTCTGCCCGGGCAGCCAGGAAGGAACAGGAGGGGATAGGGACGCCATCGAGAAGCACGGTGCAGACGCCGCATGTCCCGGTATCGCACCCCTTTTTCACCTCCGTAAAGCCTGCCGCCCGCAACACATCACCGAGCATATCTCCGGGAAGGATACTGAGGTCCTTTTTCTGCCCATTTACGGTAACTGAGATAATCATGATGCAACCTCCATGACTGCACGGCGCACGAGCGCTACGCATACGCTCCTTCGGTATTCGGCGGTTCCGCGAATGTCGCCGCGAAACGTCAATTCTTCAGACGCGACCGTCGCCGCCTGCTCAATAGCGGCGTCATTGGGTCGGGCGACTGTCCCGAGAATTTCGGCAGCTTTATGTGCAAGACGGCCCGGACCGGGACGGGCACCCACGGCAATCCGCCACGAACCGCCGGTGAACGCCGCCGCTGCATTCAGGATGGGCAGGTCGGACCGGGTGTTCCTGGATGCACGAAAGGCACCCTTCCCGGGATCCAGAACGATTTTTTCGATCAGGATGGGAGCATTTTTCCTCATTGAGAGGAACTCTTCGAAACCGACAGGGCCGGTCCTGTGCAGGACGACCTGTGCGTTCATTGCCAGGAACAGCGTGTTCAGATCGGAGAATCCGTAGCGACCCGCGACCGTTCCGCCGACTGAGACTACATTCCGCATCTGGACTCCGACGATGTGGGAGACGGCATCCCTGAATGCCGAACCGAACGCAGTCTCAAGAACTGAGGAGGTCTCGACGTCCCGGGCTGTCGCCATTGCCCCGATTTCTATATTCGAGCCACTCTTTCTGATGTAGCGCAGGTCCAGCGTTGACAGATCAATCGCGGTGTCTACACGCCTGTGGCTCATCCGTGACCATGCGCCTCCGCCAATGAGATATGCTTTGTTCTCGGTAAGATATGTGTACGCTTCATCGATGGACCGAGGGCGCACCAGGTTCGCAATTTCCATGCTCATTCCTCCCGTTTGGAATTCCGCGGTCAGGCCGGAATGATGGAAAGTCATGCGACACGTCATCAGTTTTTCCGGCCGAGATGGTCATTACTTTGTCTTTTTGGGATTGCGGCTCTGAGCCAAATTCAGGAAACCACGTGCCAGTGAGATGCCCGGCGGCCCAGTGTCTCCGTCAGGAACGCCAACGGCGTTCAATAACTGATGATTGAATGATAGCGCCGATCGGAATAAAGCGCAATTACGTTCTGCACTATCCGCGCCGTAGATGGAAGGCGGAAGAATGACGATAATGACAGGGGAGGATGCAATATGAGTTCGCTTTGGAAACGGCTCACCGAACCCGCCGCAGTCCTCACCGACCCCGAACTACGGCGCCGGACGCGGATGATCCTGTCGATACTTGTTATTGTAGGGATCCTGTGGTGCATGGTGTTTTTCTCAAACCCGTTGCAGGCTCTCGCCGACCTTTCGCCGCATCAGTCCTTCATGGTGAAAGTCATTTTCCCCGGAATCCTGCTCGCGTTCGCGCCCTTTCTGGTGCTTGCCTACTTCCTGGCTCGTCGCGGACATCCGAACGGTGCAAGCCGTATACTCGTTTCGATTGGTTCGGCGGGAAGTTTTTACTACGTCCTCTCGGCCGGAGATGGGAGCAGTCTGAGTATGCCTGTCCTTGGGGTGGTGCTGTGCAGCCTTCTTCTCTCCCCGCTCGATACGGCCGGATCTGTCGTCATAACCGTTGCCGGATACCTGCTCCTGCCCACCTTTGTGCCGTCTCTGAACATGTGGGATCTGTATGGAACGCTTGTTGTCGTTGGCTCGGCGGGCGCGCTCTGCACCGGGGCGGTATATGTCCGCTCGCGCGATCTGGATCATATTCAAAAGCAGGCAGATGAGCTTGCGCGGAACCACGAACAGATAGTTGGGGCGCAGAAGATGGAGGCGGTTGCGCGTCTGTCTGCCGGCGTAGGACACGAGTTCAACAACATCCTGGCAGTGATCAATGGGTACGCTGAGATCATTGAACGTAGCCCGACAACCTCCCCGGCAAAAAGTGCGGCGCGAATACGGGAGGCGAGTCTGCGCGCCGTAAAACTGACCGACGGCCTTCTTGCCTTCAGCCAGCAGCAACTCATGCACGTGGAGACCACAGACCTCGACAAGCTTCTCAAGAGCCACGAAGAGAGACTCAAGTCAACGCTCCGTACAGACACCAGCCTCAGCATTCTCTCGTCCCCGGAGACGAAGATTGTGGAAGTGGATACGGGCATCTTCTGCGACGCAATGGGCACACTGGTCAGGACGGCAGAGAAGAACCTGCCCGCGCAGGGCGAAATATCTATAGAAACTCAGAGCCACGATCTTGGCCGAATTAACCGGCTCCACCTTCCGCCGGGACGTTACTGTTTCATTGACATTCGCGACAATGGTCAGGTCGGGGACCGTGAAGTCATGACCCGGCTTTTTGACCCGTTCTTCACAACGGGGGAATTCGGAACAGGCAATCTCGAACTCGCCGCCGCCTACGGGATTGTGCGCCAAAGCGGCGGTCAGGTGGAACTCAGGAGCGACCGTGAAATCGGCAATTCCATTGTGGTGGTGGTTCCGAACAAGGCAACGAGCAGGTCGTAATGCAGATTGTTTTCCCCACCGCTTCAATGAGCCGGTTCCATCAACACGGTCGAGAGGATTTCGATGCCTGAGCATTCAACGGTGCAGCCACCGCTTCAATACATTCCTCCGCGTTTCGATCGCGGACTCTATCGGGTCATTGCGGCAATCTACCCGATCTATATACGATTCGCCCTGAACGTTCGTCGGATCGACGTGGACGGAATCGAAACGCTTGTCGAGCATTACCGTCTGTTCGGGGATAGAAAAATCCGCCTGATTATTGCATTCCGTCACCCGCATGTCGATGA
>CAZKMA010000037.1:18901-28786 GCA_964553615.1 uncultured Spirochaetales bacterium | reverse complement strand
CTGCAGAAAACCGGTGGAATACCGGTGTATCGTGGCAAGGTCGATTCTCGGGGACTGACGGATATCCGTTCGGCACTGGTCAATTCCGACAAGCCGCTTGCCATAGCGCCCGAGGGCGCGGTCAATTACCGGGAACGACACACTGCACCGCTGGACAGCGGGATTGCGCATTTTGCATTCTGGTCCGTACGGGATCTGCGGGCAGCCTCACGGAGGGAGGATGTGGTCATTCTTCCGGTTGCGCCGGCCTATACACATGGAAGAGATGCCGGAAAACGCCTGCTGCGAATTGCTGCCTATCTCGAACGGGAGTGCGGCATTTCGCGACCGGCGGCTCAACCTGTCTCAGCGCGCCTTCAAGCGGTGGCACAGAGTCTGCTCCGGACAATGGAGCGATTTTACCGGCAATTCTACCCGGCGACTTCCGCCGGCATTGAGACCGGGAATGCCGCGGGTTTTCCACCTCTCCGCTCGGAGGCAGAGAGAATCGACGCACTGGTGGAAGCTGCCCTTTCTGCAGCGGAACGGCATCTTGATCTGCAATCCGAAGGGCAACCGATTGCACGGTTGCGAAGGGTCGAGCAGGTTTCCTGGGATCGAATCTACAGAGAAGACATCGACAGCATCCTCTCGCCTCTGGACCGGGCGCTCGCCGATCGTATTGCGCTTGAAACCTCAATTGCAATGCGTCACCTGCAGCTTGCCGACATCCTGGTCTATCTGCAGGAGTTCAAACTCTCGAATGAATCCTCTGTTGACCAGCTTGCGGAGGCGGCTTCGAACCTTGCGGGTGTGGTAGCAAGACTCAAGGGTGGCGATATTTCGGCCACCCCGCGAATGGGATCCCGAACCGTAACCTACCGCGTAGGAAACCCGATCCGGGTGGGCCACCGCTTTGCCGACTATTCTCGAAGCCGACACGGCGCGGTGAAGGACCTCATGCAGGTGGTCCACGACGAAATGCAGCGGCTGAGCAGTCTCGAATAGCCGTCATGCGGCAGGATCTGTACATTATCTCCTATGCAAGCGATTGAAATATCACATCCTGGTGGCCCTGAGGTGCTGAAAAGCGTTGAACGATCAACGCCTCAACCCGGTTCCGGTGAGGTACTTGTGAGAGTGGCCGCGTCCGGTGTGAATCGGCCCGATCTCTTTCAGCGGATGGGACACTATCCGCCGCCGCCGGGAGCTTCGGATCTGCCGGGTCTGGAAGTGGCGGGAACACTCGTGGAAGGGGACTTCGGCGGGGAAAACCCGTTCGGGCTGAAACCGGGTGCCGAGGTGTGTGCGCTTGTCTCCGGAGGCGGATACGCCGAGTTCGCGGTGGCTCCGCTTCGCCAGTGTCTGCCGGTGCCCGCGGGTTTGAGCCTCATTGATGCCGCCTCTTTGCCTGAGACGTTCTTTACCGTATGGAGCAATGTTTTCGACAGAGGACGGCTTGGAGCAGGTGAAGGCGGAGCGAACGAAAGTCTCCTCGTTCAGGGTGGATCGAGTGGGATTGGGGTGGCCGCTATTCAGATTGCGCACTCGCTGGGACACCCGGTATTCGCCACGGCGGGAAGCGAGGAAAAATGTCGTGCGTGCGAGTCGATCGGCGCACACGCCATAAATTACCGCACTGAAGACTTCGTTGAGCGTGTGAAGGAGCTGACCGAAGGACGCGGAGTCGATGTGGTCCTGGACATGGTTGCGGGCGACTATGTGCCTCGAGAACTTTCGGTACTTGCAGAAGGCGGACGGCTCGTAGTAATTGCCACTCTGGGTGGAGCGAAAGCAGAGCTTGACCTGGGCATGTTGATGCGTCGCCGTATTACAGTAACCGGATCAACATTGCGGCCGCGTCCGGTGGCGTTCAAGGCGGCAATTGCGCTCCGGTTGCATGAGGTGGTCTGGCCTTTAATCGAGGCAGGGCGCGTCCGGCCTTTGATCCACCGGGTCTTTCCCGCTGCAGAGGCCGACCGCGCTCATGCGTTGATGGAAGAGGGTTCGCACATCGGGAAGATAGTGCTGAAGTGGTAGCTTGATCTGAAGAATCCTGCGTGCGGGCGCGAAGCCGGCAGGAGGCTGAAAGGTGCGCACAGAGAAAGAGGAGTGGTTACCGTGCAACAACCATGGTGGAAAGAGAGTGTTGTCTATCAGATTTATCCCCGCAGTTTCAGGGACAGCAATGGCGACGGTATCGGGGATCTGCGCGGCATTATCGAAAAACTCGACTACCTTCGTGAGCTTGGAATAGATGTAGTCTGGCTATCCCCGGTCTACTGCTCTCCGAACGACGACAACGGCTACGACATCAGCAACTATCAGGAAATTATGGATGAGTTCGGCACCATGGCCGACTGGGAAGAAATGCTCCAGGGGATGCACGCGCGGGGCATCCGGCTGATCATGGATCTGGTGGTCAACCACACGTCCGACGAGCACGCCTGGTTTGTCGAGTCGCGTAAGTCGGTGGATAATCCCTACCGCGACTACTACATCTGGCGAAAGGGCAATGATGGGGCTGAGCCGAACAACTGGAGATCGTTCTTCGGTGGTTCCGCCTGGGCCTATGACGAGCACACTGGTGAGTACTACCTCCATCTGTTTTCCCGCAGACAACCGGATCTGAACTGGGAGAATCCCGCGGTTCGCCGTGCAGTCTACTCAATGATGCGTTTCTGGCTCGACAAAGGCGTAGACGGATTCCGGATGGACGTGATTACGATGATATCGAAGACGCCCGGATTGCCGGATGCGCCGGTGACAAGTCCGGATCGCTACCAATGGGGAGGAAAATACTTCATCCACGGTCCTCGGCTTGTCGAGTACCTGAATGAGATGAAGGCCGAAGCTCTCGCCCTCCATGACACACTGACGGTGGGGGAGGCAGTCGCGGCAACGACAGCACAGGCAATTGAACTGACCAGTCCCGAAACAGGAACGCTTGATATGGTATTTCATTTCGAGCACATGGGTCTTGACGCCGATGCGGGCGCTCCGCTCGGTTGGGGATGGCGGCAATGGGACCTGCTGGAAATGAAACAGGTAATGAGCCGCTGGCAGTCCGATCTTACCGGGAAGGGATGGAACAGCCAGTATTTCTCCAATCACGACCAGCCGCGCCAGGTTTCCCGCTTCGGCGATGACGGTCTATACCGGGTAGAGTCGGCGAAGCTTCTCGGTACGTTTCTCCATATGCTACAGGGCACTCCCTACATCTATCAGGGTGAGGAACTCGGGATGACGAACGTGGCTTTCGCGTCAATCGAGGAATATCGGGACATTGCTACGCTGAATCATTATCGAGAACTTGTCGAAGAAAAGGGGATGGATCCACAGACGGTCATGGATCTCATTCACCGCAAGAGCCGCGACAACGCGCGAACACCGATGCAGTGGGATGACTCCGAGAATGCAGGCTTCACCGGAGGTACGCCGTGGATCAAGGTGAATCCGAACTATCGGAGTATCAATGCCAGAGAGGCGATGGTGGATCCGCAGTCGATTTTCCAATACTACAAAGCGCTCATCCGGCTGCGGAAGGAACATCGGGTCATTGTGGAAGGGCGGTACGAACTCATCCTCCCCGAGGACCGGGCAATCTATGCATTCACCCGCACTTCGGATGAAAACCAGTTGCTTGTAGTTCTGAACTTCACGCGCGACAACCCGGAGTTCGTGCTGCCGGACGATCTTCCTGCCGGAAGCGAAAAACTTCTCATTGCAAACTATCCTGTTGATTCTTCAGCGATCATCCGGCGGTTGACCCTCCGTCCCTATGAGGCGCGCGTATACCTGCTGCGGTAGGCGGGATCTGTCTCTGGACGATTGAACGAAGGGTGTTCTGTGCTACGCGGTCTGCGGACCCCTTCGAATTGTCCGCACTGCCTGCCGAAAGCTCAGGAGAATGTGCCTTTTCTCATCCCAGAGATTGAGGCGGACCGACTTCAGGCTTCGCCAGAGTGTAAGTGGATTGTCGAGTTGAAGCTCTTTGTTCTCCCGAAGGCAGCGTTCCAGGTTGTAATTTGGAATACGGGGCCGCAGATGGTGGATGTGATGAAACCCGATGTTTCCGGAGATCCACTGGAGGACTTTTGGCAGCTTGTAGAACGAGCTTCCCTGCATTGCAGCCTCCATTGACCCCCAGTCTTCGGTCCGGGCCCAGTAGCTTGGATCGAACTGATGCTGGACATAGAAGAGCCAGATCCCCGCAGATCCGCCGAGCATGAGAACCGGAAGTTGCACCAGGATATACGCCTTGATCCCTATGGTGAAGGCGGCGGCGACCACGACTATTGCAAGTACAATGTCGGCGATAATGACATCCGTGATCTCGGCTTTCCGGGCTTTACGGCTCGGAATCCGGTGAAGTACCAGAAACATGTACAATGGTCCCAGGCCGAACATGAAGATCGGGTTTCGGAACAGGCGATAGGCAAGGCGTTTCGCCCGGCTGCTTGCAGCATACTCCGCCACTGTCATTGTCCAGACGTCTCCGACGCCACGCCGGTCCAGGTTGCCTGAAGTGGAATGATGAACGCCGTGGTGGTGACGCCATTCAGCAAAGGGGGTAAACGTGATGATGCCCAGGATTGTACCGAGGATCCTGACAGCGGCCTGTGAGGCGAGGTACGATCCGTGGACACAATCGTGGAAGATGATGAATGTGCGGACCAGAAATCCTGCTGTCGGAATTGCCAGAAGCAGGGTAACCCAGTAGGGAGCTTTCCAGTAGATTGTGAGGTACATGAGAACGAGCATGCAGAGATAGGGAATGACAGTGTCAATGAGCTGAAAAATCGCCTTCCGGACGCTTGGCCGCTCATATCGCTTCAGGGCGGTTACCCATACGGGCCTCGTCTCAGGACGACGCATTTTCTTTTCGGACATAATTCCTCCTCGGAAGGACATACCGTGGGGCGTCCGTGTTCGGCAAAATGCGTGGTGAGCGAGGCGGGCGTGCGGCAAGCACCTTACAGGATAGCTGCCGGTGCTCCAGCCGGATCGAACCATCCTGCCAAAAGCTTACCATGTGGCTCCAGTACTGAATAGTGCTTCGCTCCAGCAGTTCTCATTTGGACGCGGCAACGGCAACGGGCGTGCTATCGCGCGCCTGCCACTTCCGCCACAATGAGAATTGCTGGTTCCCACCCGGAAGATTTCGCGTTTTGCGTGAGGCAATCCCGTGCTAAACTGCCGGGTATGAAGATTACATTTCTTGGGACATCGGCGGCAAACGCCTACCCTGAGGCGTTCTGTTGTTGCGATAACTGCACGCGGGCGCGAGAACTTGGCGGCAGGAGCCTCCGGAAACGCTCGGCAGTGTTGATCGATGATGATCTCCTGATCGACCTGGGCCCCGATATCATGACCGCTTCCCAGATGCATGGAGTAGATCTGACGAACGTCTCCTACTGCCTGCAGACCCATCCGCACGCAGACCACCTCGATGCGTCGCATCTGCTTTCGCGCAGTCCCGGTTACGGGACCGTCGGTGCACCGCGGCTCCGGTTCTACGCGTCCGGTGCAACACTCGAAATACTGGCAGGGCTCCTTGAGCGAGATTGTGCACCGCACGGTCTGTGGAGCCAGGAAGCCGCGCGAAATCTGAACCTTTCACTTCAACCCGTCTCCCCCTTCACGCCGTTTTCTGCGGGACCTTACCGAATAACCCCGGTTCCTGCAAACCATGATCCGGCCGTTGAGGCTCTGCTCTATGCAATTGAAAAGGACGGGCGGTGCATCTTCTACGGGACCGACACTGCAACGCTGCCCGAGGACACGTGGAATGGTCTTCATGCGTGTGGTTTCCGATTCGACACGGTTGTTCTTGATCACACCTATGGCCCTGCTGAACCGGGAACGGACCATCTCAGCGCGCGACAACTCATGGAGCACGCTGCTCGCATGAGGGCCGAAGGGCTGCTTTGTGCAGACGCACGCATCCTTGCAACGCACATATCGCACGAAGGCAACCCGCCGCATCCCGAGCTCTCACAGTTTGCTCTCCGAAACGGTTACGAGGTCGCGTATGACGGGCTGACCGTCTGATCCGGTTGGACTGTTCGAATCCGGCCGGCATATGTATGATGGTCCAATGATGAAACAGGGCCGTCCGAGATCCTACGATGACGCCTCAGCGTTGAACATGCCGGCACTCGAAGCGGGCGCGTTCGCCTGCGCTGATGTGTGCCGTTTTGCATGTGGATTGCACGAGCTCAGACTGAGGGTAGTTGATCAGATAGAAGATCTTCCCGATTCAGCCTTCGCATTCCCGGCGCCGAGGTCGAGCATGACAATTGGCTGGCTTGTTACGCACCTTGTGTTTGCAGAGGCCATGTGGTTGAGAATACTTCGGAAATCGTCGACGCAGACCGAAGTCGAAGACTCGGTGCGCTGGGCAACGTCTTCCGCCTATGTCCGACAGCTGCCCGAGGTAGTTTCAGCCGGGGAAATAACCGCTCTGTACGACCGAATAGAGACCGAAGTGACGCTTCCAACCCTGGTTCGATTGGAGGCGCTCGACGTCCCGACCGGGGATGAACGTCTTCCGACCGTCGAAAAGGTGCTCACGCATCTTCTGTGGCACTGGACCTACCACTCCGGACAGATTGGACTCATCAGACTCCAGTGGGGGTCAGACTATGAATGGCGATTCTAGTCCTCTTTCTGCTCTTCGGATTCTTCCTCGGAAACTTCGGGCTCTTCATCCATCATGCCCGCGGGATTGAGGTATTCGAGATACGAGGTATCTTCTGTTGAATCCTCGCTGCCGGTGCCCTTGTTTTGTCGCCGCTGCCGTTTCTCTTCCTGTTTTTTCTTCTTGTCGAGTTCCCGGCGTCTCTTGTCGGGTTTGTATGAGTTTCTTCCCACGGGCCCTCCTGCCTCTCGTTAGAATCTAACCATTCGCGTGGCTTTTGAAAAACCGATTGGACGACGAATCGCGCCGATTCGCCGCCATCCGGCGGAAAAGCCGCCTATTTCCTCTTCGCCATCGGGAGTATTGTCTTGCGCATCCGCAGCGACAGCGGGGTAATCTCCACCATTTCGTCGTCACGGATGAAGTTAATGCACGCTTCGAGCGTCATTATCCGTGGCGGAGTCAGGATGACGTTCTCGTCCCGTGCAGCGGCACGCAAGTTCGTGAGTTTCTTTGTTTTACAGGGATTTATGTTCAGGTCGTTCTCGCGGTTGTGCTCTCCGACGACCATTCCTTCATAGACCGGGTCTCCCGGGTTCAGAAAGAGTGTCCCGCGCGGTTCGAGGTTGAAAAGCGCATACGGCACCGCATTTCCTGGACGATCCGAAACGAGGGACCCGGTGAAGCGTGAATAGAAATCGCCGCGATACGGCTCGTATCCTTCCAGGTAGGCGTTCATAATTCCGGTTCCACGGGTGTCGGTGAGCAGCTCGTCGCGGAACCCTATCAGTGCACGTGATGGAACCGAGAACTCCAGACGGCTTCGACCGCCGCCATGGTTTTCCAGGCCGGTGAGTCTGCCCTTGCGGGTCGAAAGCTTTTCGGTGACAATTCCGGTGAACTGTTCCGCACAGTCTACATAGAGCCGCTCTATGGGTTCGAGGACAACGCCTTTCTCTGTTCTGGTTATGACGCTCGGCCGCCCCACGCACATCTCGTACCCTTCGCGCCGCATCGTCTCAATGAGAATAGCCATCTGGAACTCACCGCGTCCCTTGACCAGAAAGCCTTCCTTGTCGGCTGTCTCCTCGACTTGAAGCGACACGTTCCGGAGGGTTTCCTTGAGCAGTCGCTCACCAAGCTTGCTCGCCTGTACAAATTTACCTTCACGCCCGGCAAGGGGGGAGGTGTTCCGAAGAAAAAGCATGGAGACTGTCGGCTCGTCGACCGTGATGCGGCGCAACGCGAGCGGCGCCTCTCGAGTGCAGATGGTGTCGCCGATGTGGACCTCGTCGATACCGGAGAGCACGACGATGTCTCCCGGCCGGGCATCCTGCGCCTCAACAATCGAAACCCCCTGATACACCTGGAGTTTCGATACCTTGAGCGGCTGTTGGTTCCCGGTATGATCTATCCGTATGAGCGCGTCGTTCGACTGGATTATCCGGTTCCTTGTCTTCCCGATGGCGAGTCGGCCAAGATAGTCCGAATACCCGAGATCCGACACCAGCATCTGGAACGGATGGTCCGGATGTATCACTGGTTGCGGAATCTCGTCCACGATTGTATCGAGGAGCTCATGCAGGTCCTGACCCGGCTCTTCGAGCGATCGTGACGCGACGCCATCCCGGCCGACGGCGTACAGGAGAGGGAACTCGATCTGTTCCTCGGTGGCACCGAGATCGATGAAAAGGCTGTAGATTTCGTCCCGAACCGTCGCGGGCCGGGCATCCTTCCGGTCGATCTTGTTGATGACCACGATGACCTTGAGACCGGCCTCCAGCGTCTTCTTGAGCACGAATCTGGTCTGCGGCAACGGGCCTTCTGCAGCGTCGACCAGAAGGAGAGCGCCGTCTGTCATTGAAAGGGCCCGCTCAACTTCGCCACCAAAGTCGGCGTGACCGGGAGTGTCGATGATGTTGATCTTGACTCCCCGCCAGGAGATGGCACAATTCTTGGCGGCGATGGTAATGCCCCGCTCTCTCTCGAGGTCGAGGTTGTCCATGAGCCGATCCTCGACAACTTGACCATCCCGAAACACTCCGCTCTGTTTGAACATTGCGTCCACGAGCGTTGTCTTGCCATGATCGACATGGGCGATGATTGCTATATTTCGGATAGTGCCGGAGAGGTCATTCGGGTTCACTTTGATTCCTTTGACATCGGAGACATGTTCGCAGCGGATGGTTGGGCGCTCGGTCAGGCTACGTGTCTGATAACGTCCGAGGATACACGAAAAGAACCCCAAAGTCCAGCCTTCAGTAGATGCGGTCGCCGGACCGGGAAAGAAAACCGGCGTTTTCGGTTTACCATTGGGTCGGGCGGCGGTAGGTTGAACAAAGAGGCGTTCCGAGTAACGAAACCATTGGTGAGGAGAATTGCATATGAACAAAACTACCCGGACTGCGCTTGTTACCGGCGCGAATCGAGGTATTGGCTTCCAGACGGTCCGGGATCTTGCCGGGCGAGGCTCCCACGTCGTTCTGACGAGCCGCGATGAGGCAAGAGGACTTGCAGCACACGCCAGGTTATCCGCGGAAGAGGCGTCCCGAACGGAGGTGCTGCAACTTGACGTGACCGACGAGACGAGCATTGCCCAGGCTGCCGGCGCACTTGCATCCCGGGGTCTCAGGATAGATATCCTGATCAACAACGGCGCCATCACAATGGATGGGTTCGATGAGCATGTCGCTCGCGGGACCCTTGACGCGAACTTCTATGGCCCGGTCCGCGTGACGGAGGCTCTCCTGCCTCTTGTTCCCGATGGGGGCACCATTGTCATGGTTTCGAGTGGCGCGGGAGAGCTCTCAATTCTTTCGGCGGAACTGAAGCGTGCGTTCCTTGATCCTTCCCTGACGCGGGAGGGGATATTTGCCCTCATGGAGAGGTTCGTAGCAGCCGTTGGCGCCGGGCGTTACGCCGAGGAGGGCTGGCCGTCGTCTGCATATGGAGTCTCCAAAGCGGGTCTGAATGCCTACGTTCGGTATCTGGCACCGGTGCTTGCGCAGCGGAAGATCCGGGTAAACGCGGTATGTCCCGGTTGGGTGCGAACCGACATGGGGGGGGCCGGAGCCCCTCGGAGCATTGAAGAGGGTGCGTCTTCCGTGCTCAAGGCCGCATTCTTCGACGATGACCGTACGGGAGGCTTCTTTCGCGATGGAATCGCGATCGACTGGTGACGAGCATTGCCCATGCGGACTGTCGAGAAGAACCGGACCGTCGGTAGGAACCGGACCGTCGGTAGGAACCGGACCGTCGCCAAG
>CAZKMA010000037.1:0-18801 GCA_964553615.1 uncultured Spirochaetales bacterium | reverse complement strand
GAACCGGACCGTCGGTAGGAACCGGACCGTCGGTAGGAACCGGACCGTCGCCAAGAACGGGTACCCCTTCGTTCAGCTGGTCGCGGAGTTCCTCGGCACGGCTTTGCTGCTCCTTTTTGGCCTCTCGTTCGTCATTCTGGACTTTGGTCATGGCAGTCCCGTGCAGCGCATTATCCCTGACGCGGGGCTCAGACGATTGCTTACGGGATTTCTGTTCGGGAGTTCCGGCGCATTGATTGCCGTTTCGCCGCTGGGAAGGATCAGCGGCGCCCACATCAATCCTGTGGTAACGTTCGCGTTCTGGATGAAGGGAAAGATGCGCGGTTCTCACGCAGCCGGATATGCGTTATCTCAGCTGGCCGGCGCCATTGCCGGATCCTTACCGCTTCTTCTGTGGGGGACTATCGGCAGGAGCGTTCAATTTGGCGCCACCGTCCCGGGCGACACGCGGGGGCCGTTTCTTCCACTCCTTGGAGAGGTGGGAACCACCTTCTCTCTGGTCATTCTTCTGCTGCTCTTCGTCAGCCACAAACGCTTGCGCCGCTATACGCCGCTCCTCTTTCCGGTTCTCTACGCGCTGATGGTGTTCCTGGAAGCTCCGCTCTCCGGCACCAGCACGAATCCTGCCCGAAGCCTGGGGCCGGCCGTCATATCCGGGGAGTGGCAGGACTGGTGGATCTACTGGGTGGGACCACTGCTGGGGGCGCTTACCGGGGTTGCTGCCCACACCGGAAGCTGGCTCAACAGACTGGAAATTGACGTTGCCAAAATCTACCATTTTGAACACGATCCGAGCGGCATCTTTCATTCAAGTGCCCGGCCGAAAACAGCGCGCCGCGGGGACCCTCCCGATGCACCCGCGGGCGATTGACGGCAGTAACTCATCGTCGAAACGTGTCAGCGCCGTTCTTTTCAGCTCTTTGTGACCTCGGCATACGCCCATTCCAGCCAGGGAAGGACCTTCTCGATGTCCGAGGCTTCTACAGTGGAACCGCACCAGAAACGGAGGCCGGGGGGGGCATCCTTGTAGGATCCGATATCGTAGGCGACGCCTTCCGCGTCCAGCAATTTGACAAGCTTCTTCAGCTGTTCTGCAGTTGCCTTGACCGAGAAACAGACCGATGTGTTTGAGCGGGTCTTCGGATCCTTCGCGAGGAAGTCGATCCAGTCGTGGGTGGCCACGAATTTTTCGAACAGTGCCAGGTTCGCATTCGAACGCCTGACCAGCCCGGGTACGCCTCCGATGGAATCCACCCACCTGAGTGCGTCGAGGTAATCTTCGTTTGCAAGCATGGATGGCGTGTTGATGGTGGAACCTTCGAAGATCGACTCGGAGAGTTCGCCGCCCTTGGTCATGCGGAATATTTTCGGAAGTGGCCAGGCCGGTTTGTAGGAGGTGAGTCGTTCCACTGCGCGGGGTGAAAGAATGAGCATGCCATGGGCGGCCTCGCCTCCGAGCACCTTCTGCCACGAATAGGTAACGACATCCAGTTTTTCCCAGGGCAGTTCCATTGCGAACACAGCGCTCGTGGCGTCGCACAGGGTGAGTCCTTCGCGGTTCTCGGGTATCCAGTCTCCGTCGGGTACTTTCACCCCGGACGTTGTCCCGTTCCATGTGAACACAAGGTCGTGCCTGGGGTCCCACTGGCTCAAGTCCGGAAGATACCCATAGTCGGCTTTGACGTGACGGGCGTCGGCAAGCTTGAGCTGTTTGACGATATCGGTGGCCCAGCCCTCGCCAAATGACTCCCAGGTGAAAATATCGACCGGGCGAGCACCGAGCATTGACCACATGACCATTTCAAAGGCTCCGGTATCCGAGGCGGGGACAATGCCGACTCGGTAACCGGCCGGCAGACCCAGGATTCGTTTTGTTTCTTCTATGGACATTGCCAGGCGCGACTTCCCCAGCGTACTCCGATGCGAACGACCAAGGATGTCGGTTTTGAGATTGGACAGCGAATACCCCGGGCGCTTGGCGCACGGACCTGAAGAAAAATTCGGCGATGCCGGCTTGACGCTGGGTTTCATGGGTGGCCTCCTTCAAGACGCAACTTTCGATTGTTGTTCGTTCCCGATGGCGGCGAACGATCACCGTAATATTAGAACAGTTTTTTGCGAATCGCAACGCATTGGTACCTGGACCGGGACACCCCGGCCGGCCGCTTGACGACCGGAGCGCGTTCCTGTATCTTACTGATGTAGTACGAAGTGATCCCTCCGCGCCCGTTGGAGTGCCGTTCTTTGGCGAGTCCGATCGGCATGCACCACACGACCCGCGGCGCAATCAGTTCTCCTGCATACTGTCGCGGGTTTCGAAGCGTAGTCAATTCCACCTCTTCTTACCTGCAATTTGTACTCATCGAATTCGAATCAACATGAATTCGCCAAAAGGAAATTTATGAACGAGATCAGTTTTCGCGATCTAAACCTGAGCGAGTCGCTCTTGCGCTCTCTTGTATCCAAGGGGTTCGAGACACCGACGCCGGTTCAGGCGGACGCTATCCCCATGATTCTTGCGGGTCATGACCTGCTTGCTTCTGCACAGACAGGCAGCGGGAAGACCGCAGCCTTCGCATTGCCAATACTTCAGCTTCTTTCCCAGGAACATGGAAGGCCTGAGCGCCGCCGTCCACGTGCGCTTGTTCTTGCACCCACTCGTGAGCTCGCGGGACAGATTGGAGAGGTCTTTGAGATCTTCAGCCGGAATCTTCGGCTGTCAACAACGGTCATCTTCGGCGGCGTTGGCAAGAGTGGTCAGATCAGTGCGCTGCAGCGCGGCGTGGACGTCGCGGTTGCCACGCCCGGTCGACTTCTCGACCTGGTGCACGAGGGCTCGATAGTCCTGGACCGCGTCCAGATGATCGTGCTTGACGAGGCGGACAGAATGCTCGATATGGGATTTATTCCGGACGTGGAACGTATTGTGCGGCTCTTGCCCGCGCAGCGTCAGTCGCTCTTTTTCTCAGCGACGCTTCCGGCTGAGGTTGTTCGTCTTGCAAACAAGATGCTCACCGAACCCGTTCGCGTGAGCGTGGAATCGAGCGAGGAGAACACTCCTCAGATCGATCAGCATGTAATGTTTGTTGCCCGGGAAAGCAAGCGCGATGCGCTCAGGAATATTCTGTCGGAAAGCGGCAGCTTTCGTGCGCTGGTATTCACCAGGACGAAGTACCGTGCGCGAGACTTGTCGCGGTATCTCGGGAAGAATGGCATTACCTCGGACGATCTGCACGGAGACAAGAGTCAGAACGCCCGAACGCGCGCGCTGGCAAACTTTCACGCCGGCAAGATCCAGGTGCTCGTGGCGACCGATATTGCCTCCCGCGGAATCGACGTAAACGACATTGATCATGTCATCAATTTCGAACTTCCGAACGAAGCTGAGAGCTACGTTCATCGGATCGGGCGTACTGCCCGTGCAGGGAAGGCCGGAATAGCACTCTCGCTGTGTGATGATTCCGAGCTTGATAACCTCGCCGTTATCCAGAAGGCGCTCCAGGGCCCGATACCCGTTATGTCGGATCATCCGTTTCATGCTCCGGCAATTGCAGCCGCAGCCGCACGGAGCGGACGGCGCAACGGACCTGGCCCCAACCGGGCCCCCGAGAGGCGGCGGACCAATTCCGGCGGCCATCGAAGGACTCGCGGCAGATAGGCTTTCTCCACCTTCGGGAGCGCGGCCCACTGTTGAAGTGGGCCGGTACCCGCGGAGAGCTACTTTGTCTGACCCACCGGTTTCTTCTTGTTCCAGGCATCGCGGATCGCAGCGAGCACGTAGCCGTGGGCATCGTTTATGCTCATGGTTGCTCCGCTTCGAACATCCGCGACCGTCTGCTTATCCGATGCCGTCATATTGCTGAACTTCGCCTTTTCCGCTGCGTCGGTGGACGCGGGATTAAGCGGCCTGCCGTTTTTGTCGTTCGTGTATTTCTTGTAGAACGCATCGACCTCATCGACTGACTTGCCGAGAAACTGCTTCTCCCAGTTGTCCATCTGTTTCCACCAGTCATTTTTGGTATTCATTCCATAACTGTCGCCACGATCCCGCTTTGTCTTCCATTCGGCAACCTGCTGTGCGACCGCTTCGTCGGTGTTGGCGAATGTCCCATCCACCTTTTCCGTGTCGTGATTGGTGAAATTCGGTGCAGGATTGCCCGGCCAGCCGGCAAAATGTGGCATGGACGCCCCGTCGTAGTTCGGTGTGCTCACTTCGAGCTCGTCGGTTTCGAGGTCCACAATCTTCCCAGATTTGTCGAACAGCACGGTTGCGTATACGTAGGTGAAGCTGTAGACCTGTGTTCCGGTGGAATCCTTTCCGGGACCGACGCGGAAGATCGACGAGTGACCGAGTCCGAGCGACAGGTCCTTGCCTACCGGAGCGGAGCACGACACTGCCAGAATCGCCAGAGCCAGAATGCCCAGGGACTTCTTTATCATCTGATTTCTCCTGATATGTGGGTGATACTGTTTTGCGATAGTATTACGTCCAGTCCCAAAGGTCAATCCGAACATAACCCATATGGATTATTTTGTGAATATCAAGCTAAAGGTGACTGGGCTATTGCACGTCCACACCGGGAGGTAAATTGTTCCGGACGAAGGTTGAAAGCTTTTGCGCGTCTTTCGTTCGAGCGCTACTGCGTCGTGAGACCAGACCTATGACTCTGCTCGGAGGATCCGTCGCGAACCGGCGGTACTGGATGAGGCTTTCAAATGCAGCAGGCGACGGAACCGCGAGGGCCGGTATGAGCGTGTAGCCAATACCGATTGCAACCATGTGACGAAGCGTTTCGAGGCTTGTCGCCCGGAATCGCTCACGGAGAGTCCTGTCCTGGGCAGGGCACACCTCGAGCGCCTGATCGCGAAGACAATGCCCGTCTTCAAGAAGAATCATGTCCGGTGCAGACAGCATGTGCGGGGAAAGGTTCTGTACGCGTCCCAGTGGGTGTCCTGCCGGCACTGCAAGGAAGAAGGGCTCGACAAAGAGCGGCTCAAAGTGGAAGGGCCCTGCAGGAAGCGGGAGCGATGCAAGAACGGCATCGAGTGTGCCGATTCGCAGCTGCGTGAGAAGGGAATCCGTAAGCCCTTCAATCAGGATCAGCTCGAGTCTCGGATAGTCCCTCCGAAGTGGTTCGAGCAGGTGCGGGAGGAGATAGGCGCCCAGCGTGGCAATGACGCCGAGTCTGAAAGGGCCGGAGAGCGGCGTGCTCACTCGAACAGCCGCCGTGGCGAGCGCCTCCACTTCTGCAAGGATTTGCCGTGCGTGCTCGAGTATCACCTCGCCCTGGGCTGTCGTCCGGACCGCCCGTCCGCCACGTTCGAAGATCGCTGTATCGAGCGAAAGTTCGAGCTTGTGAATCTGTGCGCTGAGAGCCGGCTGGCTCACGTTGCACCGTTGCGCGGCATGTCCGAAGTGGCGCTCCTCCGCGACTGCAACGATATACTCGAGGTTTCGCAGCGTAATGTTCGGTCGATTCATAAGCACAGTCTATCATGTCCTTCTGAAAGATATATTGGATCTATTGATTCGACGGCAGTACAGTGGGAACAGGAGGAATCTATGGCACACTCAAAAAGACTTACCACGGCTGCTGGAAATCCCGTTGCGGATAATCAGAACTCTCTTACCGCCGGTCCGCGCGGGCCGGTGCTGATGCAGGATTATCACCTGCTCGAGAAGTTGGCGCATCAGAACCGTGAACGCATCCCTGAGCGGGTGGTTCATGCAAAAGGGTCCGGTGCGTACGGGACGCTCACCATAACGCACGACATTACGAAGTACACGAAGGCAAAGGTCTTTTCGACGATCGGGAAAAAGACCGAGTGTATTGCCCGATTTTCGACCGTGGCGGGCGAGCGGGGTGCCGCCGACGCCGAACGGGACGTTCGAGGGTTTTCCCTGAAGTTCTTCACGGAAGAGGGAAACTGGGACATGGTGGGAAATAACACACCGGTATTCTTTGTGCGCGACCCGCTGAAGTTTCCGGACTTCATCCGCACCCAGAAACGGCATCCGAAAACAAATCTGCGTTCGGCGACCGCAATGTGGGACTTCTGGTCACTTTCTCCGGAAAGTCTTCACCAGGTTACCATCCTCATGTCGGACCGCGGACTTCCTCAGGGATTCCGGTTCATCAACGGCTACGGTAGCCACACCTACAGCTTCATCAATGCGAAAAACGAGCGGTTCTGGGTGAAGTTTCATTTCAAATCGATGCAGGGTATCAGGAACTGGACAAACCGCGAAGCCGAAGCGATTGTTGCGAAAGACCGGGAAAGCGCGCAGCGCGATCTGTTCGGGGCGATTGAACGAAAAGACTTTCCCCGCTGGAGGTTTTGTATTCAGGTGATGGCAGAAGAGGACGCGGAAAAGGTACCGTTCAACCCATTCGATCTTACGAAAGTGTGGCCGCACAAGGACTATCCACTCATCGATGCAGGCGTTCTGGAACTGAACAGGAATCCGGAAAACTACTTCGCCGACATTGAACAGGCAGCGTTCGAGCCGTCGAACCTGGTACCGGGAATCGGTGTCTCTCCGGACAAGATGCTCCAGGCACGGGTCTTTTCATATGCCGACGCGCATCGATATCGTCTCGGCGTGAACTATGCGCACCTTCCGGTGAATCGAGCACACGCGGAGGTGAATTCCTATCACCGCGACGGGTCGATGCGTTTCGACGGCAACGGGGGCGCCTCCGTCAACTACGAGCCGAACTCGTTCGACGGCCCGGTACAGGACGAGAGCGCAAAAGAGCCGCCGTTGAAGATACACGGAGACGCCGACCATTACGATCACCGTGCCGGTAACGATGACTATACGCAGCCCGGCAGTCTATTCCGCCTTATGTCCGACGATCAGAAGAAGCAGCTTTTTTCAAATATCGCTGAAGCCATGGAGGGAGTTCCGGACGAGATCAGGATGCGGCAGCTCCGCCACTTCCAGAAGGCAGACCCTGCCTACGGAGAGGGCGTTGCCAGGGCGCTCGGGCTCAAACTTCCCGCAGCCGACTGACGATTGCCCGTTGACGATTATCGGCCCGAACAATTGCCGCCCGGATGAACTCCCCAATGAGCGCGAGGGCCGGCGAATTGCGGGCACGGAGCACCTTTCTGCAAGCTATTCGCATAACGGCCAAGCTCCTTCAAACAACCCGCTCAGTTATACCTCAGACTGGCGTATAGGTAGTTTTCCCTATGCCGAGGGTGCAGAACGACTGATAGTGGAATTCGGTGTATCGCTGATAGTGCCCGGAGATCGATGGTACTACGCTAAGGGGAGTGCCGGACCGCACAGAATGGTATAATCTGAACGATATGCAGGCCCGTCATGAACAGAAGATGATCGGTATATTCACTGCGGAGCTCAGTCATTCATACGAGTCCACCGTCCTGCGTGGCATAGAGTCACGTGCGGCCGAGCTCGGGTACGGCACCGTGACCTTTGTTGGATCCCGAATCGGGTCGCCCATTGTGAGCGAGTCGACGGCAAACGTTGCATACCGTCTCGCGGATTCGCGCAACATTGATGGCCTCATCATCATATCCGCGACAATCATGACCTACCTTGGTGCGCAAAAGCTCGCTGCGGTCTTTGATGCGCGGAAGAACATTCCGAAAGTGTCGGTGGGTGTGGAAGTGGCCGGCGCGTCCAGTATCACGGTGGACGGCTCACCGGTCATCGAACATCTTGTCAGGCACCTAGTCCACGACCACGGCCGCCGCCGCTTCGCGCTGATTAACGGACCGCGGGAGCACGCCGAAGTTCTTGCCCGCCGGGATGCGTTTCTTTCAGCCCTGGCGGACGAAGAGATTTCACTCGACCCCAGGCTCGATGTGTATGGCAACTTCCTCCATTCTTCCGGAGCCGAGGCCACAAAGAGACTCCTTGCAAGCGGCGTTCCGTTCGACGCCTTGTTCGGCATGAGTGATTCCATGGCGATCGAGGCCATCCGTGCGCTGCGTGAAAGTGGCCGACGCGTTCCGGAGGACGTGTCTGTAGTCGGGTTCGACGGGGTCGATGAGGGGAGCGCTCTCATCCACCCGCTCACCACGGCGGTACAACCGTTGTTCGATCTCGGCGTAAATAGTGTCGATTGTCTGTGCGCACTCATGGGTGGAGGGCCCTTCGAACGCCGGGTCCTTCAGTCCTCGGCATCCATTCGCGAGTCCTGTGGCTGTGGACCTCATCGGAGCTATACCGTCGACACCGATGTGCTTCCGGCGGATGCCGACTCTGAAGAACGTGCCGCCGCCGAACAGCTCGTAGATCTTCTCTCGATCGGCGATAGCGATTCGTTCATCGCCGTCCTTCATCGTGCGGTTACGGCTTCCACGCTGAACGGAAAGGATCCTCTGCGGTGGAACGATATCCTCTCATACATCAGACAGAGGCTGGTAGCGAGTGGCGGGGGGCCGGATGGGATTCCCGCGTCGGTGTTCGAGTTCTCCCGCGCTATGATCGGCGAAGTGGCTTCCAGGCTGCAGGAGGCACGGCGAATAGCCGCTGAAGAGCAGCTGCGGACCCTCCGGTTGATCAGCGCGTCGCTGGCCGGAGCGTTTGATCTCCCAACCATGTCGGAGGAGCTCAGGGAAGGGCTCCTCCACATCGGCATCGGAGAAGGGTACGTCGCCCTGTTCACGGATTCCGGGCATTCGCTGCAGTGGTCGCGTCTTGTCCTCTTGCCGCGAAACGTGGCTGGTACAAGGACGCGGTTTCCCACATCTGACCTGCTTCCTACAGACATTGGAACCGTGTGGAGAACGTGCCACTGGGTGCTCGAACCGCTCGTATTCGGTGATGAACCGCTTGGTTACATGCTGCTTCCGGGCGGTTTCGACGTGCCAACGGTTTACGACAGCCTCAAGGATCAGGTATCCAGCGCCCTGAAGGGGGCCCTCCTGCTCGAGCAGGTTCGGACGCACGAACGACGACTCGAGCTGGAAGTCGGCAAAAGAACCCGGGAGCTCACGCGCACCAACGCGGAGCTCAAGGAGGAGGTCGAGCGGCGTGCACTGCTCGAACGGGAGGTAGTCGAGATTTCCAACAGGACGATGGAGCGAATTGGCCAGGACCTGCACGATGACCTTTGCCAGCACCTTGCCGGCGTCGCGATGCTTGCCTCGGTTGCGCAGGAGTCACTTGCCCGGAGCTCGCGGCCGGAATTGGAGTCGCTCAAGCGGATTGGTGCGTTGCTCGCCGGGTCAATTGCTCGCGTCAAACAGATTGCGAGAGGGCTCACGCCGACCGGGCTGGAGGCAAAGGGGCTGGCGGCCGCCATAGAATCGCTCATCGAGAACGCGAGGAGCAGCTATCCGGCAACCATCGATTTCCGCGCATCGCCCGGATTCGTTCTGCCGGACACCGACCGAGCGCTTCAGATCTACCGGATCGTACAGGAGGCCCTGTCCAATTCGCTCAAGCACTCCGGTTCGGATCGCATCGCCGTTACCCTCGGGCGCGAGGATCATCGTGAAGACGGAAACGGAGGTGCTACCCTTGTCATCGAGGTAAGTGATTCCGGTTCAGGGCTGCCGGAAGTCATTACTGCCGACGGGATGGGGCTGCGCATTATGCGCTACCGTGCGGAACGAGCGGGTGCTGTGCTCCAGGTCGAACACAACAATCCGGGAACACGGGTGGTATGCAGAATATCGCAGGTCCGGAGGATCGCAAAATGACGAACTCGGTGTCCTTCCTGGTGGTTGACGACCATCCGGTGTTTCGGCAGGGGCTTGTTGCCCTGGTTCGGAGCAACCCGCGCTATCAGGTGACCGCCGAGGCGGGGTCCATGGACGAGGCCCTCTCGGCCCTGAAGGAGATGACGCCCGACATGGCGCTTGTCGACATATCGCTATTCGACAAGAACGGGCTCGATCTGGTAAAGACCTTGAAAGCGGGCCATCCGGAGGTCCTGGTTCTCATCATATCGATGCATGACGAGGTGGTGTACGCAACACGCGCGCTGAAGGCGGGGGCACGCGGGTATGTCATGAAGCAGGAGGCCGCCTCGGTCATGCTTGAGGCTATTAGTACTATCCTCTCCGGACGGATCTATGTCTCAGCCGCCATGCGGGATCGACTTCTCGACACCATGTTCAGCCCGGGCGCGGACGAGGAGTCGCTCCCCGTCGAAAAGCTCAGCGATCGCGAGCTGGAAGTGCTCGAGTTGATAGGCAAGGGCTACGGTGCCACCGAGATTGCGGGACTTCTCAATCTTTCGGTGAAGACGGTAAACGCCTATAGGGACCATGTCAAAGAGAAGCTCAGAATACAGAACGCGGGAGACTTGCGAAGATTCGCCGTGACCTGGGTGCAGAGTCGGGGTAGGTGAAATGACCTATCCCGGAATTCGCACTTTGGCCGCTTTCGGACTCCGCAAGACGGGGCTACTCTTACCGGAGTAGCCCATCGCTAACACAAAGGGGCTACGCGGTATTCCAACCTGTCAAGGAGGTTTTGAAATGCGTAAGGCCTTATCAGCTCTTGTGGTAATTCTGGTCGCACTCTTCTGCGTATATCCTGTGTTCGCGGGCGGGAAGGGTGAAACCGGGGCGAGTTCCACCGGTTCACAAGCGGCTTCTGCAAGTATCGTACTCTGGGACGTGCAGACCACCGGCAAGATGAAAGACATCATCGATAAAGAGGCGGCACAGTTCTCGAAGGACACGGGCGTCCAGCTCCAGGTCGTCCACATAGAGAACGATCCGTACAAGACGAAACTCAAAGTCGCCATGGGCGGCGGAACTCCCCCAGACATCTTTCATAACTGGGGTGGCGGACCTCTGAAAGCGTATGTCGATGCGGGGATGGTCGCTCCGATAGACGACATCAAGGCGAACCTCGACAAGCGGTACATACCCGCTTCCTTCGACCCTGTCACCTTCGAAGGTCATACCTATGGCACTGCGTACGGTGGCCTTACCGGCGTCTACTTCTGGTACCGGAAGGATATCCTGGCCAAGTACAACGTCTCGGTGCCCAGGACATGGGCGGACCTCATGAGTGCGGTCAAGACGCTGAAGGACAACGGCATCATTCCCATCTCCCTGGCAAACCAGACCAAGTGGCCGAGCTCCTTCTACTACATGTATATAGCGGACAGGATCGGCGGCGCCAATCTGTTCCTGAACGTCTACGACGGGAAGGCAAGCTTCGAAGATCCTGCGTACATCAAGACCGGTCAGCTGATCCAGGACCTTGTCAAGGCGGGCGCATTTCCACAGGGTTTTAACGGCATGAGCCAGGACAACGGCGAAAGCCGCCAGCTTATCTACACAGGTCGCGCGGCCATGTATCTGATGGGGGCGTGGTTCTATGACAACCTGAAGGCAGACTCACCGGACAACGTGAAGAACATCGACTTTTTCACCTTCCCGACCATCCAGGGCGGCAAGGGCGATCCGACCGATCTGATCGGAAGCCCGGGACAGGATTACTATTCGATATCGACCAAGTCGAAGAACAGGAAGGCTGCAGAAGAATTCCTCAGCAAGTACGTCATGAACGACGAGTGGGTCCAGTTCATGCTTGCCAACGGTCGCACGCCGCCGGTGAAGGGTGTATCGGGCATGATTTCGGATCCGATGCTCAAGAAGAATGCCAAGGCGTTCGAAGATGCAGCGCACGTTCAGGTGTACTGGGATCAGTTCCTGCCGCCGAGCGTCGGCGAGATGCACAAGGATCTGGTGCAATCGTTGTTCGGCCTCAGCATTACGCCGGCCGAAATGGGGAAAAAACAGGAGCAGGCAATTACGGACTGGAGAAAAACCAACCAGTAGTCAACGCTATTCGGACGCACCCCGGCAACGGGGTGCGTGCCGACCCCACAGGAACACTTCATGAGAACACGCAGCACATTCTTGTCCGGGTTCGTTTTCGTTCTGCCTGCCCTGCTGATCTACCTGCTCTACTTCATCCTCCCGATCCCCCTGTCCGGTTTCTACAGTCTCTTCCGGTGGGATGGAATATCCCCGCACAAGGTCTTCGTCGGGCTCGGTAACTGGCTTGGAGTCTTTTCGGACGGCGTATTCCTCCGCAGCCTGCTGAATAATCTGGAACTGGTCGTCTTCTCGCTGTTGATACAATTGCCCATGGGAATACTCCTCGCGCTGTTCATCTCATCGCGTATGAAGGGCTCACGAACAATGAAGCTCCTTTTCTTCCTGCCGCTCATGTTCTCGGATGTTGCAATTGGCATTATGTGGCGCTACATCTACGAGCCGAACTTCGGACTGCTCAACACCTTCCTGCGTGCCGTCGGCATGGGCTACGCAACCACCGGATGGCTCGGTGATCCGCACTTTGCATTCGGTGCCGTTGTTGCCACGATTTGCTGGCAGTTCATTCCCTTCTACATGATCATCTTTGCCGCGGCAATAAGCGGCATTCCGGAGGAGCTCCGGGAATCCGCATATCTCGACGGCGCCTCGCCATCGCAGGCGTTCTTTCGCATTACCCTTCCACTGCTTTCGAACACCATACGAACCGCGGCAATTCTGTCGCTTACCGGTTCTTTGAAATACTTTGGCCTGATCTACGTTATGACCCAGGGTGGGCCGGACCATGCGAGCGAACTTCTGGCGACATACATGTACAAACAGGCGTTCACGAATTTCCGCATGGGATATGGAAGCACGATTGCAATGTCGATGTTCATCGTCTCGTTCGCCCTCACCGTCGTCCTGCTCCGTCTGGGCCGCCGATCGGAGGTAAACTATGCGTAGCCCATCCGGCGGGGCAACTGCCGGGCGCGTAGTCGCATATGCGCTCATCGTCATGTGGCTTCTGATCGTTCTCTATCCGATAGTCTTCCTTGTGCAGAACTCCATGAAAGAGCAGGTCCAGTACTACAATGGGACATTCTGGCAGCTTCCGAATCCATGGTCGCTGGGCAACTACGCAATTGTCTGGAAGAATGCCTTCCCGCGCTACTTCGCGAATTCGCTGTTTTCCGTCGGGGTTTCGCTCGTTCTCCTTCTTTTCGTGGGGAGCCTTGCCGCGTTTGGCCTTTCCCGGGTGAAGTTCAGGTTCCGGACACTCTTCTACTTCCTCTTCGTCGGAGGTCTCACCATCCCGGTACACATAACACTCATACCCGTGTACGAATTGACGCGCATGATGGGCATTTACGACCGGCTTCTGGCGCTGATTGGCCCCTTTGTGGCATTCAATTTGCCAGTTACCATCTTTATTGTCACCGCATTCATGGGAGAGATTCCAATGAGTCTCGAAGAAGCGGCGCTCATGGACGGCGCGAACAAGTGGAATATCTACTCGAGCATCATCCTTCCCATGTCGAGACCTGCACTTACTGCGGTGGGGATTCTCAATGCAGTTGTCCTGTGGAACGAATTCATTTTTCCGCTCGTGCTGATAAGTTCTGAAGGCAAGCGACCAATTCCGCTCGCTCTATGGAATTTCCAGGGGCAGTTTGCCGCGAACATCCCCCTGATGATGGCCGCACTGGTGCTGTCATCGCTGCCGTTGCTCATTGTGTATGGCATAGTCCGTGAACGGCTCATCGAAGGAATGGTCGCGGGCGCACTCAAAGGGTAGCTCGTGCCACGCCGGCCGACCCTTTGCGGGGCGAGACAACTTTTCCTATCATCTCAATAATCCGAAGAGGACCAATGCAACAGAACTCCACGGTCGTTCTTTCCACGAACCTGTGGTTCGGCAGCCCACACTCAGCCCAATTGACCGAGGGTACGCGCGCCCTCGAGGTTGCCTTCACCTATTTGCAGCCGATCGTACAATACCGGGTGGATTCGAGCGCGTCATCTGCGACAGTTCACGGTATCCGCAATTTCCGCCTGTACCGGGATGCGCTCCACGAGGTGAGGGCGACCCTCGTTGGACGAAAGGCGCGGAAGGTGGTTCTGCTCGGCGGCGGGTGTGCTGCGGCAATTGCGGTAATTCCCTATCTCGCATCGATCCATCCGGATCTTCGACTCATATGGATCGATGCTCACGGTGATCTCAATATCCCCTCAACATCGGAGTCCGGTTACATTCACGGAATGGCGCTCGGAGCGCTGATTGACGCGCCGACCCGGTTGCTTTTTTCCCCCGACGCATCAGGACTCGACCCCGCGCACATTGCGCTCTGCGGTCAGAAAGTCCTGGACCCGTACGAGCGGGAAGTTCGGCAGAAACTGGGTATCCGACAGTTGTCCGTTGACGGTGATTTCGCGAGTCTGGGTGACTTTCTTTCGCGTAGCGGTAATTCTCCGGTCTATCTTCATATCGATCTCGATGTCCTTCACCCGGATTCCTACCTGAATCCGAAATGCACGGTTCCGGCCGGACTCGATCTGAGATCTCTTTCCCGACTGCTCGCGTACGTTCAGCAGCGAGCCCCGGTTGCCGGCTTTTCCGTTGCAGAGAACTTTGAAACCGATCCAGGTAGACTCGCGGCACTTGCTCGGGCGTTTCACGGCATTTTCACGGGAATTGGAAGCGAAGCTTCCGCATGAGGCGGGATTTCCGGGGAGATGCGACTGGTTTGTCGGTTAGGTAACGAAGTGGGTCTACTCGCGCGCGTGAGGTTTCTGTCGCTTATCGGTATACATTCGGTCGTCGGCCAGGCTCAGGAGGGATGTCGTGCAGCGCCGGATTTCCTGTGCAAAATTGCATTCGTCTTCCGGCAGCTCCGTCAGAGATGCAATGCCGCAACTAATGGCACGGCTGTACTGATATTCCTTTGGCGCCTCTTCAATGGATGCGGAGATCTCCTGCATTATGCCCTTCGCCTCCTCGGCCTCGCAGTCGGGGAAGATTACCAGAAACTCGTCTCCGCCTATACGCCCTACCGTGTCTGATACCCGAACCCGGTCGATCATTGCCCGAAATACGTCGCGGATGTACGAGTCCCCTTCCGCATGCCCAAAGCGGTCGTTCGCCAGTTTCAGCGTATCCAGATCTACTGCCGCTACGGTAAGAGGGGATTTCTTTCGCAGGCAGGCGGCGATCTGTTTTTCCAGAATAATGAGCGCCGTTCTGCGGTTTATGGCGCCGGTCAGCGAATCCGTCGAGGCGAGCCTCCGCAGCTCGGATTCCACACGCTTCAGACTCGAGAGATGAGCAATAATGCGTGCAAAAACAATCAGAACTTCCTGCCGTTCTGCGTCGAACGCCCGGCCGGTCAACAAGTTATCCGCGGAGAGCTCTCCAATGATATGATTTCCGTCCCACAGGGGCGCAAGAACCTTGTCAGATCGTCCCACCGGCTCACGTTTGTCGTTGTAACAGACTGCGTTCTCGAACAGCAACATCGGAACTTTCCCGGTGTAGAACTCCTCCGGCGTAATGTCGGGATTGCGTCGAACGCGTGATTCTCGTTCATCCCGCACATTCCCCTGCTCATCCGTACCCCACGTTCCGACGTTCCAGGCCGGATTTTCCGGATCGATAAACCAGATCCCGAGCCGATCGAATCCGAGGGTCTCTCGGCCGAGAATAACCGCCCTCCTGCAGAGGTCCTGAACGTCTTCTGCGACGGACAGTTCCATTGAAATATCGTGGAGTGCACGCAAATCCCGGGTGAAAGAGCTCGACTCTTGTTCGTTCTGCCGGTCCTGCCTTTTCGTCATATTCCCTTTCGTCGTTGTGTGTAGCGAATGTCCCAGGCTCCCGATGGAATGATAGGGCAACCGGTGTCTCCTTGCAAGATACCACGCCGTGCGGCAATCCCGATGCTCGGTGACCCGCCGGTGAGACTGCCACCAACCACAAACCGATTTCCTGTTGAAACTCCATGTTAGTGTCCCCCTGGGAATTCGATCAAAATGTCCCGTCGAGCAGGATACAAGCGGAAGGTGAGTATGACTGGACGAACGCCGAGGTCCTCGTTCGAGGGCCCCGAAGTTACGCGTCATTTCCCGGAGCCGTGCCCTCAGCTTCTTTCCCCGCTATTTCGCCGGTCTTCCGGGCTCGGGCCACGGGCATTCGAGGTGCCACCGCCCGGAACCCACCACCGCCTCCGCGGCATCGTGAGAATCTGAGAAGACGACCCCATCGGGCGCCTTCACCCGAGTTGCTGCAACTCCCTGCAGACGGAACCTGCCCGAGCTGTTCGGCGGCACAACCGCGTCCAGCATGAGCCGCTCGCCCTCCAGGCGCCACTCGAGCTCGATTTTGCCGTAGGGGCCCTGATAGGCCGTCTTTGCGTGGGTGATGCCTCCACCGGGTCGTGGCGCGAGCACCGCAGTGTGAAATCCGGGATCATCCGGGTCGGGCGACAGCCCGCCGATGGTGGCGTAGATCCACTCACCGATCGCGCCGTAGGCGTAGTGGTTGAAGGAGTTCATGTCCGGGCTCCACATGGTCCCGTCGGGCTTTATGCCATCCCAATGCTCCCAGACGGTCGTCGCTCCCTTCGTGATTTGATAGAGCCAGGAGGGATAGTCGTCTCGGAGCAGGAGCTCGTAGGCTGCATCGAGGCGTCCGTTGTCGGCCAGTGCTTTGCAGATGAAGGGAGTCCCGAGGAACCCTGTGGTCAGGTGCCCACCGTTCTCATCAATGAGTTGGGCGAGATCGCGAACGACCCGCCCGCGCTGTTCCCGGGGGACCAGTCCGAAGACGAGCGACAGGATGTGAGCGGTCTGCGTGCGCGCCGCGATGCGCCCCGACGGGGTAATGAACTCCCTCCGGTAGGCCTCGACGATATCGGCGTGCAGCTTCTCGTACCCGGCAGCATCCTCAGACTTCCCCAACGCCCTTGCGGCGCGCGCCACCAGCTCGGTCGAGTAGGCATAGAATGCGGTGGCGGTGAGATCGTTCGGGGTAGCGCCGAAGTAGCTTCCCTCTTTCGCATCCAGGGCCACCCAGTCACCGAAATGAAACCCGGTGTTCCAGATCAGCCCGCCTTCGGCATGAGTGCGGATATACTCGACCCACGCCTTCATCGATACGTACTGCTCCACGAGGAGGCGGCGGTCGCCGTAGTGCTCGTACACCGTCCAGGGACAGATCACTGCGGCGTCGCCCCATCCGGTGGACGAATGGCTGCTGGTGAACATCGGAACCTCCGAGGCAATCGGCGTGAAGATGTCGGGTACCACGAAAGGGATTCCACCATCCTCGAACTGCTCCGACGCAAGATCGCGGAGCCACCTTCGATAGAAGCCCGCCGATTGAGTCAGGTAGGTTGCGGTCCCGATGAAGACCTCGGCATCCCCTGTCCAGCCGAGGCGTTCATCGCGTTGGGGACAGTCGGTCGGGACATCCACGGCATTCCCCTTCCAACCCCACAGGATGTTATGATGCAGTTGATTGAGGAGCGGGTTTGAGCATTCGAAGCTCAAGGTGGACTCCATCTCGGAGTGGAGCACGACAGCGG
Organism: uncultured Spirochaetales bacterium; assembly: GCA_964553615.1. Classification (GTDB taxonomy): domain Bacteria; phylum Spirochaetota; class Spirochaetia; order DSM-27196; family DATKUC01; genus DATKUC01. The sequence goes on along the minus strand of CAZKMA010000037.1, from coordinate 1,456 downwards.
TGAAGTTCGCCGGATCGACGCTTCCGGGCCACTCATCGACCCGAACAAATCGAAAACCGTGAAAGGTGAAGTGGGGCTCAAAGCTCTCCTCTCCATCGCCTTGGAGGATGTACTCGATCTCCGCCCGGGCGTCTCTCAGGTTCTCGGTGTAGAAGTTCCCCTCAGCATCGAGGACCTCCGCGTGCCGGAGAACGACCCGCTGCCCGGCACTGCCGCGCACCGTGAACCGCACCCAGCCGGTGAGGTTCTGCCCGAAGTCGAGGACCGTCTCTCCCTTCGGCGTCGTGATGACCTCTCGAACCTCCAGGTGCTCCTGTTTTCGAACGAGTGGTCCCTCCTGGGCAACCAGCCGCTCTCTTGGAAAGTCCCGGAGCACCGCATGGCTCCACCCGGAGGTCTCGAACCCCGGAGAGCTCCAACCAGGCTGCCCCTTGCGCGCATCGTAGCGCTCACCGTGGTAGAGCTCCGAGTAGAGGATCGGGCCGTAGGAGGCCTGCCACGATTCGTCGCTCATCAGTGGAGAAGGTGTTCCCTTGTCAGTCGTTGCCCGGAGCTCCAGAGACAGGGCAGACTGCTTGCCGTAGAACTCCCGGCGCTTCGTCCACGTAAGATCGCCTGAGTACCATCCGGCTCCGACGACCGCACCGATGACGTTGGCACCCGGCTGGAGCAGATCGGTGACGTCGTAGGTCTGATAGGCCAGGCGCTTGCGGTAATTCGTCCAACCCGGTGCAAAAAAAGCAGAATCCACGCGAGTTCCGTTGATCCATAGTTCGTATACCCCGAGCGCCGTCGTGTAGACGCGGGCCGAGGCAGGTTCTCCTTCGATCGTGAGTTCCTTGCGAAGGTAGATCGGACGGGATGTAGTCTCTCCGGCCGGAATATCCATTCCGATGAACGGCGCTTTCCACGATGCGGGCTGCATTGCGGTTTCGAAAAGCGCTGCCTTGAGGGACGCACTCTGATTATCCGCATCGTCGCGTACCGTTACGCGCCAGAAGTATCGGGTGCATTCTTCCAGGCTGGGACCTTCATACTCCACCAGGTGGGAGCTCGGCGATTTGATGAAACCGGAATCCCAAAAAATCTCCGCAAACCCCGCGTCCTCTCCGACTTCGATTCGGTATGCGACCTGAACGACCTTTGGGCGATCGCTCACGAGTTTCCAGCTGAAGCGGGGCCGGGGGACGGCCACCGCTATGGGTGCGGATTCGTATTCACATGTCAGATCGTAGACTTCGAGCATCGGAGAACTCCTGTGGATCGGTGTAGTGATTAACCCTTTACCGCGCCGGCCACGATGCCCGCGACGATGCGTCGGTTAAAGATGATAAAGAGAATAAGGGGTGGAATGGAAATGAGCAACACATCCGCGAAGAGCAGGTTGTACTGGGTCACGTACCGGCTAATGAAGTTGTAGAGGGTGAGCTGAACCGTTGCGTTGCCGGCACCCGGG
>CAZKMA010000036.1:0-47762 GCA_964553615.1 uncultured Spirochaetales bacterium | reverse complement strand
GGTAAACCAGCTGCACGAGCTCAGTCCCGCCAGCACAACTATCGCAACGGCCGTGCCCGACAGTATTCGTTTCATGTTCTTGCTCCTGAAAATCCAGTTGATGAGTACCAATCATTCCACAATGGCGCGAATTGTTCACGGACAATAACACAATATTATGAACCGTTTAGGGCCGGTTCAAGTAGTGGTCCGTTCAAAGCGCAGGCGGAGCGGCGGCTATTCGTCCTCCGGTTCGGAATCCGGATCCTTTGCCCGGACCACTTCTATTGTGTAGTCCATGCCTACCGCGACGGCAGCGCCCACCGCTGCAATGATTGGTGCGAGCCAGAGCGCAATTGCTCCCATGGCCACGCCGGCAGTCAGGGTAAATTCCTTGATTACCTCGCCGTTCGGCTTCTTGATAATGATCTTCCGAACATTCCCTTCTTTGACGAGCTCACGGATTTTCTTTACAACTCGGTCTCCGGCAACCTGTACTTTCTCTGTCCAAGTATCCATGGTGTGTCCTTTTAATTGAAATAATACTGCGCATGCTTCCGCTGCGCAATGACTGAAGTATCAACAACCGTGTTGATAAGACTCTCCGGTGAGTTGGAGAGGCCTTCTGTCCGCGCAGCGTTCGCAGCGAGCTCAATGGGAGAGGCTTACTCCCCCTATGCGGGCGTGATTCCCTGGACGCTTCCCATCAACACGCTCAGTTATACTTGACAAATACTCCCTGCACAGGTAAAGTTTAACCACTTAGTTAGACTAGATGGTCAAACTTAACAGTCAATAATAGAAGAGAGCATCTTTTGGCTACACCAGAAAGCTTGGAGAATCTGTCCGACAACGGCCCGAAAGAAGAAGCAATACTCAGCGCGGCGATGGATGTCTTTCTGGAAAAGGGTTCATACGGTGCACGGATGCAGGAGATTGCGGACCGCGCGGGGGTGAACAAGAACCTGCTGCACTACTATTTCCGGAAGAAAGAAAACATCTACCGGCGCGTGGTGGAGCATGTCTTTCTCTCCTTCTTCGGCGCAATTGAACGAGCACTCACGGAAGATGACTCGTTTCCCGTGGTCCTGCGCAAGTTTATCGATACCCTCATGGATTCTGCGGCGAAGGATCCCCGGATCCCGCTCTTCGTAATGGCGGAGCTTTCGCAGGGTGGACAGACTGCCCGGGAGGCACTGATCTCGGTCTTCAACCGGAGCGGGAAAAGCATGCCGGAGAGAATGGTGGAAATCATCCGGCGGGAACAGGAGTCGGGTAACATCCGTCCGGTGAATCCCCCACAGCTGATCATTACCATCCTTGGGGCGTGCATTTACTACTTCGTCTCCGAGCCGATTGTTCAGACAATGCTGTCCCGGGTGCAACCGGGAAAGGTGTACAACCGGGAAGAGTTCATCGCCGAGAGAAAGGAGTCAATCTTTCATGTTGTTTACTACGGTCTCAAGGTTCAGGACAACGGCGCGGACGAGTAGCCGCGGCAGGAGCTTCGGCTGGACGACCTGTGCGTTGCTTGCCCTCATGGCGTTTGGTGCGGGAACTGCTCCCCTCGGCGCGGAATCGCTCAAGGCTGCGGTCGACATGGCGCTTTCACACGACGCGACGGTCCATTCCGCGGCAACGGATGTGCAGGCGGCACGCCTGGACGCTGCTGCGGCGGCACGATCGGTGTTGCCTGCGCTTGATCTTGGCGCAAGCTACCGGTACACAACCGCGAGCGCGGACCTGACGCTTCCCATCCCGGGTCAGCCGCAGACGATATCTCTTGTCCGGCAGAATACCATCGACACATCTGTGGGATTCCAATGGGCACCGTTCACGGGTTTTGCACGGCAATCAAGCATAGAGCTGAAGCGTCTGACTGCACTTCTTGCGGAAAACTCCCTCTCTTCCACCCGAACCCGGGTGGCGCTGGAAACGGTTACCGCGTTTCGGCAGGCGCAGTCGGCGCAACTCCAGATTGACTCCATCTCATCCGGACGGGAACGGGCGCAGCTTCAACTGGACCGGACTACGGCGTTGCAGAAACAGGGGATGGCGAAGGAGGTCGATGTGCTGTCACTCACCATTGCACGGCTCGACTTCGATCAGAAGCTCATTGCAGCGAAGGCTGCGTTGCGGGATGCACTCGAGCAGCTGAAGTCGTTGACCGGAGCCGAAATATCCGTTCCCGAAGCGCCGACCACGGAAAAGACCATGACTCTTCCGTCGCTGTCAATCGAATCGCTCGACCAGATAAAGGCGCTCTCCATTCGGCGTACCGTCCTCCAGACAAACAGAAAGCGTGAAGAATCGAAATACTATCCAAGTCTCGCTTTGAGCGGAGCGCTTCACTACGGAATTCCTGGCGCGGATCCTGTCACGAATGACTGGATGCTGTACGGGACTGCGGGGATTTCTCTGAGCTGGTCCTACGATTGGGGGGCAACGTCCCTTGCGGTGCGCGCCGCTACGCAGAGGATAGCGAAACTCGCGAGCGACGAGACTGCCGCGCGGGAAAAGATAAACCTTCAGTTCGCGAAGGCGGTGCGTGACTGGCACGCCATGAAAGAGGAGGCCGACGTCCTCAACGCATCTCTGAACCTCGCCCGGACCCGAATGAACATTGTGAGGTCGCAGAACGAACAGGGTATGGCCTCCACCACAGACTTCAACGACGCCAATCTTCAGCTTACCGTGGCTGAGCTTCGATACCGCAGCCAGATTCTCTCTCTCATGCTCAAGGCAAACCAGATAGATGCCTTGAGCGGTGAACCAATAGACCAATGGAGTATTGCACAATGAGAACTATTTTCGCGGCAACGATAATTCCCGCATTTCTTCTGCTCGTCGTCTCATGTTCCGGCAACGGCAAGACCTTCGCGTATACCGGCCGGATGGATGTGGATACCATTACCATCTCTTCCCAGGCATCCGGGCAGATAGATTCGCTCTCCGTCAGCGAAGGAGACACCGTCCGGAAGGCGGAGGTGCTCGGCAAGATAAACACTGACCGGCTGGAGGCGCAGAAGAAACAGCAGCTCGCGCGGCTGGATGAGTTCGACGTCCGTCGGGGATCGGCCCAGGCACAGATAAATCAGGCTCAGGCACAACTCAAGCTTGCAGAGGAGACTCTCAGGAAAACCGAGAAGGTTCTGGCCCAGGGGGGCGCAACCCGACAACAGAGAGATGAGCTTTCCACGAAGGTCGAAGTGGATCAGGCGAATCTCGCAGTGCTCCAGTCGAACTACAAGCTTATTGCGGCGCAGGAACAGGAACTGCGCGCAGGCGTGGATGTTACCGACATTGCCATTCGGGATGCCACAGTAGTCTCCCCGGTCAGCGGCACGGTGCTGGACAAGTTCCACTTTGCCGGTGAGCTGGCCACCACGGGGACACCGCTTCTGGAGGTTGCGGATCTCTCTCAACTCACTGTGGAGATCTACGTTCCTCTGGACAAGCTCGGCTCCATCACCATTGGTGGCAAGGCCGAAATAACCGCGGAAGGTGTAAAGAAGAGCCTTGCCGGGAAGATCTACTGGATATCGAGTCAGGCAGAGTTTACCCCGAAAACCATTCTTACCCGGGAAACGCGTACGACACTGGTTTACGGCGTGAAAATTCACGTACCAAATACCGACGGCGCACTGAAGATTGGAATGCCGGTGGATGTGCGCCTGTGACGGCCGGGATTGCGTCGGGCGCAATTGCGTCGGACGAGAGTCCGTTGGTCGTGAGGTCACTCCACAAGAGCTACGGCAATCTGGAAGCCGTGCGCGGTGTATCGTTCGCGGTCGAAAAGGAGCGGATCTTCGGACTCATCGGGCCCGATGGTGGAGGCAAGACCACAATTCTGCGGATCATTGTCTCGCTTCTCTCTTCCGACTCGGGAGAAGTCCTCTTCAAAGGGAGGCCGGTGGACAGGGAGCCGGACTACGTGCGCCGGAATGTCGGCTACATGCCGCAGAGGTTCAGTCTCTACCAGGATCTCACCGTAGAGGAGAATCTCCGATTCTTCGGAGAACTTTTCGACGTACCGCGTTCACAGATGGTCAGGCGTATTGAGGAGCTGTACGAGTTCTCCTCCCTTGCGCAGTTCAGTAAGCGCCGAGCCGGTGCGCTCTCCGGCGGAATGAAGCAGAAGCTTGCACTCTCCTGCATGCTTGTTCACGCTCCGGACGTAATAGTCCTGGACGAGCCCACGTTCGGTGTTGACCCGGTATCCCGGAGCGAGTTCTGGGCAATCCTCAAGAGTCTGTCCGGATCCGGGACAACTATTCTGGTGAGCACCGCGTACATGGACGAGGCGCTGCAATGTGACGAGGTTGCGCTGGTATTCAACGGACGAATCCTCGCCGCCGATGTACCGTCGAATCTTCCGAAACGGTTCAGTGAGCCGCTTTATTGTGCGACAACCGATTCGCCGCACACGCTGTACAATGCGCTGCATGCAAGCGAGTTGTGTTCGGATACATACCTGTTCGGCGACGGTACCCACTTTACACTCACCGGCGGCGCAACCGTGGAAGATGTTCACACCCTCCTTGCAGAGGACGGCATTGAATATTCAGGGATTCGGCCGATGGAACCCGGACTGGAGGACCTGTTCCTCAAGCTCATGCAGACACAGATGGAGCAAGCGGGGTGAATGGCAACCAGGATTTTGCAGTCGAGGTTCAGGACCTCACAAAGACATTCTCGGATTTCGTTGCGGTGAACAAGGTTTCTTTCAGCGTGGCCCGCGGAGAGATCTTCGGATTCCTCGGTGCAAACGGCGCCGGAAAGACCACTACTATTCGCATGCTGTGCGGATTGCTCAAACCGAGCGGCGGAAGCGGAACCGTTGCAGGCTTCGATATTGCACGCGAGTATGAACGCATCAAACTCAGGATTGGCTACATGAGCCAGAAGTTCAGCCTGTACGACGATCTCACCGTCCGCGAGAACCTGGAGTTCTACGGCGGAATGTACGGGCTGAAGCGCAGGGAGATCCGGGAGCGCGCGGGAGAGCTCCTTCAATTGCTCGGCCTTTCCGAACACGCCGACAAGCTTGCGGGATCCCTGCCTCTCGGATGGAAACAGCGCATGAGCCTGAGCGCATCACTCCTGCACGATCCTGATATCATATTTCTCGATGAGCCTACGAGCGGCGTTGATCCGGCATCCCGCAGAAGCTTCTGGCTGCTCATCTACGCTCTGGCCGACAGCGGGAAGACGGTTTTTGTTACAACCCACTACATGGACGAGGCAGAATACTGCAATCGAGTATCTATAATGAAGCTTGGCGCTATTGTTGAACTTGCAAATCCACACGAGCTCAAGTCCCGCTTCGGAGTGTCGAGCATGCAGGAAGTATTCCTTGCTGCGGTAAACCGGGAGGGGATATGACCAGAGTTCTTGGTGCGGTATTCCGTAAGGAGATGACTCACATTTTTCGAGACGTCCAGAGCCTGTTCATGGTACTCACCATGCCGCTGCTTATGCTGCTCCTGTACGGGTACGCAATTACCCTCGATATGACGGGAATCGACATGGTGGTCATAGATCAGTCGCACACTCCCGAGAGCAGCGCTCTCCTCTCCCATCTGGCCTCAACCGACTTCTTTCACGTCCACGCGGTTGATACGCCTGCGAGCCAGGTGACTGATCTGTTCAAGAGCCGCGAGGCGCGCTGTGTCCTGGTTATTCCGCAGGACTATGCCCGGGCACTGTCATCGGTCGGGGGGGCCCGTGTCCAGCTTCTCGTGGATGCAAGCGATCCGAACGCGGCGAACTTCATCCACAACTACGTTGGCCAGGTGGTGTCGGAGCAAAACGGTCGGATGAATGGCGGTGCACCGGTAATCTTCGCGGTATCTCCGCGTATCTTCTACAATCCGGACCTGCGGTCTGCCGATTTTTTCATACCGGGACTCATTGCACTGATCCTGATTCTCATTACTACCCTGCTCACGAGTATCGCAATAGTACGGGAGAAGGAGCTTGGCACCATGGAACAGCTCCTGGTAAGTCCGATTAAACCGTTGGAGCTCATTCTTGGGAAGGTGCTCCCCTACACTATTATTGGCTTCATTGACGGACTGATGATTCTTGTTTTTGGGAGTCTCTGGTTCAATGTGCCAATCCGGGGGTCTTTTCTCCTCATCATGGGCATGATGGTCATCTATGTCATTACCGGAATCAGTCTGGGAATCCTGGTCTCAACGCTCGCAAAATCCCAGGCAGTTGCCATGCTCGCCGCCGTTACCATTACCATACTTCCTTCAATGATGATGAGCGGGTTCATCTTTCCGATTGCAAGTATGCCGAAAATCTTCCAGTACGTGAGTAAAATAATACCTGCCACCTATTTCCTGGAGATCATTCGTGGAATCGTGCTGAAGGGGAATACGCTGGCAAATCTGTATGCTCCTGCGGCAATACTGCTTGGCATGGATGCTCTCCTCATTGGCCTGAGTGTCAGGCTCTTCCGGATCCGGTTGGAATAGCATATGCGCAGAATACTTTTCATGGTTCAGAAAGAGTTTCGCCAGATCAAGCGAACCAAGGCGTATTTCGGATTGATCTTCGTTGCGCCATTCCTGATGCTTCTCATAATGGGTTCGGCAATAACGACACAGGTGAAGTATGTCCCGGTTGCTGTCCTGGATTTTGATCATTCGCCGGATAGCAGACAGATTGCACGGGTGTTTACCGCGTCGAGCTCGTTCAGATTTGTGGGAACGGTTGCGTCGGAAGCAGACGCCACGCGGCTCCTGGACGACGGAGCGGCAAAAATCGTCGTTGTTGTTCCCGCTCATTTCGAACGCGATGTGATTGACCACACGATCCCTACGGTGCAGCTTCTCGTCGATGGTTCGGACAGCAACTCCGCAGGGCTCGGTCTCGGCTACGTTTCGGCCGCACTCGCGCTTCTTCAATCCCGATGGGCAGATGGTGCCGTGAACACCGTAACACGGAAGGCCTCCGGTGGACACATCGTCCTCGTGCCGCGCATGTGGTACAACCCCAATCTGGAGAGCCAGCCGAACATTGTACCCGGACTCATCGGCATCCTGCTCATCATGATTACCACATTCCTGACCGCCATCAATATTGTCCGCGAAAAAGAGATTGGCACTCTCGAGCAACTCATGGTTACGCCGCTCGGAGGAATGCAGCTCATACTCGGGAAGGTCATTCCTTTCACCATCATGGGTTTCGCCCAGCTCACCATCAGCCTTCTTGCGGCTGGAATTGTCTTTGGTTTATGGATGAAAGGAAGCCTGCTCCTGTTCTACGGGATGGCGTTCATCTTTTTTCTTTCCACACTCGGCATCGGAATTTTCGTTTCCACGGTTGTACGAACACAGCAGCAGGCAATGTTTACCGCATGGTTCATCATGATATTCGCCATCCTGCTCTCCGGGTTCTTCGTTCCCATAGAGAACATGCCGCGCTTCGTGCAGTATCTGACATACATAAACCCGCTGCGGTACTTCATTACGGTTGTACGGGAAATCTATCTCAAGGGAACGGAGTTCCGGTTCCTGTGGAAGGAGGCTTCCGCCATGGCGCTCATTGGCGTTTTCACCATTGTGTCGGCGGCAATCCGGTTCCACAAACGGGTCACATAGGCCATAACAAAATGTTATCTCTTTTTCATACCTCGTTCATGCCGCAGAAACCGCAAGTTTCGTAACATTACAGAGAACAATTTTCGATACACAGCGACACCACAGGTTGGCACATGAAAACTACAGAAAGCGGAAGCAAGGGTACGAAGACGGGCGTAATTCGCAAATCAATTATGGCCTCTTTTGCCATTCTCATAATACTCGGTTTTGCGGCATGCAGCCGGCCGGCCACTGCAAAAGCCGACGGAGCCGGGAGCCACGGCTCTGCTCCGCAGGGAAAACAGGATCCGCGTGCAGGCCATTTCGGCCGGCGTGGCCCCATAGATGTTCAGGCCACCACCGCCAGGTCCGGCATTCTCACCGCCAACCACATGGTCAGCGGCTCGGTGGTTCCGGTTACCCAGAGCCAGGTTGCAGCTCAAGTGTCCGGTGTGGTCGCACGTGTTGTCCATCAGGCCGGCGACTGGGTCAAGACCGGCGACCCTGTGGTGGTGCTCGATGACTCTCAGCTCAAGCTGGCGCTTGATAACGCAAAAGTAGCATTGAAGAACGCCCGGATTAACCTGGACGTCGGGCAGCAGAATGCAACCCAGGCCAATCCGAAGTTAACGCTTCAGCTTCAATCCGCTGAAGCGGCGGTCGCCTCAGCGCAGAAGAACTATTCGGCCACCGAGGAACTCTTCAAATCCGGGGGCGCATCCGCCTCGGCGGTAGACACGGCCCGGAGTCAACTCCAGACGGCACAGGCAAACGTCCAGGCTGCGAAAAGCGCATTGACGCAGAATCAGCAGTCCGATACCCAGAACATAGCGCAGCTTCAACTATCGGTGGATCAGGCACAAAACCAGCTGCAACAGGCCGAGCTCAACCTGCAAAACGGCCGGATAAGTGCTCCGTTTGCCGGACAGATTGCGTCGGTAAACGTAACACCGGGCGAGTTCGTCGGTCAGAACTCTCCCGCATTTCTGCTTGTCAGTGCGGCAAAAGAGGTCTCATTCAGCATTTCCCCGGTGGACGCTCCGGCGCTGATGCCGGGAAGGCAGGTGACCTTCACGGTTTCAGGAACGGACTACCGCGCACGAGTGGCGCAGACGCCGTCGGCTCCAATAAACGGCGTGGTCCCCATGGTGGCAACCTTCACGTCCAGCGACCAGAACCTTCCCTACGGAAGCGTCGGCAATGTTTCCTACCAAGTGAACCTTGCAAAAGGAACCCTCATACCGATTCCGTCTCTGCAAACAGACGGGAGTCAAACGTATGTGTTCACCATAGTGGCGGGCAAGGCTCACCGACAACCGGTGAATATACTTGCCGAAACAGCGGATTACGCGGCAGTCACCGAGCTGTCCGCATCTTCCGAAGTCATTGTGAGTCCTCCACCCGGTCTTCTTGAGGGTTCCGATGTTACGGCGGCAAACACGGCCACAGGCAAGAAAACCGGTGCGGCCGGAGGAAATCAGTGAAGAATCTTCGGCAGATTGAAGAAAGTCTCTTCAACAAAGTCAATCCTGCAATACGATTTTCCGTAGGCCGCTACGTTCTGTCAATCGGACTCTTTGTCGGTGTCGTCGTATTTGGTCTTGTATCGCTGCTCGGACTCGGGGTCGACCTCTTTCCCAGTATCAACATTCCGGTTGTTGTGGTCGCAACCACCTACACCGGCGCCACTCCAAGCGTTGTAGACCAGCAGGTTACCCAGGTAATAGAGAATGCTGTCTCGACCATCAGCGGTATCACAGACATGAACGCGTCGAGCAGCCAGGGTTCGAGCCGCGTTATCCTGAGTTTCGACATCAGCGTAAACAAAGATACGGTTGCCAATGAAGTGGCCACTCAGGTTTCCGCTGCGGCGAAGCGGCTTCCCGCGAACGCTGGCACGCCCCTTGTGCGCACCTTTGACCCGAACTCGCAGCCGATACTTCAGTTCGGAATTTCCGGGGGTTCGGCAGATCTTGCCACCGTGAGCGACTACGCGAACAACGTCCTTGCCCCCTATCTCGAACGGGTGGACGGAGTTGCAAATGTTCAGATAGACGGAGGACCTACCCGGCAATTCCAGGTACTGCTGAATCCGAACCGGCTCGCCTATTACAACGTCACCCCCCAGGCCGTGGTCAACGCCATAACGAGCTCTGCAGTCAATCAGCCCATTGGCAACATAACCACCAACGCCAACACGCTGAGCTTTGCAACGCAGAACACACCGACGGACGTGAACGGTATCTCGCAGATCCTGGTGGATGCTTCCAAATCGGTTACCGTCGGAAATCTCGGCACGGTCCGGGAAAGCAGCACGGCAAACGACATAGCACGGGTAAACGGGAAACCGGTAGTTCTGGTATCCATTCAGCAGACGGCAACCTCGAACGCTGTGGCGGTTGCAAAGAATGTCCGCAAGGCCATAGCCGTTGCGCAGTTGCCGGCCAACTATACGATCAACTACAGCAACGACACCACCCTCGCCATTCAGGGGTCGGTCGATTCTACCTACCGTGAGCTGTATACCACGGCAATTGTTGTTGCGTTCATTGTGCTGCTGTTTCTTGGTCGGTTGAATACTGCATTTTCTGTTATCCTCGCAATCCCGATTGCGCTCTCGGCCGCACCGGTACTCTACAACCTCATGGGATTCAGCCTGAACCTGATTTCACTTCTTGCGCTCATAGTGGCAATCGGTATCGTTGTGGACGACTCCATTGTCGTTGCGGAAAATGTCGAACGCAGACGCGCTCTGGGCGAAGGTCGGATGGAGGCGGTGCTGAAAGGGGCAAGCGAGGTATTCAGCGCCGTTGCAGCGTCCTCTCTCTCCCTGCTTTCCGTCCTTCTGCCGGTCAGTTTCATTGGCGGCATTATCGGGAAGTATATTCAACAATTCACGCTGGGCCTGGCAGCTGCGGTATTCTTCTCCTGGTTCGAGGCCCTCCTCTTCCTGACCGTTCGAATGGCGTACACGCCGGATTCGACTCCACGAGGCTGGCAAGATTTCTTCCGCAGTCTCCTTCAGATCTCTGGCTCAATGAAGTGGGGATTCCGCGCATTTCGAAAGCCATTTGGAATAGTTGTCGGTGTAGTCGTCGTACTTGCGCTGGCGGCAACACGACACTTCATATTCATTCCGGGGATTCTGTTGTATCCAATTATCCTTGGCGTTCTTCACTATCTGCTCAGGATTGTTCTCTATTTTGGCGAAGCGCTCACCGCGACGCTGCACGGATGGACCGAGAAGGGCCTGAACGCGGTACGCAGTGGATATACCCGTTCACTCTCCTGGATAATTCCCCGCAGCAAATGGGTGCTCGTTGGTGCAGGCCTGTTTCTGGTTGCGTCCGCAGTTCTTGTTGTACCGCATATTCCGTTCAACTTCGTTCCTCAAAGCGACAACGGCAATATGGAGGTTCATGTTCGCATGCCGAGCGGAACCGCAACTTCAGTAACGAATGCCGTTGCGGGACGTGTCGAAGACTTCCTCCTGCAATTGCCAACGGTGGAAACCGTACAGACGGTCGTCGGCGGCGGATTCTTCGGCGGGGGAAGTCAGGCGGATTTCGCTTCGCTGAACGTCCAGCTTACACCGATAACAAAACGACCCAATGTCTACACGCTGATCAGCGAATATCGCCCGAAGGTCATGGGGCTTGTCAAAGACTACCCATCCGCCCGCGTGTTCATCAGCGCCGGTGGCGGGTTTCGGGGGCAGGGATCTTCGTTCAGCGTCAGTCTGATCTCGGATAACCTCGGCACCCTGACCAGGCGAAGTGCCCGGATAGTGCAGGCGCTACAGAATAATCCCTATGTTGCAGACGTCTCGGACGACCTCTCGCAAACCTCCATGGAGAATGACTTTGTGCCGAATCAGAACTTCCTGAGCGGCACGGGACTGACTGCGTCCACAATAGCATCGGCACTCAATACCTACACGACCGGCACCCAGGCAGCGAACGTAAATGTCGGAGGCCAGAGCTATCCAATAAACGTACAGGTGGACCCGAAATACCTTACCAGCGAGCAGTCACTCCTGAGCCTGCCCCTCTACTCGCCAACGTTAAGATCCAATCTGCAGATCGGACAGCTCGGCAGCTTCGTTCTGAACGAAGCACCCCTGACGATCAGCCGCTACAACCGACTCTATACGGATCAGGTCACCATGAACCTGACACCGAATGCGCCGCCGGCACTGAAGTTTCAACAGCAGATCCAGAAATCTCTCACCGACCAGGGCCTGCTCGGAAACGGGGTAACGCTCTCTTCCGGGAGCAAGTTCGGACCCGCCGCCCTTGCGGGCCAGCTTTCGGTTCTGGGACCAATCATTTTCCTGCTCGCCATTTTCCTCGCCTACCTTGTAATGGGCGCGCAGTTCAATTCGTTCCGATACCCGATCTATCTGCTTCTGCCGGTGCCGCTGGCGCTCATTGGCGCATTGTGGTCGGTGTTCCTGTTCGGGGGTGGGATAGATATCTTCGGTGCCCTCGGTATGCTCATGCTCATAGGACTCTCCGCCAAGAACGCAATTATTTACCTGGATTTCGTCGTGGAGCGGCTCGGGAAGATGGCGTTCGTAGATGCACTGATCGATTCCGCACGGCTTCGATTCCGGCCCATCATCATGACTACGCTGACCGTGCTCGTTATCAGCTTCCCGCTGATCTTTGAAAAGGGTCTCGGATCGGAGTATGCCCAGCGGCTCGGCATTGTCCTGTTAGGTGGAATCCTGTCTTCGGCAATACTCACTTTCTTCGTGGTTCCTGCAGCGTTCTATGTATTTGAACGCAAGCGTCCCGTGCACAAGAAGAACGCGCTGGAAGAAGTGGACGAAGAACTTGCACGGGAAGAAGACGAGGAGCGGAGAGCAGCTCAGCCCGAGGAGTCGCAGGTTTCCGAGCGCGGATAGTCTCCTCCGCCGGCATCTGTGTGTCAGCTCCGCGGTCCATTCGCTCCGCGGTCCATTCACTCAAGGAGACCGCCGCTATGCCCTCGCTGCGCCGGGCAAACTTGCCAGGGCGGCAGGCGGTTTTTTTGTTATATTCATCCCATGAACAACATGCCGCGCATATCGACCCTGATGCTGATTCTGGCTGCCGGCGCAGCGGTCTCCTGCAGCGCGTCGCCGCTGGAAACGCCGCCCGCTTTCAGCCATGTACTCATCGTAATTGAGGAGAACCATTCGTTCGATCAGGTAATCCACAGCCCCTACATCGCTTCTCTGGCAAAGCAGGGCCTTCTTCTCACGGATTCAGTCGGAGTGACACATCCGAGCCTTCCCAACTATCTTGCACTCTTCTCCGGCTCCACCCAGGGCGTGTTCAATGATGGTCACTATGACTTCGACAAGCCAAACCTGTTTACGTCGCTCACTGCCCGGGGCCTGACTTTTCGGGGCTATGCCGAAGGGCTCCCCTATGTTGGTTTTCAGGGAGACAGTTATCAAGCGTACGTTCGTAAACACGCTCCGTGGGTGTCGTTCACGAATGTTCCAGACTATGTCGGTCTGCCGTTCACAGACCTCCCTTCGGACTACGCCAAACTCCCGACAGTAGCCATGGTAATCCCGAATCTGAATAACGACATGCACAACGGCAGCGTCGAACAGGGAGACACCTGGCTCAGGAACAACCTGAACCACTATATCCAATGGGCGAAAACTCACGACAGTCTCTTTGTCCTGACGTTCGACGAAGCAGAAGGGACAACGCCGGTACCCTTTAATCCCATCGCGACTATTATGGTGGGTGCTCATGTGAAACCGGGCAGCACCTACCACGGGAAATTCGATCACTACAACCTGCTGCGTACGCTGGACGCAATATACCATCTTCGCTATCTTGGTACGGACGCCGAGCGAAAACCTCTTACAGGAGTATGGGAGAAATGAACAAACGGAAACTGGGAAAGTCAGGGATCGAAGTCAGCGGGATGGGAATGGGTTGCTGGGCAATCGGCGGGCCATTCTGGCGCAACGGCACGGCCTCCGGCTGGGGGGATGTGGACGATGAAAGGTCAATCCGTTCAATTCACCGTGCGATCGATCTTGGAATTACGTTCTTCGACACCGCGGATGTCTACGGTGCCGGGCACAGTGAGCGCGTGCTTGGAAAGGCGCTCTCCGGGAAACGATCATCGCTGGTGGTTGCGACAAAGTTCGGCAACGTGTTCGACGAAGCAACCCGGGAAATAACCGGCTCGAACGCTTCGCCGGAGTACATCCGAAAAGCGTGCGATGCATCTCTTTCGCGACTCGGCACGGACTACATCGATCTCTATCAGTTCCACCTCGGCGGCCACGATTTGAAAGATGCCGCGACGGTTCGGGACACGCTCGAGCAGCTCGTAGAAGCGGGAAAGATTCGCGCATACGCGTGGAGTACCGATGACCCCGAGCGTGCAAAGCTCTTTGCCAAAGGTGAACATTGCGCGTCGGTTCAACATCAGATGAACGTGTTCGACGACGCGGCTGAAATGGTATCCGTGTGTGAGGCATTGAATCTTGCAAGCATTAACCGCGGTCCGCTCGCCATGGGACTTCTGTCCGGGAAATATACCGCCAATTCGACGCTTCCGGACAACGATGTGCGTGGAGCAAAAAGTCCCGAATGGATGAAATACTTCCGTCAGGGAAAGCCACAGCCTGAGTTCCTGGACCGACTCGAAAAGATTCGCAAGCTACTTACTGCGGACGGCAGGACGCTTGTCCAGGGCGCCCTTGGCTGGCTCTGGGGACGCAGTGAAAAAACCGTTCCTATTCCCGGATTCAAGACAGTTGAACAAGTCGAAGAGAACTGCGGCGCGCTTGCATTTGGTCCGTTGGCCCCCGCCTCCATGCGCGAGATTGACCGTTTGCTTGAACGGGCGTAAGTCCGGAAATTCTGTTTGCAAAAACGGGGTACGGCCTTGCAGGGACGTCACCCCGTGGCTTTGGGTTCGTCGCGAATGTTGCACATCCTGGCCGATCGTGTCATACTGGCATCTTGATAGCCTGCGCTGCCCACAGTGTGAGGGATTGAACTATGGGCGTGACTATAGATGATATAGCAAGGGCAGCGAACGTATCCACCGCTACAGTTTCGCGCGTCATAAACAACAACTACCCTGTCAGCACCGAAGCACGTGGCCGGGTTGAGTCGGCAATTCAACGTCTCGGCTACCGACCCAACGTATTTGCCCGCGGCCTCATGAAAGCCAAGACCGACTCTGTCGGGATCATAGTTCCTTATCTGTCCAATCCGTACCACACACAGATCGTAGATGCAATTGAATCGGAGCTGACACGGCGAGATATCTTTTTCTATCTGTGCTGCGCTGAATCCCCGTCCGTAGAGCGGGAGTATGTCCAGCGTCTTATTCATCGCGGCGTGGATGCACTGATCCTGGTGGAGAGTTTTTCAATGAATACGCGGGGCGGCCCTAATCTCGGCGTGAACAACGATTTTCCGGTGCTGCTGGTGAACGAACACCTGGCAACGGACACTCGGCATCACATAGTCCGGTGCGCACAGGAGCCGGGCGTAGCGAGTGCCCTTACACACTTCGCGGAAAGCGGCAGACGGAGGATAGCGCTGTTCCGCGGGTATGCAAGCTATTCGTTTCAATTGAAGGAACGAATGTTCAACCGCTTCCTTAAGTCGTCGGGGCTCGCTCCGAATGATAACGAGATTTTTTGGATCAAGGATGCGAACAAGGCCGAAGCAGTTCATGAATCCGCCAAACGCATAACAGATCTTCTGGAAAATCCAAATCCGCCGGACGCTGTCCTTGCGGGGAACGATCTCATTGCAATCGGCGTGCTTCAAGGCGCACTCGCCGCAGGCGCCCGCGTTCCGGAAGATCTTGCCATTATCGGTGTTGACAATACACTGGTGTCCCAGATCTCGAGCCCGCGACTTTCCACGGTGGATCTGCAGATGGACAGGGTCGGAAAGCTTGCCGCCGAGGCCTACCTTGAGCTTCGGGAATCCGGCTTCGCATCGGTAAGTCCGCTTCGTCGTTCAATTGATTCGGTTCTCGTATACCGCGACACGTCCTGACACCCGATAACGCTGGACATAGAAAAAGGCGCCGGCCGCACCATTTTGGTACGACCGACGCCTCTCTTTTGATAGTCTGGCTGCAAACGTGAATGTCTCTCTTAATGGAACAATGCGTTTACTTTCGTGTTTGCAGGGGGAAGTGCCTGCTGTGCGGTATCCTGTCCGGTGAACACTGCCTGCATGGCGGTCTTCATGGTTGCCTGAATTTCCGAGGAGTGATCGGAAATCGGGAACGGGAATGTCGCGCCCTTCATGCCGGCTTCTTCATTGAACGGAGATGGATTTACGCCAAGCTTCTCCTGCTGCACCTTGACGGATGCTTTCGCACCTGCCGGTACTGCCGGAAATACCACGCCATAGCTGCCAACGAGGGTCTCACTTTCAACGGATGCAAGATACTTGACCCAGTCCCATGCCTGCGCCTTGTGCTTCGTGCCCGTCCAGATGGAATCCGCAAGTCCGTTGAACATGGTGCGTATACCCTTCGGGCCCTTCGGCAGAAGAGAAATTCCGACCGGGAACTTGGCATGTTCCGCAATCCATTTGGTCATCCAGTCGCCGTCCGTCATTGAGGCGACCTTTCCGGATACGAAAAGACTTTCCACGCCGCTGGTTGGAATATCCGCATACGCGGGAGAAAATCCGTCTTTCAGACCAAGATCTGCGTACCACTGGATGGTCTTGATGAAGTTCGGATCGGCGAAATTGTATTTCGTGCCCCACACCGGTGCGTTGTTATACCACCAGCCGGTAGAAACCGCGAAGCTGCTCCACTGGGTCTGCCCCTGAGCGCCCGCTCCGCCCTGTGTGTCGGCAAGGAATCCGTACTGAGTAACGTTGGACTTGTCGAAGCTCGAGCTCAGTCCGTTGTTTCCGTTCTTGTCCAGCGTAAGCTTCGCAATCATCTGCTGGAAGGTTCCGCCGTTTTCCGGGTTCCAGGTCAGATTATTCATTTCTGCATCTGAAATTCCCGCTTTCTTCGTCATGTCCTTGTTGTAGAACACCGCAACCGTGTCCCAGTCCTTCGGAAGGCCGTACCGGTGTCCGTTGTGTGTCCACAGCTGAGCGAGACCGGGATAGTAGACGTCCGTGGGAACATTGTCCCGTTTTACGAGCGGCTCGATATCCACAATCTGATTGTTCGCCGCAAACTCCGGATAGTAGAAGAGGTGGTCCGTAAAGACATCAGGCACTGTCCCGGACACGAAACCGGTTTGAAGGTTTGTCCAGTAATTTGACCAGCCGGTTTGTTCGATCTTAATGGTAACATTCGGATTCGCCTTCTGGAACTTGTCGGCGACTGCCTGGTACTGAGGTACCTGGTTTGCATCCCACAGCGCATACCGGATAGTCACGGGTCCCGACGACTGCGAGCTCTGCGTTGCCGACGACTCTTTCTGTCCATTAGCGAACGCTGCCGGGATAACAAGTACAAACGCAAGTAGTACCGCCAGAAATGTTTTCTGCATGATCCAACCTCCCTTGGGTTGATGAGTGTTTGACGTACATTCATAGTAAGCGCTTACTAGTTATCTGTCAAGTTTTTTATTTTCATGGCTTGACAGATCTGCAATTGATGTCGTAATTAGAATCACGGACTGTGAACTCTTTCAGAAAGCGATGTTCTTGAACTGCGGATTGCGAATCCGCGGGGAAATCGCATTTGGTAACCACTAATAGCCTTTTTGGATTAGGTGCGCGCCAGGAAGCGGCGGGCAAGGAGGTGACATGAGTCGACGATCGCAGTCGGAGGCCGCAACAGCATGGCTTTTCATCTTTGGAAGCCTCATCGGTTTCGCACTTTTCTACATAATACCGGCGGTCCGGAATGTTCTGATCAGCTTCACCAACTGGAATATGCTGAGCCCAGCTAAACCTGCTGGTATAAGTAATTATGCCAAAATGTTCGGGGATTCCGTATTCTGGAATGCATTCAAGATCACCTTCCTCTACGTCCTGTACAATATTCCGCTTCAGACGGTCCTTGCAATCTTCCTGGCTGTCATGATGGACAGATTTGCCGGTTCAATAGTCATTCGCGGCGTGCTCATTCTTCCCTATCTTCTTCCTCCTGTCGTCGTTGGACTCATCTGGCTATGGATGCTCAATCCCATTCTCGGCATCGTCGATATCGTATTGAAGGGCGTTGGCCTCCCATCTCAACCGTTCCTTGGCTCCGCCCAGCAGGCGCTTCCAACAATAGCAGGCATCAATATCTGGGAATACATGGGCTTTAACGCCATTCTCTTCTACGCCGGTCTGCAGACAATTCCGCGGAGCCTCTATGAGGCTGCCGGTCTCGACGGTGCCACCGAATGGACAATGTTCCGGCGCATTACTCTTCCGCTCCTGCGCCCCGTTACGGCGTTCGTGGTCATTACGACGGTTATTGGATCATTCCAGATTTTTGACACTATTGCCGTGACCACAACCGGAGGACCGATAAACGCAACCCGGGTTCTGGTTTGGTACATTTACGAACAGGCTTTTCAGCAATTCAAAATGGGATATGGCGCCGCAATGGCCACGTTCCTGTTCGTTGTTCTCGGCATCATCGCTCTCATTCAGTTCCGAATGTTTCGAACAAGCGATTCCGATCTCGCGTAGGAGGCAGCTATGTCCACGACCGCAACAACGGCAGATCGCCGCCGGCACAGGGTATCAACAGGGCGCATCATCTCCTGGACCGTGCTCGTCCTTATCATTCTGCTCACCCTGTTTCCCGTATGGTGGGTGCTCCGCACGGCCTTTTCCGGCGCAAATGACGTTTTCCAGAATCCCAACGCATTGTTGCCTACCGGCGCTACATTCAAGAACTTCGAGCGGGTACTCGGCCTCATGACTCCCGATCAGGCAATTGCCGCCGGTGGATCCGGACAGACGTTCAGCTTCCTGGTTGCCCTCCGGAATTCGGTCATCGTTACGGCATTTATTCTGGTGGGGCAGCTGTTTTTCAGCGCGCTGGCGGCTTATGCGTTCGCACGCCTGAAGTTCCGCTGGCGCGATACGGTCTTCTTCATCTACGTCACCGGACTCATGGTGCCGCCGGTTGTAACACTTATCCCGAACTTCGTACTGATTCATTCCCTTGGCTGGCTAAACACGTTTCCGGGGCTCATTGCGCCCTACTTTTTTATGACTCCTTTTGCGGTCTTCTTTCTTCGGCAATTCATGATCGGGCTGCCGAACGCGCTTGAAGAGGCGGCCATTCTCGATGGCGCACGTCCGTTCACAATTTTCATTCGCATAGTGCTCCCGATAAGCCAGACTGCGCTGCTGACGCTCGGAATTGTGGTCTTTTTTCAGAGCTGGAACAACTTTCTCTGGCCGTTCCTTGTGGGCCGACAGGAAGGCGTGCGGGTCCTTACCGCCGCACTTGCAATTTTCCAGACGCAGACGCCACAGGGCTCGCCTGACTGGACTGGGCTTATGGCTGGAACTGCGTTGAGCATGGTCCCGTCAATCCTGTTCCTGGTGTTCGCCGGCCGAAGAGTTGTGGAGTCGCTGCAGTTCAGCGGTCTCAAATAGCGCGCGAATTGCCCGGAAAGAAATGCTTGATCGATTGCCGGACCCGTGCTATTCTAGCTCCACTGGTCCGGCGGACGGCACGACGGGACTGTCATGCAGTACTGACGGAGATATGTGTTACTCTTACCGGTAATGTGGAAACGTTGTGCCTGCCTCAATTTCTTATCCTCCTTTTCCTACTCCCGGAATACCCGGAGCAATACAATTGATTTATCGTTGATGAATTCCAGGAAGCGCTTTTGGGAATGGGGTGTCTACCCCGAGGACAGACAGAATGGCTAAGAAGCTGTATGTTGGCAACCTCAGTTACTCGACCGATTCGGCGAGCCTTGAGTCACTCTTCGCTCAGTATGGAGAGATCGTATCGGTAAATGTAATCACGGACCGGGTAACCGGTCGGGCGCGCGGTTTCGGCTTCGTTGAGATGGGGACCGCGGAAGCCGCAGAGGCGGCAATCCAGGGGTTGAATGGCGCCGAACTGGACGGACGTCAGCTCCGGGTGAACGAAGCGCAGGATAATCGGGATCGTGACCGGAACCGTGGAGGCGACAGGAATCGCGATTATTGATCTTCCCCCCGAACAGTGCTAATTAGATCTCATCTCCGTCGGAGCGTCGCTCCGACGGAACAAAACCAACCGTCTGCTCTCTGTTATTTGCCGTCAATCCCGCAGCGTGAGTTCTCTATCGTGGCAATCCGTTTGCTTCCACCAGACCAATGCGCACCGCATACTGGTAGAGATCCACCGGCGAGTGCACGCCAACTTTTCGCATAATGCTCGCCCGATGATTCTCCACAGTCCGTATGCTGATATTTAATAAACCTGCGATCTGCCGGTTCGTCCGGCCTGCAAGAATGAGCTGGAGGACCTCTTTTTCGCGCGATGTAAGCTCGCCATAGGCGGGATCGGAAATGCCCGTGACCACAGATACCGCCCCCGTGAGCGCCTGGAATATTTCCCGGACTGCAATTCCGTCAAAGAAATATTCCCCTTCATTCACGAGCCGAACGGCCGTCAGCAGCAGATCCGGATGGGATGTCTTCGAAAGATAACCCCGTGCGCCTGCTGTGTAAGCCTCGATGATGTAGTCCACACGCGTATACATGGAAAGTACGATCGTTCCAAGCTCGCCATGCGACTCTTCAAGCAGCTGCGGAACGAGAAGTATCCCGGACCCATCCGGGAGTGACACGTCAACGAGGGCCACCGCCGGTTTTGCAAGCCGCACGGCCGACAACGCATCTTTGCAGCTTCCAGCCTCTGCACAAATGGTGAACCGATTGTCGCGCATGAACGCTGTCTTCAGCCCTTCGCGGACAGCAGGGTGATCGTCGACGATCATAACGCGAGTTGTTGTTGAATTCATATCTTCGCCCATGGATGTTCACACCTGGGTGTTCGCTACGGCCGACCGAACCACCTGTTTCCATTTTAGGCCATTTCGACGAAACCTGGGAAAGGAATTCGGGTGAATTTTCAATTCTTTTTTCCCGAATACATCCCGAGGGGGAAATTCACCGATCGTACCTTGGAATCCGTGGGAAAGCGCCACAAGATTAGGTAGTATTCGCGATAGTGTGATGCTCCGGGAGGCGGTATAGTGAGTGTCGGAGGGAGGCATGGAATTTCGGGCTTCTCCCGGGAAATCTCACGGACCCAACTCCAATACGAGCAATCGTCAGCAACCGGGCGACGCAAGAGTTGCAGGGAAATTGCCTGTTCCAGCTTTGGTCCGGGCACTCCGCGCTGGAAATCAGGCGGAGTTCAAGAGACTGCTCCGTCGAAGAGCAAACACGAACGAGTTCGATCCAAACACGGGAAAGTCCGCGCTTCACGTTGCAATTGAACGTGGAGACGTAATGTCAATTCTCCTTCTCCTCACCCACGGAGCCAAACCTCACCTTCACGCCGGTTCGTCGCCCTCCGCCGTCGAATTTCTTCTGAAGAACTCCATAGTGCATCCATCGGGAGAATACTCGGCAGAGCGGCAACATGATCTGAAACAACAGATCTTCTCTGCACTCGTAGAAGCGGGGGCACCCCCCGATCTGAAAGTGGACGGCACACCGCTCATCATCTGGTGCGTATGGGAAGACTGGGACGACTCTCTCGCGCGTCTCCTCGGACACGGCGCAGATCCGGATAAACGGGATGGTGACAACTGGACTGCACTTGCCCACGCCATTGGACGAAGGCGCGAGACGGCCGCGCGAATGCTCGTTGCGGCGGGAGCTGACGTGAATGCGCGCATCGGGTTGCCGAATGCACGGTATACGCTGCGCGAACTCGCGCATACGGTCAACGCGGAGGACTTGCTCCCTCAGGCCTGACAGCAGCGGAAAAACCGGAGGACATGCGACCCGGTCTGCTGAGAAAACCCGGCGTTGTGCCGGTAAACGAAACTTGCGGGCATGGCTGCGCGAGAGCTATGAGGGGTCCTCGCGTAGATTCTGCCGGGGGACCGTTGCCCATCCGCACAATACTGGTATACTCTTCGGTGATCGAAATTGAATCACACGTCGAGGTTACCTGACAGATGCACATAGTTACGTTTATCAAGGCCGTCTTCCTGGGAATTGTCGAAGGTATTACCGAGTTTCTCCCGGTAAGCAGCACCGGACATCTCATTATCGTAGACAACTTCATAAAGCTATCCACGAATACCCGATTTGTCGCGGCGTTCGAGGTTGTTATCCAGCTCGGAGCCATCCTGGCAATTGTTGTCCTTTTCTGGAAAACACTGTGGCCCTGGGCAACCCCCGCGGCGGAGAGAAAGCGGACATGGCAGCTCTGGCTTCGCGTTATTGTGGGCATAATTCCCGCGTTTATTCTTGGTTTTGCGCTGGACAATTTCATAACCGAGAAGCTGTTCAACCCAACGGTCGTGGCAATTGCACTCATCTTCTACGGACTGGTGCTCATTGTCGTGGAACGGATCTTCAGGAAGAACGTGCGGGAGCACTCGACCGATGTGCATACGATTCCCCTGTGGACTGCGTTTGCCATCGGTCTGTTCCAGACCCTGGCGCTCATTCCTGGAACTTCCCGTTCGGCCGCAACCATCATCGGTGGTATGGTCATGGGCCTGAGCCGCGCGGCAGCGGCCGAGTTCTCGTTCTTTCTTGCAGTTCCAGTCATGTTCGGCGCGAGCGGTCTGACCCTCATGAAACAAGGACTTCACTTCAGCGCCGGCGAATGGCTCATCATGCTCGTCGGTTTCGTCGTGGCTTTTCTGGTTGCGCTCGTGGTGGTCAGGGCATTCATGAACTACCTGCGTAAGCGGGACTTCATCCCCTTCGGCTACTACCGGATCGTACTGGGTATTGCGGTAATCGTACTGCTGGTGGTTCTGAAGCTCTGAATTGCAGCGAACTGAGCAACCGTTCCCGTGGCGGCCGGGTCGCCGCCCGGGCCGCCAGCGACTGCGCCGCAGTTTCCCCGGGTCTGCTCTTACTGTACGGCTGAATCGAAAACTCGCACCTGTTGCCAGTTGTCCTGGTTTGCGGCAATAAAATCCTTGTGCCGTTGCCAGACCTGGTAGGCGTCGTGTGCGGCTGCGGATTCGAAAAGCACGGTGAGCGCAACGTGAAAACTCTTGTCGTTCGAGTCGCGGGTGTAACCGGCGTCCCGAAGGCCTGCGGCAAAGCTCATTGCTCCGGCCGCAGCCGAAAGATAGGTATAGCAGTCTTCCACGAGTTTCTGCTGTTTTGCCGCTGAAGGATCCTTCAGAGTAAAAAAGACATTGTGCAGCATTCTCTTTCCATCACTGGCCATGTGGTTTCTCCATTTTCGAGCGAATGAATACAGTAAATACGGATGTGCCCCTGGTGGTCAATGCGGCGCCGTCCCCAGTATGCTTCGAACGTGGATAGGCAATCCTTCCTCGGGTCCGGTCTGAGGCATGGGGAGGCCGGCCGCCTTCATCCGTTCGACGATTGGTACTCTGTGGCAAAGAAAAGAGTGGAAACCCGGCTCGGCTTCCCAGAATGGTTCGAGTGGTTCCTCGGAATACCGGAATGGAACATCGAGTGTGTCCGCAATGATCTGATAGTACCGACGAGTCTCGATTATCAATGGACCGGCAATGTTGAAGATGCCACCAATAGCACGTTCATTCTCCCGGCAGGCAAGTATGGTATTCACGAGATCATCGACATAGAGCGGCTGCTGAAGGAAACGCCCGCCACCCACGAGAGCCAGCGGCTCCCCGCGCTGCATTCTACCAATCAGGTCTTTGTCCCGTGCATGTTTCGGCAGGCATCCAAGAAGCGATCCTGGTCCATAGATATGACATGGCCGCAGGATTGTCCATTTCAGCCTATCGCCGCCCTGCTCGTCGAACAGAAGTTCCGCCTTTCGCTTGTTACCGCCGTAGCCGTCTTCGACATAGGCAGCAATCCTCTCATCCTGAGGAATATCCCGTGCTGCCGGATCATAGACCGAATCCGTGGAGACATAGACGAAACGCCCGCACCGGCCGGAGAACATCTCGATATCCTGAAGCGCATCGGGCTCTTCCCGACAGATGCAGTCGACCACCAGATCAAAATAACCCGGAGCCTCCCCCATTGCAGCCCGGAATGCGGCGTGGTCTTTTCGGTCTGCGGTAATTGCCGTTACCCCGGCAGGAACCGCGCGAATCCCACGCGTAACAATGTGGACCTGGTAGCCACGCGCCACCGCAGTTCTTGCGAGCGTTCCACTCAGGAATCCGCTTCCGCCGATTATCAGAATTGTCGCTCTCTCCGTCTGTACCGCCATCCGAATGTCCCCTTTATGATTCTGCCTGCTATTGTATCGAATATACGCTGTCGATGAACAGATTCACGCCATATGCCGGAGAAATCAAACAGGTTACGTAATGGGTCGCCCTCAGTTGCTTCGCAGAACAAGTTCGGCTATCATTGGCCCATCTATGGCTTCACCTGATTATGATAACGCCATCGAAGTGGCGAACGGAATATACTGGGTGGGATTTTCCGACCTCCAGGCACAGATGCACTGCAACCCGTATCTGTTGATAGATGGAGAGGAAGCGGTCCTGTTCGACCCGGGGTCAATTCCCGACTTTCCGGTCGTCATGCGAAAAATCATCGATCTGATCAATCCGCAGAATATTGCACTGGTGGTAGTGACGCATCAGGATCCGGATGTGTGTGCAAACCTGTCCATTGTGGAAGAGCTGATAGACCGCAGAGATCTCCAGGTTGCTGCCCACACAAGTACGATCCGTCTGATAAAACATCTCGGTCTCACGTCGACGTACTACGCGGTGGACGAACACGGCTATCAGTACACGCTGCAAAGCGGGCGTGTCTTGAGCTTTCACCCGACACTGTATCTCCATGCCCCGGGAGCAATAACCGCATACGATACGAAAACCAGAAGCCTGTTTACCAGCGATCTGTTTGGAGCGGTAAACACCGAATGGAGTCTGTTCAACAGTGCTCAGTTTCCTCATGACATGGATTCGTTTCATCAGAAATACATGCCGAGCAATAGGGTTCTGCGGGCAGGCTTGAAGAATATCGAGTATCTGAATATAGATCGCATCCTCCCGCAGCACGGCTCGATAATCGAAGGAGCCAATGTCCGGAAGGCGATAGATCACCTGAAGGAACTGCGTTGCGGCATAGATTTGCTGGATGAGTCCTCGGAATGAACCGGAGCAATATTGATCCACGGTTCGGCGGGACCGAGGACTATCAGAAGCAACTTCTCGAAAGGTCTTTTGCAATGCAGGCTCAGGCTCACCAGATGCGGGTGAAATCCGAGCTCCTTACCCAGGCAGTCATGCAGATTGAGACCAGCAAGAAGACGCTGCGAGTACTCAACGAGGCCCTCGAACGAGAAGTTGCATTTCGCAAGCAGACCGAAGACGAGATGCGCAAGATGTTCAATCGGGACAGTCTGACCGGGCTGCCCAATCGCGCGCTATTCAACGAGCGAATGGAGCTCGCTCTGGACCTCGCCCTGCGCAACGGGCAAAAGCTTGCAGTCTTGTACATTGATCTTGACGGATTCAAGGCGGTGAATGACTCACTGGGCCACGAGGCGGGCGATTACCTGTTGACGGAGATTGCCCGACGTCTGAAAACAGCCGTTAGAAAATCGGATACCGCTGCCAGGATGGGCGGAGATGAGTTTGTCCTGGTTCTGAACGGGATTAAGGAAACAGGCGATATCGAGCCGACAGTCCGGAAGATTTTTGCCGATTTGAAGCGGCCGGTTGTGTTCGGGAATCAGTCGCTTCAGATTGGAGCAAGTATCGGCGTGTCAGTGTATCCGGACCACGGGACCGATCCGAACACGTTGATCGGCCTTGCCGATAAGGCAATGTACGGTATCAAGAAGTCCGGCAAGAACGCCTACGCGTTCCACCGTCCTGCATAGGTCGCTGAGAGCCCCTCGAACTGGACGCCCGGTGCCCATATTGAGTAGTTTTCGTGTAAACCTGACTCTAGGACTCAGCTTTATGCATGGCCTGCTTTCACGTCTGGGCGTTACCAATACCGTCCTGGCTCTTTCATTCGCGCGATTTGCGGACGCATTCGGAAACAGCATTCTATTTGTCGTTCTGCCTCTCTTCGTGGCGCAATTGCCCGCCCCCTTCTTTCCAGTCTCGGAATCGCTCCGCGTCGGAATTCTTATATCTCTCTTTGGCCTGGTGAATGCGCTGCTGCAGCCTGTCGCCGGAATTCTGAGTGACAGAATGGGCCGCGGAAAACCTTTGATCCTCGGCGGGCTCGCCTGCATGAGCGGCGGCACGCTTCTCTTTCTGCTGGCGGGGCAGTTCTCCCAGCTCCTTATAGTACGGGCAATCCAGGGAATTGGTCTGGCACTTACCGTTCCGGCTTCGCTCTCGCTCATGGCCCGTTCAACGGTGAAACGCACACGCGGCTCTGCGATGGGTGTGTATACGACGCTTCGATTGGTCGGCTTTTCCATCGGACCGCTCCTGGGCGGACTCCTTCGGGACACTGCGGGTTTCAGTTCGGCGTTCTATGTCGGTTCAGGCGCAATCGGTCTCGGGTTTTTCATGGTGCTCCTGCTGGTACATGAACCAGAGCCCGACGACTCGCCCTCGGCAAAGGAACGGGCCGAGCACCCGGCGGCGCACGGTTCCTTCTTTGACCGATCGCTGTTCACGCCGAGTATTCTGGCGGCCGGATTTGGTGTTTTTGCGATGGCCAGTGCATTTACGATGATTGTTACACTCGAGAACGCAATTAACGCACGAATTCATCAGTCTGCATTTGCTTTTGGGGTTGTGTTCGCTGCATTGATGGTGAGCCGCCTCGTGTTTCAGGTTCCGCTCGGCCGCCTGTCGGACAGGATCGGGAGAAAAGCACTCATCATTGGAGGCCTCCTGGTCATGGTACCCGGCACTGCTCTCATCGGCCTTGCACATTCCACGCTCTCGCTCGTCGTCCTACGGATAGTGCAGGGCATCGGGTCCGCCGGAGTTGCCGCACCCACTTTCGCACTTGTAGGCGACAGCGCACGAGCGGGCGGCGAAGGGCGTCAGACAAGTATTGTTACCACGGGGTTCGGCCTCGGGCTCGCGTGTGGGCCGCTGATTGCCGGCGCTCTTGGTACTGTCGGTTTGCAGCTTCCATTCTATGTCGGAGGCGGGATCCTGCTCCTGGCAGCCGGGGCGGGGTACCTCTTCATTGCCGAGACTGTTGAACGACGGGAAGTGAACAGGCCGGCGGCGTAGGTGCAGCGGCACGCCGGACGGAGGTGGATTCGGCAGCTGACCATCACGAAGGCAATGTACCGGAGAGCTCATACACCAGAATGGACGCCGCGCACGCAATATTCAATGAAGTGGCCATTCCGCGCATTGGAATCTGTAGCATGACATCCGCAAGTTCTTTCAGGTACGGGGTCATTCCCGTTGTCTCATTTCCAACTATCAGGGCGAAACGATGAGCTCGACGCACCGTTCTCAGGTCGACGCCCGATTTGGCACTGGATCCATACACAACGAATTCCGGGTCTTCTTTGCATCTGGCAAGGAGAGCCTCCAATTCGCTGTTCGAACCCAGCTTGACTATCGGGAGACTGAAGACGGTACCACGACTTGCACTGATGCTCCTGGGCTCGTACGGATCCATTCCGTGTCCGGACACGAACACTGCATCTATGCTGAATGATTCGCAGGTCCGGACAATTGAACCGAAGTTCCCCGGGCTGGATGGACGGTCAAGAATCACTATTCGATTCAGGGGATTCTTCCCAATATCGTGCTCCGGTTGCCGAGCCAGTATGACTATTTCGGAACCATCACTCTTGTCGGACACTGCAGACATGAGCTCGGCAGCAACGCTGAACAACTCGGCCCGTGGCAGTTTTTCAATAACGCCCATTGCCCAGTCGGAAAGTGAATCGTAGTCTGAGAAGAATATCTGCAGTACCGGAATGTGATTTGCCAGGCACAGGTTTATCGGAATAACGCCTTCAATAGCGATCTCCTTGAACTTCGTGCGCTTCTTGCGGTTTCGCCGTACAACTTCCAGATGCTGAAGGGCCGCATTCCATGAGGAAACCCTTCGAATTCTTCGATTGTTTAATTTTCGAATGTCTTTCTGCATATCGTGTAGACGGCATCAGCCGAATCCCGATATTTTCCCATAGAATTCGTTTGATAGGCAAGCATTCAGGGCTCAAGGAGCGAGGGGTGTTTGCCCACAATCTAAAAATCAGAATTGGTTTTCGTTGTCTGAAGAGATGGCTTTCAACAAATAAACCCGCCGGGATTCGGCGGGCCTATAGATGGGAAGAGAGACCGATGTTAACCCTTGGATGCTTCCCAGTCTTCTCTGACTTTCGCCTTGGCCTTTTCCCATTCCTGGGTAATTGTTTCGTTCATTCCCTTTTCGAGTTGAGCCCTGGTTTCGTCGGACTTCGCGAGCATTTCGGCCGCCATTGCGCTTGTCCACTTGTCGCGAACTCCCGGCATGGCCGCGTTCCACTTCGCGTTTGCATCGGTCTGCGCTTTTGCAACTGTCACGAGCAGTTTCTGACCTTCAACGGTTTCGGGAGAACCAGGCTGATTCTGGAAGAGCGTCGCAAGCGACTCCTTCGCCTTGGTATAATCCTTGGCCTCCAGCTGCATCTTTGCATCGGCAAGCAAACGTCCTGCCTCATACCGCGATGTATCCAGCTGTTTTGTGAGTTTCGTGTTCTGACTCTTTGCCGTGTTGACTACTGTGAAGCTCATTACGGCAAAGACCAGAAGTCCACCAGCCAGGAATGACATAATCCTGTTTACAATCAATTTCCTTTTCTCGTTTGTGGCCACAGTATCCTCCGATTCATCGACGCGCTTCGCACGGAATGCGAGCGGACTGGTTCGAAGTTGATCTGACTTTTGTTGTCTTGTGTTTTGTGCGGAGAACCAACTGGAGTCGTGGACCTGAGGAGCTGAATTCCTTGCGGCTCTATTTCAATAGTAATACTTATCTTCCGCAAAGGAAAGGAAACTGCTCGGGTGCGAAAGGTCCACCATGGAGTGTCCCCACCCCAGGCAACTCCCAATGGTCTGAACAGCCGGAATGCCGCAACCCGCCAAATTGCGGGTTGCGGCGGGCAATTGTCTAATCCAGACAGTTGATATAGAATAAAGCTGTTCGTGCTGTCCTGCAGAGGTCAGCCGATATTTCCGCCGGAAGCATCGCCGAACATGGAATCCGCTTCGAAGAAGTGTAGACGTGTTATTCGCCTCGGAAGTCCGCGGACAAGGGAATGAATGGCGGACAGGAAAGCGAACAGAAAGTATCTTCATGGCGAGTCAGGGGATACTTACGCTCAAGTTCCGCGGTTTGAAGCGTTTAATACGCAACTCAACGAAATACTCCTTCGCGATCTCCTGGATGCCTTGCCCGACCGAATCTGTATCAAGGACCGCGAACTCCGAACCATTCTCTGCAACGAGACATATGCCCGAGCTCTCGGCAAACATCCGGCCGACCTCTACGGAAAGACGGATATTGAAAACGGCTTGCCGCTCGACCTTGTTGGAGGAAGTCCGGAAACCGGGCTTCCCGGTTATGAACAGAGCGATCGTGTGGCATTGGAAGGCAAGCAGGTTCAGGTTCTCGGCGAACGGGGTATTCTCGGCTCCGATGCCCGCGTATTCGACACAATGAAGTTCCCGCTGCGCGGCGAAGCCGGTGAGATAATAGGTGTCATCGGAATCAATCGTGATGTAACCGGGAGAGTTCAAGCCGAAGAAGAATTGAACCGATCCGAACTGCGCCATCTTGGCGTCGTCAACACCGACCTTGTGGGCATCTTTCAGATCACCTCGAAGGGTCGGATTTTATTCGCAAACAACACGTGTCTTCAGCTCATGGAATGCGAGAGTCTGTCTGAACTTGCCGCCAGGAATGCCGCAAGCTACTGTCGGAACCCCGACCTGCCGCAACAAATCCTCGATCTGCTGAGAAGACACGGCGTGGTGACGGCAAATGAGACCACCCTGACTACGAAGTCCGGTTCGGATCGTGCCGTTATTCTGAGCGCCACCTGGGATGGATCTCTGGTATCCGGAGTCCTGCTCGATATTACAAAGGAACGGAGCGACCGCGCTTCGCTGCAGTCCGCACAGGATCGGCTTCGCCATCTTTCCCATCGACTGCTGGAAGCTCAGGAGAACGAACGGAAAGCCATAGCCAGAGAACTCCACGATGAAATCGGCCAGCTTCTAACCGCAACGAAGGTCAACCTTCAGATTATTCAACGGGACTCGCTCGTCGAAGATACCTCAGCTCGGGTGGATCGCAGCGTTACGATGATTGACAGCTGCCTCCGGCAGATTCGAGACCTTTCGCTGGGGCTCAGACCATCCATGCTGGATGACCTCGGACTTCTTTCGACTCTGGGCTGGCAATCGGAGAATCTCTCGACCCGTTTCGGTTTCACGGTACAGCTTTGCGTTCAGGATCTTCCGGGTCGACTTGATCCCGACCTCGAGGTAGTCTGTTATCGAGTTACGCAGGAAGCAATTACAAATACCGCGCGTCATGCGCTCGCCAAAAACGTGGTCGTTGATCTTTTGCTCCACGGAAAGGAGTTGCTCCTGTGCATCAGCGACGACGGTATTGGTTGCGATATCGAGGCCGCGGCGGAAAATGCAGCGAATGGTCGCTCATTCGGTCTGCTCGGCATTCAGGAGCGAGCTGCGCTCGTGGGCGGAACAGCCGACTTTTCGTCTGCACCAACGGAGGGAATGCGGGTAGTTCTGCGTCTTCCGGTACGTTTCGTCGAAGATCCGGGTCCGCAAGTCTGACACAGGATGTATCATGCAACCCATACGGGTAGTCCTTGCCGATGATCACACTCTAGTCCGTGCAGGACTCAAGTCTCTCATCGATATCATGACCGGCGTTGAAGTCGTTGCCGAAGCAAGTAACGGCCGGGAAGCCATGGATCTTGCCGCACAATTTCGTCCCGAGATAGTTCTTATGGACATTGCCATGAGCGAGCTCAATGGTCTCGAGGCCGCCGAACGAATCATCAAAATGCATCCTGAGTGCAAAATAATCGTGCTCAGCATGCACTCAACTGCGGAATACGTGAAAAGAGCGCTCCAGATCGGGGTAATGGGGTATGTAATCAAAGACGCCGCCGCGTCCGAACTGGAAGTGGCACTTCGGGCGGTGGCCCGGGGCGAAAAATACCTTTCACCGCCGGTCTCAACGCGGCTCATAGACCAGTATGAAGCGTTGCTCCCGGAACGCCGGGATGATGCCAATGCCCTGACGCTCCGGGAACGGGAAATCCTTCAATTGATTGCGGAAGGCCACACGACGAAAGACATATCCTCAATCCTCAGGGTAAGCGTCAAGACCATCGATACCCACCGAACTCATCTCATGAACCGCCTGGACATTCACGACGTTGCGGGGCTCGTCCGCTACGCAATACGCACAGGATTGATCTCCTCCGATAGTTAGAGAAAGCACCCTATTCCTGCACATTTTTCCCGACACATTCAGGTTTTTTCCCCCACCATCTCAGGTGTACGCCCGATTGAGTGCTATCGAACCCGGACGTAACATAGAAGCATAATCAAAAGATCAGCTGAAGTGCGCTGAAGTGAGACAGATTGATGAACAGAATACGGACCCTTCTCGTGGATGACAATGAGAACTCTCTCCAGTCCCTGCGGGGTTCCCTGCTTCAGGTTCCGGAAATGGAGCCAATTGCGGTGGGACATGCCAGCTCCGGCGAGGAGGCCATACGGATGGCAGCCGAGCTCAAACCGGACCTCATCCTCATGGACCTTGACATGCCGGGTATGGGCGGATTGGCAGCGACACGCGCAATCAAGGCCGGAACGGAAGCACCTCGGATAATTGTGGTCACTATCCACGACGGCACCGAATACGAGAAGGCGGCAATACGATCAGGTGCGGACGGTTTCGTTTCCAAGTCTGATGTATTCCAACAACTCGCGCCCCTGGTCCGTGCCCTTTTCAAAGACGTACTGGAGAGCAGCTCGGTTCGGCTGCTCAAATTCGAGGTGGATGGAAATGGGTGCGTCCTGTACGCATCTATTGTAGAAAGGGTCATTTCCGCCGCGGCAGTAACTCCACTTCCGGAGGCGCCCAATGTTGTCATGGGTGTTATCGACTGGCAGGGCTCCGTGGTTCCTGTAATCAACATGCGTCGCCGGTTCCATTTCAAAGAACATCAGATGATTCAGCGAGACATGTTCATTATTGCAAGGATTGCAACGAAGGAACCAATATCCGGTGGCCACGGCGTCTTTGCCCTTGCCGTGGACATAGTACATGGCGTTGTCGAAACTCCGGCTCTCGACATTACCGCTGCCGATGATTTCGGCGGGGAAATCGAGCACATCGAAGGTGTGGCGCGGCTCCCGGGAGGACTTCTACTCATCCATGATTTGAACCTATTCCTCTCCGTTGAAGTGACTCGGAAGCTCGATAACGCACTGCAGTTGGCAGGCGAAAAATGAAGCGCGGAAAGGAGAAGACGACCAATATCGAAATTCTCCTGGTCCAGGGGAGTTCGACTCAGGGCCACCACCTTGAACAGCTCCTTGGAAAAGAGCACTACCATGTAACTCTGGTCGCAAACGGTGAAAGTGCGTTGCAGAGCCTTGCCGACCACCTTCCGGATATGGTCATCGCCGATATCGTCATACCAAAAATCGACGGCTATGAATTATGCAGGTATATCCGATCGAAAGACCGGACCCGTGCCGTGCAGGTCATGCTCGTGACCGCGCTGAGCGATCCGGCAGACGCCATTCTTGCGCTGGAAGCGGGTGCCGACAGTTTCATTCGCAAACCCTATAAGGATGGTTATCTCCTCGCGAGAGTTCGCGAAATGACGGAGAACCGAACGTTCTGCGAGAGTTCGCCGGACGAGGACGGCGTGCCGGTCAGTTCCAGAAAGCACACGTACGTCTTCCGGTCCGAACGACAACAGGTAGTCGACCTGCTCCTTTCTACCTACAAGACGGCGGTTGAACAGAACGAAGAGCTGTGTCGCACGGGGAACGAATTGCGGGAAACGAACAGCATTCTGTTCGGTCGATCGGAGGCGCTTCAGGAAATCAACGAGGGTCTTGAAGCGTTTTCGTTCTCCGTTTCGCACGACCTGAAGGCGCCGCTACGAATAATCCGCGGATTCGCTAAAATCCTCGGAACCGAACACGCATCGAATCTTGATGCGGAGGGTCTTCGCATCCTGAAAGTAATACAGGATAACGCCAAGGACATGGGAAGGTTGATAGACGATCTACTCACCTTCTCTCGGGTAATAGGCCGGGGAATGACCTTCGAAAAGGTGAACATGCATGATCTGGTGCAGAAAGCATGGGCGGAGCTCGGACCATCATTCGCGGACCGGACCATAGCGTTCGCCCTCGATCCCCTTCCCTCGGTTGCCGGCGACCGCTCCACGCTGCGCGAAGTAGTGGTTAACCTGCTCTCAAATGCAATCAAGTTTACCCGGCCGAATCCGGACGCGAGAGTTCAGGTGACCGGAAGCATCCGTGGAACGTTAGCCGTTTTTTCCGTCCGCGACAATGGAGTGGGATTCAGCTCGGATACCGCAGCAAACCTTTTCAGACCCTTTCACCGATTACACGATCAGAATGAGTTCGAGGGAAGTGGGATCGGACTCGCGCTCGTTCGACGCATTGTCCAGCGTCATGGCGGACTGGTATCCGCTGAAAGCACGATTGGCAAAGGCTCTGAGTTTACATTCACGCTTCTCCTGAACCGGGCAGGCGAAAGGTGAACGGATGACTGACCACGATCGGACGGGACCCCGAGGGGAGAAGATAGATATGGAAAAGAACGCCAGACTGATACCCATACGGGTACTCATTGTGGATGACTCCTCTGAAGATTCAGAGCTCATGGTACGAGCACTCATGGACGGTGGATATGACCCATCGTTCGAACAGGTCGAGACAGTAGACGCCATGAAGAGCGCTCTCGATACTCACGTCTGGGACCTGGTAATCGCGGATTTCAGTATGCCGGACTTCAGTGGATATGGTGCCCTCGCTTCGCTTCGCGAGTCCGGCCAGGACATACCGTGCATTGTGGTATCAGGAACCATTGGAGAAGAGACTGCGGTAAAGACCATGAAATCCGGGGCGAATGACTATGTCATGAAAGACAAGCTTCATCGACTGGCGCCGGCTGTGGAGCGGGAACTTCGAGAAGCCATAGTCCGCCGCGAAAGCCGGAAGCTCGGGGAAGACCTGCTGCACGCAGCCCAACAGTGGCGTTCCACTTTCGACACCATAGACAATCCAATCCTGCTCCTGGACCTGGATGGAACCATCCTCCGCTGCAATCGGGCGCTCCGGGATCTGGTTGAAAAACCGTACCTCGAAATTATCGGACGTCCCTGCAAAGAGATTCTCCATGCCCTATGCGATTGCGATGACAATTGCCCGCGCGAGAATGTAATAGCAACCGGCCTCCCCAGTTCGGCGTCGCTCCAGTTCCAGGGACGCAACTTCGATGCTGTTCTTACGCCCGTGACAAACGACCAGGGCAATTGCGTCGGTCTGGTGCACGTGCTTCACGATGTGACCGAACGCCTTTCGGCTGAGACGCTGCTCCGTGAAAAAGAGGAGAAGTACCGGCTGCTCTCCGAATCGTCGGCAGATGTCATCCTTACGCAGGATCTGGAAGGGAATATCACCTACATGAACGACACCGGCCTCCGGCTGTCCGGATATACCGCGGCCGAGATTGCGCGGCTCACTGTTCTTGATCTCTTTCTGCCCCGCACCGAGCCTGACGGCGGTCTCCTGAGCCAACGTGAATACGAGTCGGAGTTGTGCACCAGGCTCGGAAAGAGCGTTCCGGTGGAGGTCCGCGAGGCGCCAATCATGAACGGTACGCAGACCTCGGGCATGCTCCTGAACGCCCGGGACATCAGTGTGCGGTTGCAGAATGAGGCGGATTTGGCGCGGCAGAGGTCGCTCGTTGAAGCGCTCATGGGAAACATAACCGATCTGATATATTTCAAGGATACGCAGAGCCGTTTCATGCGCATCAATCTGGCTCACGCGCACGTTCTTGGCGTCGATGACCCGACGCAGGCTATCGGGAAAACCGACTTCGACTACTTTCCGCCGGCTTACGCTCGCGCTGCGCAGGAAGCCGAAATGCGCATAATGGAGACCGGGAAACCGCTCGTGAACACGGAGGAACTCCTTGAGCGAGAAGGTCGGCCCGACATGTGGTTTGCCACAACGAAGATGCCGCTCTATGACGAAAAGAACGAGCTCATCGGGACGGTTGGGATTACGCGCGACAATACCGAAAAGGTCCAGCTCAGCAAGGATCTTGCAGACCTCGCCAAGTTTCCGAACGAGAATCCGAATCCGGTCCTCCGTGTTGCCACGGATGGAACAATCATGTACTCGAACCCGAGTGCTCTGTCGCTCGTTGCCAATCCGTTTTTTTCGGTAAATGGGCGATTGTCCGAGGAATGGCGCTCACTTGTATCCGATGTCAACGATCATGGGAAAAAAACAGAGGTCGAACGGCTCTTCGGCACCGCGACCTACCATTTTGTCCTGGTTCCCGGACAGGGATACGATTACATCAATATCTATGCATATGACATAACCGAACAGAAAAACCTCGAGATGAGATTGCTTCAGTCTTCAAAAATGGAGGCTCTTGGCCGTTTTGCGGGCAGCATTGCCCACGAGTTCAACAACATGATGACCGTGATCAACGCGTTCAGCGACGTTCTCATCAGCAAACTGAAGAACAACGAAAAGATGCAATCCTATGCTTATAGAATCAAGGAGACCGGGAAAAAGGCCGCAGCCATAACCGATCAGCTCCTCATCTTCGGAAGAAAGAAGCCGACGGAACCACAACTGATTGATATGAAGCAGGCTCTCGCAACCGTCGAAATGATGCTTCGCCCCATTGTCCACAAGAGCATCGGGCTCTCATTCACCTGCGGACCAGACATCGGTATGGTGCGCATCGATCCACTGCATATAGATCAGATTATCGTGAACCTTGTAATCAACGCACGGGATGCTATAGAGGATGGCGGAAGTATCACGGTGGAAGCGGAAAATCTCGAAGTGGACGCCAATGACACGTTCCGGCAGTTTCAAATACTACCGGGGCCCTACGTGGTCATTCGGGTTTCCGACACGGGCACCGGAATGTCTGCAGACGTCCGTGAGAAGATTTTCGAACCCTTCTTTTCGACGAAACGTGAGGGACAGGGAACCGGATTGGGTCTGGCAGTAGTGTACCAGATTGTCAGAGACAGCAAGGGCGATATCCGGATTGCGAGCGAGCCGGACAAGGGCACCACCTTTGAAATACTCCTTCCTCGCACTGAACCGAACAGGGAAGAACCCGTCGACTCGCAGGAATCGACCCCACCACGGAGGACACATTCATGAAACGCATTCTGGTTATAGATGACGAAGAATTGATAGTAGACGCCCTGACTACTCTCTTGCAGGATCTTGGACATGAGGTCGTCGGCGTGTCAAAACCTCTCGATGGAGAGCGTGAAGCAACAAATGGCCACTTTGACCTCATTCTCATGGACCTCCGGATGCCGGGGAAAAACGGGGCGGAGGTCACCAGGTCAATTCGAAAGATCAAACCGGATGCAAAAATACTCATCATCACGGCTTTTCCTTCCGACCCCCTTGCGCGGCTGGCACTCGATTCGGGTGCAGTGTCGCTTGTGAAGAAACCCTTTGAACTGGGCAAAATCCTCGAATTTTTGAAGGGATAACGGGCCATGAATGAACGAATCGAGGAATCAACCAGCCGATTGTTCACACAATCCGCTGAGCTGCTTGCAGAGCTGGATGGCATAGACGCTCTGGTTGCCGCAACCGCCGGACATGCGGCACAAAGCAGGGAGATCGAGCACATTGAAGCACTTCGCCTCATGCATGAGTCCATGAACCAGCCCGTAGAGGGCAGCGTGGACCTCAATTTCTCAGACGACGAGATAACTGCCACAATGGACTTCTCCCCCTCTTCCGGCGACGCACCTCCGGTCGGGATGGATGTGGTGCGAAGCGTGATTTCGGCGAACGCAATTTCCGTGACCATCGCGTGGCCAGCAATAGAGAAAGCCCTCAACAGCTGCAACACCGATCAACAACCCATCGCTGGAGTCGTTGTTGCCAGCGGATATCCGCCCGTGGATGCAGAACCCGAACACTGGGTCGTCGAAGAGGAAATCCTGACACCGCCCACTCCTCTTGCCGTCAATGAACAGGAACAGGTAGACTACCGCGCGGTTACCCCGTT
This sequence comes from uncultured Spirochaetales bacterium, assembly GCA_964553615.1. Classification (GTDB taxonomy): domain Bacteria; phylum Spirochaetota; class Spirochaetia; order DSM-27196; family DATKUC01; genus DATKUC01. The sequence goes on along the minus strand of CAZKMA010000036.1, from coordinate 10,804 downwards.
CCGTCTGGTCAAGCGCGGACAGGTGCTTGCACGGCGAAGTCCTCCGGTCCCCGGCAAATTCGGTTGTACCGTGCGCGGGAAGGCCCTCCCTTTCAGAACGCTCAAAGTCGACCGTCTGACACTCGGACACGACGTTATTCAGGCAGGGGACACGGTGCAGGCTGCGTGCGACGGACGACTGTTCGTCGGTAACCATGAAATTTCCGTAAGTCCGGTGCTCCAGGTATCACATGACGTCGACTATTCCACCGGTCACATAGACTTCCCGGGTGATGTTATCGTACACGGAGATATCAAGACTGGTTTCAAAGTACAATCCGGAGGTTCTCTGATCTGTCATCAGACCATCGAGGCAGCGGTGGTGACATGTGAAACTGATTTGATTGTCAAGAGGGGAATAGTCGGAAACCAGAGCGGTTCAGTAAATGCAAAGGGTTCAGTAAAGGCGAAGTTCGTTGAAAATGCCTTTCTGGAGTCCGGAGGGCCCGTTCATGTCCAGGTTGGAATCCTGAACTCAATTGTCCAGACGCTGGACCGCGTAGATACGGGATCCCGCGGGATAATTGTCGGGGGAAAGATAACCGCAGGGCGCGGTATAAGTGCGGCGCAGGTGGGCTCTGCGATGGGGCCAAGAACAGAGCTGTACTGCGGCATTGACTATACGGTTGAGCAGCAGATGACCTGGCTTCGGGACAAAGGAATGGCCCTTGCGGCAAAACTATCCCAAGTTCGTCGTCATATCGCGACCGTTGGAAATACCAACGAGAATCTGGAGCAGCTGCAAGTCAAGCTGAAGCAGGCGGTCCACCAGGTAAACGAGGCAGCCGAAAAACTGATATTCCAGCTGGATAGAGATGAAGCGGCCGACGTAAGAGTGTCCGGAACAGTGTTCGCCGGAACCTACGTCGAAATATGCCATATGCCCTACGTTGTAACTCAACCACTCAAACGGCAACGGTTCCGGTTGGACAAGTTCAAAGGAAAGGTCGTCGCCGAGCCGTGGTAAATCTCAACTCCGGCAGTGCCGACTGTCGGTATTATGGCCGGGCTATCGTTCCGTCGCGCAGACGCGCGGAGGTCCAGATAACATCTTGCGGGTCACACTGGAAGGTTGCCGCTCGTTCCTCATCAAACTCCAAGCCCCATCCCGGCTTATCATTCGCAAAGACCATTCCGTTGCGTAATTCGGGCAACCCGGGAAAAATCTCCCGCTCAACGGGAAGGCGCTTCGCCCATTCCTGAATCCCGAAGTTATGCGTGGCGAGGTCCATATGAATTGCCGCGGTCATGCCGACCGGAGAAACGTCCCCCGGACCGTGCCAGGCAGTACGAATGCCGAAAGGCTCGCAGAGATGCGCGAGCTTCAGGCACGGAGTGACCCCTCCAATCTGGGAGGGATGAACGCGCACAAAATCAAAGAGTCTGCGGGAGATGTATGGAACGAACTCCTGCGGATTGTTGAACAGCTCTCCAATCGCAATAGGTACCGCCGATTGTCGACGCAAGGTCTCCAGCCATTCCATGTCCTCGGGCGCAAAGACGTCTTCGAGGAAAAACAGACGGTACGGTTCGAGCTCCTTCGCGAGCCAGACTGCGTCGATGGGAGCGAGACGCTCGTGCACATCGTAGAGCAGCTCGACCTCATCTCCCAGTTCCCTGCGGAGATGGGCAAAAAACTCGGGCAGCCGACGGAGCTTTTCCCGCGGTTCGAAATATACTCCGGGGAATGCCGCCTGTTCATCCTTGCCCAGGTAACTCTCGGTGCCGGCATACCCGCCAAGCTGGCATCGGACGTAACGAAAGCCCTCGTCCATGAGCTCCCGCGCCGAGTCTACAGCGGCCTCGAAGGTGTCACCCCCGGAATGGCTGTACACAGGAACCGCAGGCCGGCACTTGCCGCCCCACAATTGATAGCACGGGAGTCCCGCAAGCTTGCCCTTTATGTCCCACAACGCCATGTCGATACCACTGATAGCATTGTTCAGCACCGGGCCGTTTCGCCAGTAGCCGGAAATCATCATCTGATGCCAGAGATCTTCGGACTGTCGCGGATCCCGTCCAAGCACGAGAGGAACAACGTGTTCTCTCAATGCGGCATCCACAGCCTGATACCGCTGGGTATAGGTCGCGCAGCCGAGTCCGTACAGCCCCGGCTCATTCGTCTGCACCTTGACCACACTGAGACGACTATGGGCATCCCGAAACATCATGTGATGGATGCTTACGGATTCAATTTCAAGCGGCATGAGATATGTCCTCCCTAGATGAAAACTCCAGGCGGAGTGAGTTGAGCAGTCAGACCGCCGTCCACGTAGAGTATCTGGCCCGTAATGTACTGTGCGGAATCGGACGCAAGAAAGGCAACAGCAGCGGCAATTTCCGCAGGCTCCGCCAGCCGCGCAAGCGGTATTCCCGTCACGATTCGCGTGTCTTCGGCGCGATTCTCTGCGTCCGTTTTCGGCGAGAGGGTTGCCCCTGGAGCGACTCCGTTTACCCGGATTCCGTGCGGCGCCAGATCGATCGACATGCTTCTTGTCATTGCGTCTATCGCTCCCTTTGCAGCGTCGTATCCGAACATGCCCCGATGTGCACGCAGTCCTCCCACCGAAGAGATGTTCACAACGGTTCCTCCGTCGCGATCTTCAACCATCCTCCGGACAATGAGCTGAGTCAACTGATAGTAAATTCGAATGTTCCCTTCAAGCGAGAGGCCGTAGTGGTCGTCGTCCATATCCAGGATGCTGCGAGACGGCATGTACGCCGCATTATTCACCAGCACGTGCACCGAACCGGACCCGGACACAGCCCTATCAAGTACCTCAAGAGCCCCTTCAGGAGTCTTCAGATCAACACCGACCCATTGGACATCCACTCCGAGCTCGTGCAGATCGTCGACCACCGATGGATTCCCTTGCGTCGGAAGCCCGGCGAGCGTCAATCTCATACCCTGGTTTCCCAGGAATCGGGCAATACCCGCCCCAATCCCCTGGCCGGCGCCGGTAATGACGCAGTGTTTCCCCGCGAGATCCGGAAAACGCACTGAAAAGTCTCTATACTTCATCTGTTCTCACTTCACCTGTTCTCCTGAACTCCGGGACAAGTTTCAACGTTACAATACCGTAGCCGGTGACCTGAATCATTACCCGTTTGCGTTGCTCCACAGTGAGCCGCCCTCGTTTCTCCTCATTCAGATTCACCAACCACGCCGCCGAAAGAGGAAATGCGCAATCGATCTTCCCTATTGCCGTATTCGGAAGCGTGTTGAAAAGCCGGACAACCATCGACTCATCGTCTTCGGCCCGCTTCAGCGCAGTCAGAACGAGACCCGCTCCGTGGATGGACAGAAGTCCATCGCTCGCCGCGTACGGTCCCGGGAACGCGGCCCGCTCGGGAACCTTCTCTCCGGGACCCCGAACTCTCGCAGCAACAAACGGAACCGTATAGTCCTCGGCGACACGCCAGATTTCCGCTTCGGAGAACGTACCGGTAAAGGGGACAATAGCGTACTCGCAAGTGGTAACCCCCTGGCACTGGGCTTCAGGCGTTTCAATCTGCGGGCCGGCATCCCCCGGACGAGTATCCAGGTCCGGTCGGGAAAGCCACTGTACACAGCGAAGGAGAGTCAGCTTGATATCGCCGGATTGGCTCACCTCGTATTCGGGCAGACCACGATTCAGAATAGCCAAACCGCCGCTTCTGTCAGGAGCTTCAACAGCAACGTAACGTTGTTGCGCGTGGGTGACACACGGCTGTTCAGTCCATCCAGTCCCATCCGGTGTGTCCGTCGACCGTTCGAGCACGCAGAACGCACTCTCGGCCAGTGCGCTCTTTACGGGAAAACCTGCGGAAAAAACCGCCCGAAATCGATGATCGCGCACCCGATTGTCAACGGTGGTGACAATTTCGACGAAACGCTTTCCCGGATGCAGAGTCACCAGGCTCACGATCGGAATGTCTACGAGGTCGGGAGAACGCGCGTGCCGGTCCTCGAGCAAGGAGGAAGGCAGACGAAGAACCATTCGCAGTCTGAGTGAAACCGAGACCGGACTCTCGTCCATTCGCTCTACCGTACACTCAGTTCCGACCGAGCTGTGCGCCGCCTCACCGATTCCGCAGAACGTGTACTCATCTCCCCGGTCCGCCTCATCTTCGAAAAAGTGAAGACCGCGGAATACCCTCTCACTCGCCTTCTCCCGAACGCTCAACGTGCCGTCGCTCCCTGCAGTTACCACAAGGAACTCGTTTTCAATCGTGTTCCCGACCACCGCGCTACTGCTGGACGCTTTCCTCTTTGCCGGGCGAAGCACCACGGTTCGACAGCCAAGCGCCGGCACCGAGTCCACGCGGACGCTTATCCATTTCTTTCGCACGTTCTTGCGGCGGTTCAGCATGTCTTCGGAAACGAACACTTCATCCGCAACTTTTATCGCGTAGCCATCCTCACTCTCATAGTCTGCGAGCTCTATGGACCGAAAACCGGACGGAGCGAACTCCCGTTTCCCGTACGGATACCCTATGTACGGATCGATCGCCACGCGCACTTCGCCGCCACGTTCATATTGGGAAGGGTTAAACACAACAAGTGCGATTTCGTCTTTCGACTCGTCGTACCTGGCTTCGACACGGGAGGCAAGAACCTCCATCCCGTCGGCAAGCAATACTCCGGCAATATCGTCAGCCTGATCGAACCGGTAAACCATGTCTCGATGAACACGATCGATTGAACAGCCACAAATGGAGTCGTGCGGATGATTACGTATAAGGTGCTTCCACGCCGAAAGAATGGGTGTTGCCGGATAGTCCGCTCCACCAACCCAGAGAGTCGTCCACAGAGGCTCCACTACCCGGGAGAGAAATGTTTCGAGCGCGGCATTCCGCTGCTTCAGGTAAAGACGTGTGGAAAGCACGCCCTGGAGAATCTTCTGGTACCTGCCGGAAGTGCGCTCACCGTGGATGACCGGGAGGAGACTGTTCTTTGAAAGGGAAAGTTCTCTGAAATCAGTGAGCGATCCGAGAAACACGTTGTCCCCGGAATGATCGTTCAGGCTCCGCACCAGATCCGCTATACCCGGCTGAGGACGAAGATGGTCGTTTCCGTTCATGAGCAGGAGAGTCGGCGAGGACGCCCACGCAAGAAGCATGTCCCGGAGCTCTGTAAGCGAATCGTAGTTGATGTTGGTTCCGTGGTGAAGCGCCATCTCCTCCGGCACCGCCGCCACAACGGCCGCATTGCTGTAACTCAGAAGGTGATGCGACCAGACCCGCGACCCGTCCGGTGCCTGCCAGTAAACCTCCGATCCGGTCTCGGACAAATCCTCCGCCGTACCGCGCATGGTGTAGAAACTCGGAATATCAAAACCCTGAAGTATCTGCGGAAGCTGCGCAATATGGCCGAAAGTATCCGGAACGTAGCCCTCTTTCATTACCGCGCCAAAATCCGCAGCCATGCGGTGACCGATGAGAAGATTCCGTACGAGGCTCTCGCCGCTCACAAGCTGTTCGTCCGGCTGGAGGTACCACGGTCCCGCAGTGATTCTCCGGGCCTTCATCAATCTCCGGAGACGTTCTCCACGCTCAGGCCGCATCTCAAGGTAGTCTTCCAGAACTATAGTCTGCCCGTCGAGAAGGAAATGCGTGAAACTCGCATCATCCTCCATCGCCTCTATAAGCTCGTCAAGCGCGCGCACGAGATAGAACCGATACTGCTCAAAACTCTTATACCACTCACGGTCCCAGTGCGTGTGGGGAACCACGACGATGTCACACTTGTTGTTCATTTCTGTCCCTCGCACGAGTTTAGCACGCCGGAAACGGGTTGTCACTGAAGTATCAACAACCGTGTTGATGGGTGCCTGTCGTTGGAGCTCGAGTTCCATTCGTATTCCTCGCTATGCCTGGCACGATAGGGAGAGATGGTATCAACACGCTGCGTGATACTTCCGAGAGGCCGCGGAATTACGTATACTCGATTGACCATGAAACTGCTTCGACGTTTTTTTCCAAACGGAACCCGCCCCGAACGCAGAATTCGCGGTTCAGGCATTGCACCGGGAATCGGGTTCGGGAAGGCATACCATCTCGATGAGTACCACAAGAGCATCCACGAAGTCCGGACCATCCAGCCTTCAGCCATCGATCGTGAAATGGATCGAATCCAACGAGCAATCGACGAGGTAAAGAATGACCTGGACGAAATGAGTGCGGATATTGAGGATCGATTCGATGTCCACACAGCAGGCATCTTTCGTGCACAGAGCGCATTGCTCAGTGATCCTTCGCTTCGCGAGCGATTAAAAAAGGAGTTACGCGAATCCCTTGTCAATGCTGAGGAAATCGTTCAGCGCGGATTCGCGCAAATGGAGGAGCGTCTTCGTTCGTCAAAGAGTGATTCGATCGCGGCGCGCGGCGATGATGTCGCGGACCTGGCACGCCGCGTCATTCTGCGTCTGGGAGGCATCAGGTCCTCTTCACGACCGAAGATTCCACCGGGAAGCGTGGTCATCGCGGAACAGGTTTACCCTTCCGATACCGCTGTCTTTCCGAAAAACAGTGTCGAGGCGCTCGTCGTCACAAACGGCAGTCCTGGATCCCATGTCGCGCTGCTCGCGAAGGAGATGGGGATCCCGGTTGTCGCGGGGATTGCCAATCCGACGGCGGAAGCCCCTGCCGAAGCGAACCTTGTTGTCGATGGGACGTACGGTGTTGTGTACATTGCACCGAGCGATCGGACTATGCACCGACTCAGGCGGAGAATCGCCCAAGGACATAAGGTGCGACTTCGGGAGCGGTGGCTCAGGCGTCGTCCGGTAACAACTCAGGATGGCCACAAGATTGAAGTTCATGCCAACGTGGGCAGTCTGGACGACGCAATCCACGCGACGCAGTACGGCGCGGCCGGAATTGGGCTGTTCAGGCTGGAAAAGCTCTACTTAAGTGAGTCCCGGCTTCCGTCCGAGGATGATCTGGTTGAACGGCTTTCGGTCGCAATTCGGCCCTTCTCGGGAAAACCGATCAACATCCGTTTGCTCGATGTCGGAGGTGACAAACGCCTGCCCTATCTCGAGTTTCCCGAAGAGGAGAATCCCTTCCTCGGTCGACGCGGTGTCCGCCTGCTCTTTCATTTCCCTGAATTGCTTCGCAGTGAACTTCGGGCTCTGCTTCGCGTTCACACAGAGATACCGATTCGAATTCTGGTTCCGATGGTGACTTTTGCCGAAGATATGAATCGTGTCCGCGAAGTGGTGGACGATGTGGCTCGTGAGCTTGGCGTGCAGACTCCGCCACCGCTCGGCTCCATGATAGAGACGCCGGCCGCGGCGCTCTGCGCCGGCGATATAGCCAGGGTGTCTGATTTCCTCAGCATAGGCACTAATGATCTGACCCAGTACACGATGGCTGCCGACAGGGACAATCCCCTTGTCTCAGAATATTTCCGGACACGACATGCTGCGGTGTATTCACTTATACGAACTGTTGTCGAAAAGGCCCTCGACAAGCCGGTGTCGGTCTGCGGCGATCTCGCCGGTGACCTCGACGCGCTTCCTGAGTTGTTCGAAACGGGAATAACCAATATCAGCGTTGCTCCGCCGCTGATTGCTCACGTGAAAGACCGGATTCGAGGCCTCCGATCTACCTGAAGTTCCTTGACGATCCTTCGCCGACCATGATACCTTACTGATACAGTCAACTTACAAATGAAAGCACAAAGCAGCCACAGACTAACAGAAGAGCAACTATCACTTCCGCTTGAAGAAAAATATGCAAGACTCAGGGAGATTCTCCAGGACATGGAAAGCGTCCTGGTCGCCTTTTCCGGCGGCGTAGACAGTACGCTCCTCTTGCGGGTTGCGGTGGACGTCCTCGGTGCCGGCAAGGTGCTTGCTGTTATTGCAGATTCGGAGACCTATCCTTCCCGTGAGCTCGCGGAAGCAACCCGTCTTGCCGAAGAAATGGGAGTAAGCCGGCGCGTCGTTGCCACGTCCGAACTTTCCATTCCCGGGTATGCGGCGAACGATCGCAATCGTTGCTATTTTTGCCGTCACAATCTGTTCGACTATCTTATCCCGATCCAGCAGGAATCCGGATATCGGCACCTGGTGTATGGCCTGATTGCTGACGACCTCGGGGATTTTCGTCCCGGAATACGGGCAGCTATCGAAAAAGGTGTACGGGGGCCGCTACAGGAAGCCTACCTTACCAAGGAGGAGGTGCGAACGCTTTCGAAGCAGCTCGGCCTTCCTACCTGGGACAAGCCGGCACTGGCATGCCTTTCCTCCCGTGTTGCCTACGGTGAGGTAATTACACGGGAGAAACTATTCATGATCGACAATGCCGAAGAGTTCATCAAGCAGTTCGGGGTCAACCAGGTCCGGGTGCGAACACACGGAGATCTTGCACGTATCGAGGTCGACGTGAAAGATATAGACCGCGTTGTTTCGGTTCGGGACCAGGTGACGCAGAAATTCCGCGAGCTCGGCTACAAGTACGTCACTCTGGATCTGACCGGTTACAGCAGCGGAAGCATGAACCGGGGACTGGAGTAGAATGAGACCTTCAGATGAGGACCTCGAGCAAATACTCACGGCAGTTCACAACCACTCCATTTCGCCTGCCGACGCAATGTCGACTCTCTCCAGTTACGAAGACGTAGGATTTGCGAAGCTTGATCGGGACCGCAGATCACGAACCGGATTCTCGGAGGTCATCTTCGGCCAGGGTAAGACCACCGAACAGGTGGTGCAACTCTTGACTGCTCTCGTCGCCACGGAGCGACGGGCACTCGCTACGCGAGTAAGCAGTGAGGCATCTGCTGCCGCCGTCGCGGCGATCCCCGGACTATCCGTCAACGAAACGGCCCGCACACTCTTCTACAGGGCTCCCGACGAACCATCGGTCCTGTTCCCGGGCTACGTTGCGGTCGCCAGCGCAGGCACCGCGGATCTTCCGGTCTCCGAAGAAGCCGCGGTAACCGCGGAGGCGTTCGGGTGCCGGGTGGAACGTGTCTATGATGTCGGCGTGGCAGGAATAGACCGTCTTTTCGGGAGCCTGGAGATTATTCGAGGCGCGGCGGCTGTTGTTGTCGCCGCGGGAATGGAAGGGGCACTCGGGAGTGTAGTTGCCGGGCTCGTGCGCAGTCCGATTGTTGCGGTACCGACCAGCGTCGGATACGGTGCGAACTTTCAGGGCCTCGCTGCGCTTCTCACACTTCTCAATTCCTGCGCGCCGGGCATCAGTGTCGTGAATATCGACAATGGTTTTGGTGCCGGCTACTACGCCGCTCTCATTGCCTCTCAGACACTCGCGCCACGCACCAACTCCTGAAGGAGACCAGCCATATGCGGACCCTCTATCTTGACTGTATTTCCGGAATAAGCGGCGACATGACGGTCGGCGCGCTCCTGGATCTTGGCCTCGACTTTGAAGTATTGAAACAGGAGCTCACAAAACTCTCAATGTCCGACGAGTTTCAAGTGTCAATTGAACGGGTCAACAGATGCGGGATTGCCGGCACCAAGTTTCATGTACACGAGAAGAATCCGGTCCATCATCACCCACACGAGCACGAGCACGAACACGAACACGAACACCATCATGAACACAAACACCACCACGAACATACCCACGAGCACCATCACGTTCACCACAATGAGCACACCCATGAGCATCGCGCCCACGCCGAAATCGTCGAAATCATTCGCCGGGCTGGACTGAGCAAGCGGGCAACGGAGATATCACTCGCAATATTCCGACGCATTGCCGAGGCGGAGGCGAAAATCCACGGCATGACGGTGGAAGATGTTCAATTCCACGAGGTCGGTGCAATCGATTCAATCGTGGACATCGTATCGATCGCAATCCTCCTGGACATGATTGGACCGGATTTGATTATCGCCTCTCCGGTTCCTCTCGGAAGCGGTCGCGTGAAGACGCAACACGGACTCTACCCGGTACCCGCACCCGCAACGCTCGAAATAATGAGAGGTTTCCCGATGCGTCGGGAAAGTGTCGAGTTCGAACTCACCACACCGACCGGAGCGGCGGTCGTTGCCGCGATGGCGGATTCCTTTGGTGAGCTCCCATCCATGATCATCGACTCAATCGGTTACGGGGCAGGAACAAAGGAGTTTCCAGACCGGCCGAACGTTGTCCGTGCAGTTCTCGGAGATTCACCGGGCGGCCACCGGTTCAACCGGGAAAGCAGAGACATCGATATACCCGGCTCCGAATCAATTGCTCACGAACATTCGGACCAGAACGAAACGGCATTCCAATCGCCTCAGTCTGAACATGTGGACACCGGTATGCTCAAGATCGAAGTGAATCTTGATGACATATCCGGAGAGTTGCTTGGCCACCTGATAGACAGACTCCTTGCCGCCGGTGCGCGTGACGCATTCTACATTCCGATATACATGAAAAAGAACCGCCCGGCGGTCATGCTCCAGGTCCTGTGCGGAAATGCTCACTTCGTATCTCTCTGCAACATCCTCTTTCGCGAGACCACCACCTTCGGACTCCGGTACACTCCCATGACCGTTCATCGTCTGGCACGCACATGGCATACTGTGCAAACCCCGTGGGGCGATGTGAGGATAAAGCAGGGGTCGCACGCAGGCGCAATTGTCCAGAGAGCTCCTGAGTACGAAGACTGTCTCGCTATCTCCGGTCGGGAAGGAATCCCTTTGAAAGACGTTTTTGCCATAGCGAATGTCGTGGCGAATGCCGATTCCCCATTGCACACCGGGCACTTCTGAAGTATCACGCAGCGTGTTGATATCCGTTGAGTAGATCCCGCAGGGCATAG
>CAZKMA010000035.1:40571-48240 GCA_964553615.1 uncultured Spirochaetales bacterium | reverse complement strand
CGGGGCTGCCATGCTATCATAGTTTTGTATACAAAATATCACATTCTTTCCTTGGAGGTGCGTATGAAAAGGAGTCTGGTGATCGCGAGCATCCTCGCGCTGTTGGCTTCCGGCTTGATTTTCGCCGAGGGGCAGCAGGAATACCCCTCACGCGATATCACGAATATCGTGGTCTGGAGCGCCGGCGGCGGCACCGACACGTGTAACCGGATTATCTCGGCCGAGATGGCGAAGCAGCTCAAGGTGAACATCAATGTAGTGAACGTCACCGGCGGTGTCGGCGGTTCGGTTGGTATGCAGCAGGCATACAACAAGCCGCATGACGGCTACACCCTCGCCGGTATTTCGGAATCCTGCGTGACCGCAGGTGTGCAGGGTGGCTGGGACAAGTCATTCGACGTATGGGATCCCTTCATCGTCGGCGGTTCCCCGGACGTGGTGTCGGTATCCCCGTCCAGCCCGTACAAGACGCTGCAGGAACTGATTGACGCTGCGAAGGCGAAGCCGGGAGACATCCGGGCCGGAGCCAGCGCAGCAGGATCCATCCATCACCTGAATCTTCTTGCGCTTGAAAACGGTACCGGTGCCAAATTCAACTTCATCCCGTACACCGGTTCAGCCCCGGCGCAGAACGCTGCCATGACTGGTGAAGTCACCGTCGTTGTTACATCCATAGCAGAACAGGCGCAGCTCATCCGCGGCGGCAAACTTCGTCCCCTCGCCATGCTGATTCCCAAGTCATTTGATATGTCCGGGAACACCATTCCGTCAGGCTTCGACGCTTATCCGGGCCTTTCGAAGTATCTGCCGATAAGCCAGGCAATCGGTTTTGCGATTCCGTCGGACACGCCGGACAACGTCAAGCAGGTCCTTACCAAGGCGTTCGACGCTGCCATGAAATCCGACAAGGTGCAGACCTGGCTCAAGGACAACTTCTACGTTTCCTCCGGAGAGTCGGGAGCGGCGGCAAAGAAGACCTTCTCCAACCTTCAGTCGCTGTTCTCCTGGACGCTGTGGGACCTGAAGGCTGCCAAGGTAAACCCCGAAACCCTCGGTATTCCGAAGCCTCAGATGTAATGGACGTGGCTCCGGCACAGTTCCGGATCCACACAACGTTTAGCAATTCAGCCGGCGGGAGACATTCCCGCCGGTTCTCTCCGCTATCGAGGTACGACAACCCATGAACGAGAACGAAAAGCTCAGGCGTGCAGATTTTGTCACGGGTATAATCCTCATCCTGTTTGGCCTGTTCATTCTTTCACAGGCGCTTCAGATGCCGATGAAGGACACCTACGGCGGCGTTACGAATGTGTGGTACGTATCGCCGGCGCTGATGCCGATGATCGTCTCCATCACAATTCTGATTATGTCGAGCATGCTGCTTGTGCATTCGGTTCGGACCGGCGGAGCACGGTTCTTCTTTGAAACGGTCAGTCACTACCGGTTCGGGGTTTCGGACGGCGGGTTCCGCTTCCTCTCGATCCTGCTCGCGATTGTCTCGTTCGTATATCTGTTCATCCCGCGGGTCGACTTCTTTCTCGACATCACCCTTTTCCTCCTCTACTTTGTCGCCATCTTCTACTTCGACGACATTGTGCTTCTCAAGAAAATCTCGGTCTTCTATCTGATTGGGTCGCTCGTAATGCTTGCGATTTCAGTCTTCGGCCTGGATGCGACGCTGCACAAACTCTTTTCATATACGCTTGACGTGGCGACACTGCTCTACATTGTCGGATTGTGGGTGTTCGAGCGAACCCTGATCGGACACGACACCGAGCTGCGGCGTAAGCTGCGAACAACGTTGATTCTCTCAATCGTGGTACCGCTCGTGCTCTGCCCGGTCTTCAAGTATGCGCTGCTTGTGCCCCTCCCGTACGAAGGGGGCATCCTCAATCTGATGGACCTGATTCGATACTCGGTTTTTGGAAGGTAGATCATGCAAGCCATACTCGAACAATTCGGCTTTTTCTTTCAGTCTCTCGCCGGGATTCTGTTTGACCCGATCAGCATCATTCTGGTGCTTGCGGCGGTCACCATGGGCATCATCTTCGGCGCCATGCCGGGGTTAACCGCGACTCTCGGCGTTGCGCTTCTTACAACGCTCACCTACGGCATGCACATCAATACGGCGCTTCTTGCACTCTACGCGGTATACGTTGGCGCCGTGTACGGCGGCTCCTACGCCTCCATCCTTATCAACATTCCCGGAACCGCTGCCGCTGCCGCTACGGCGATCGACGGCTATCAGCTGGCACTGCAGGGAAAGGGCGGCCGTGCCCTCGGCATCACTACCAGCGCCTCAGCCATAGGCTCGATCATAGGCGGGCTCTTCTTTGTGGCACTGTCGCCGCTTATCTCGTCTTTCGCCCTGCAGTTCACCTCCTACGAGTTCTTCCTGCTTGCGTTTTTCGGCATTATCATTTCCGGGACGCTGCAGAGCACGGATATTGTCTATAAGGGGTGGATTTCCGGGTTTATCGGCCTCTGGCTCTCGACTATCGGCCGCGATCAGCTGCAGTTCTTTCCCCGGTTTACCTTCGGCTTTCCGCAGCTGGACGCAGGGATAGACGTGGTGCCGGTCCTTATCGGCGCCTTCGGAATTCCTCAGATCATTCAGGTACTGAAGAACCGGGTGGTAATAGGCGAGACGCAGAAGTTCACCCGCATACTTCCGGAGTTCCGCGAGCTCTTCCGCCACATCGGCACCATCATCCGCTCGTCTCTCATCGGCGTGGGCATCGGCGCGGTTCCCGGCATCGGCGAAGACATCGCGGCATGGGTAAGTTATGGTGCGGCAAAAAACTCTTCAAAGCATCCGGAGACATTCGGAAAGGGAGAGACTGCCGGGATCGTCGCCACCGAGACGGCGAACAATGCCTGCGTCGGCGGCGCATCGATTCCTCTGATGACGCTCGGTGTTCCCGGAAGCCCGCCTGCGGCCATGCTCCTGGGAGCGCTGATGCTGCACGGCGTGCAGCCCGGACCTCTCATCCAGAGCGATCATCCCGGTTTCATTGTCAACGTTACCGCCATCATTATCGTGTCCACCCTGGCGATGTGGGTGGTGGGTATTCTTTTTGCGAAACAGGTGGTGAAGATTCTGCGAATCCCGCAACCACTTTTCATGCCGGTTATAGCCGTGCTTTCGGTCATCGGCTCCTACGCGCTGGGTCAGAATATCTTCAATCTCTATCTCATGGTGATAGTGGGAATAGTCGCCTACTTCCTGACCGAGATGAAGTATCCGATCGCGCCGCTGGTTATCGGGGTCATTCTGGGACCGATGGCGGACGCCAATCTGCGCCGGGCGCTGATGGTGTCCAAGGGCAACATCCTTCCCATGTTCACGCGGCCGGTATCGCTGATCCTGATCATCGTCATTGTGTTTACCGTAGTCAGTCAGACGAAGTGGTACCGCAGAATGTGGGGAAACATCCGGTCTCACTTCTCGGCCAAGAACGGCGAGGCGTGAGTAATGCAGACAATCGGAGTTTCGCCGGCCTATTTCATTTCGCGATACGGTGAGAGCTTTTCGCCCCGGAACGTTGCGGATGGGCTCGCGCTTCTCAAGCAGCTTGGGTACGACACGTTCCAGCTGGAGGTGTTCGACCCTGCCACCCTGGACGAGTGGGCGGAAAGCGGCGCAGACATGGTGGCGGCTGAGGCAAGGAGGCTCGGACTCGCGGCCTCTCAATTCGTTGCCCACTTTCTGCTTCATGGGTTCGTGGATGCGGAAGCGGCTGCGCCGGGAACCGAGCTTGAAGCCGCGGAAAAGATCGTGAAGATCTGCTCCCGGTTTCAGGAGTGCAGGGTGGTTACGCTCCCGATGGGACCGTTTCGGCCTGAAAGGATGGAAGGCTTCCGGTACGACGCCGCGCGCAGGAAGATCGGTGCGCGGCTCGGTGCGCTTGCACAGCGCTTTGAAGCGTCAGGACTGCTGACAGCAGTTGAGCTCATACCGGGGGGATTCCTTACGGGGACCGACGGCCTTGCCGGACTGCTCTCGGAACTTTCACCACTTCGGATCGGTTACAACTTCGACACCGGCCACGCCAATGCGTGCAAAGAGAATGTTGCCATTGTTCCCTACAGGCTCGAAGGCAGGCTCTACGGCACGCACCTCTGCGACAATTCCGGAAATGAGAACCTGTCACTCTGTCCCAGCGAAGGAAATATAGATTGGGACGGGGTCTTCAAGGCGCTCAATGCGACTGGATACACAGGCTCGCTGGATGTGGAGATCAGGTGTGAACCGGGACAAACGGAGGAGAAATACGCAAAAGCAGCGGAAGTTGTGCGAGCGTTTCGAGCGAAATATCCAAGGGCGGAAGCAACCGCATAGAGCCAGGGCCTCAGCCCCCCAGGGACCGAGGGAGAGATTGAGAATAGGAGTGACAGAATGGCAGAGACAGTAAAAAACGCGGTCATTACCAGTTTCCTGAGTAAAACGACCGACCGTTTCCACACCTACAACAAGGAGATCGGAATAGAAGATCGGCTTGCAAAGGTGCGGGAGATTCCGGGAATGACCGGTGTTGAGTGTGTCTACCCGTACGAAGTGGGAAAAGCGGCCGATTTTTCCGCGATGCTTTCGAAATACAAGCTGGACGTGGCCGCGGTGAACGTCAATGTGAAGGGAGAACCGGAGTTCAGGGACGGCGGTCTCACCTCCATCGACAGTCAGGTCCGGGCAAAGGCGGTGCGGTTCATCAAGGAAGCGAAGGACTTTGCCAAGGCGATCGGTGCAAACAAGGTTACCTGTTGTCCGCTTGGCGACGGATACGAGTTCAATTTTCAATGTAATTACGGGCAGATGTGGAAGTACCTCGTGGAGACGTTTGGAGAGGCGGCTGATTACCTGCCGGAGATCCCGCTCTTTGTCGAATACAAGCCGAGCGAAACCCGGGCTCGCTGTTTTGTCGCCAACTCGGCCAAGGCCCTCGTTCTTCTGAACGACATTGGAAGCAAGAACATGGGGATTACCCTGGATTTTGGTCACTCGATGTACGGGAACGAGAATCCGGCGGAATCGCTTTCAATGCTCGCAGAAAGTCAGTATCCCTATTACGTTCACATCAACGACAACGACGCCCGCTGGGATTGGGACTTCATGGCAGGTACGCGCCACTACCTCGACTATGTTGAATTCCTTTTCTATTTGCAGGAATACAATTATCAGGATTACCTGACTTCGGACACATCCCCGACACGTTGGGACGTCATCGGTACCTTTGAGCTCAACACACGAATCACCAACAAGATATGGAATCGCCTGCTGGAGATTGATCGGAACAAGCTGCGGAAGCTGGTCAGTTCCCGTGATTTTCTTGAAACGTGGAAATTCATCGAAACCGACATACTGCGGGTGTAAGGGAGATGATAACAGCGGAACAGAAAGCCCAGGCGCAGCGTCGTGCGGCTGAGCTATTTCGCGCCGCAGGGATAGCGTTCACGGCGGCGGAAGCGGAGCGGATAGAAGTGGCCGATTTCGGACTGAGCAACCTTGAAACTGAAGGCGCGCAGATACTGACTATGGTACAGACCGAACGTATTGGTGCGAAGGTAATTGCGCTGACCCCCGGACAGACCCTGCCGGAGCACTGGCATCCTCCCATGGGCGGCGATCCCGGAAAAGAGGAAACCGTGCGGATGCAGTGGGGAACGCTCTACTTCTGCACGGACGGGCCGGATACGCTCAAGAAAGCTTCAGTTCCCGCAGGGAAAGAAGACGTCTACACTCTGCGGTCCGAAACGGTGATGCAGCCCGGCGACCAGCTCTATTGCAGTCCGGGTGAAAAACACTGGTTCCAGGCTGGGCCGAAGGGCGCTGTGGTGTTCAGCTTTTCGAGCGTTGCGCGCGACGTGCTGGACCAGTTCACCGACCCTGCTGTGCGCCGTGTTACCCAGCTGAAGGAGTACTCAGGTGGCTGAGAGAGAAAAAAGAAAGATAGTGGTGGCGGTAGCACCGGTTGGCAAGAATATATCAGATTCTCAGGTGGACAATCCGCTGACGCCGGAGGCGATAGCCGAACAGACCATCGCCTGTGCCCGGGCCGGCGCCGCCATGGTTCATCTTCACGTCCGGGACGAGTTTGGCGAACCGACGGGAAAACTGGATACCTTCAAAAAGACGCTTGACCTCATACGGGCAGGATCCGATATCGTCATCCAGGGATCGACGGGAGGCGCCTCAAATCTCAGTCTCGAGGAGCGGTGCGTGTCACTCGACGAGCCTCGGACTGAAGTTGCCTCGCTCAATATGGGCAGTGTGAACTTCGGCGAGGATGTCTACATTAACCGCTATCCCGACATCCGATTCTGGGCAGGACGAATGGCCGAGCGTAGGGTGCTCCCCGAGATGGAGGTCTTTGATCTGTCAATGATGGAGACTATCCGTCTCTTCCACGGGGAAGGCATTCTTACCGAGCCGCTCCACATCAACTTCTGCCTGGGGTTCCACGGTGCTCTTCCACCCCGTGCCGAAATGCTGCAAATCCTGAAGGAGCAGCTTCCGGCCGGAGCCCGGTGGGGTTTTCTCCACGACGGGATGGAAGACCTCGAGCTTCACGCCGCGGCCCTGGGAATGGGCGCTGATGTTCTGCGCGTCGGGTTCGAGGACGGTGTCTCGTGGGCCCGCGGAAAGAAAGTCCGCAGAAATGTCGAGCTCGTCGAGCGGCTTGTCGCGCTTGTGCAGGCCACCGGTTTTGAATTAGCTACAGCTTCCGAGGCCCGGGCGATCCTCGGCGTGCTCAAATAGTGAACGGAAGGAGAGTACCACGATGTTCCTCGGAGTAAGTACTATGATCTGGGAGAAGAGCGGGCGCGGACTCGCGGACAGCCTCAAAGCGATAGCGGGCATGGGCTTTCGGCATATCGATATTGCCGGAACGCGATCCGCAGATCCGACGAAGCTGTCAAAACAGGACCGTGCGGCCGCCGTGACCATGGTAAAAGACCTTGGCCTGTCGGTGAACGGCATGGTGCTCCTGGAGGCTGACGACATTGCGACGCCCGATCCGGAAAACCGCCGCCGCCAGATGGAGTTTGCGAAGCAGGGTGCCCGCTTCATGGTCGAGCTTGGCGGCGAGCACCTTCTTGTCGGGCTGGGGTGCGGGAGCGTTGCGATGTCAACAGGAGCGACCGCAGCGTGGGTCAACTCTTCCACCTTCCTTGGCGAGTACTGCGAATGGCTTCAGCGAGAGGGGATCACCCTTCCTGTACTGCTCGAGTTTGATCCCGCGGTCTTCTACGTGGTCCGGGATACCATTTCGCTCGATCGGATGCTTTGCGACGTTGGCCGGTCGAACCTCTTTGCCAATATCGACGTTGGTCACATGAATGTAACGAGAGAGATGCCGGCGGCAATGTGGAAGCTGAAAGACCGAATCCTGCACGTACACCTGAGCGATAACGACGGTCGCGACGACGCACATCAGGCGCTCGGCCGCGGAAATGCGCCGATCAAGCAGTTTGTCGACGAATTGGTCAGAATGGACCTCGACTCGACCTGCGGCCGCCACGGGGTGACACCGGTGGCCACAATCGAGCTCGGTGAGCGCAAGGAGAGCGATCCCGAAGGAGCCGTCCGACTGAGTGTCGAATACCTCGAACGAAACGGTATAACGCTGGAGAAATAGACTTCAGGCGGGGCGATGCAGAGACTCCGGAA
>CAZKMA010000035.1:11362-40471 GCA_964553615.1 uncultured Spirochaetales bacterium | reverse complement strand
GCATCGCCCGAATCCGTTCTTCCGCCACAACCCGGATTGTCTTTTGATCCAATCCGGCGCACAATTGAGATCAATTGAGGAGGAAGACTTGGCACTCATCGACTGTAAGTTCTACTCAGAGGCGCTCGCACTCTCCACGTCCATGATGGTCATTCTGCCACAGGAGACAAAGAGCCAGATCGGCATGCAGAACGTTTCATCCGGAGGCAAGCATAAGACGCTTTTTCTGCTTCACGGGCTGAGCGACGATCACACTATCTGGACGCGTCGTACGTCGATCGAGCGGTACGTTGCGCCGCTTGGTATTGCCGTGGTCATGCCTGCGGTGCATCGCAGCTTCTATGCTGACATGAAGTACGGCCTCGCCTACGAAACGTTCGTAGCCGAGGAGTTGCCCGGGATCGTCCGGTCGTTTTTCCATCTCTCCGAGCAAAGGGAAGACACCTTCATAGCCGGACTCTCTATGGGCGGCTACGGGGCGTTCAAGCTGGCGCTCAACTACCCGCAGAACTACGCCGCTGCTGCAAGCCTTTCCGGCGTTGTGGACATTGCGACACGCGCCGCGGACGCAGAGTCGTGGGTTCGCCCGGACCTTATCAACGTATTCGGGCCCGAGCTCGCCCCCGGTGGAACACGAAACGATGTCCTCGCCATGCTCCGTAAGCGGAAAGAGGAGAACGCTTCCATCCCCAGGCTCTACGCATGCTGTGGAGAAGATGACGGACTCTATCAGCAGAACGTTGTGCTTCGCGACCTGGCAAAATCGCTCGGCGTTGCGTTGACCTGGAAGTCCGATCCGGGCTACGAACACACGTGGGACTACTGGGATATGCGGATCCAGTCGGTCCTCCAGTGGATGCTTCCCGACCAGACACCCGGCAGGTAGGAGCTCCCGTCATGAAGGATGCCTCGCAGAAAGACGAGCGGGTTACGCGGGTCATCCGTGCCGCGCTTGCCATGCAGCGCTGGCCCTGGGAACAGGGGGTGCTTTCACAGGCCCTGCTGGATTGGGGCGATGCGGAGCTCACCGTGTTGATGGCTCACGAGGCGGTGGTGAATCAGTACAAAGACGGCAGACTCGGAATGAAATACGACCGTGGTGCCGCGGCGGATCCGGCATCGAACGGCGAACCCGTCCTGTTCGCCGCGAAAACTACCGGCGACCCGAAGTACGAAACATCGGCACAACGCATGCTCGAATACCTGCTCTATCGGGCTCCCCGAACGCGTGATCGCGTCCTGTTCCACAACGAGAACCAGGGACAGATATGGGTGGATGCATATTTCATGGCTCCTCCCTTCCTTGCCGTTGCCGGCGAGCATGAGGAGGCAGTCCGGCAGGTGGAGGGGATGCGGCGCTATCTGTGGGATCCGGCGAAGAGGCTCTTTCATCACCAGTGGGACGAGGATCGCAAGATGTTCAGCCGTGCGGCGTTCTGGGGCGTAGGCAACGGTTGGGCCGCCGCCGGAATGACGAGGGTGCTCGAATCGCTTCCGGTGACTATGGGCAGCGAACGGGAACGGATTGCCGGCTATGTAGGGGAAGTGCTCGAGGGATGTCTCGCACACCAGCGACGGGATTCGCTCTTCCACGATGTCGTCGATGATCCTTCCACCTTCGTGGAAACCAACCTCGCCCAGATGCTCGCATATACGATCTATCGCGGAGTCGCGGGCGGCTGGCTGAATCGCTCCTATCTGTCGCGCGCGGATGCCATGCGTGAGCGTGTATATGAAATGGTGGATGAGCGTGGACTCGTGCAGGGAGTGTGTGCTGCCCCGACCTTCGACTATCCGGGAACTGCACCGGAGGGACAGGCTTTCTTCCTTTTCATGGAGGCAGCGCACCGCGATTCGCTCAGTCAGGATTCGGTGTGCCGCAGTACGGTGCCGGGCGGCTGATCGACACTCGCCGTCCGCAGAAGACGGTTCCGTTGACCAAGCCTGTGGATTTCTCTATGGTGATCGGACATCATGCCGAACACAGCAGCTCGAAAAGTGTGGTTACCGGCCTTCTACTTTCTGTATTTCGGCGCCGGCGCCTGTCTTGCTCCCTTCCTCTCGGTCTACCTTCGCAGTATCGGGCTCTCACCCGCTAACATAGGTCTGCTCGTATCCATCCCTCCCGTCATGATGCTCGTTGGAGCACCGGTCTGGTCCGGAATTGCGGACGCCTTTCGGCGCCACCGACCGGTTATCATGGTTGCAGCAACAAGCGCTGCAGTCTTTGCATTGCTGATTACGCGTACGACCGGAGCAGCGCTTCTCCTGTTTCTTATCGCAGGGTATGCATTCTCCAATGCTCCGATCATGCCTATTGTGGACAATGCCACGCTCGGCATCCTCGGTGAGAACAAGAGCGACTACGGACGCATTCGGCTCTGGGGCGGCGTTGCCTGGGGCGTGATTGGCCCTCTCATCGGTGTGCTTACCGAACACGGCGGCTTGCACTGGCCATTCTACGGCTACGCTTTTCTCATGCTGCTGGCCCTCCTGGTAAGCACGCGGGTGCCGCTCACTCCGGGTGAGCTCAGACAACCGTTCTGGCACGGAATCCGATCCGTCGTGCGGGACCAACGCTGGTACGTTTTTCTTGGAGCGGTTTTTACCTGTGGTGTCGCGCTTTCGGCGATTACAAACTTTCTGTTCCTCTACATGCAGACGATGGGCGCTCGCGCCACGATGATGGGGCTCTCGCTGATGGTGGCCACCATAGCGGAGCTCCCCTTCTTCGTCGTTACCAACTGGATTGTGAAGCGGATCGGCCCACCGAAGATGTTCCTGATCGGGATGGCGGCGTTTGCCCTTCGCTTTGCGTTGTACGCGGTCATTCATCAGCCATGGGCAGTGCTGATTGTCCAGGTGCTTCACGGGCCGTCGTTCGTTGCCGTCTGGGTTGCCGGCGTGAGCTACGCCGACTCGATAGCGCCGCCGGGAATGGGAGCGACCGCACAGAGCATTTTCAGTGCAACGCTGATGGGACTGGGTGCGGCGGCAGGGGGAGTGCTGTCAGGTGCCCTGTTCGGCACGGTCGGGGCGCACTGGATGTATGCGATTCTTGCGTTGTTCGTTCTGGTCGGGCTTGTGATATTCTGGATAACGAACTCGCGACTGGAACGCCGGGCGGGGAAACCCGATTGAATCAGGGCGAGGAAGAGACGCCGCGGTACATTCCTCCTTCGGAGATCAGGCTGCGGAGGTTGCCCGTGTTCCAGTCGGTCCGCAGATCCGGGTGGATTACTCGATAATCGCATACAGCGTGACGGCCGCTCCACCCGCAACGGCCGTGGTAGATGCTTTGGATGAATTGTCCTCCAGAATCCTGACCGTTATGTTCTGGGTTCCGTTGTTGTCGGCCCGGATAAATGCCAGGAACGGACGTTGGGAACTCCAAAGGTGAAAATCGGTGAACCAGGGTGACCGGACCGTTGAATCGACTAGGTCGCCGTTCTCGCTCTGGTAGCGGATGGCCACCGAAGCGGAATCGCCGCTGAGCTCGTACTTGACGTCGGTGGTGAGTGATATCTTGCATCCCATCAGAGCCACCAGGATTCCGATGATCGAGGCTTCGACTATAAACCGTTTCATGATTCCTCCTCTGACGTGGCGTATGATGCATTCAGCATTGGTCTGCAGTGTAGCGGCATTTGCCCGAGGTGAGCGGAAGCTCCCCAGGGCCGCCCGACGTGAAGAGGACTTTTACTCGTCTTGATGATCAGATACCAGCCGTACGGCATTGATGGAAAAAACGAACTCGGCCGGTGACCGTGCTCCGCACTCCGGCGCCTGGAAAACATGGGCAGACGATCTTTTTCTCGACTTTGCCACATGGTTACTCCCATAGTACTCCCAACGGCGGTGATGAGCAACTGGATTCGGAGCACGGATGCCGAGACGAGAGTGATCGTAGTCGTCGAGGATCCCGACGAGATCAAGCGAATCCTCGGGAAACCTGTCAAAATCGGTCGCTCGCCTCTTATGCCACCATCCCGGATGTTGGGGCCTACGACGCTGGAGCGCGGACCCGGCGAAGCAATGGCACCTCGTGTCGATCCCAGACGGGTCATCGATCTTGACGGCGGGCGATTGCGCTGACTCCCGAATCATTCCGATGAAGAAGCCGCTGCGGCTTGTGGCTGAGTTCGCCTATCCGCCGTTTCGATCGTGGATAACTCGTAGTCCTGGTCTTTGAAAAAGAACCGGGATCAAGCCGACATGTGTCCGGATACCTGAGAGTGAACATGAGTCGAGATAACGTGCCGATGGTGAATGTTCTGTCGAAGGTGTATCATCCATGAAGCGACAACGCTGCCGGATACCGGGACCGAATGACCCGCCGGGGATGTTCGCGTAGATGGAAGCAGAGACACGATGAGTGAATTGACGACGGCAGACGCAGGTGCACTCGAGTACATCATCGGATATGCCCGAAGCGGGTGCGATTCCGTGCACGTATTGCTCGAGCAGGGTGTCTGTCGAAGTCAGTTCGAGACCAGTCTGTCGAGCGGCAGCGTGTCGGCAATTCCCGGAGGCGTGTACGGGCCCTATTCTCTGGTCACGGCCCTATCTTTCGCCGGAACGGAGACAGGAGACGTTCTCGAAGAGATGTGCAGACGATATTCGATCGTGCTTTCTCGGCACATTCCTGTTCGATTTGGAGAAGCAGCGTGAACTTGCCTGTCGGTACGAGTCTCTACGACATTCTCGACATAGCGCCGGACGCCGGAACAGAGGACATCAAGACCGCATTCAGAAAACTCGCCATGCAGTTCCATCCCGATCGCAACGGCGGCAGCGCGGAAGCCGCCGCCCGGTTTACCCTTGTTCACAACGCCTACGCCATCCTTGTAGATCCGGCAGCACGGAGTGAATACGACGCACTGTTTCGCTCACGCTCGCCGGGCAACTCACATTCGAACGCTCCGCCCGGAGCTCGCGTTATCGGACCCGCGACGGAAACGCTTGTCTTCGACCATCTCAACTTTGTCCTGTGGGAAATCGAAGATCTGCTTCGCGGGCAGGTCACGGGCGAGAGTGAGATCGTTGCGGCCATGCTGACGTTCATTGACCGATGGGTCCTCGGCCCCGCAGGCTATCCGGACTACTTCTTTACGGCGCGCGGCATGAAGTCTCCGCGTTCCTCTTTTTTAACCGCGCGGTCTGAATCCGCACGGGGATCCTCCACGCATCTTCCCTACGCAAACCTTTCCGACTACTTCTACGACGTGCGGAAACGAACAGACAGGTTTCTGCAACGCTCGCGTCTGACGGATCTGCTCTCTCCAGTCGAGGGCACGTCGGTCAGACTCGTCGACTGCATTCTGGAGGCGCACAACTACTGTGTTCACTGTCTGACTTCGCTCCGCGGGAGTTCGTGTCGTTCCCTCGAGGATTTGCCTCCGTTTCACCACTCGAACGCCTGTTTCGAGGGATGATCCGCGAATCCGCGAATGTGGGTGATGTTTGCTCCTTGTTTTCACACGTGCCATGCCGGTCTCCCCGCTCTGTTGCGGCCACCGTGTTCCGAATACTCTGAAATCCACTTGTCCATTACCGTCGTCACGGATACCATGCGAACCATCGTGTGGGGTAGTGGAGACCGCAACCACCCACGGCATGACATCGAAACAAAATTCCTCACAAAGGGCGTCGAACGATGAGTAATACAACGGAGCAATGGGGCCTTCTGGATATTGAGCTCCAGGGACCGGACAACGGAAATCCGTTTGCAGAAGTCGAGTTGAATGCAACGTTTCGACACGGAGAGACCGCAATGACGGTGCCTGGTTTCTACGACGGCGAGGGAACCTACAGAGTGCGGTTCATGCCGCCCGAGCAGGGAGAGTGGACCTTTCGGACGACGAGCAATGCGGCTGAGCTCGATGGTCAGACCGGCATCCTCGAGTGCGCCGCTCCATCGGACGACAATCATGGACCGGTACACGTCCGCAACAGGTTCCATTTTGCCTATGCCGATGGGACGCCATTTTTCCCGTTTGGCACAACCTGTTACGCCTGGGCGCATCAGGGAGACGAACTGGAAGCACAGACCCTGGAGACGCTGAAGAGCGCCGGGTTCAACAAGCTGCGAATGTGCGTATTCCCGAAGGACTACATTTTCAACAAGAACGAGCCGGTCCATCATCCGTTTGACAAGAACAGCGACGGAGGCTGGGACTTCTCGCGCTACAACATAGAGTTCTTTCGCCACTTCGAAAAACGCGTCGCCCAACTCGGTGAACTCGGTATTGAGGCAGACATCATTCTCTTCCATCCATACGATCGCTGGGGATACGCAACGATGGCCCAGGAAGAGGACTACGCCTATCTCCGCTACGTTGTTGCGCGACTGGCCGCCTACCGTCACGTGTGGTGGTCTATGGCAAACGAGTATGATTTCATGCTCAAAGAGAAGCCCATGCACGTGTGGGACCGTTTTTTTGAGATTGTTCGTGAGAATGATCCGTATAATCACCTGCGCTCGATTCACAATGGCCGTTTTGAGGACAGTTACGACCACACCAAAGATGACGTAACCCACGCATGCGTGCAGCACTGGGATGTGAAGCGGATGCGTGAATGGCGCGAGATGTACGGAAAGCCGGTGATTGACGACGAGTGTGAATACGAAGGCAATGTAGTCAAGAACTGGGGCAACATCAGCGCGCGCGAGTTGGTGCACCGTTTCTGGATTAGCGTATGCTACGGTGGCTACGCCGGCCATGGCGAAACCTACGAACACGAGGATGATATCCTGTGGTGGTCCAAAGGCGGAGTTCTGCACGGTGAAAGTGCATCTCGGATAGCCTTTCTCCGAGGCATTGTTGCCGAGAGCGCTCCGGACGGAATTGAGCCGCTTGAGGGCGAATTCCCCTGGGACCGCACCGCTGCCGGACAATGCGGTGACACCCTTTTCATCTATTTCGGAGAACATCAGCCAAAGCATTTTGTCGATGGATTGCCGAAGGAGGGACGCTACAAGGTGGACCTCATTGACACGTGGAATATGACGATCGAAACCCTTGATGAGACCTTCGAAGGGCAGACGCCGATTGAGTTGCCCGGGCGGCCCTTCATAGCCATGCGCGTACGAATGGTAGAGTAACTCTCAACTGCGACGCAGGGCATCTGGTTCCGTCGGTTATGACACCGAATCGGCCGGAGTCGATTCGGGGGGGATTGGGCAGGCGGCCGTGTACTCACGCGTCAGGCGCGTTCCTGCTCCTCCTCACTCAGCGTCTTTACAGACTATCGTCTACTACCCAGCTGATATCATACCGGGGCAAATGATGCTGGTCTTCATCATCGTGAATATCTCTCCTCCCATCGGACAGAACGGCAAAGTGACCCGAAATGCCCAATGCTTCGCATCCCATTTCCCAATTTGCGCACCAGATGCCGACTGCTACCGGGGCGTAGTAACGTGACTCGGTAGTCGCGTAGAAATCAAACCTCGCCAACCTGGTGCCATCGCCATCTCCGGTCTCCTTCGCCACCGCTACGCATCGGGTCGTCTGACCGTTGTAGGACGAAGGCGCCCATTGACAGATCTCATAGGTGCGTCCGAGTCGCGCGTAGGGCGACGCCTGAAGGTTCAGGGGCTCCGTCAATTCCGGATTCGCAAAAAAGAGCGAGGAGAGTGGGAGTCGCCGGTGCATCTGTGAATTGAAGACGCGTATGAAAAGAGGCATGAACGGCGACCGGTAGCCAACCGCGCATACGCATATGATATGGTCCTTCAGGGGGTCGAATCGCTCCCCCAGGTGACGTATGATGCTCCTCTGATCCGCGCCGGGTCCGATCCAACAGGTTCCCAGTCCCATGCGTGTCGCTTTCATGACGATTTTCTGCAGGCTGTGCCCCACGTCGATGACGGCGAGCCGGTCATATTCGACAGGTGCAATTGCAACCAGGAATTCTGTTGCGTTTACCGCAGGCCAGACCGTGATGGGTGCAGAAACATATTCAAAACGAACCGGAGATTCGCCAAGGTTCGGCTCGGCACTATGGAGCTCCACATACCGCATGAGCTCATCACGGTCTGCGGTTGTCAGCTTTCTGATCTGGTAAGAGCGGCACGAGCGTCGTTCCCGCATCAGATCAAAGACTCCGAGAGCATCGTTGCGCTCGGGGAGGTGCTCTCGAGGCTGGACGCGGAACTTTACCGTGACCAGGTCAAACGCGAACATGATCAACGAAAGCGCCGCGGCAATCATCAGTGCAATGGCCACCGGTCTGCCTCCAAGCAGGCCGGCAACCCCTGCGACCAGCAGGAACAGAAGCGCGAAGAGCGCGGGCATCATGTACTGCAGCCAGCCGGTAAACTGAAGGCGAAGCTTCATTCGCCAGACGGCAATGACCAGGTTTTTGAGTATGGGTACGCGTATTCCGTCGATTATGGCTTTCTCGTTGGGAGTGAGATTCTGATGAGTGGGGACAGTGCGCCCCGCCTGAGATACCGTGTTGCCGGGGATGGGCTTCATCGCGCACTCCTTTTGCAACTCATTACTTGCAATACTTCATAACACACCTCTTATTGTAAGTCAATACTTGCTTATGGTATGATCACAGAACAGGGTACAGAAATGCCGAAACTAATCGATGAAAGACGAATATTCAACGCGGCAATCAATGAGTTGATGGTGCGTGGCTACGATGGCGCGACTACCAGAGAAATAGCCGATATTGCAGGGGTGAACGAAGTTACCCTCTTTCGGAAATACCGAAACAAGGCGGGCCTGTTCGCAAAGGCTGTGGAATTCTATCTTTCAGATACGCCGTTGAACAAGGTCGTCTTCTCGGGCGAACTCGAGGCCGATCTGTTGAAAATTGTGGAAGCCTACGTTGAGACAAACGACTTATATGGTAACATCGTACCGATTCTCCTGATTGAGCTGCCGCGTAACCCGGACCTGCGCGGATCGCTGGACACCCCGTGGAACAATCTCCAGGGGATCATCCAGATAATCAGGAAATATCAGGATGACGGGCTGCTCAGGAACGAATCCCCTATCGCTACGGTCAGTGCGCTCATTGGGCCAATAATGATCGGTCAGATGTTTCGGCGTGCCGGCATGGATCAACCGGTCCCTGTTCCGGATCCTCAGGCGCATGTGCATTCCTTCCTGAATGGAAGGGGATTATGAACAGCACCGCGAGCGGCCCGATATCTCGACGGGTCAATGTACAGTGCCGTCGGATGGGTAGTCTTGCGCAGGAGGTTTCGACGATACCATGAAAAACCTGGTGCACCGCGAATCCCACTTCACCTCCAGTGAAATTGTACGCGACGCGGTCATTGGTCTGGCCGATGGCCTTACGGTTCCGTTCGCGCTCGCGGCAGGCCTTGCCGGTGCGGTCGGCTCTACGGCGGTCATCGTTATCGCCGGCGTGGCAGAGATCGTAGCCGGATCAATCGCCATGGGCCTCGGCGGGTACCTTGCAGGTCGCAGCGATGCCGAGCACTACAGATCGGAACGGAGACGTGAAGAACGCGAAATCGAAGAGGTCCCGGAAGAAGAAGAATGGGAAGTCGAAATAATCCTGAAGGAGTACGGTGTTTCGCGGGAAGATGCGCAACCGTTGATACACGCCCTTCGCCGGGATCACGGCAAATGGACTGAATTCATGATGCGCTTTGAACTGGGACTCGAGGAACCGGATCCCCGCCGGGCCATCGCCAGTGCCTTCACCATCGCAATTTCATACATCCTTGGCGGGATCATCCCGCTGTCCCCGTACATGTTCATCCCGCAGGTCTACGGGGCGCTTGTCCTCTCGATCGTAATCACGATTGCGGCTCTCGCCCTCTTCGGAGCAGTCAAGTGCCGATTGACCGGCTCACCCGTTCTGTCCGGCACCATCAAGACTGTCCTCATTGGTGCTGCCGCCGCTTCTGCCGCCTATTTCGTCGCCCGGCTCATCGCCTAGGGTGCAGAAGATCTGGAAGTTTCTGATGCACCTACCGGCCCGGTCGGTTCTGCCTCACTTTTCTGCCTGGTCATAATAGGTGAGGTCCGTGTACTTCGATCTGTCACTCTCCACTCCGTTCA
This sequence comes from uncultured Spirochaetales bacterium, assembly GCA_964553615.1. Taxonomy (GTDB): domain Bacteria; phylum Spirochaetota; class Spirochaetia; order DSM-27196; family DATKUC01; genus DATKUC01. The sequence continues at coordinate 30,419 of CAZKMA010000035.1, read as the reverse complement.
TTGTCCCGTATTGTTTCCGGAGATCGAGTACGGTCTTGATACCTGCAGTGCTCAGTGCGGCATCCGGTGTGAAGCCTCCGGTCGATCCAAGGAGCACATTGTAGGTCTTCGCAGCCAGCCCGGGCGTCATACCGGGGATGTGTGCTTCGAGGACTTTCAACGCGCGGGTTCGATGGGAGCGATCATATAGCCAGTTGAGAGCCTTCCTGTACGCCCGGATATACCCGACGAGCTCATGTGAATGGCTGCGTGCCCAGGTCCTGCGTGCTGCACCCACTACTCCCTGATAGTGCCCAAGGTCGTTGATTGCGTAGCCGAGTGGATGCAGACCTTTTGTCCGCCCAAGAATGTCGAAGGGAGTGACAAGAAGCGTTCCCGCATACTCCTTCTTGAGCATTGCTTTCCATCGTTCGAGCACACCGCCCGCGCTGACCAGTTTATAGTCCCCTTCCTTGAGGCCGTGATCGGCAAGCATGCGGCGGAGAACAAACGCGTACCCGGTAGTCAGCGCGTCTACCGCGAGTTTTTGTCCCCGAAGATCGGCGTAGGAGTGAATGGAGTCAGGCACGACCAGGCTCAGGAAACCGTCATCTCCACCCATGAACGCAAACAGGTCAGGATTGCCCTGAACCCTGGCCTCGCCGGCGCCCGTGTCGTACGCAACAATATTGTCGAACGCGGTCATGGCGATGTCGAACTTCCCCGAAATCAGGTTCGTAAGCTGGTACACCGAAGACGGAGTTGGTGTCACCTTCACCTGGATCCCTTCGTCCTTGAAGAAGCCTTCCTGTTGTGCTGTCCAGATTGGCCAGTTGAATCCACCGGGAAAGACGATAACCCGTACCGGTTGGAGAGCCTCGGCCCGTGCCGGACTGCAAAGGACAGAAAACAGCCCGAGACCCAGAAGAAGTAGTGTACTCCGCATAGCTTGCCTCTTTTTTGCATTTCTTGATAATTCCGGTCAGAATACAGTCATTTCCCTGTCATGGGAAGACTCTGCGTCCGGGATGTGCGTCCAGGAATCCAGCTACCGGAGGACTATGCAGTCAGTCCACGCGGCGTCGGCCGCCTCCCTGCTCTCGCCGGTTGAAGCAATTGTGTGGTCACTGACGGGGGGGTATACTTCTGTACGTGACCCGGTGATCAATCCGGGGCGGGGGACGTCATGGGTACGACTCTGCGCGGCACAGTGAACAGATGTTTCATTGTCCCGCCGCATATTCTCGAATACATCGTCGACAATTCTTCTGAGCCGGAGCTCCGTCAACGCGCGCTGCGGAATCTCTATCAACAGGGCCAGTTGCGCGGCGTGCGAATTGGAATGGGACAGTACGCGTTCGGCGGGCTCGCGACTGGCACGAAACGGCGTACAATCTATGATGCTGGACACGGTACCGCCCTCCCCGGAGTGCTTGTCAGATCCGAGGAACAGCGTCCGACGGATGATCGTGCGGTGAATGAGGCATACGACTATTCGGGCTACACGTACGATTTCTATCTCGATGTTCTTGCGCGAAACTCCGTAGACGGACAGGGAATGCGGCTCGATTCCACAGTCCACTACGGGAGCGACTACGACAACGCGTTCTGGAACGGTCAACAGATGGTCTACGGCGACGGGGATGGCGATATTTTCCTGCGGTTCACCTGCTGTCTGGACGTGGTAGCGCATGAACTGACCCACGGGGTAACGCAGTTCACCGCGCGCCTGGAGTATCACGATCAGCCGGGGGCAATCAACGAATCGATGTCAGACGTATTCGGGACACTGGTGAAACAGTACCAGATGAGACAGTCTGCGCAGGAGGCCGATTGGCTTATCGGCGAAGGGATTCTTGTTCCGAAGGACGGGGTCAATCGTCGGGCACTGCGTTCTATGAAGGCTCCCGGGACGGCATACGACGATCCGGGCACGATCGGTACAGATCCGCAGCCTTCGCACATGTCGGACTACCATTATGGCTCGGGGGACAACGGCGGCGTTCACATCAATTCCGGAATTCCCAATCACGCATTCTACCTTGCCGCCACCGCTATTGGTGGACATGCATGGGAGATTGCCGGCAGGATCTGGTACGAGGCGCTGACCACCCGTCTATCGTCGGCGGCCCGGTTTGCAGACCTTGCGGCGGCCACGCGTGAATTGGCAGTCCGCTTCGGTTCAACCTCAGTCCGGGCGGTAGACCACGCCTGGTTGTCGGTGGGGCTGTAGATATGCGCATACGCCTCGAAAGATCGGGTGGAGTAGCGGGACCGATACGACGGCCTCCGGTCGCGATCGATGTTCAACTGCTCAATAGTGATGAACAGTCCGCAGTCCTGCAACTGATCGAGGCGGCAGACCTGCCTCATCTCCCGGCGCACTTTTCGGGGGCCGCCTATCCCGACGCCGTGGAGACCACAGTGGTTCTTGAGGATGGCGCATTCGATGCGTGCGTTACTTTTCGCGACGGCGATGGACACCCGGCAGCGCTCGAAGAGCTGGCCAATCTGCTCTGGAAGATGCGGAAGCGCGCTTGACACCATCCTGTCCTCCCAGTAGTGTGCAGCCAGCCCGGTTTCGGAGAGAAGACAGGAGTATGAGGCGAACCGTAACCATCCGCGACGTGAGTCATCGGGCAGGAGTTTCACTTTCCACCGTTTCCCGGGTGCTCAACGATCACTCAACAGTCAATCCGGCCATGCGGGAGCGGGTGCTTCAGGCGGTGCAGGATCTCGGATACCGACCGAACCTTGCCGCACGAACGCTCAAGACGAGTCGGTCCCATCTCATTGTCTTTGTGATTCCCGAAATCTCAAATCCGTACTACACCGAAACCTATCGCGGCATTCATTCGGTGGCAGCAGAACGTGGTTATGTTACTCTCATCCACGAGGCGACCGACGTTCATGCAGCGATTCAGTCAATTCTGAACCGCGGCGCGGATGGTGTGGTCATAGACGCCTTCTACACACAGGAGTCCAAAGACAAGCTCATACAGGCGGGCATTCCCTTTGTGCAGACGAATGCGCCGGCCTCCTTCAGCATCGAGGAGAGCTCCGTCCGGATAGATGTCTACGGTGCCATGATCGAAGTCCTCGATTATCTTCGTGAAATGGGGCATGAGCGCGTCGGAGTTATTGATGGGAATACCATCACCAGTGCAATGGACGAACGGGAGCGCGCTTTTCGGGCGTATGCGGAAACACACGGAATTGAGGATCCGAATCGGTTCATTGTTTCCACGGTGAGAAATCAGGACAAATATGGAGGCGGGTTCTCGGGAATCCGGGAACTTGTCGCCCGCGACGTCGGAATAACGGCCATTGTGGCGCTGAATGATCTGGTCGCCATAGGAGCAGTCGCCGGAGCCCGCACCGTCGGATTGAGCGTTCCGAATGACCTTTCGGTTGTCGGGTTCGACAACACGGACATCGCGAAGTACGCAAATCCGCCGCTTACCACCGTTGCCATCCCCACCTTGAAGCAGGGGCAAATCGCGGCCAAGATGCTGTTCGACATGCTCGATGATCCGAATGAGCACCGGTACTCGGCTCAGCTTCATACGGAGCTGATTATTCGCGAATCGGTACGTCGCGGATTTTCTTGAGAAAACGTTCTCTCACCCTCGGTGTCCGTTGCTCCAGAAAAGTAGGCCGAATGGACTATCAGGCGTACCAAGCGCCCCCTGCATGGTCTAAATTACTCGAAAAACTTGACACCTCCTTTCGCTGATGATAGGTTTGAGAAAACGTATTCTCACAAGACAGGAGGTACTTTCACGATGATGCGTCGTCTGACAATTGTGTTTGTAATGATAGCGCTTGCCGTTGCGTTTGCCTGGGCAGGCGGTTCAAAGGAAGCTGGCGCCGCCGCAGGCGGGCCACAGATCAAGCTGGATGCACAGGGCATGCCGGTATACAACGGACCGGAGGTAACGCTTTCGTTCTGGTCATGGGTTCCTGGCATTGACAAGGCAATTGCCGAGTTTGAAAAAGCCTATCCCAACATCAAGATCAAATGGGACAACGTTGGAAACGGAACCGCGGAGTACAACAAGCTCATAACCGCGCTGCAGGCGGGTTCGGGAGCTCCCGACGTGGCCCAGATCGAGTTTCAGGCACTGCCGACCTTCATCAATTCCGGTGGAGTAGTTGACCTGTCGAAACTTGGTGTTGGACAGATCAAGGACAAGTTCGTACCGTGGACCTGGGGGCAGGTTTCCCGAGGCAATTCGGTCTACGCTATTCCGCAGGATACGGGTCCACTCGCATTCGCGTACCGAAAGGACATCTACGACAAATACGGACTGAAAGTACCGACTACCTGGAAAGAGTTTGCCGCCGATGCGAAGAAGCTGCATGATGCCACGAATGGCAAGGTGTTCATGACAAACTTTGACGGCGTCGGATCCGGGAACGGCTCCTACCTCCTCGGGCTTGTATGGGGCGATGGCGGACGCATCTGGAATCTGAACGGGGATACCTGGACTCAGACCCTGAACGGCCCCAAGGTCAAGAAGGTAGCCAACTTCTGGATGAATCTCATCAAGAATGGTGAGGTCGGAACGGTAACTACCTGGACGAGCGACTGGTACAAGGCGCTCGGTTCAGGAGAGATCGCCTCAGCGATTGTGGCTGCCTGGTCGCCACTCCTGTATGCGAATAACCTCGGACCACAATCTGCCGGTCAGTGGCGGGTTGCACCGATGCCACAGTGGCCGGACGTTTCAAAGTTTACGACGGGTAACTGGGGTGGATCGACGGACGCGGTAACCATACAGGCGAAGAATCCGCTGGCCGCTGCGGTGTTCTCAATCTGGCTGAACTCAAATACCACCGCGACTGACCTGAACTGGCTGAACGGCGGACTGTTTCCGGCCGCACTCGCCGGACTGCAGACAAAGGTGCTGCACAACACGGATACGAGCACCGGAAAGTATTTTGGTGGCCAGGACCTTGCAAAGGTTTTTACCGAGGCATCAAAGGCGGTGGATGTAAACTTCCCGTGGGCGCCGTGGTACAACCTCACCATGACTGCGCTTGGCCAGGCAATAAACGATGCGACCGCCGGGAAAGCATCGATTGACACCGGACTCGACAACGCGCAGCAGACCGTTATCAAGCAGGCTCAGCAGCAGGGATACAAGGTCAACCCGTAGTCCGGGTTTCTTGTTCCAGATCCCTACGGAACCGGCGCCCCTTCAGAGGCGTCGGTTCCTTCGTTTTATCGGACCAGAAGGATTGGCACGGGGGGCAAGTGTATGAAAGTGGATCGACGCCGGGCGGTCACCGGTTACCTTTTTCTCATTCCTTTTTTTGTACTTTTCGGGCTATTCTACGTGGCCCCGCTTTTCTACACAGGATACCTGAGCCTGTTTGTGCGGCGAGGACTGTTTGTCCAGATTTTTGTAGGGCTGCAGAACTTTGTCCATGTATTTCAGGACGGGCAGTTTTTTTCCTCGCTCGGAAATATAGGAAAGTTCTTTATCATCCAGGCACCTATCATGCTTGCGTTGGCCGTTATCTTTGCGGTCTATGTCGACAGGCGCAAGAATCCGCTGCGCAACACCTTTCGGCTCGTCTACTATCTCCCGTTCACCGTCTCCACCGTCGTTGCGGGCCTCATGTGGGGATTCATGTTTTCAAAGAAGCTCAGCCCGTTCAACTCAGCTCTTGTGGCCATTGGACTTCCGTTCAATTTTCTTGAATCGACCCATCTGCTTCTGACCATCGGTATCATCGTTACCTGGGAGTGGACCGGTTACAACATGATCATTATGTACACTGCGTTACAGTCCATCGCCCCGGAACTATACGATGCGGCAGAGGTCGACGGTGCCGGGAAGATGCAGGTGATCTGGTATATCAAGTTGCCATTGCTTCTTCCGTCAATTATTCTTGCATTGATCTTTACCATCATTGGGACATCCCAGATCTTCAATGAACCGTTCGTGCTTCAGTCGCTCACCTTCGTTTCTCCGCATCTGACGCCGAACATGTATATCTACACAACCGCATTCAGTTACGGCAGCTTCAACTATGCAGGAGCCATGGCAATAGTTCTGGCGGTGATAACTTTTGCCGTATCGTTCCTGTTCATCCGCTACAACCGGCTCGAGGAGGTGTAGGATACTATGGGCGTGCGAACATCGGGTCGTTTCGTGAATGAACTGAAGACCGGCAGGAGTTTTGGCGGTACGCTCGCAATCGTCCTGTCGCTTACCGGCATGATTCTTGCGCTGATATTCTTTCTTCTTCCGCTCTACTGGGTTGTCGTTGCAAGTACCAAGAGTGACTCGCAACTCTTCAGCACGTACGGGTTGCAGCCGATCTTTCCCCTGCAGATTGTTGGCAACCTTTCCCGGTTGTTTTCGGCCGAGAATGCCATCTTTCCACGCTGGTTCCTCAATTCCGTTATCTACGGCTGCGCGGTGGGCATTGGTGCCACCCTGGTATCGGCAATGACCGGATATGCGTTTGCAAAGTTTCGCTTTCCCCTTCGTGGATTCTGGTTTGCAGTGGTTCTGGGAACCATTACCGTTCCCTTTACCGCGCTGGTACTTCCGATCTACCTTCTTATGCACGATCTCCACCTTATCAATACCTACTGGGGAGTCATTCTTCCATCTCTGTTCAATCCATTCGGCATATATCTCATGCGCGTATTCTGGACCCAGGGCTTCCCGAGCGAACTAATCGAAGCAGGCTATATGGACGGAGCCACTGACTGGTACATATTTGCACGGCTCGGTCTGCCAATTGTTCGCGGCGGACTCGCCACGGTCGGGCTGTTTACCTTTGTTGGCATGTGGAACAACTTCTTTCTCCCGCTTGTCATCATCAGCAAGAATGCGTTGTATCCGCTCACGCTCGGACTTACCGTCTGGAACTCTGCAACTGAGAGCGGGCGCGGGTTGCCGTATTCGATCATTGTGTCGGGTGCACTTCTTTCAATTCTGCCCCTCGCCCTCGCATATCTGTTCCTTCAGCGTTACTGGAGAGCCGGACTCACCGCCGGATCGTCGAAGTAGGCTGTTACCTGAACATGGAGGTTTCGCAAATGTTGACTCTCCCGCGCTACTGGGAAGATCCGAATACTCTGCACATTGGCTGCGAGAAACCGCGGGCATATTACATTCCCTACGAGAGCCGCGAGGAGGCTCTCCGCGGAGTGCGAGAGGAAGCTCGGTCCGTGACTATGTTGACCGGGACCTGGCTTTTCCGCTATCACGATTCGGTCGAGGAGATCGATGAGCAGTTTCATGAGGAAGGCTATGACGCAAGCGGTTGGGACACTATTCCGGTTCCAGCGAACTGGCAAATGCACGGGTATGACCGGCCGCACTATACAAACGTCAACTATCCATTTCCGTGCGACCCGCCCTTCGTGCCGAACGAAAATCCGGCGGGCCTGTATCTGCGGGACTTCCATCTCACCGACCCCGGCAACCGTGAGCACGCGCTGGTGTTCGAAGGAGTCGATTCGGCCTTCTGCGTGTGGGTAAACGGGACCTTTGTCGGTTACAGTCAGGTAAGCCATGCTACCTCCGAGTTCAACGTGTCGAAGTATCTCAAGGCGGGGAAGAATCGCATCGCAGTGCTCGTTCTGAAGTGGTGTGATGGAAGTTACCTCGAAGATCAGGACATGTGGCGGCTATCGGGTATTTTCCGGGAGGTCTATCTCCTCTCCCGGGAACCGGTTCATATTCGGGACGTCTTTGCCCGGACAACGCTCAACGCGGATTTGTCCGAGGGTCGGATACGTTGTGAAGTTCTTTGCACGGAAGGCGGGGCGGCAAATGTGAGTGCTCTGCTGACGGATTCGGCAGGAGAGCCTATCGCTGAAGAGTCGGTTCTGGTGAACCGGGAGGGGAGTGTCGCTTTCACCGTTCCCTCGCCTGAGCTGTGGTCAGCGGAGCAGCCTGTCCTCTACCGGCTCTATCTGCAGTGCGGCGGAGAGGTCATCCTTTTTCACATCGGATTCCGGCGCATCGAAGTAAAGGATTCGGTGATCTATCTGAACGGGGTAGCCATCAAGCTCAAAGGTGTCAATCGGCACGAGTCGCATCCCGAGCTCGGTCACGCGGTACCGTACCATCACATGGTGTCCGATCTTCTGCTCATGAAGCAGCACAACATCAATGCGGTCAGAACTTCTCACTATCCGGACGATCCGCGCTTTCTCCACCTATGCGACCAGCTCGGCCTCTACGTCATTGACGAAGCGGATCTCGAGTCTCACGGTACCGCCAACGCGGGCGATGTGAACATGCTGCCGAAGGACCCCTCATACGCCGCAGCCTTTCTCGACCGGATGGAGCGACTGGTGGAACCCGACAAGAATCACCCCTGCGTCATCATCTGGTCGCTCGGCAACGAATCGGGATTCGGCGAGAACCATCGTGCAATGGCGTTGTGGGCACGCAAGAGAGACGGGAGCAGGCTCATTCACTACGAGCGGGTTTTCCACCCGGACGTTCTGACGACCGTCGAAGATCCTGTCGCGCAGACGACATTTCTCGATGTCTACAGCAGAATGTATCCGCCAATTGCATGGATAACCGATGAATTCCTGAAAGACGCCCGGGAATCCCGACCGCTCATTCTGTGCGAATACTCGCATGCAATGGGGAACGGTCCAGGAGACCTGAACGACTACTGGGATCTGTTTTACGCCGAGCCGCGACTTGCCGGCGGATTCGTCTGGGAATGGACCGATCACGCGGTCAAGACCAGTACTCCGGACGGAGTCGGGTTCTTCGCTTATGGCGGTGACTTCGGCGACATGCCAAACGACGGTAACTTCTGCATGGACGGTCTGGTCTATCCGGACCGAACTCCGCATACGGGGCTGCTCGAGCTCAAGAATGTCATTTCCCCGGTCAGGGTTCGTGGCGTTGATCTGACATCAGGTAAGATTGAGGTACTGAACCGACTCGATTTCTCGTCCCTCTCGCACCTGGTACTGAACTGGCAAGTTGACCGGGACGGCCAGACCGTGCAGTCCGGCGAGATCCAGGACCTGGATGTCCCGCCCCACGGGAAGGGAACTTTTACTCTGCCATATGTTCTCCCTGCGGCAGACGAAGGACGGTATTTTCTCAAGGTCTATTCCACACTTGCCCGGGACACCCCCTGGGCTTCTCGCGGCCACGAAGTTGGTTTCGATCAGTTCGAGCTGCCCGTCCCCCGAAAACCGAATACTGTTCTGCGGAGAAAGGAGATGCAGACTCCGAAGCTCGTGAGGACCGCCGCAGGCATGCGCCTATCCGGTGCCGACTTTGTCTACACCTTCGATCTTCCGCACGTCATGCTTGGAAGCGCCGTCTTCCAGGGAAAGGAGCTCCTCGCCGGCCCGCAGACCATTGACCTGTGGAGGGCACCGACCGACAACGATCGCTACATCGAGGTTCAGTGGAAGGCGGAGGGGTATGATCGAATTCGCATGCACACATACGAGGTGCGGACGGCCGAAGTCGGTGGCGGCGTGGCCATCCTGAATACCCGGTTTTCACTCGGCGGATACATCGGCCGCCCGGTTTTCCGGGGCGAGGCGCAGTGGACCGTGTACGGGACCGGAGACATTGTACTTCGCCTCCAGGGCAATTTTCGAGAGGGTCTCCCGTTCCTCCCGCGATTCGGATTGAGATTTCCAATGGCAGCGGGCGCCGAAATCGCCGATTATTTCGGCTACGGACCGCATGAAAGTTATGTCGACAAACATCGCAGCACCTGGAAAGGCCGTTTCACGCAGCGTGTTGATACCATGCACGAGGAGTATCTGAAGCCGCAGGAAAACGGAAGCCACTATCGGACAGAGTGGGCCCAGATCACGGATGACACCGGCATCGGCATGCTTTTTGTCGGGATGGACGAGTTTTCCTTCAACGCCTCACACTACGCGCCGGAGGATATCGCATCTTCCCGTCATCCACACGAGTTGTGGCCGAAGAAACGTCCCGAGACAATTGTACACATAGACCATGCAATGAGCGGCCTCGGTTCCGCCAGTTGTGGGCCCGATTTGCTGGAAAAGTACCGTTTTTCGGAGAAATCAGTCGACTTCGCGGTAAGGCTCAGGCCGATTTTCGGTGCATCGCGAGGTATTCCGCGGGCCGTCAACACGGTTCTTGAAACCTGATCGCGGTTTTCTCCGCCGGGCAGATTTACTATATTTTACCGCACTTACATCAACTGAACACCAATTGGAGGTTTCCATGTCTGTACAGAATATTACCGCCGCGGCTTCCGGGTCGTTCTCCATCGGGGGTGACCTACCGGTTGTCCGGCTCGGGTACGGAGCAATGCAGCTCACCGGGCCGGGAATCTGGGGAGATCCGAGCAATCCTGATGAGGCTGTTCGCGTTCTCCGCCGCGCAGTCGAGCTCGGGGTGACATTTATAGACACTGCGGACGCCTACGGGCCATTTGTCTCCGAAAAGCTGATCAAGAAGGCGCTTCACCCATATGGGAATGATCTGGTCATTGCGACAAAGGCGGGGCTAACGCGTTCGGGTCCGGACGACTGGCGTCCGGTGGGTCGTCCGGAGTACCTGCGGCAACAGGTCCACTTGAGTCTGCGCCACCTCGGACTCGAGCGGATTGATCTGCTCCAGCTGCATCGCATAGATCCGAAGGTTCCTCTGGCGGACCAGGTGGGTGAGCTAGCGCTTCTGCAGAAGGAAGGGAAGATTCGTTCCATCGGTCTGAGTGAGGTTTCGGTGGATGAGCTGAAGGCCGCAAGTCAGATTACGCGAATCGTATCGGTTCAGAATCTCTACAACCTTGCAAAGCGAGATGCCGAGCCGGTGCTCGAATACTGCGAAACGCACGGCATTGCATTCATCCCGTGGTTCCCGCTCGCGACCGGAGCGTTGGCAAAAGACGATGGCCCTCTCGGGAAGCTTGCCGCGAATCTTGAGGCGAAGCCTGCCCAGATAGCTCTTGCATGGCTTCTGAAGCGCTCACCGGTAATTTTGCCGATTCCGGGAACTTCAACCGTTGCCCACCTCGAGGAAAATATCGCAGCCGCAGGCATTTCACTGAGCGATGCGGACTTTGACTCTCTGTCGCGCTTGAGCTGAACCGGTATTCTTCCTTCACCGGACGGCCGCCACATCTGCCCTCCGACTCCTCCCGGAGCTGAGAGGAGGGCGTGGCGGCGTTTCTCGCATGAGATTGCTCTCATGAACAGGCTTGTCGAAGCAGAATCCGATCAACGTGATACTGCCTCGCCTGATTGAGTTCTACATTCAGGAGAAAGCCGCGGCATATAGTCGACACATTTGCCCGTTTACATGTAGCCTGGTACCGAACCAACGGAGGGGTTGAGTGATGATGAACGCGTCCGAATCGAGTTCTGACGGGCCTCATTCCGGAGCGCAACTCCTGACTGCCGGTGTCCCGATTGAAGACGCCAGGCGCGTACTCCTGTTGATTCATGGACGCGGGGCTCCGGCACAGAGCATGATTACCCTTGCGGATGAACTACAGCTCGACGCGACGGCGTTTCTTGCTCCACAGGCGGTGGGGCACACGTGGTATCCCTACGGATTCATGGAACCAGTCGAGCGCAACGAGCCATTTCTGCGAAGCGCACTTCAGCTTATCGATTCCCTTCTCGTGGAACTCAATGGTAGGGGTGTCGCGGAGAGTGCCGTTTATCTGCTGGGATTCTCCCAGGGCGCATGCTTGAGCCTGGAGTATGCAGCACGCTCGGGGCGGAGGTTTGGCGGTGTGTACGCGCTGAGCGGAGGACTCATCGGCGACGTTCTTGATGAGTCAATCTACTCATCCTCATTATCGGGAACGCCCTATTTCCTTGGATGCAGTGATGTCGATCCTCACATTCCTCTGGAGCGGCTGGAGCAGTCCCGGACTATCCTTGGATCTCGAGGTGCGGCCGTGGAGCTCCGCGTATATCCGGGGATGGGGCACACGGTGAATGAGGACGAGCTTGACCGAATACGAAACCTGGCTATGCGTTAGCTGTTCCCGCGTGTTGATGGATCTTTTCGAGCAGCAGGTATTCGGTAAATGGCTTCGAGACGAAATCGTCCATCCCTGCCCGAAAGCATTCATCGATGTCGCCCTCGTATGCACATGCGGTGAGGGCAATTATGGGAGTCCGCTCGCGCCCGGATTCATTCTCCAACCTTCGGATCTCGGACGTAGCCTCGAGGCCACCGACTTCCGGCATGCCAAGATCCATGAGTACGACATCGAAATGCTCGGAGCTGAGCTGTTCTACGGCTTTACGCCCATTCTCGACGACCGTTACCTCATGTCCGTGCGCTTTGAGAACTCCCGCAACATACAGTTGATTGATTGTCTCATCCTCGGCAACGAGGATACGCAATGAGGGTTCGGGAGCACGAGAGTCAGCTTGTGAGTTCTCGACCTCGCCGCGTGTCTTCTCGGCGTCATCGTTTACTTCTGCAACCGGCGCGACGACCCTTTCGAAGGGTAGGGTTACAATGAATCGTGAGCCGGAGGAATGGTCAGTGGTAACGGAGATTTCTCCGCCCATGAGCATGCATAATTGTTTCACAATGGGCAGTCCGAGTCCGACACCGCCTCTCTGCGCGCGCTTTCCATTTTCCGACTGCGTAAATGGTTCAAAAATCGTCTCCAGCTCCTCGTCCGGGATGCCGATGCCGGAGTCTTCAACTTCCACCGAGACAACGATTGCTTCGGGTTTCTGGCCGTCCTCGCAATGCACTCGAATTGCGACGAAGCCGCGTTCCGTGTATTTCAGCGCGTTGCTCACCAGATTCGTAAGGATCTGCACAGTCCGGTTTCTGTCTCCGATCACACTCTCAGGGAGCATTGGATCCATGTCGAGGCGGAGATCAAGGCCGCTGTCCGCCGCCTGCGGACCGTACATGCCGGACACGAAGTTAACCACCTCGAATAGAGAAAACGGAGCTGGATTGATGACAAGACGTCCCGCCATAATTCGTTCGAAATCCAGGACATCGTTCACGATTGTGAACAGGCTTTCCGATGCAACGCGAGTATATTCGACATAACGGCGCTGTTCGCCATTCAATGGTGTTCGGGAAAGAAGTGTCAGCATTCCAGAAATTCCGTTCAGCGGTGTGCGAATTTCGTGACTCATCTTCGCTACAAAAATGCTCTTCGCCTTTGTTGCCGTCACGGCTTCTTCTCGCGCTCTGTCCATTTCTGCGGTGCGCTCCCGAACCTCGGTTTCCAGTTCTCGTCTTACCGCCGCGTGTTCCTCCGCCTTCAGAAGCATCGAGTTTCTGCGCAGCGACAGTTGTCTCCAGCCGATGAGGAGCATGAGCAGAATCAGGAAGGCATAGGCAACGTACGCCGTATTCGTTTTCCACCACGGCTCCAGAACCCGGACACGGAGAAATATGCCGCGCATGTTCCAGTTGTCCCGGCTGCCGGTGCCGATAACGCGCAGCGTGTAGTTCCCCGGAGCGAGGCTCGAGTAGTCGACGTAGGTTCGGTAGGTTGGTTCCGGCTCACGCTTATCCAGACCGTCCATCCGTACGGATATGCGATTTCGCTGCGGATCTGCATAATCGAGTACAGCAAACTCTGCCGCGAAATTATTGTACCGGTATGGCAGAACAATTTCATGAACGGCAGGGGTCGCCTCGCTATTCAATTTTGCCTCCGTCCCCATGATCCATAGGTGGGTCATGACAATCGGGGGGGACGGTCCCGTTGGTACGGTGACAAATTGCGGTATGATGGTCACTCCGGCTGTGGAACCGAAATAGAGGACGCCGTCCGGGGCTTTCATGAAGCCGTCGGTCGACTCGTTGCTCAGAAGCCCGGAGCTCTCATTGATGACATGAAATCCTCCGGTGGTTGGCTGATAGACCGTTATGCCTCTCTGCGTTGCAAAGTAATATTGTCCTCGACTTTCAAGGATGCCCTTCACCATGTTGCTGGAAAGACCGTCCGAGGTTGTGAGATATCGGAATCTATTGGTTCGGTAGTCGTATATGTTGACACCGCCGCCGAGCGTTGCGACATAAATGGTTCCGTCAAATCCCTCCTCGATATCATGGATATTCCCCTCACTGATTGACTCGTGCCGTATAGCGCTCGGACGGTATCGGTAGACGGCCCAGGTCTTTTCTTTCTTGTTGTACTGAAATCTGTTGAGGCCGTTGTTGGTGCCTATCCAGATGGCTCCGCGGCTGTCTTCGTAGATTTCGCGTACTAAATTGTCCGTAAGTCTTCGGTCCGGAGGAGCCGATGTGGAGAAATGAACCGTACGATTCGATTTTGCATCGATCATGTAAAGGCCGTCGGTGTAGGTTCCTATCCAGACTAGTCCCCGGCTGTCCTGAAAATACCGATCAATGACCTTATTTCGAATTGGGAGCGTCTGCGTATCTGCAAATGGTTGGGAGAAAGTCCCCTTGTTGGCATTGAACAGATTCAACCCCTCGTTTGTGCATACCCAGATCCGCCCTTTCGGATCCTGAAACATGTCATTCACGATATCGTTACTGAGAGACCCCGGCGTGTCGGAATTGTGACGAAAGTGGATGAACTTACCTGTCTTTCGGACAAGAAGATCAATGCCGGCGTTGTAGACACCAACCCAGATGTTGCCCGCAGTATCCGTGAGCATTGCGGTGATCTTGCCCCGTGACAGAGATTCCGGGTTCGACGGATCGTTGCGGTAGTAGCGGTACTGATTGCGCCAGTCAACGAGTTTCACCACGCCACCACCGTTCGTGCCGATCCACAACACGCCGGAACGGTCCTGATAAATCGAATATACAACATTGTTTGGAATGCCGTCCCTTGCGCCTGTGGTGTATTGGACCGTGGTATGATCCTTCCGGGAAAACTTGAGAAGCCCGCCACCCCAGGTTCCGATCCACAGTCTTCCGTACGAGTCGATGAGCGATGAATATACCCTCTTGTCCGGAACCGGAAAGAGTTCCGATTTCCCGCTCTTCGTGTCGAATCGACAGATGCCTCCGCCCCATGTTCCGATCCAGAGCACGGCCGGCGTATCCGGATCCTCCGCAATAGTCATGACGTTTGTTGACCCGAGATCGATTCCTTCCGGTCCACCGTTTGTCCACGTCCTGAAAGTGTTCGTATGGGGATCATAGCGGCTGAGTCCCCCATATGTTCCGACCCAGAGCGTTCCGCTGCTATCTACCAGGAGTGAACGGATTACCGGGTTGGGCAGTGCATTTCGGTTTCCCGGGTCTCCCGGGAAAATAGTGAACTTCCCGGTCTTCCTGTCAAGTTCATTGAGCCCGTCGAGAGTTCCTACCCAGAGATTGCCGGCCGAGTCTCGGACAATACTGACAACGACATTATTGCTCAGGCTCCCGGGATCCTCCGCGTTATGTGTGTAATTCTCGAATCTGTCCGTGGTCGGGTAGTAGTGGGACAGGCCGCCGTAGGTTCCTATCCAAAGCGTCCCGTCGGTGTCTTCGAAGATTGTCTGAATCTGGTTGTGCACGAGGCTGTTCCTCTCGAACGGCTGGTTCTCGTACACCTTCATGCCTTGACCGTCGTACCGGTCAAGGCCCGCCTGCGTGGCAAACCAGAGAAATCCGGTCCGGTCCTGACAGATGCCGGATACCGAAGAACTGGAAAGGCCCTCGGCCGTGGTAACGGGTTCAAATCTGAGATGGGGATTCTGCTCAGCGGGAAGATTCAGCGCAATAGCGCAGAAGAAGAGGAGATACGCAGCTGTTCGATGAAGAAATTCCATCTCAGTTTCCCGTGGGCGTCGAGGATGAACACATCATATCATGTTTAATGAATAAAATAAAGCTATTTTAGCTTTTATGACGAAACTATCTGAGATTACTGGTGATTTGAAGTCAGGAAGTGGTACAAACGCCGGGAAAAGGGCCATGGACTTATCCGAACTGACCATCTCCCGGCGGGACCTACGGCACGGCGACCATCCCGTAGTGGATTCGGTTTGCCCCGAAGGCGTTTGCCGGGTTTTCCGCCATTCTTGTCCACACGAAATCTATCCTCGCGTTCGCGCCGCCGGTGTAGTAATTGTTGTAACTCCACCTGGCATTCACAAACTGGTCGCGTGGTCCGGTGGAAACCGCCTTCGGAACGGTCCACCGGTTTTCGCCATGCGCCCAGGTACTGAGATAGATCCTTCCGTCGCTGCCGGCCTGATAGAACAGGAAGATCCGGTCCCGACCGCCGGCCGCAAGAGACGGCATGGATGCATCGAGATCCACAGGAGATAGCCTCTCCTGACTGGACCATTCGCCGTTTTCCAGTGTTCGCAGGTACACTGCCGAACCACCGGATTGTGTCCGTTTCCCGTCGTAGGCGAGATAGAGGGTCCCGCCGTGGTCAATCGCCATTGAAACATTCATTGCAGTGTGAAGTCCGACCGATATCTGTTTCTGGGAGTCCCATCGGGCCTGTCGAGCAGAATACTCCCGATAGTTTATCTGATACGATTTGGTTGACGGAGAGTACTTGTACCAGGCGACATGCAGGTTGTCCCGGGCGTCTATCGCAATTGACGGATTCACCGAGTCCGGATATCCGAGTGATATCTGAACCGGTTGCGACCAATGGCTGCTCCGGTATTCGCTGTACACCACCTGATAGAATCGGCCGTCGAATCCATACCAGACCAGGTGAAGCACTCCGTGTGAATCGTATGCTGCCGAAGGGAATCCGTTGTATTCGCCTTGAGTCAGCTGCTGCTGCGGCGACCATCGAACGCCGTCGAATGTGCTTGTGTAGAGTTGCCGTATCTGTTCGTCGTCCGAATCCTGCCATGATTTGTTTGCCGGGTCGAGGAGGCTGTCCGGTTTTTTGCCCGGAGGAATTGCTCCGGCAATGTCGGACACGCTCGGCGCATTCACGCTTCCTGGTTCAACCATATTCAGAATCCGCTTGCTGGCCGGATCCACCATCCGGGTTGGCTGGTGCTCGAGCTTGACCCGTTCTGCCTCGGAGACCAACTCCCGCTTTGTCCAGAAGAGCCTGAGATGGTTGCGGGAGTCTATGACGATCGTCGGGTTCGAAGACCGCGACGGCCCCGCGCTTATCTGCGGAAAGTCCGACCATGCCTGCCCGTCGTCGGTCGACCGGGCCACATACACCTGATCTGTGCCCGCGACGGATTTCACGTATGCGAGATACAGTACCCCGGTGCTGCTGCGGACGATCTTCCGCTGACTTCCCGCAAAGGTGGTATCCGAAGTCGGTATTCCGCCGGTCATGTTGGTAGCCGGTTTACCCGGATCCGAATGCGGCTGTGAGATGGAGCTGGCAGTGCGTGTGGACGCACACGAGCCGAGGAGCAGTAAAACCGACAACAGGACCGACAGCCGGACCGACCGCGGAAACGCCGCATCAACACGCATCGTGATACCCCCTATCGGCCGCTACAGCAGGTTTTTTCTGACAAACCTGACCGCCTCAGCGGCCATCCCGTCAAGGTCAGGATTGGGCACAATTTCCCGCCAGATGCCAATGTTGCGCCCAATGGTGCCGCCGGGAAGGACGAAAGGCTCCATGACAATGGGACCGTCAAAGTTGATGTCGTCCAGCGCTTTTTTCACTTCTGCCCACGGCATCCTGCCCATTCCGGGCAGCTTGCGATTCGTCTCGCCGACATGGAGGGCCGAAAGATACCTTCCCGCGTGGCGGATTGCCCCTCCGATCGAATCCTCCTCGATATTCATGTGAAATGTGTCGAGCAGGATGCGACATGCGGGGTTGTCTATCTCTTCCACGTATTTCACCGCCTCGACGCAGGTGTTCAGCAGAAACTGTTCGAAGCGGTTAATCACCTCCACATTGAGAATTACTTTGCGATCTGCGGCGAACGGCGCAAGCTCCTTCATGCTTCGGATGCTCTGATCCCAGAACGGCTGCTTATTCTCATATCCGGCCGGAAGCGTGCTTGGCCAGCAGCTGTGGACCGTCCCGCCTATCATGCCGCCACCCATTTCAGCTACAGCATCTATCATACGCTTCATGAACTGGAGACCGCGGTTTCGCGTTGCCTCGTCAAGGGACGACACGTCGTGGTCCGGGGTCAGACCGATTCCGTAGGAAAGGCTGATACTGTTCTGGTTCGCCTCTTCGCGGAGCTTCTTGCGGGACCCTGCGTCCATCTCCGCAATTGCGCCTCCGTGTACCTCCAGCTGGTCGAAACCCAGAGCTTTGACCTTCTTCACGAAGGGAATGAAGTCCGCTTCCCATTCGTGTGTCCAGTACGCGTAAAACACACCGACTTTTCTCATGAAATCGCCTCCTGACAACAGTTCCGGTCACCCAAGAGTAGACCGGCAGAGCCCGTGTTGTCACGTACAATATTGCCACTCCCGGCAGTTTTCTTGACTCGTGGAGACAGCAGCACGTACTTTCATATGCGTAAACTCGGTTTCATGCTGTTGTGAAGGAAGGAATAATATGAACATTGTCTTGATTGGATCAACCGGCCTCATTGGTACGGAAATTGGGAAGGCACTGAGTGCCCGGCATGAAGTTGTGCAGGTGGGACACAGCTCCGGGGACCTTCGCGTGGACATCACGTCGAAAAAATCGATTGAGATGTTGTTTGAAAAGCTTGGCCGGTTCGATGCGCTGGTGTGCGCCGCAGGATCGGCCTCGTTCGGGAACTTCACCGAGCTTGGCGATGAAGATTTTGCGCGCAGCCTTTCCGACAAACTCATGGGGCAGGTCAATCTTGTCCGCGCAGGTATCCGACATATTGCAGACAACGGCTCCTTTACGCTGACAACGGGAGTCCTGGCACACCATCCTATTCCCGGCAGCGCCGCGGTCAGCATGGTGAACGGCGGTCTCGAGTCTTTTGTGAAGGCTGCAGCACTGGAGATGCCCCGCGGTGTGCGGATAAACGTAGTAAGTCCGCCCTGGGCAACCGAAACCCTGGAAAAACTCGGCATGGACACGACTCACGGGACCGCAGTTGCGAAATTTGTCGAGGCGTATCGGGAAGCGATAGAGGGAGCATCAAACGGCGCCGTTATTGAACTGTCGACCCGGTAGGAGCATTTCCCCTGCGGCCCAGCCGCCGTCGGCACTTGCCGACGGCACTTGCCGC
>CAZKMA010000035.1:0-11262 GCA_964553615.1 uncultured Spirochaetales bacterium | reverse complement strand
GGCACTTGCCGGCTCGATCGAGCAACTGTATTCTGGTGCCATGTGGAGGACAATGAATCTGGTGCTGGCGTTTGTCCTGGAGATCGGGCTTCTCGCGGCGCTCGCGTTCGCGGGGTATTCTGTTCTCGCTCCGATTGGCATACGGATAATCGCAGCAATTGGGTTTCCAGCCGCGGCAGCCACCGCCTGGGGTGTTTTCGCGGCGCCAAAGTCGGCGAAACGGCTGTCTCTGAACCCGCTTTTTCTTTTTAAAGTATTCATGTTCGCGGTTGGGGCGGCTGCACTCATCGTTGCCGGCCAGAAGGCATTGGGAGCGCTCTTTGGAGGACTTGCAGCGCTCCACCTCGTGCTGGCGAGTTTCTGGAAACAGGTGTAGGTGGAAGGGCGGATCCGGTGCGGTCTCCCATTGACACATCCGTCCATTTGTGTACAATACGACCATCGGAACAGGTCACCTGATAGAAGGTGTACCGGGCAGAATGCAGCAGGAGCGGCTGAGGTCGCAATGAAAGCCTGTGGGACCATGAAGTGGTCTCACAGGCTTTTTTTTGTGCCGCTGAACCGATTATGAGGGGGGAACGGATGGCTGCTGTGACTCGTGCCGGAAAGGCCGCAAGGGTAACGGCCATTGGATCGATTGTGAACCTGCTTCTGTCCGCTGCGAAGCTTGCTGCGGGTATAATCGGTCACAGCCAGGCTATGATCGCGGATGCGGTCCACTCACTGTCCGATTTCGCGACGGACATTGTGGTTATCTTCGGCATGTTTGCGGCGGCCCGACCACGAGACGAGGGCCACAAGTATGGCCACGGAAAGTTCGAGACTCTGGCCACCACGATCATCGGAATTGCGCTTCTCGCGGTGGGCGTCGGAATCTTCGCATCGGGAGCGCGGGATATCTGGGATTTCGCGCATGGCAGAAGAATCGGTGAGCCGGGTCTCTTCCCCCTTCTTATGGCAATTGTATCAATTATCAGCAAGGAAGCTCTCTATCGGTACACGCTCTTCGAAGCAAAGCGACTTGACAGCAACCCGATGATGGCGAACGCATGGCATCACCGTTCGGATGCACTCTCCTCGATTGGCGCAGGGCTCGGTATTGCCGGTGCCAGATTCCTGGGTGAGCACTGGCGGCTTCTCGATCCGGCTGCAGCAGTGGTTGTGAGCATCTTCGTCCTGAAGGTGGGAGTCAGTATTGCGCGGAAAGGGCTGAATGAGCTTCTCGAGTCCTCTCTTGGAAGCGACATGGAGGAGAAGATCCTGCTGCTCGTCTCCGCCGTTCCGGGTGTCCGCCAGCCACATAATCTGAGAACGCGAGCGCTTGGGAACAGCATTGCGGTGGATATCCACATCCGGGTCGACGAGAAACTCTCCGTTGCCGATGGTCACTCAATAGCCGATCGGGTGGAGAAAGAGCTTCGTCGGAACTACGGATCCGACATGCACGTCTCGGTCCACGTTGAACCTTTCTCGACGATCGGGCGCGCCGGGGAAAAGGATAACGGGAAAGCATAGGATGTCTGCGCGGTGGAACCATCATCCGGTGCCGCTTGACTCGCTCCGCCGACGGATCTACTCTGGAACCGTCCATAAAGGAGATCACCGTGCCGGATACACTTCCGACCATTCGCAGGTCGCTTGAGCTGGCTCCCGACATGCTGGCAAGCTTCGTTTCGGATATTCCGCAACGTCAGCTCCGCGTTGTTCGCCGTCCCGGCTTCTGGACTATAGAAGATCATGTACTGCACCTTGCCGAAGTACAGCCCATGATGTTTGAACGACTTGAGCATTTCCGCGACGAGGAACACCCGAACTTTGTTCCATATTTACCTGCTGAGATCGAGGAGGCGGCTCCGGCACAGCGTTCGCAGACCGTCCCGGATGCACTGAAGAGCTTTCGCGAATGGCGAGGACGAATTCTCCAACTTATCGATACGTTTCCCCCGGCCGTATGGGAAAGGAACGGGTCCCATCCCGAATACTTTTCCTACACTGCGATCGGACTGCTGCGGCATTTGGCGATGCACGACCACTGGCACATGTACCGGATGGAAGAGCTGTGGCTGACTCGTGACGAGTTTCTGACGGAGCTTCAGTAGTGCAATCGGTGACGTGGGGGTGTGCCTTCCGGCGCTAATTCTACCCCGATTTTTCGGCCGATCGGCCAAAACAAGGAATTTCGCCTTTCTTCGCAAAAGGATGGACGCGAACGTGAGCCGTCGATATGATATGCAGTAACTGTTCGCTTAAAGGAGCCCACGATGGCTGAGAAAGAAATGCTGGTTATTGCTTCCAAAGTGAAGGCTTACATCAAGACTTCGGCGGATCTGAAGTGTTCGGCTGCAGTCATTGACAAGTTGTCCGACAAGGTTCGTGCGCTGTGCGACGCCGCGGTGGCAAGTGCGAAGGCAGACAAGCGCAAGACCGTTCAGGACAAGGACGTCCAGTAAGTCGATAACGGGCCGCATACCCTGGTGCTCACGGTCTTGCAAAGCGCCTCAGTCCGGCCGCGTGCCTGCGGTGTCAGGGTTCGGTCCCGTATCTTCGCTCACGGTCAGAAGTTTGGTCATAAGCGCCCCCGCGCGCACTCTCGGGTAATATTTCTGGAATTTTCTCAAGACCATACGCGGCAGCGATCCTGCAAGGACGTTGTCCATAAGCCGGAAGTAGAAGTGCGGCGACTCCTTGAATGCGAAAATGTCATGCGCGGTCTTCGTTATTTCCTCAATCCATCCGATAAATTGTGATTTTTCGTTCTGATCCGTCTCGATGTCGGCGATTTTCCGGTCGTCTTCAGCGCTTCTCTCGCGAATAATATCGACAAGTTCGGAGACCGAGTACTCGCGTATCCGTTCAAGCTGGAAATTGGATGCCGCACAGTCGAGAAGCGGGTAGAGCAGTACGCGATTCAGGCGATGTTCTTCGGGAAGCAGATCCCGTATCGTTTCACTGACGTCGAACTCGTCGTCGCTCGCATCCGACCGGAACTCAGAGACGATTGATTTTGCCGCCGGGCTCTTCAGGATTTTCTGGAAGGTATTCTCGAACTCATGGTCCGGACTGATGAAATAGAGATCTCCACGGAAACGGTTGAACGCGCGCATGGTATCGAGATACCCAAGCAGCGTGTACTTTTCGAGGAAATCCTTGTCAAAGTCGAGAACGCCTCCCATTTTTATCGAATTCTTCACATACACGGTCGTGCTACCCTGGATGTCCGGCCGCCGGTTGACCCCCAACCCGGAGACATCAATTACGATGATTCGGCGATATCCTCGTTCACGCGCCATTCCGTAGGGAATATTGTTGTAGACTCCGCCGTCGATGTACTTTTTTCCCGCTATCTTGGGCTGTTCAAATCCTGGAAACGCTGAACTCGCGAGCAGATAATCGATCAATTTGCCGGGTTCCATGGCATCGAGGAAGATCTCGCGCGGTTTCATGTCGGAAATGTTGAAGGCAACAACGCCAAGGTCGATTCCGCTGTTCCGCAGCTTTGTCTCATCCAGGTGTTTTTCCAGGAGGTTTCGTATGGGGCTTGTGTCGAGACCTTTTCGGCTAACCACGCCCCGATAAAACTTCTTGAACTCATCCCATTGACGCAGACTGACCTGGATGTCACCGTCGCGCAGAAGGTCCTTTGGAACCTTTACGACGAGGTCGATTCCGATCTTTTGCCCGACTTTTTCGAGCTCTCTATTCAGCCCCTGTGCAATGAACCCCGCAATGATCGCCCCTATGGAGTTCCCGACTACCGCTTCCACGGGAACTTCCAGCTCCCGCAACGCACGCCACGCTCCAATGTGGAAGACGCCTTTTGTGCCGCCGCCGCTCAAGACCAGACAGTACGCATCGGTATTCATATTTCGATCATAGAAGTCGGCTCTGCCGCGGTCAACCGGTCGATCCATCGACCGAAATTACCCCCAGAGACTCTACGAGAGACTTTCCGCAGCCTTTGTGAAGATGCCGGCGAACGACTGTTCTATTTCCGTCCGGAACCGTTCAACAAGCGGGAAAGGCTGTTCATGCGTGTACGGATAGGGGAAGTCAACGCGTTCGACCCGGCGAACTCCGATCCCCGTTTCGAGGGTCGCAGAGACCGCCGGCGGTGGAACGACCCGGTCTTTTGCGAGTGCAATTGCATGCAGCCGATCACCGACCAATGAGAGCCGACTCTCACGATAGTCCCGGAGCCTGTCGATGAAGAGCATGCTGAGAAACAGTGTGCCCAGGGATTGCAGGCGTTCCACAAGTCGGACAATTGCGGAACTGCGCGTTGCCTGTTCCTGAAACTGGCTCTCGTAGTAACCCGAAAGCTCCCCGTCTGCCTGGCTGTCCATAATGTAGCGGGAGACAGGACTCATTGCACCCAGAGTTGATCCGCCACAGAAGAGAAACACGCGAGAGGCGTCGAACAGGGTCCTGGTGTTTTCCATTGCAAGGACCTCGGCGAGAAATGCTCCAATGGAATAGCCGAACAGATCGATGGGAGATTCGGGAGCGATGAGCGGATGATTGCCGCGCCGAATCTGTTCGGCCAACCGGACAATATCGTCGTAGGTCTGGAGTCCGGACAGCAGGAAGCGATCCGGCCCGAACTGGAGCCGTGAGCTTAAGGCAGCATTGACGAACGACGTTTGCCGTATAGCCGGGAATGCCGCTTTCCTTTCTGCTGCTACCCGCATCATTGACCGAGGATTGCTCCACTCTGCCGGAGCGCGGTTCATATGGAAGGCAATCGGAAAGAGTATGACGGCTTTCCCCGTGTGTTCGGTAAGGAATTTGGCCCACGGGAGATACTTGTCCCAGCTCTTCTCATTCAAGCCGTGGAGGAGGAGAATCGAGCCTCGAGACTTCGCGTGTTCCTCCCGGCGGACAATATAGTAGTCGAATTGTTGATTTTCTGTGACAGCTTCGTCCGCGATTGCCAGAAGGCGGTTCATTGTCGGAGCGGAACCGGATGCATGTCGAATATCCGGTTCTGTTCCGGCCGTTGCTGCAAGGATAGAGTGGAAGCGGATTTTCACGATCTCCGTCCCGTCTCCGCAAGAGTGGGTTCGATTGTCCGAAGTGAGCAGGCGCGCGTGGCATTTGCCCATGTGGGCGAACGTTTCGAAATAGTTCATCGTTTTCATTCTACAGAGTAGGACCGGTGAAGCGCGGGAAAAGTTGCAGCTCTCGGACATCCGGCAGCTGCGAAACTTTTTTGTTTACGCTGTACGATCGGCATAGTACTCTTTGGTCAGGGTAATTCGAAGTGGAAAATCGTCGCAGACTCGTGGTCGGGAGCATCGCAGTTGTCGTCGGGCTCACATTGAGCCTGGTAATAGTGCTGCGATTGTCGGGCGCAGACGTTCTGGCCGGCGAGTCGGCATCCGACTCCGCTGGACAGGCCGATACAAGCGCCAATTCCCCCGAGGCAATCCAGCCCCTCAGCGGCCCATGGGTTGTTGCGGTTCAACCGGGGCATTGGCAGGTAAGTGAGCTTCCGGATGAACTTTACCGTCTTCGAACCAGCACCGGAGCCCAATACGGATCGGTGCGCGAGGTGGATCTCAACAAGGCGGTGGTAGATGCGCTCATTCCGATGATTCGGGCCGAAGGCTGGGACCCAATCCTTGTGCCGGCAACCGTTCCGCCGGGATTGCGGGCGGACGCCTTTGTTGCGGTGCATGCCGACTGGGGAGCACGGCCCGAACGGACCGGTTGGAAGATTGCTCCGGCGTGGCGTGCGAGCCAGGCGAGTCGGAAGCTCGCAGCGGCACTCTCATCCGCTTTTGGCGCAGAACCGAATCTGGTGGAGGATGTCGACGGCGTGACCGTCAACATGAGAGGGTATTTTGCGTTCAACTCCCGCAGATTTGAACACGCGGCGAGTCCTTTTACGCCGTCGGCACTCATAGAAATGGGCTTCATTACTAACGCCGCCGATCGAGAGCTCATGACTACCCGGCCGGATTTCTATGCGTCCATTATCCTCCGGGGACTGAAGACCTACTTCGCCTCGCGAAACCGCTCGGAGGTGACCGACCTCCGGCCCCTTACTCTTCCCTGGGTGTCCGCCGGCACAGACGGCGCTGCGGTCCGGGTGGCACCGTCCGCCGAGAGCCGGATGCTGTGGAGAATCGATCCAGGCACCACAATGATGCCCGTAGACATATCCGGCGAATGGTACGAAGTCTTCGTGCGTCGTCATTGGGCTACCGGTTGGATCAGAATTGCCGAAACGGTTCCTGCAAGCGATCCCCGATGGACCATGCCGGGCGAGATGAGGCGGCCGAATGTACCGTCTGCCGCCTCCGATGGAGCGCCCCGATAGCCGAAAAGTATCTCCTTTGAGTGCCATCTTTACCCTTTGACACACGGGCGGGGAAGTGGTACTGAATTCGCAACCGGATTCTGCAATTCTTCCGATCCGTGGAACCGGCTTAGAGGTCACATACAACATCTTGAGTAAACACCTCCCGCGCCCTGTCGAATCCGTCGTGAGACGTTTCGGGAAACTTGGACTGGTCTTGCCGATCTCTTTTCTTTTCAATCTGAGCATCGGTCTCATCAATTTCGCCGCATTGTTCTTCCTCAGGAAGCAGTTCGGTGCATCGACCGCGACCATCGGTCTGTTTGCCGGAGTCTGGAACAGCGCCTATCTGCTCGGGTGTATGGTGCTCCGTCCCATTGTGGGACGGGTCAGACCGCGAGTGGCGATTGCGGTTGCGCCGGTACTCGTGGCGCTTCTTGTCGGCGGGCTCCTGCAGGGCCGTTCGCTGGTTGCGGATTTTCTTCTCTATGCCTGCGCTGGATTCTCCGTTGCCCTTTTCTGGCCACCGCTCATGGGCTGGCTCACCGCCGGGCTCGAAGGACGCGAGCTCGCGCAAACTACCTCCTGGTACAACCTCTCCTGGAGCATAGGGAATATTGCAAGTCCGCTTGCCGCCGGTCTCCTTGTGGAAAGCACGGCCGTACTTCCCTTTCTGGTTTCAATCGGACTGCTCGTTGCCGTCGGGGCGCTAACAATCGGATCCCTTGCGCTGTTGCCGGACCGAAGGAGGGGATCCGTCGTTGTCCCTCTGTCGGCGCCGATCCAGGCGCCTTCGGCCACCGGTCAGGTACGCTCCTCTCGTGGTACGCCGTACCGGATTCCTGCATGGATCGGACTGCTTTCCGCCTACTTGTTCCTTGGTGTGCTTCTTTCGGTATTTCCACTCTATGCGCACTATAAACTCGGCATCTCCGAGGGCGTAGTCGGACTCATCCTCGTCTCCCGCGCCCTGTCAATGACATTTGCCTTCGGAGTGTTCGCCCGGGCAACATTCTGGCACTTCCGCACAGTCCCAATGGCAATTGCGCAAGTTGTGCTTGCAGGAGTCTGTCTCCTGATGCCTGTGGGGCAGCAACCGTGGTTTTTTGTCATTATTCTACCATTTGCCGGAGTTACGCTTTCACTCGTATACACTACGAGCCTCTTTCATGGTATCTCCGGTGTTACCGACCGGTCAGGCAGGGCGGCTGTGAATGAAGCGATACTGACCGCAGGGATGGTTCTCGGTTCTGCGCTTGGCGGATGGATATATCAGCTATTTTCGATGAAGACGCTCTTCCGCTGGTATGCACTACTTCTTCTTGTGGTGGCAGTCTATCAGATCTGGTTTGGATTCCGGGTTCGCCCGCGACGGAAAATTCGCAGAAAGCGAAACGCGGCGGTCGCTGCAACCGGTGCCCTGCTCATAGCTACCGCTGGATCTGAATAGAAAAAAAGCCGCTGCAGATGCAGCGGCGCGACTGTTCCTTAAAGCCGGAATTACACTTCCGGCATATCCATGAGTCCGCCCGCATTCAACACGTCGGTGAACCCTTCGACCTTGAGCATCATCGCCGCGTAGGCGCTTCGGGATCCAGTTTCACAGTACACCACAATCGGCGTGTCTTTCGTACCGATCTCGTCGGCCCGATCCATGATCTCGTTTACCGGAATGTTGATGGCGTTCGGATAGTGTCCATCCATGAACTCGTCTTCCGTTCGCACATCGATTACCGCAGCCCCGGTCTTGATCTTATCCAATATTGGATTGGTCGTCATTCTTCTCACTCCCTCTTCCGTGTGTTATCTGTTCGCCGTTTCCGGAAGGCGTTCACCAGCATTTCGATCAACGAGACGCATGCTGGTGATTCCTCCGGTAACCGACCGAACATCATTGAATCCATTCTGTATCAACTGGCGAACCGCCAGATGGCCTTCAAAACCTGCCTTCGAGACAACGATCAGTGGTCTGTCCGCCGGTACCTCTTCCATTCTCATGCGCAGCTCGTCCACAGGAATGTTGACGGATTGAGCCACAGCGCCCCGCATGAAGTCACCTGCGGTACGAACATCCAGGATTGCTGCGCCATTTTCATTCATGAGTCGCAGTGCTTCTTCAGGACTTATTATCGGCGAGTATCCGGAAAGATCGTTCAGAGCCACGAACGCTGCCATGTTGAGCGGATCGTTTGCAGAGGAATACGGTGGTGCGTAGGAAAGATCGAGTTCGGCAATATCTTCAAGTGTCATTCTGCCGGCGAGTGCCGTGGCCGCGACGTCGATCCTTTTTGCTACACCCTCTTTTCCGAATGCCTGTGCTCCGAGCAGACGGTGTGTCTGGCGCTCATAGACCAATTTCAGCGACAGCTCTTCGGCACCGGGAAAGTAGGATGCATGGCTTCCTTTGTGAACAGAAACCGCCTCGGCATCCAGTCCCGCCGCCAGCGCGGCCGCCTCCGAAAGCCCTGTCATGGCAAATGTGGCCTCCATGGCCTTGAAGACACTCGTTCCGAGTGCTCCTGCATATCGGACACTTTCGCCGAGGGCATTCATTGCGACAATCCGTCCCTGTCGGTTTGCAGGACCCGCGAGAGGTATACGAACCTTGCGGCCATCCACGCGTCGAACAACCTCCACCATGTCGCCTGCGGCGAGAATGGACGGATCGGTGGTTCGCAGATGTTCGTCTACCACAAGCCCGCCGGTTGGCCCGACCTCGAGTCCCGCAGCACGTGCAAGTTCGGTATTCGGCCGCACACCTGCGGCAACAAGTACAATTCCTGCGCCGACAGTAGACCCATCGTCGAGTAGCGCGGTCTCAGTCTCCGCATGGATGGACCTGACCGCCTTCCCGGTAACCACGGTGGCGCCGGCCTCCACAAATGCATCCGCAATCAATGAGCCGAAGTCCCGGTCAGCGGGAGGCATGAGATGGTCCGACAATTCGACAATTGTTGTTTTCAGGCCTCTCTTGATAAACGCTTCCGCCGCTTCCAGGCCAATGAACCCACCGCCAATGACCAGCGCGGTCTCGGGCGCTTTCTCTTCAATATAGGAGTGGATGGCATCCATGTCCGGTATTGTCCAGAGACGAAAGACGTTCGGCGATTCGATCTGTTCCACCGCTGGGATGATCGGTGATCCGCCCATTGCGAGAATCAGTGCATCGTAGGGAACGTCACTGTCTCCCTTCGGACCCGAAATGCGAACCATCTTTGCGTTCCGGTCAATCCTGGTGGCAGTCGAATTGAGGAGCACTTTCACCCTATATCGGGAAAAGAATCCTTCGGGGGTCTGAAGCAAAAGCGAACTTCGCTTTGTGATATCGCCAGAAATCCGGTACGGAAGCCCACAGTTGGCAAACGACACGTATTTTCCGCGCTCGACGAGCGTAATTTCAGCGGTTTCATCCTGTCGCCGAATACGGGCTGCGGCCGTTGCACCGGCGGCAACCCCTCCGATTATGAGGATTTTCCTTGGAATCGATTCTGATGTTTTTTCGGTCTTCATGATGTTCCTAATAATATATAAAAATAACTATATAGTCAATCATCTGAAGAGCCGGACCGAGTCATCCGGCCAGTTGGATGTCTCCCGTCGAGCCTGTACACGGCGGGGAGATTCCCGTACTATTCTCTGCAATCGGAGATCATTAGATGACCCTCATTGAACCGCGGTATCGTTCCCTCTACGTTGGCCTCTTCGGCAACTTCGTCGTATTCGGAATAGGGATGACCATTATAGGGGCAACTCTACCGAAGATTCTGGCCGAGTTCTCCTGGTCATACACCGGAGCGGGCGCCGTCATTGCGGCCGGTGCACTCGGTTACTTCCTGTCCACCTATCTGAGCGGAGTTTTGCTTCAACGCCTCGGCCCACGCGCGGTGGTATGCGGAGGACTCGTCGTACAGGCGACCGCGCTGATGTTTTTCGCCGCAACACCCTCCATTCTTCTCAACTTTCTGCTCAACCTGCTTATTGGTCTCGGACAGGGCGCGACTGAGGTCACGATCAACTATTCCGTGGTACGCATGGAGCGCAAGGGTGATAGTCACCTCATGAGCATCATGCACGCCGCCTTCTCGGTTGGCGCCGTCATAGGTCCGTTCGTTATCGGTCTTATCATACGCGCGGGTCTCGGGTGGCAGCTCATGTATCGTGGTTTGGGCCTCATTACCCTGCTCATGGCAGTCATTCTCTCGCTGTTGCCATTCAATCGGCTTACCCATGCAAATGCCGATGACGAGACCGTCGACAAGGCCACCGCACGACCCGAACGCCATCCAATGTTCTATCTGGCATTTCTGGTACTGCTCGTTTACGTTGGGGTTGAACTTGGATCTTCCAACTGGGTCGGCGAGTACTTCGTAACGGTCCTTGGCGCGAGTGCATCCGTCGGAGCATTCATGGTGTCGGTGTTCTGGATTGGCCTGCTCATCGGCCGCGTTGGGGTACCCATGGTCTTTCGTGGTGTCGAGCATGCAAAGGTACTGACCGGACTTGCTCTGTTTACGACCATGTCACTTGCCGGTGCGATTCTGTTCAGGACTCCGATTATTGTCGGCTTCGGTTTCTTTCTTGCCGGCCTCGGGTGCTCGGCGATTTACCCGCTCGTCATGACCATCCTCGGGCACTATTTCAGCGCGGGACAGAATCGTGCCATCGGATTCGCAGCCGCCGGCGGGGGAGTTGGATCGCTCGTCTTCCCGTTTGTCATGGCCACGGTCTCCCAAGCATTCGGCCTGCGTGTTGGCTTCCTGCTCTATGTGATTATGGGCCTGGGAATGAGCGCGCTGGCGTTTGCAGTATTCCGCCAGGTGCGAAAATCCTGAAGTATCACGCAGCGTGTTGATATCCGTTGAGTAGATCCCGCAGGGCATAGGCGGGAACACGAATGGAGCTGCCGCTCTGCCCGTCGCCGTATTGGCGGATGACGCCGCCGTATTGGCGGATGACGCCGC
>CAZKMA010000034.1:43881-49692 GCA_964553615.1 uncultured Spirochaetales bacterium | reverse complement strand
GCCCATTCAACCACGCGACTCCCTGCCCTCCGCTGATGCGTGACTCTGTTTCCCGCGGGACGCTCCTCAGGATCGCTCTTCGGCCAGTCTCAAGGTACGGGAGGCAGGAGCCGAGTATGGAACCAGGTTCGTGTTGGCTCCATGCACCCGCCTGAGGTGGCGTCGCGGTTACGGGATACCCGTCCACCCGTGCTTCCCCGGACCTGTTCATTCGTGTATACTCCGCACTCAGGATAAGTTATGCAGCGCGTTCTTTCATCGAGCAAGATGCTCCTGTTTTCTTTTTTTATTGTCGTTATCCTGCTCGGATCTCTGCTCCTATATCTCCCCGACATGTGGCGCGGAGCGCAACCGCTGCACTATGTAGACGCGTTGTTTACTTCGGTATCCGCTGTATGCGTAACCGGTCTGGTAACCGTGAACACCAGCCAGTTCACCAGACTCGGACAGATTGTAATCATGCTTCTTATCCAGGTTGGTGGCCTCGGGATAGTTACGTTTTCCACCATTTATCTCACTGGCCCAAACGCGAGGATTTCGTTTTCGAGCCGGAAAATCATCAACGAATACTATATCGAATCGATCGAATACAACCCGCGTCGAATCATGCGGAACATAGTCCTGCTGACGCTGGTAACCGAGGCAATTGGAACGGCTGTGCTGATGCAGGGGTTCAGGGCGTCGGACCCTCACGATCTTTTTTTTGCTTCGCTCTTCCACGCTATCTCTGCATTCTGCAATGCCGGGTTTTCGCTCTACGACAACAGCCTCATGGCGTACAACGGAAACGCGGTTGTTCTCTGTGCGGTTATGGGGCTCATTATCTTCGGTGGTCTTGGATTCGTGGTGATCCAGGACCTTCTTCGGAAGTTCACACAGAGGGGCCACCGGCTTTCGTTACATTCGCGCATTACTCTGATTGGGGCATCCATTCTCATCGTCGCCGGCGCTGCAATCTTCTACCTTTTCGAACAGACCGCGACCTTACGAAGCCTTCCACCCGGGGACCGATGGCTTGCGGCTTTTTTCCAGTCTGTTACCACCAGAACGGCCGGGTTCAATACGGTGAACGAGGCAGGGATGGCGATGCCCTCGAAGGTGTTATCGATGTTGTTGATGTTCATAGGCGGCGGGCCCGGGTCAACAGCTGGAGGAGTGAAAATAACCACGTTCTTTCTCATGCTTGCGGTGGCATTACGTTCCGGAGATGAGCAGCGTCCCATCCGCCTGGGCCATCGAACCATTCCTCCGTTGCTGACGGGTCGCGCCATGGCGTTCGTAATCAAGGCGGTGCTTCTTCTCGGGACCGCAATCGGACTGCTGACACTGACCGAGACCGTGATAGGAAGCCACCACGACGACTTTCTCGAGATTATTTTCGAAACCTTCTCTGCCTTCGGCACGGTCGGGCTGTCACTCGGCCTGACTCAGACTCTGACCGTCCTCGGTAAGATTGTTATCATTCTGACCATGTTTGCCGGGCGTGTCGGACTGGTTTCCCTTGCCATGCCGGCAACCAACCTCTACCGTGAGCGGTTCGTAGAATATCCGGAAGGAGATGTGCTGATCGGATGAAAACAGTGGCGCTTCTCGGTCTCGGCCAGTTCAACAGAGAGCTCCTGTTCGAGCTCAAACGGCTCAAAGGTGCACGGGTCGTCATAATCGACCGGTCGCGCGAAACCATTGAACAGTACAAGGATAGCGCGGACCAGGCGTATATCGCAGATGTAAGCAGAGAGCAGACCCTGCGAAATGTCATTGAGAAAAGGACCCACACGGCGGTCATTGATCTTGGCGCCGATCATGCTATTGTTGCTGTTGTGGTGGCCTATCTGAAGAGGCTTGGAGTGCCGGTGATAATTGCCAAGACGGAAACCGATGAGTCTGCGGATGTGCTGACCTCTATGGGCGTGAATCAGATTGTTCTCCCCGGCCTCGACGCGGCACAGAGGATTGGACCCTCTCTCTTGCTGTCAGGAATGAGAAGCTTCACGCCGATCAGCCAGAATCTGGGAATGGCTGAAGTCAGTGTGCCGGAAGCCCTCGCCGGACACTCGATTGCGTCCAGCAATGTCGGATCAGCGTACAAGGTGAATATCGTGGCTGTTCGCCGCGGGTCGTACGGTGAATACTCCTTCCCCGATCTCGACTACGAATTTGCCCCAACGGATCTTGTTCTTGTTGCGGGAACCCGGGCAGCGATTCGGGGGTTTGCTGACCCGAATTCATACACGGACACGGACACCGAGGTGTCCCAGATGTCGTTTCTCCACCGGATCTTTCGGGGCGTACGAGAGCAAATGAAATAGATTTTGCTGAAGAGAGAACGGCTACTGCTGACGCAAGGTCAGCATGCGGACCGCGCCGCGAAGTTCGCGGATTTGCTTCTTCTGTTCACTGATGAGCTCTATGAGCTCGGTTGTCTCAAGGCTCGCTTCGCCCGAAGCGGTTTCGGCCTCCTGTTCCATGTCCATGAAGTCATTTTCCGCTTCGATCTGAGTCAGTTCGTATGTGTCCTTGTACGCTTCCAGGTCCAGAGGCATGTAGGGAAATTTCTCGGACTGAAGCACTTTCTGCGCAATCCGCTCGATCTGACGCGAAACAACGGATTCGGGATGAGCTTCGGTAAACGGCTCCAGATTGGATACAGATTCACTCACCCGTGCATCGAAGGCAATCAATCCCAGACATTCCAGGTTCACTTGAAGATTTTTCTGAGCGAGATCCCGTAGATTCTCAATTATTGCCAGATCTTCCGTGGTTCGTGCCATGTTGACGATGATCTTCGGTTGCAGCGTGTCCAGGGTCTGTCGCGCTTTCTTGCCTGCGCGGGAATCCTTCTCTTCGATATCCTTCACGATATCACGAACAGAAATGCTCGTGCCGGGGCGTTTTTCCTTGAGTACCCGCGTCAGGTAGGACGAAATCTTTGTGTTTCCGGTAAAAGTCTGCTGGAGCGCACGAAAGGTCATGTTCTTAAGAAGACCGTATGCATTCACTACTGCAGGCGCCTGCGGTGCGGTAACAACAAACCCGGAGTTAGAAAGCAGGAAAAAGTCTACAACATTGAAATTTGCGCCGGAACCCAGGTCGACCACGACATAGTCGGCACGAATCTTCTCTATTGCACCCACAATTTCTCTGCGGTGAGCCGGCTGGATGTTCGATGCGCCGGAAACAAGCACGTCCCCCGGTATGAAACGAAGATTCTCATACGGGGTGTCGACGATGAGCTCCTCGAACTTCAGCTTGGTGTCGGATAGCATGTTTCCGATACCCATGTTCGTGTTTTTCAGGCCAAGGTACGAATGGAGATTCGATCCTCCGAGGTCAAGATCGACAGCAACAGTATTAAATCCATTCGCTGCGAGCCGTAAGGCCAGGTTCGAAGAGACCAAAGTCTTACCCACGCCGCCCTTTCCGCTGGCAATCGGGAGTATCCTGGTAGCCGATTTTTCGTTCAGAATCATACTGCTCCATTATAAACGCTTTGTGGAAAATGAAAAGTAGACGAAAAGTTGATGGCGTTGCTTGGATACGTGTAATATAATTGAAGCAACTGAAGCCCGGTGGGCGGACTCGGGATGATGATTGGGGTGTGACCATGACGATAAAAGATTATTACGATAGGCCGGAGACTCGTGTGTTTCGTTTGGACAACGAGTGCTACATAATCTATCTGGGGGACAACGGGAATGACTACAAGCCGTTCCTGCGCATCGGAAACACCCAGGACCTCCCACAGACTATCATCGCAAATACCCAGAACATCGTTATCACCGACCGATTGACCGGCAACCCTGCGCTGGAAACGGCAAACATATTCGACATGTATCTGGATGAGATCCGGTATCTGGGCGATCCGGATCTGGTCGAGCATTTCCGATCGTTCGTACGCAAGGCCAATCTCCACGTACAGGCATTCGACGCGTATACCGGGCAGGAAGAGTCACAGGCGAACGCCTCATTTGTCTACTTTTACACAGACGGGAACATGAGCGTCTATTTCGGGCGAACCAAAGTCTTCAGTCTACGCGATCGGGAACGTCTGGACGGACATTTTATTGAGCGGGCAAAGCGAATCCGCTCCCAGTTCATAAAGAACCAACTTCGCTATCGCCCTGAAGACTTCCGCGGACCTGGCTTCATTCTTCTGGACGGTGGATTGTGCTATTTCCAGAATGGCCACATTATCGCTCCTGCAATTTCACCGAACTTTTTCGCCGAATATGCACGCGCGGGGGTAGATCCGGATCAACTTCATGTCGTACACACCGACACGTTGAGCGAAAGCCTCATAGATCTTTTCAAACGAAAGCGTTCGAAACAGGATCAGGTTGTAGTCGTCACAACCAATCCCGAGCTGGTGTCCACAACTGCCGAACTCTTTTCCATCAAGAAGCAGGAGGCGCTGGATGCAAAGGTCATCGACTTTGCGTCCGGTACCTGTGAAATCGATGATCTGATCCTTCGCAAAAGTGGGGAATCTCTCGCCGCCACGTTCAAATCCCTGGATATTACCATGCAGCCCGGATCTGCCGGAGCGTCTCTCTCTCCGGGCCGCAGTGCGGCAGAAGAGAATACTGTATTGGCGATCGATCCCAGCACGGGCGAAACCACTCTCCAGCGCGGCAGGAACACCCTCCGTGCGACCGTTCTGCCGGGAACCCCCCACTCAGTACGCGCAACGGTTCCGGATGTCCCCACGCTCTTGCATCGATACTTCGAATCCGCTCTGCCGTTTTATGCGGCGCTCCTTCCACCGGAGATGAATCAGGTCGTTGTTGCAGTCAATGCTGCAATCAACGACCTTGCGCAGGGAAAGGAGTCAAGTTCACACAAACAAGCAGACACACGTCTTCGGGACATAGAAGGGCCAATCCCGCCCTATCTCCGCAATTTTCTGATTACCGCTGAATCCGCACTTCGTCTGATTCGAAACGGGGAAGGCGGAACGGCACCGGTTCGGTCGGCGGGCGGGCTTGCCACGAGCATCGGTAAGCTGCTTCCATCTCGGCCCATCTCCGAGTCCGCCGAGTATTTTGTCGGTGACCTGTGCGCCGGAAAGACCGACATGTATCTATTCTACCGCCCGGTAAAAACAACCGTCACGTTGAATCAGGTGGAAACGGCCGCAGTGGTTACCCGAAAGATTGTCGAAGAGAGCACAACCGAGCGTACCCAGTATTCCAACGAACGCGAACGGCTGCTTGCGCTGATCGCCGAGCTTGACATCCCTCAGACACGACGCGGGCCGGGGCCGTCGCAGGCTGCGACGGACGACCAGCAGCGAGCCGACAAGCGTCAGGCTCAGGATGAGGCGTTGAAGAAGTCTGCGGCAGCGGCCGAGGAGCGACGTTCGGCCGCCTCGACTGTACCGCAATCCGCGGCTTCTCCTGCAGCGGCAACACAATCGACCTCACCGCGACAGACCGGCAGCAAGGGGAGCGCACCGAGTTCATATCCAGCTTCGGAACGGGTGTCGTCGACATCCCGAATGCCGAATCTGGTCCGAAGGCCCACGAAAAGTCGCCGGCGCTGGGTTCTGCCGGTTGCTGCTGCCGTAGGCGTTGTGGTAATCGCAGGCGCGCTCATCTTTTTCCTGCTCCGCGCGGGAAGGAGTTCGGGGCGCGGTCAGCCGGTTGCGAATGCGAACGCCGGCCAGGCCACTCGGACCGAATCCAGTGCGGTTCCCGGTACTTCGAACGGAACTCAGCCCGGTTCGACCAATGGTTCGACAGGAAACACGACCGCTCCGGCACAGGGTACCGGTGCGGCTCAGGCAGGCGGAAATGCAGCGAACGCTGCAAC
>CAZKMA010000034.1:0-43781 GCA_964553615.1 uncultured Spirochaetales bacterium | reverse complement strand
TCTGCAGCGAACGCTGCAACGGGTTCTGCAGCGAACGCTGCAACGGGTTCTGCAGCGAACGCTGCAACGGGTTCTGCAGGTGGGCCGGCGCAGGGAACTTCAGCTACCGGCGCTGCCCCGATACGCACCCCGCAGTCAGGGAGCGCTGCCAACGGTTCTCAAGCTGGAACCGGTGGGACGACGGCGAATGTTGGCCAGGGGACCCAGGCAACCGAGGCAGGTGGTACGGGACAGACTGCACCCGGTACTGTCACCGCCGGTGGCCAAACGAATGGCTTGGTTCCGTCCGGACCAGTCGCGAATCAACCGCTTTATGTGCACGGAATTCTAATAACGGAGGCAGACATCCTCCGTGCGGCGAAGGCGATCGGAGGACTGAACGGCGCCGGCACAGTAACTGTCGGAGAGCTCAACTCTGCGAGGAATCCAGGATGGATTTTGTCGGGAAACACTTTACGCATGCCGGACGGAAGCCGATACACAGTCAGACAGGGCGACTCTATCCGCAGTATCGCACTTGGCTACATACGTGCTACACTGGAAGATGCGCTTCGTCAATACCATGTTCTTCTTATGGAATACGGACTGGAATACAGAATCGCGCCAGTCTTGTACCAAAAGCGAGCGGAGTTGATCTTGAAGCTTCAGAAACTGGAGGAGGGTGTCTTTAGCGAGAATTTTACACGCATGATACAGGGAATGATAAGTGAACTGAAGTCCGAGTAGAATTGGGATCTTTTTGCAATTGCAATTATTTTCGGATGTGTTATATTTTATGTGACGTGTCCGACTGAGGCCCCGACATTCCGAGATAAAGGAGTTTAACATGGCTGATATTCCGAGAAGTCCAAATGTATTCCATCCACGCAAGCCTTCGGCAGTAGGTTCACGCAACTCGCTGAACCAGGAAGGCCGAGACCAAAAGTTTGAGTATCGACAGATCGTTGAGGAAGAAGTCGAGAACATCCTCAAGGACATTCAAGTCAAGCTTCCGAGCGAAGTCCTTGAGAAGCTCGACATCATGGGTGGTCTGAAAGAGAAGCTGTACAACTACTACAATCAGAACTTCCAGAACATGTTCAACCGGTACATCGTGACCACTGAAGACGAGATGGTCAAGAAGATCCGGAACTACGTGGACAAGGAAGAGACAAAGGTTCTGGCACGTTACACTCCGAAAGAGATAGCAGAAATGCTGGATCAGATCGGTGGTGCAGACAAGTTCAACACCGGCGAAGTAGAAAAGTCCATTGTCAACATGTACGGGCACTTGCAAGGACATATCCAGCGCGGACTGAACGATCTGGAAAACGAAACCAACGCATTGCTTCGCCAGAAGACAGACGTCGGTGCCTTCATCCGTGGTGAGAACGCCTATTCAATCATAAAGTGTGCATTCAAGGATGACGTCAGTAAGCCGAAAGTCGTGACCAACGTCAAACTGTCGGTCAACATATTGGATTCGGAGCTCATCAGCCCGATATTCCAGTATCAGTCCACCGTCGAGTTCCTGATCAAAGATCAGATTGCTCGTACCATCATTGCATTGATCGAACGCGAAATCGAACAATTCCAGGACGAGCTGGTCGACCAGGGCAGGGAAGAGCTGAGCGACGGCGAAGTGATGTTCGAAAAGATGAAGCGTGTTCCGAACTACACGGACGACGAAGCCGAGGACGAGAGTTCCAAGCGCTACACCTTCCTTGCAAAGAATCTCATGGACAAGATCGAAGGACTCCGTGCAGAAATCGATGCGCGTGAATTCGATCCTCTGAATATCCGTGAAAACCTGAAGAAGATCGTGGATATGGAGAATATCCGAAACCGCGGATTCAACACCGCAATCAACTCCCTGACCTCCATCCTCGACACTTCCAAGATGGGCTATCAGTACATCGAGAACCTGAAGAACGCCCGTGAATTGATTATCCGAGAATACGAAGACACCGATGTTACCCGTCTTCCGGACGAACGCTACCAGATCCGCCTGAAATACTATGACTCGGAACAGCTCGAACGCGAACGCGAGGCATATGACAAGCAGATGGAAGCGTTCAAGAATGAAATTCTTCACGCCTACGATGTAATTGATGCCGTCTATGCACGTGGAAAGGGCAATTTCAAGATTAGCGACTTCGACGATCTCGCCCGCCAGGTGCGTGGAACTATTCGAAAGCAGAAAGAAGCGACCGGTGAGCCATTGTATGAGGACATCCAGAGGACATGGAATGAGATCGTGCGCATCAAGGCCGAAGACACCGACGTTGAACGACTGAACCAGACCTATCTTTTCGAGAAAGCCCTGTATAAGAAACTGCTTCGCAGAGCTTCGGACAAGGTTCAGACAATTTTCGGTTTCCAGAATCCGCAAAACCGGGTAATCCTCGATCAGAGAATCGGCTTTCTTGAGCGAGAGTTTGAAGAGTTCGACTACCTCATCAACCCGTACCACGTACAACCGGGCCTCATTCTCGATATTGATATCAGTTCCATCAAACGCAAGAAGTTCACCCTCAACGGTATGGCGAACGTTCTGAACGAGTTCCTGCATGGAGTTTCGAAAGGATTCCAGGATGCAGCATTCGCCTCCTTCAAGCGCCGCCGCTCAACCGTCCGGGAAGACATTGGACAGAGTTTCGCTGGTACTGCACTCGAGGAAAGAGGTCGACAAAGTCACGGCGAAGAAACCGAGGCACAATACCAGGTTCGCGTGGGCGAAGAGCCAACGGCATCCGAAGGAATCAAGGGTCGGGCGAATGTGACACCTTCACGGAAGAAGGCGCAAACCGACGATCTTCAAGAACTTTAAGCCGAAGGTATGGACAATACATTAAACGTACTTGCCCGCAAAGCCGGCTTTAACAGGGCTTTGCGGCACTTCAAAATTGTTACGCGTTACGTAGGAGAGATCAGCGGGGGTGAAAACCTCGCTGATCTCATTAACGATTCCCTGGAAGAGGGAGAAATTGAACGGTTCCAGGTACGTGCAATTCTGAATTCAGTTCTTATCGAAAAATTCGGTTATGTCTTCGCGACACAAAATCTTGTGCAAACCGTGAGTGAAGTGCAGTCCGTCGTGGACACAATAAGCCAGTGGAGCAACGTTCAGTTTGTGGTAACGTACCATCATCCCCAGGCCGGCGAGTTTGTCTTCAACCCGAAAAACGTCTCCGCCTGGGAAGCTGTTCTGCCGCTGGTCAAGGACGAACTACTTGTCGTCTATGCTGGTGAAGGAGCACAGGACGTCAGCCGCGAGGTACTGGAATCGGCGGCCGAAGACTTCATCCACCTGCTATATGGCCAACGGGTTCGTGGAAAGAAGGACTACAAAGGACCGGAAGTACAAAAACCGGCACCTGTTCAGCAGCGGACCTCGTTCGAGACCTCTCTGGACCGTTCGACTCCACAACCCGCCTCCCGACCGGCAGCAACCGATGCTGCAGCTCCTGTTCCATCTCCGACGCCGGCGGCAGCACCATCTGCGCACCGGAGAATTACTCCCCGTTATGCAGTTGTCGTTACCAACGAGCTTTTCCACAACGGAAATGTAGAATCGTGGAAAAAGATTATCGACAGTTATCGGTCGAAATACGAAGGGCTCGATGTTCTGATCTGGTACGAGAACGAGCGCATCAACGACATAAATGCACTGTTCAAATGGGGCAAGGTGAAACATGGCACTCCCATTATGTTCAGTGTCGCCGGAGACAACATACGGGATGTTTCCAAGCTCCAGCGCTATCTGTTTGAAGGGGCAAGTCCTCGATTTGAGGCGTTTCTTCGGGGTGGCGTTGACCGGGCCCTGGAACTCTTTTAGAAGGCTACCCAATGAAAGATGCTCCGGTCGTACCGGAGCATCTGTCTTTTCGCCTGATGCAATGCACACAAGGTGTAATGTGCACCGGGCACCTGCTTGGAACGGAACGAATGACCTAAGCGATCGGGAGAAATGAACATGAAGAAGTACTATTCATTCAGCAGTACCGAGTTCCTCGACAATGCAGAGGATCTCGATGCAATCGGCAGCCGTGGCAAGCGAGTCATGGAGCTTGCGTCTTTGGGGGCGCCAATTTCGCCGGGTTTTTTGCTGACAAATGAGACTGTGAACGACCTGAGTCAGAACTTAGCCGAACCGGATACGTTTTTCTCCGAGCCCATGCACAAGATGGAGAAAATCATGGGTAAGGTGTTCAGCGACGCCGAAAACCCCATGCTGGTGAAAGTGGTGGAAAGCCCCATGCTGAACATGGTGAACACCTTCTCCACTATCCACAACATCGGACTGTGCGATCACACCGTCGACGGATTCGCAAAATTCGTGGATGCAAATTTCGCCTATCACGAATATCGCAATGTTATCCGGAAAATCATTGAGCTGGAGTCCCAGACTGAGATAACTGCCGATCGTCGGAAGACGCTGCGTGCGTTTGGGGACACGCTCAAAAAGGCACGCAAGAAGGAACAGGTAGTAAAGGCCATAAATGACCACCGGTCGGTGTTCCCGGAGGCAGTGTTCAACGACGGATTCGAACAGTTGCTGTATGTAATCAAACTGTTTCAGGCCCTGTTCAAGAACTCTGCGAGTTCCATGGATTCGTCGTTGCTTGTCCAGGCAATGGTATTCGGAAACTACGGTCAGGA
Organism: uncultured Spirochaetales bacterium; assembly: GCA_964553615.1. Taxonomy (GTDB): domain Bacteria; phylum Spirochaetota; class Spirochaetia; order DSM-27196; family DATKUC01; genus DATKUC01. Next base: position 39,140 of record CAZKMA010000034.1, on the reverse strand, counting down.
AGGTCTTTTCGGAAGCTACTACACACGCGATATAATTACCGGAGACGGAAAGATAAGTGGGGAGTTCTTCGTCAATGCGTTTGATGAAACCGAACGTCCGGGCAAACCTATTGGAGAGATCAAGGCGTCTATACGGAAGGATCTCGAGCGAATAGGCGATGACCTTGAGAAGCATTTCCTTGAGATACGCCGGATCCGATTCACGGTGGAAAGCGGCAAACTGTGGGTTATTGACCAGAATCCCGTGCCAAATAAGTCAACACAGTCAGAGATAAAGGGACTCCTTGATCTGCGCAAGAAGGGCGTGGTTGATGACGCGTATGTCATTAATCGTATTAAACCAGGGAGACTTTCCGAATTGCTCCATCCGGCACTTGATCCGCTCTCGGTAAAGAGCTTTTCGAACGCCGAGGGAGGCATTGCCGGCGCGGTTGGCGCGGCCATCGGGCGCGTCTATTTCAGCACGGACGCACTCATCAAGGCGTATCGGAAGGCAAGTCTTGTGAATGAAGACACGAACTTCATTCTGGCACTGCCTTCGAGTTTCGCTGAGGATGTCAAAGCCATCGAGGTTGCCAAGGGCGTTATTTCGAGTGAGGGAGGCTACGCCTCTCACGCCCCCGTTGTGGCGCGGAGCCTCGGCAAGGTTGCGATGGTCTATCCGGGCATCAAGTTCGCCAAGAACACAATGACCATTGGACGGAAGACGGTCAAAGAGGGCGAATACATTACGCTCAACGTCCCGTATTACGATCCGCCGATCATCTATTTCGGAAAGGCGAGTCTTACAAAGCCATCTCCGGAGGGCAGCGGACTCATAGAATTGCTGGATATCATCCAGGATCACATCTCTCCGGACTTCGACGTGCACGCGAACGCAGATCAACCCGCCGACGCAAAACTTGCGCGACTGTTCAAGGCTCAAGGCATTGGCCTGTGTCGAACCGAGCACATGTTCTTCAATGAAAAGCGGATCCAGAAGTTCCGGGCAATGATCATTGCGAACGACGAGAAGGAACGCAAGAAGGCACTGGTTGAGCTTGAGCAGATGCAGGTTTCGGATTTTTACGAAATGCTCAAGACAATGGCCGGACTACCGGTAACGATTCGTCTGCTCGATGCGCCATTGCATGAGTTTCTGCCGCATACCAAGGAGAGCATGGATGGGTTTATCTCTTTCATAAAGAAAAAGTGGCCGAAGATTACCGAAGCGGAAATTCGCAGCCGTTGTGATCTACTCAAAGAGTTCAACCCCATGCTTGGGCACCGTGGAGTTCGGATTGCCATTTCCTTTCCCGAGATCTACAACATGCAAGTGCGCGCAATCTTCGAAGCTGCGTATCGCTTGAAAAAAGAGAAGGTGGACGTTCATCCGGAGATCATGATTCCGATAGTTATGACGGCGAACGAGATCAAAACTATCCGATACGGGAAACGTATCGAAGGAAAGTCGATAACCGGAATTCGCGAAATCGAAATGGAAGTTCGGGAGAAGCACAAGTCCGATCCGATAGACTTTCGCGTTGGAACGATGATTGAGTTGCCGGCTGCGGCACTGCAGGCCGACAAAATTGCGCGTTATGCAGAGTTTTTCAGTTTTGGAACCAATGACCTGACCCAGACGACAAACGGTCTCTCCCGGGATGATTTTAACAACTTCTTTTCCGATTATAACGAGTTCGACCTCCTGGAGGAAAACCCGTTCAAGGTCCTTGGTGAACAGGTGAAAGAGCTCATCGGAATTGCGGCCGAGCGCGGTCGCCTGACGCGCCCCGATCTGGTAATGGGGTTGTGTGGCGAGCACGGAGCAGAGCCGGAGAACATTGCGTATGTGCGGGAGATAGGATTGAACTACACTTCCTGTTCAGCCTACGGCATTCCAATAGCGAAACTCGCAATTGCTCAGATGAACCTTGCCGACAAAGCGAAGGAAGCCGCCAAGTAGGATTTTTCACAAGAAAGGCGATAGGAGGCCCTGCATTGAAGCAGGGCCTCTTTTTTTAAAATGAATTGCGGGAGGACTGAATCAGCCGCGTAAAGACTTCGAGTAAGTAGACCTTTATTGCTGCTTCGGTAATCCACCTGCTATGCAGGTGTTCCGTCAGAACTACCATGAACTCCCGAGTGCACAGGTCAAGGTTCTCTGGAGATGCGGCGGATCTGTTCGTATCCCGAAGTTCTTCGAAAAATGTATCGCGAATTGCCCGGTCAAGCATGAGTGCGGCACGAGAGTAGTGCTGATATGCGAGTGTGTCCGTTCGTGGCCCCGACGGTGAATGTATCTTTTCTATTCGCATGTTCTGCAAAAACGCATTCGCAAACTCGATAAACCCGGTGAGATTCTTGTAATCCTGCTCCTGCATTTTATATTCCCGAAGTTGTTCAAGCGCGGCAGTGGCGTCGGTGATCTTGCGAAGCGATGAGCGGAATCGGTAAGAACGCACTCCCTCATGCCTCAGATGGATGTTCTCGAGACCGTACTGATAGTAGATATAGATACCCTCCAGTATCTCGTCCACCGCCTGATAGAAGGTATTGAAGAAGTCGTACCGCTGTTGGGACGTTGAGATACCGGCAGAACCGCTGTTTCCGAAAAAACGGTCCGCGGACGCTCTCCCATGCGGATTCGCTTTTGCATTTGACTTCGCGCGGCCTTTCGGCTCCGAAGAGCCCGTTTGGCGCGATCTTTCGTTCTTCTCGCCCTTTTCGGAGGCCGCAATTACCGGGATGGCGCGGGACTGCTCTTGATCCGTGATATGGGCGAGGGCGACGCCGTAGGCCAGATTGAGCTTTTCGGTCATACGCTCAGCCCACTCCCTCTCGCCCGCGTTGAAGTCAGGATGGTATCGGCGGAGATATCGTTTGTATGATGAGTTCAGATCGGCTATCGAAGACTGGGAGGTCAAGCCAAAGAACCTGAGCACCGCGGCCACTTCCATACAGATTTGGAAGTATACGGTGTTCTTTTTTAATGTGCAACTCATATTCGGGAAGCCGCTCGAAGGACTTCCTGCGATCAATTGAAATGAAAATGACTCATTTCGTTTTTTTCCCAGGTGTGGTATATTGGGCTTAACATCTATGCCTGCGGGCAATGTTGCGGCGAGTTGTGCGGTGGGGACATTGTTCGCTCGAACGAATAGTACACCGGGGACGGTCGACAACCACGAAATACTAATTGAGAGGAGAAAGCGATGGCAGTCATGAAGGACCTGTTTGGAGCCTATCGGAACAACGAACTTCCGGTCGAGGGGGGATATATCGTGAGTTCCTTTTTTGACGACACATCGGCGTATACACGCTTCGAGGTAACTTCCTATAACAATGTGAAAGACATTTTCGCAAGCGACGAGGGACTTACATTTCAGGCGGACGGACGGAAGATTTTCGTAATCGTTGAACCTGCAAACTATTCGAACAAGCATATAGAACCCGCCTATCGGGACGCAATGCACAAGGCACCGTACCGATTCAGCGAGATGGAGATCCTTACCACGGGTCGGCAGGACAAGATAATGTACGGCCGCGAACCGGTCATGACCTACGGTTCATTCACCATCCTCAAGACTCGCGGGCATAATTTTTCCTATATCTTCTATTCAGGCGACAGCCTTGTCCCGTCGTTCAAGAGCTTTTTGGAAGATTCAATCTGGAAAGACTGCCGGGTGCCGAAACATGATGCCGAAAAGGCAGCGGCACAGGTTACGACTCTTTTCGAAAAGATCGTGAATCCTCCCGCAAGCTGACCGACCGACTCCTTCACAATGAAAGGAATGGGAAAAAAAGAAGGCTGCCTGATAACACAGGCAGCCTTTTCGATTACTTGTCGGTTCTCTGGGACTCCGACCGATCGACGCCGCTAGTAGGGGCGTTCCGAAAGATACTTGTACATTTTGTACTGATCCTTCACATTGACCTTTGCCTGCTCGAGGAACTTTTCTGCCTGATCTGGTTTTGCCTGGCGGAGCGACCGGTAGCGTATCTCGTTGTAGATGTAGTCAGCCACTTCGGTTGATGGCTCTTTCGAGTCCAGGATAAGAGGATTCTTTCCGTCTTCGGCGGCCGAAGGATTGAACCGATACATCGGCCACACACCTGAGGTGACTGCTGCCTTCTGCTGGTCCATGCCCTTCGCCATATCAATTCCGTGAGCAACGCAATGGGAGTACGCAATGATGAGTGAAGGTCCGTCGTACGCTTCGGCTTCAAGGAATGCCTTGATTGTCTGGAGGCGATTTGCTCCCAGGGCAATGCGGGCAACATAGACATAGCCGTAGCTCATGGCCATCATCCCGAGGTCTTTCTTCTTGAGGTTTTTTCCGCCAGCCGCGAACTTTGCAATTGCGCCTATCGGGGTTGCCTTGGACATCTGTCCGCCGGTGTTGGAATAGACTTCGGTATCCATTACAAGAACGTTCACATTGCGTCCGCTCGCAAGAACATGGTCAAGGCCGCCGTATCCGATATCGTATGCCCAGCCGTCGCCGCCAAGAATCCAGACGCTCCGCTTGACAAGAAAGTCTGCAACCGAAAGGAGTTCCTTGGCCTGGTCGAATGAATTTTCCGTGCACTGCTTCTTGAGGGCACCTACCCACGCGCGCTGATGTTCGATCTCCTCAGGAGTCGACTGCGGATTTGACCTGATTTTCTGAAGTATGGCAGGATCAATTCCTTTCGCTCCGTTTCCCGTGTGGGCGAGGACAATGTCGACCAGTTCCAGCGCGTACTCATGCAGCTTATCGGTTGTAAGTCTCATTCCCAGACCAAACTCCGCTGCATCTTCGAACAGCGAGTTTGACCATGCCGGGCCACGCCCGTCTGCACGAGTGGTGTAGGGGGTTGTCGGCAGGTTTCCGCCGTAGATGGATGAACATCCGGTGGCGTTCGCAATTACCGCACGGTCGCCGAAGAGCTGCGACATGAGTTTGACGTAAGGGGTTTCTCCACATCCTGCGCATGCGCCGGAGAACTCGAACAGCGGTTCCAGCATCTGGCTGCCCTTTGTCGTTGCACGATTGATGAGTGCAGGATCCGTATTCGGAATTGTCTGGAAAAAATCCCAGTTTTTCGTTTCAGCCTGGCGCAATGGTTGCTGCGGTTGCATATTCAGGGCACGTTCCTCGGTCTTCTCGCCGTTTACGCGCTTGTGGGCCGGACAGATTTCAAAACAGGCAACACAGCCGGTGCAGTCTTCAGGGGCGATCTGAAGTGTGTACTTCAGGCCCGCGAACTCCTTGCCTTTCGCGTCCGCACTCTTGAACGTCTCGGGAGCCTTCTCGAGGAGTTTGGGATCATACGCCTTGATGCGGATTACCCCATGAGGACAAACTGCCGAGCAGTCTCCGCATTGAATGCAGGTTTCAGGATCCCAAACGGGAATGGCTTCCGCAATGTTTCGTTTTTCGTATTTCGTCGTTCCGAGAGGATAAGTCCCATCGTTCGGAAGCTTGCTGACCGGGATCGATGCTCCCCGTCCCGCAATGATCTCTCCAATTACGTCCTTAACGAACTGCGGCGCACTCGTCGGCACAGGCTCGAGCATGTGCTTGGTGCTGGACGCCGAACCTGGGTAGTCGACACGCTGAATTGCATCGATTGTCGCATCCACCGCGGCAATATTCTTGTCCACGACCTCCTGGCCTTTCTTTCCGTAGGTCTTCTTGATGGACTCCTTGATGAGCTTGATTGCTTCTTCATCCGGCAGAACGCCGGAAATCTTGAAGAACGCCGTCTGCATGACAACGTTAATGCGATTCTTCATGCCGACGTCTTCTGCTATACGAGTTGCGTCTATGACGTAGAACTTCGCTTTCTTGTCGATTATCTGTTTCTGCACTTCCAGCGGTAACTCTGCCCAGATTTCATCCTTTCCGAATGGCGCCGACAGGAGGAAGGTCCCGCCCGGCTCGAGGGAACTCAGCATGTCGAGCTTCTCGATGAACGAGTACTTGTGACACGCGAGAAAACTGGCCCGCTGGATGAGGTAGGTGCTTCGAATACGCTTCTTGCCGAATCGGAGATGACTCACGGTCGTTGCGCCGGCCTTTTTCGAATCGTACACAAAGTAACCCTGTGCATAGTTTTCCGTTGCCTCACCGATGATCTTGATGGAGTTCTTGTTGGCTCCAACCGTGCCGTCAGAACCAAGGCCATAGAACAGGGCGCGGTGATACTCGCTGTCGAATGCAGTGAATGAATCGTCCCACGGTATGCTCGTGAAGCCAAGATCATCATTTATGCCGACCGTGAAGTGGTTCTTCGGAGTTTTTTCTTTCAGGTTGTCCAGGACAGCCTTGCACATTCCAGGATTGAATTCGTTAGAACCCAGCCCATACCGGCCGCCGACGACAACGGGATAATCCTTGAACGGAGCCTTGCCGGCGGAAATTGCCTCTCCGATGGACGTTCGAATGTCTTCGTACAGCGGTTCACCAAGGGCGCCCGGCTCTTTGGTACGATCGAGAACTGCAATGGCCTTGACAGTCTTCGGAAGCGCACCGATGAACGCCTCTGTGCTGAACGGCCGGAACAGCCGCACCTTCAGCAGTCCAACCTTTTCGCCTTTGCTGACGAGGTAGTCAACGGTTTCTTCCATGGTCTCGGCGCCTGAACCCATGAGGATTGCGACTCGTTCGGCATCCGGTGCACCAAAGTAGTCGAAAAGGTGATACGCTCTGCCTGACAGCTCTGCAAACTTGTCCATTGCTTTCTGAACAATGGCGGGTGTCTTTTCGTAGAAGCCGTTTACGGTTTCCCGAGCGGCAAAGAAGACGTCAGGATTCTGACTGGTTCCGCGGATGCTCGGATTTTCGGGGTTCAGACCTCGTTGCCGATGCGCGCGAACCATATCATCATTGATCATCTTCTTGATGGTGTCGTAGGGAACTTCCTCAACTTTCTGCACCTCGTGGGAGGTTCGAAAACCATCAAAGAAATGGAGGAATGGGATCCGAGCCTCGAGAGTGGACGCCTGCGCAATGAGCGCAAGATCCATTACCTCCTGCACGGAGTTGGATGAAAGCATGGCAAAACCAGTGGACCGGGTTGCCATGACATCCGTGTGGTCTCCAAAGATCGAAAGCGCCTGCGCAGCCACAGCACGAGCCGCGATATGGAACACGGTCGGAGTGAGCTCTCCGGCGATCTTGTACATGTTGGGAATCATGAGCAGCAGCCCCTGAGACGCGGTGAACGTTGTGGTGAGGGCACCCGTAGTCAGGGCGCCGTGCACGGCGCCTGCTGCGCCTGCCTCGGACTGCATTTCAACGACATGAGGAATAGTTCCCCAGATATTTTTTCTGCCCTGGGCGGAGTACTGGTCAGAGAGCTCTCCCATCGGCGATGAAGGCGTAATCGGATAGATCGCGATTACCTCGTTAGTTGCGTGGGCAACGTACGCGGCGGCGGTGTTGCCGTCAATATTGACCATGGTCTTGTTTGGCATACAGCTCCTCTCTGGTGGTGGATATTTTGGTATATATTGATGATGACTACTGATTCTCTGCGATTGGATCAACTTCTGCCGGGTCCACGGGTTGCTCAAGTGAGGGGCGATGGTTCAATCCAGTCGGGAATACGATTAAACTATACCGCGATTATCGAATCATTGCAAGTCCGACGCAATCCCCATGGACGTGTAATATCGTCAATATCTCAACGCTTTCCGGGGCGTGAATTGGTCTCCGCTCGAGTCATACGGGGACGTACAGCAATCGCACATACTCCTTGTGAGCGAAGGCGCGCACAAGGTTCCTCCGAACGGTTGTATCGTTGTTTGTCGCGGAAGTTGAGCTTCCCCTTGTTGCGCCGAATGACATGATGACGCTGTTGAAGTTTCGAGCGAATGCCGCGTAGCCGAATCGACCTTCTACCCGCCCCGTCAGCGCCTCGGGACGCGCTTGCAGAAGCCGGGAGAGTGCGCCGAACAGGCTGTTATTCAACGATTGTATCTCTGTTCGGTACTTCGGGTCGCGAAGGTCCTTGAGCAGCGTGTACTGCACCTGAACCGGCAGAAATGAGAAATCGACCAGGTCGCGCGCGAGCATTGTGCCTATTTCATCGCTGAGTGAGTCGATGGCATCCGGCGGAAGAAAGTCGGCAATTTCGCGAAGCCGTTCCTGATAGCGCATGGAGAGATATGCCCGAAGGGACCGGATGGACGGCGACCGTAAGGGTACGAGAAGCGAGTCATACAGTTCGTGTGGGAACCCGGAGAAAACCGGCAACACAGAATCGAGGATGTCCAGGTACCGGGCAAGCAGCGGTTTTCCCCAGGTCAACGCGCTGATGAACTGGTAGCCGAAACCCTCCTGGACAGAAGAAGAAACGACCATGTCCGATGCGTCCACCAGATCCCTGAATGAGAGTCCGAGCGCGTCTACCTCTCTGCCGATTCCCCACATTCCTGGAATCAGGCCTTCGGCAAACGTCTGGGCGACGAGATCCGAATATCCGCGCTCCTGGAGCGAAACGCCCGGAAGGGTAACCAGAAGATTTGGAAGTATCGGACTCCCCGCAGCAAGGAACCCCGCCTCGAGAACGTTTTTTCTTCGTATTGTCCGGATAGGGTAGACCAGGATTGGATGGTCCCGGTAAATGGCCGGAAATTTCGATTCAAACCGTGTGAAGAGTCGGTTTCGAACGGAACTCTTTTTGTCTCCCGGAGAACCGGATACCACTGTCGGGACCGGATTTGAGAAAGCTACGGGATTTTCAACGAGAAAAACCTGCTCGCTGGGTATCCCTGAGCGAGCCAGTAGGTCCCTGTCCCGTGCGTTGATGACGGCGTACCGTACATTCTCCGTGGATGGATAGATCGTGCCACTGATCTCGTTGTCCAGACGGAACAGGTTTTCATACCGCGCGCATTCGGGGAAGTCATGAATTTGAAGGATCATTCGTTGGTTTTTCCGTCGCAATGCAATGTCGACGACGGCGCGAGTGAAGGCGGGATTCTTTCCCAGCTGGAAATTATGGATCCACAGGAGACTCTCCGCATCGCAGTAACGGTCAGATATCACCCTGAAAATATCGTCGTGTGAGCTGCTTCCGCCATGTTCGGTGTAGTCGAACTCCGGCACAATTTCTATTGCTAACCGGGCACGAATGTTCGCAGTATCCTGGCCGGAGACTATGAGTCCGCGTACCGCCTCACTGTTATCCTGTCTTCCGCACGCTATTGTTATCTGATCAATTTGCGGAAGATTCTGGAGAATTGCCCGGGTTGCATCCACAATGACGCCGGTAACTCCTCCGGGCAGGAGGTGATAATGGAGGATGACGAGCTTCATGGAGGCACCTCTGTCTCGATGGTCCATTCTACGGAGTGATAGCAGCGTTGTGCAAGCGGGGGACAAATAATGGTTGTGCGCATTCTGTGCAGCGGGGTATGATAAAGGGATGAACAGGTCAGAGAAGATTAGAGAGTATCTTACGTACATTTATGGTCCGGATCGCGCGGACGAGCTTGCGGATGCGACGTTTACCATGATGGAAAAATGGCAGGGGCCGATCAACAGCACCGTTCAGCGGCGGGAAAAAGCTGCCCCGCGCTCAGGGGAGGAGAGAGCGCTCTCGCTGTCGGAACGGGACGCCATCGTGATTACCTACGGTGACCAGTTTCATGGTGAGGAAAAGAAGCCGCTCGACTATCTTGCTCACTTCATGGACGAGCATCTCGACGGTATCACTTCTGGCGTCCATATCCTTCCATTCTTTCCGTATTCCTCGGACGACGGATTTTCGATCATCGACTACCGGAAGGTGGATCCGGAACTGGGGAGCTGGGATGCAATACGGGCAATATCCGACCGATTCCGTCTGATGGCAGACCTTGTCCTGAACCATTGCTCGCAGGGACATCAGTGGTTCCAGGCATTCTGTCGAAATGAGCGCCCGTACGCATCCTACTTCATTTCGGTTCCGCCGGGCACCGATGTTTCCACGGTCGTGCGTCCTCGTGCCCTTCCGCTGCTTACATCATTTGCCACCTCGACGGGCGAGAAACTGGTCTGGACCACATTCAGCGAAGACCAGGTGGATCTGAACTTTGGCGAACCTGCCGTGTATCTCGAGATGCTCGAAGTCCTTCTCTTCTATGTTTCTCGCGGCGTACAGGTTGTCCGGCTGGACGCAGTTGCCTACCTCTGGAAGGAGCTCGGTACCCCCTGCATTCACCACCCGAAAACACACGCGGTAGTGAAGCTGTTTCGCGAGGTGCTATCCGAACTTGCGCCGTCTGCAATCATCATCACCGAGACGAATGTGCCCCATGCAGAGAACGTTTCTTACTTCGGCAACGGCAGCGATGAAGCGCAGATGGTGTACCAGTTTGCCCTCCCACCGCTTACCATGCACGCTTTCACTGCCGGAGACGCAGCCCCTCTGTCGCGATTTGCACGCGAGCTCGAGAAACCTGAAGGCGATGTCACGTTTTTCAACTTCCTTGCATCCCATGATGGCGTCGGGGTGCTTCCCGCTCGCGGATATCTCACCGACGCACAGGTAGAGTCGCTGATCCAGAAGGTTCAGGACCACGGGGGGCTCGTGTCTTACAAGGCTACACCTTCGGGCTCCATTCCCTACGAGATGAACATCAACTATTTCGATGCCGTCGCTGATCCGGCGCTGCCTGACGACCAGCGAGTCCAGATCTTTCTTGCCTCACAGGCTATCATGCTGGCCATGCCGGGCGTTCCCGGAATCTATATTCACAGTCTCATCGGATCCGGAAACTGGACCGAGGGGGTTCGACAGACAGGGCACAACCGCTCCATTAACCGGCAGAAGCTCTCTTACGTCCAGGTGCGGGAAGAGCTCGCGGACGAGGATTCGGTGCGGCATGCGGTTTTCGTCGGATATCGGGATATGCTTATGGCGCGTTCGCGTTGCAGTGCGTTTCACCCGCTTGCCGAATGGACGGTGGTCGACACCGACAAGAGTGTGTTTGCGATTATTCGAAAGAGCGAGACTGAACGTGTTCTCTGTCTCCACAACGTGACGCACGAGAGCGCCGAAGTCGTTGTGCCGCTGCGGAACATCGGGCTCGAGGAAGGTCGGCATTTTCAGGATATTGTCTCTGGAGACCATGTCTTTCCCGCACCGGAAGGGTCAGGGTCGAATTCGAGCGTATCCTTTGGCCTCGATCCATACGAGGTCCTCTGGCTGAGCTACTGAAGCATCTCTGAACTGTCAGTCGCGGCAACCGGCATCCGTTTCTCCCCAGAATGTCCGGACAATGTGCCACAATTTGGCATTCAGGACTGCGTAGGAAAAGTACCGTTTTCCCAGCGCATAGTTTGTCTCCCCCATTGCACGGACTCGATCGGGGTCGGACAACACCTCTTTCGTCTGTCGCACGGTCTCGTTGGAAATGAAGTCATCCATGAGGATAACGTCGAATCCCTTCGGCCGGATATCATGAGAATAGATCGAGTAGTTGTTCACCAGGATCGGCTTCTTGAAGTAGACGGCCTCGAGGAACGCGTTTCCGAAGCCTTCGAAAATTGATGGGTAGGTTACCAGGTCGGCGAACGGATAGACATCCTGAAGCGAGTAGATCTTGTTTCCATCGGCGGTTGTTCCGCGGGCGTCGTCGATAATACGGTCGATGAAGCGGGCGTCGATCTTCAGGAGATCGGCGTACTGCTGAACCCGTTGCTGATACTCGTACCCTTCGTCCCCCGAGGCATGGGAGATGACGAGCGTGGCCTTGGTTTCAAGCCGAGCGACAAGCTCGATTGCGTGTTCGATTCCCTTGCGTTGCACAACACGTGTCGGCTGGAGGACGAGCAACGCGTCATCATCTATCTCGAGCGCGGTCCGGACATCCGAAGCGTAATCGTCCGGTGGTGCAGGGGGGGATTCAAAATCCATCACATTCGGTATGAGGGTGGCTCCTACTCCGGTGCGCAGCGCAAGCTGGTTCTGGCCCGAAGAATTAATAACCACATGATGAATAGAGTTCAGATGTGGAGGATAGCAGGCGTTAAGCACGTCCCATACGCAGTTCACGAGGAATCGCTTTCTCTCCCAGAAGAAATCATGGTGGTGAGCGATGGTAAAGATGCCGGTCTCGGAAATGAATTCCGTCAGCGCCATTCCAAGTGGGAGGTTCAGGGGTATGGTGAGTGCGTTTTCGGGAATGAGAAGCTCGATGTCGAACCTGCGCACAAATTCGTAGAGTTTTTCTTTGAGTCGTCGGCGGTTTTCATGGAGCCTTCGTGTAAGGTCGGGTGGCCGCACCGTGTTGCCGAATGCCTGCTCATAGATATCCCGAATCTCCGGGTGCTTGAAGTGCATTTCTTCGACAACCATGGAACGTTCCGGCGGGGTATCTACTTCGCCTGCCAGATAGAAGCAGGTACAGTCGTTCGCCTCAAAGATATCAGCCCATTTGCTTGTCTCGAGTGACACGCCATCGGTGCCCGAAATGCGAAATGAGACGAAGCCGACATTTTTTTTCATAGCAACTCCCTCGTCTGAGATTGATGCCGCCTATTTTACCAGGCGCGAAATAGCCTTGAACCTGTCGTTTCCCGCCTTGCGGCACAGCTCAAAGAGTATGGACTCTCCCGTCGAAAGAAGGATACCCTCCGCGTGCATGCGTTGCATGGCAACCTCGGAGTCGAGTGAGCGACGAGACGAGATGGCGTCGGCAATGACGATCGGCGTGAAACCGGCGGCTTTCAGGTCAATGGACGTCTGCAGGATGCACACATGGCTCTCAATACCGCCGATAATGACGACCTCCCGTCCGAGATTCTGCAGAGAATCCATGAACGCAGGCTCATCCGCGCAGCTGAAGGAGAGTTTTTCGATCGGTTTCACAGCGGGCAGAAGTCTGCGGATGGAGGACATTGTTGGCCCGAGCCCTTTTGGATATTGCTCCGTCAGGAGAAGCGGAGTCTCCAGCACGGTCAACCCGCGAATGAGAATCGAGAGCCGGTGAAGCACTTCGGCATGGTTGAACATGTGCGGAAGAAGCCGTTCCTGAACATCGACAATGACCGCAGCACATCTGTCGACAGTTATTCGCATGACGCACTCCCAACCGGTGAACTGCGCTCAAGTGTAAAGCATGGACAGTAAGCCGTCAACTTTGGTCCGTACTTTGCAGCAGTTCTCATTTTGACGCGGCAACGTCAACTGCATGCTATTGCGCGCCTGCCGACGCGCATTTCATACGACGTTGCCGCGCCCAATGGAATTGCATAGCGGTTGAAGGGAAGTTTCGACTTTTCAACCGGGCTGCCGCTTCCGCCATAATGAGAACTCCTGCGTACTTCGCCTTTCAACTCGCTTTTCGCTGTCCCGGGGACTTGTTCGGGAAGACCGTCATGGATAGACTGGGGAACTCAATGAGCGACCATATACAAGCGGTAATTTTCGACTTTGGAAATGTCCTCTCTCTGCCTCAGGAGTCCCTCGCAATCTCGCGTATGGCAGAGTTGATCGGTCTTTCGCAAGAGAATTTCGTCGAGTCATACGCGAAGCACCGCGGCGAGTATGACCGCGGTACTATGAATGATTCGCAATACTGGCATCTCGTCTGTGATGCGAACGGCGTGCCGTGTACTGAGGATCTGGTGAAAGAGCTGTGTGATACAGACCACCGGAGCTGGTCACGCGTGAACCATGATATCGTTGCCTGGGCGGGCGCCGTGAAGGCCGCGGGTCATACGGTAGCAATCCTGTCCAACATGCCGGTCTCATTCTACGAACGAGTTCTTCAGAAGTATGAATGGATCGGATTGTTCGATTCTCTGTTCATTTCCGGAAAACTCCAGCTCTTGAAGCCACATGCACCGATCTATGAAGCTGCGCTTCGGGAGCTTGGTCTGCCGGCCGATCAGGCACTCTTCATCGACGATCTGGAACCTAACATTGAAGGCGCTCGCCATGTCGGATTGAACGCTCTGCATTTCACCGGTAGGGAGTCGTTGCGTCCGGAGATACTCAGGCGGTACGGGCTTCCAGCCCTGGCGCACTGACACGTGTTGACACCCCCAAATTCACGATGCTATTCTTGCCCCACCAAGGAAGGTCGGACTATGGCAGATTTCTTTGAGCGCCTGGATACTGCATGCTCCACGAAGGACTCGCTCCTCTGTGTTGGCCTGGATCCGCGTCTTGCATCCCATCCGACGAGCATTCGTCATTCGGTTGCAGAATACGGAACCGGGGAGTCAATCAAGCAGGCGATCATATCGGCGAATCGAAGGCTTATTGAGCAAACGCTTCCATACGCCGCAGCATACAAACCCAATATGGCGTTCTATGAGGCGTGGGGCGCGCACGGCATCAGCGCTCTCGAGGAAACAATCCGGCTTATTCCTACCGATGTCCTGATAATCCTTGATGCCAAACGGAACGACATAGGGGCAACCGCGGCCGCGTACGCGCAGTCGGCGTTCGAACACTTCGATGCCGATGCTGTTACCCTGAACCCCTACATGGGCAAAGATGCTATCGAACCGTTTCTCGACTACCGCGAACGTGGCGTCTTTGTCCTGTGCAGAACATCGAACCCCGGAGCGGGCAGTCTGCAGGACCTGATTGACCGGGAATCCGGCGAACCCCTTTACATGCGCGTGGCGCGCGAGGCAGTGTCCTGGTCCGAGCGCGTTGGTCTGGTGGTTGCCGGCAACGACCTTGCTTCGCTGAAGGCAGTGCGGGATAATTTCCCGGACGTGTGGTTTCTCGCTCCCGGAATCGGTGCGCAGGGCGGAAGTGCTGCCGATGCAATTAATGCCGGCCAGCGCCGGGACGGCATGGGCGTGCTCGCGGTCGTGGGAAGGGCGATAGCTGAAGCCGATGACCCGGGATCGGCAGCTTGCCGGTTCCGCGACGAGCTCAATGGCTCACGCCGGAAAGGCATCCTGTTTACGGCTCCGGGAGTGGATACACGTTCTCCGGATCCCTCCACGGAGTGGACGGAGGCAGAGGGTATGGCGACAGGAACCGCTCAGGGAGCCTTTTCGCCCCAATCCGCGGGGTCCAATGTCGGCGCAGCAGATGATGACTCCAATAGGAGACGTGCAGTGCTTCACGGCCTTGTGCGCAGCGGGTGCTTCCGCGTTGGTGAGTTCACACTGAAGTCCGGTGTGCGATCGCCATTCTATATTGATCTCAGGCGCACGGTCTCCGATCCGGTCTTTCTCAAGCTGATTGCCCAGGCCTACGTCAGGATTTCACGGGACCTGGATTTTGACCGCATAGCGGGGATTCCGGTGGCAGCGTTGCCTCTGGCCACGGCGGTATCGCTCGAAACGGGTGTTCCCATGATCTACCCGCGAATACCGCAGAAGCAACATGGAACCGGGAACCGGATAGAAGGCGATTATCGCCCCGGAGAGCGGGTGCTTCTGCTGGATGATCTGATTACGACCGGGTTGAGCAAGCTGGAAGCCGTTGAAGTTCTTCGTTCTGAAGGGCTTGAAGTGAATGATCTCGCGGTACTTATCGAGCGGGGTGGGCGGGGCAGAGCCGATATGGCAAAAGTGGACATCCATCTGCATGCGTTTGCCCACGTTATCGATCTGTTTTCTACCTGTCGAGAAATGGGTGTCATTGATGAGGCAGAAGAACTGAGGATGCGTAAGTTTGTGGAAGAGGGCAACTGACCGCGGCCACCTGCTGCGACGACCACGGCCAATTCGCGCTTCTTCCGCTAAATCGAGAAGTCCTGACCCGCAAGGAGCGTGTCGTAGACGCGACCCCTGTTGTCATCCACAATCTTCTTCAGCGTAAGCTTTCCGAAGTACTCGTTGATGTGCTTGGACGCTTCCTTCCACACATCGTAGACGATGCACTCATCCATGCGGGCGCACGGTTCCTGGTCTTCCGGTTTTTCCGTAGTGCACGGCGTAAGATCCAACCCTTCCCCCACGGCCTCGAAGATTTCTTTTACCGAGATGGTCTCCGGATCCCGTTTGAGAATGAATCCGCCTCCCGGGCCGCGCACGGAATTGATGATTCCCTGCTTCTTCAGTTTGAAAAAAATCTGCTCGAGGAACTCGGGCGAGATCTGTTCTTCTCCAGCGATCTGCTTAATTGCCTTCGGCCTCACAGCATCTGCAAGCGCAAGGTTCGCAATTGCTCGCAGGGCATATCGACCTTTTGTCGTTATTCTCATTTGAATAGCTCCGTACCTAGGTATTTTAGTCCATTATCAGGACAAATTACAACAATCAGTTTGTCTCTCATCTCTTCCCGTTCTGCTACCTTCAATGCGGCAAATACCGCTGCTCCCGAAGAGCTGCCGGCGAGGAGTCCTTCCTTTCGGGCCAGCAGATGCGCAATCCGCCGGGCATCCTTATCCTCTACCGCTATGACTTCATCGACGACTGATTGATCCAGTGTCTGCGGGACAAATCCTGCGCCAATGCCGTCTATTCCGCAGGCGCCAACGCGTCGCGTATTCCCGTCGTCGACCGGGTCGGAATTGCTCAAAACCGCATGCCACCGGGGTTCGACCCCCACAATGCGCACCTGCGGGTCCATCCGTTTGAGCGCCCGACCAATGCCGGATATCGTGCCACCCGTTCCGATTCCCGCGACAACAGCGCGAACTTCACCCCGTGTGTCTCGCCATATTTCCCGTGCCGTCGTCTGGAAGTGGCTCTTCGGATTTGCAGGGTTCAGGAACTGCTGTGGCATGTAACTGCCCGGAAGCCGGTCGTGAAGTTCAATGGCTTTCAGGAGAGCGCCTCGCATTCCTTCCTCCGCAGGGGTCTGAACGACTTCGGCTCCATACGCGTGAAGAATCTGCAATCGCAGCGAGCCTGTTGACTCAGGCATAGTCAGGATGAGGCGATAACCGCGAAGCGCCGAAAAAGCTGCCAGGCTTATCCCCGTGTTCCCACTGGTCGACTCGATGATGGTATCACCGGCCTTCAGCTGGCCCCGGGTTTCGGCATCGCGCAACATGTAGAGGACCGTCCGATCCTTGATGCTGCCGGATGGATTCATGCACTCCATCTTTGCGGCAATGATTCCCGGTCTCTCATCCCGGACCCGGCTCAAGTACACCATTGGAGTGCGGCCGACGAGTTCCGAAATGTCTGCAGCAATGTGTTTTCTCTGGATCATATCACATCACTTCCTTTCGGAAGACACCTATCCCGGTGATATTTGCCTCCACGACGTTTTTCGCCCTGAATTATGCAGTCAGCCTTTTGGATGAATTGGGTACTCTATTATACCACGGATTGTAATGAATTGGAAACTAGTAATAAATAAAAATATAGCGATAAAGGGAGTTGTTCAGCGCAAGGCAGAAAAGCGGACCGGCCTGTACTGGGTCGGTCCGGCATTTTGCGGCTCAGGTATTGACGCGTTCGACGTACTCACCGCTTTCGGTGTTTACGAGTATCCGTTCGCCCTGTTTGATGAAAATGGGAACCTTCACTTCGAGACCGGTTTCTACCTTCACGAGCTTTGTTGCACCCGTTACCGTATCCCCCTTAATTGCTTCCGGCGCGTCGACTACCGTGTAGACAATCTTCATGGGCAGGTCGATGTCGATCGCGGCACCTTCCCACATGATGATCTTGTAAGTTTCGGCTTCCTTCATGTAGAGGCCTTTGCTCTCTAGCCCTTCGACCGGAATCTCATACTGCTCATACGACTCGGAATCCATGAAGTGGTAACTCTGGGCGTCCGAGAAGAGAAACTGCGAGTTGCGCTCGTACACGTCCGCCTCTTCCACAGAATCGTTGGATTTCATGGTTTCCTGAAGCGACTTTCCTGTCTTGAGCCCTTTCAACCTGAGTCGCACGAAGGCGGAACCCTTACCGGGGTTTACGAATTCCCGATCGGTAACGAGAAATGGCTCACCCTTCATGATGAGGCACATACCTTTGCTAATAGCGCCTGCTTTTATCATACTGACTTTACCTTCTTGTACGTGACGCCGGCGGTCAGACTGCGGAGTACGTTATGAAACACGGAATTCCTCCGCGTGTGCAAGGAATTTGATATTCACGTTAGAATTCGCTTGACACCGAACACCAGCCTATTTTACGCGAGTAACGTATCATGAATCGGAAAGAAAATCACCCCCTGGATAGACCGAATGCCGGTGAGTGCCATGATGAGCCTGTCCACGCCAAGGGCGGTACCTGAGCAGTCCGGAAACCCGTTATCAAACATTTCGGGGAAGTCCTCCGCCACCCGAATCGGAACGAGCGCATGAGCTTTTTCTCGAGTTTCATCTTGAAAATATGCGGCAACGCGGACGGGATCCGTATCCTCAGTGTAGCAGTTTGCAGTTTCTCTGCCGTCCAGGTAAAGCTCCCACCGCTCGCACCACGGGGTACCCGGCACAGGACGTGCAAGTGTGGCGATCTTCGCGGGGAAATCCGTAAGAATGGTCGGAGGTCCGGCCGCAATCTCCGGCTCGACCCGTGAAACAAATATCCGGTTGAACAGCTCCTGCCAGGAGTCGTCTTTCGAGGGTCGGAGACCAAGTTGCTGGACCGCGGCAAACAGCGCATCCCGCTCATTGCACTGTTCGAGATCTACTCCGGCAAGGGTGTTGAACGCCTCATTCATTGACATGCGTCGAAACGGAGGGCGCATCTCCCGAAGCCTTCGCCGCCCCTCCTCGTCGACATGTGGAACTTCCCGATCTATCAGGGTGGAAACAAGGTTTTCGCATCGCATCATCGATTCCTGATAGGTCGCGTTCATCGTGTACCATTCGAGCATGGTGAACTCGGGGCTGTGCTGAGGGCCTATGGATTCGGCATTCCGGAATGAGTGGCAGATTTGAAATATGTTCCCCGCGCCTTCAGCAATGAGGCGTTTCATCCAGAGCTCCGGCGAGGGAAGCAGGTAGAGGTCCCTGTCGGAAATGAAGGGGCTGACGAAATCGGATCGGAACGCCTCAATTGTGGATTCCGGTATGAGTGCGGGGGCAAGCAACGGTGTGTCCACCTCCAGGTAACCCGCAGTGCTGAAGTACTCCCGAATGTTGTGCAGGATTCGCGCTCTGCCTTCCATCTGAGTACGGTTCATGGATGTTCTCATCGGCGGATCATAGCAAGAAGCCGGATATTTTACTATCATTGACCGTGAAAGGACTACTCAATGATGAACACGCTTTTCGACTTTGATACAATACTCGAACGCCGGGGAACCGGCGCAATCAAGTGGGATGCGGTCCCGGAAGATACCCTTCCGATGTGGGTCGCCGACATGGACTTTGCCGCTCCGGAACCTGTTATCGATGCGCTCCGGGCCCGCCTCGAACATCCGGTTTTCGGTTACACGCGAATCTCGGATACCTATCTCGACGCGTTCGTTCAATGGCAGGCCGAGCGGAATGGATTGGAGGTTGCACCAGACGAGATCATCTGTGCTCCTGGTGTTATGCCCGCGGTTCGCTTTGCAATCGACACATTCACGGAACCGGGAGATCGCGTGGTTGTTCAGGCGCCGGTGTATCATCCGTTCTATGCGGTCATCGAGAGACGGGGACGGGAGATTGAGAGAAATCCACTGATCGAGGCCGACGGGCGGTATGGCATGGACCTGGATGCGCTCGAGCAGTCGGCGCGAAACGGAGCTCGGATGCTGCTGCTCTGTTCACCGCACAATCCGGTTGGACGGGTCTGGACTGAAGATGAGTTGACGGAGGTCGCCCGGGTATGCGGCCGATACGACATGATGGTTGTTTCCGACGAAATTCACTCCGATATCATCATGCCCGGAAGCCGGTTTGTTTCGTTCATTCGGGTGGCTCGGGAGACCGGGTGCCGCGCAGTATCGCTTTTCGCACCAAGCAAGACCTTCAACATAGCAGGGATCGGTTCCTGTACCGTTATTCCCTCCGATACGGAGGTCGGCGCGCAGTTTCGCTCCAATCTTGGTGCCGGAAACCTCGAGCTCCCGAATCTGCTGAGCATGGTGGCTGCACAGGCCGCATATCTGCATGGTGGCCGCTGGCTTGACGCGCTCATTGCCTATCTCCACGACAATTACCGTTTCATGGCCGGATATCTCGCCGAGAAGATACCGCAGGTGAGGCTCTTTCCGCTGGAAGGTACCTACATTGCCTGGCTTGATTTTCGCTTGCTTGGATATTCGGATGACGAGTTGAATCGGCGGCTTCGTGAAAACGCGCGTATAAGACTGAATGAGGGCAGGCAATTCGGATCCGAGGGAAGCGGATTTCAGCGTCTGAACTTCGCCTGTCCCCGCGGCGTGCTCGAAGAGGGGCTGAACCGCCTTGTACGGTCGCTCCTGAAATCATGACTGCCCTGCTGTGCGCGCTGGAGCCGGAGCAGGAAGCGCTTGTTCGTGCGCTGGACGGGAAACGAGAGGATTCCTGGGCAGGAGGGTCCTTCTTTGCCGGAACGATCGATGCACGCCCAGTTGTGGTGTGCCGAATAGGAGTAGGGAAGGCGATGGCGGCCATGGTGACCCAACATGTAGTGGATACCTACAATCCGGACTCCATCGTGCTGACCGGGATTGCGGGAGGCCTTGATTCCTCTTTGCGTATTGGAGATGCGATAGTTGCGCGCGACTGCATACAATACGATATCGACGTGACCTCACTCGGATTCAAAAGAGGGCAGATTCCGGATTCGCCCTATCGGATTCTTCCTGCAGACGCTGCGCTGGTATCTGCCGCATCCCGGTGCACTCCGGAGGCGGACCCACCGTTTGCGGATTTCACCCCGAGCGTTCGGGTTGGTCGGGTAGTGAGTGGGGACACCTTCATTTCGCCGACCAATGCACACCGATACGACTTTCTAACGGCAGAGCTTGAAGGAGTTGCTGTTGACATGGAGAGTGCCGCGGTGGCGCTCGTTGCTACGGTTAACCGCACGCGGTGGGTAGCTATCCGTACGATTTCGGATCGACCGATCACGGCGCCCGGCGAAGGCCGGAACCGAAGAGTCAACATGCGATCGTTTCTCCCGTGGGCGTCGCGCAACTCTCTTCAGTTTGTACGACATATTCTTGCGGAGGGTTGAACGGATGGACTATTCGATTATTGCATACCGCGGGACTGTGCCGGACATTGACCCTTCTGTCTTCCTTGCGCCAGGCTGCCGAGTCATCGGAGACGTTTCCATTGGACCGGAATCCAGCATTTGGTTCAACACCGTAGTCCGCGGAGACGTACACCGGATCCGTATTGGCTCGAGATCTAACGTTCAAGACCTGTGTATGCTTCACGTGACCCACGATACGAATCCGCTTCTCATTGGAGACGAGGTGACCATAGGACACTCGGTCACCGTCCATGGCTGCACGCTTGGCGATCGGTGTCTCATTGGCATGGGGGCTGTCGTGCTCGACGGTGCGGTTGTGGAAACCGAATCCATGGTGGCTGCCGGTGCAGTCGTTACGCCAGGATTCATAGTGCCGTCGGGCTCTCTCGTTGCCGGCGTACCCGCAAGAGTCATCCGACGGCTCAGCCACGAAGAGATCCATGGATTCAGGGAGTCTGCCGCAAACTACGCTGCCTATGCGCATGAAATGAGCAACCTCACGTCTTGACCGCGGGCCGCCAATCCGTATAGGATTTTCCGTATACCGAACACTATTCCGACCGACAAATGAGGTCTCCATGTCAGGCGACGAACGCAAGAACGACGAGGAACGTCTCGCACGCGCCCGGAAACCAGAAGAGGATTCAATCCGGCTGCACGCGCGTTATCGCGGTAAGATCGAGACTGTCCCGAAGTGCCCGGTGCGGGACATGCAGGACTTCTCCCTCTGGTATTCTCCCGGCGTGGCGGCTCCCTGCCTTGCCATTCAGGCAGATCCGGAGAAGGTCTACGATTACACCTGGAAATGGAATACGGTGGCTGTCGTTTCCGACGGCAGCCGTGTGCTTGGGCTTGGTGATATCGGACCGAAAGCGGGTCTGCCGGTCATGGAAGGAAAGTCGCTGCTGTATCGCTACCTTGGGGGTGTGGACTCGGTACCCATTATGCTCGATACCGCCGATCCCGATGAGATTATTCGCACCGTACTGCTCCTTCAGCCCTCTTTCGGCGGAATAAATCTGGAAGACCTCTCACAGCCGAAGTGTTTCCGAATCCTGAATACATTGCGTGAGCAGGCGGAAATTCCGGTATGGCACGATGATCAGCAGGGAACGGCAACCGTTACGCTTGCGGGGCTTCAAAATGCTCTGCGGCTGACCGGGCGCACCATCGGAGATATCCGCATTGCCTTTGTCGGTTCCGGAGCTGCAAATGTGGCGTGTGCGCGGCTCATCTTCGCACGCGGTGCGGATCCTGCCCGCTGCGTAGTGGTGGACAGCAAGGGGATCCTCGGCACCCATCGCGAAGATATTGAACGACGGCGCCACGAGTTTGTCGAGAAATGGAATCTGTGCCGGATCACGAACGGCGCACACGAGCAAGGAGGGATCCCCGAAGCACTGCGAAATGCCGACGTCGTAATCAGCCTTGCGAAGCCGGGGCCCGGAACAATCCTGCCTGAGTGGATCCGGGGAATGAAGCGCGATCCCATCGTCTTTGCCTGCGCAAATCCCACTCCCGAGATCTGGCCGTGGGAAGCGAAAGAGGCGGGGGCTGCAGTCGTGGCCACAGGACGCGGCGACTTTCCTAACCAGGTGAACAATTCGCTCTGTTTTCCCGGCATTTTCCGTGGTGCTCTGGACGTGCGCGCCCGCACCATTACCGATGAGATGTGCTTTGCTGCAGCCGATGCGCTGTCAGGTTCGGTTTCCGGGCCTGACCTCGGTGCCGAACACATTCTCCCTTCTATGGAGGAGTGGGAGGTATTTCCCCGCGTGGCCGCTTCGGTCGGCACAAAGGCCATTGAGCAGAAGGTAGCCCGGCTTACGGTCACCTATGATGAGCTGCATGCGACCGCTTTTTCCATGATCCGTCGTTCTCGTGATCTGACTCGGACCATGATGGAATCCGGATTCATTGATACGGAAGGGGGGCTGTAGTGCGCGATCTAATCATAGCAGGTGCAGGTCCGGCAGGCCTTGCCGCATCGGCTTACGCAATTCGCAAGCGACTCGACGTCCTTGTAGTGTCGCCGGATGTGGGTGGAAAGACCAACTACCCGTTCTCGCTGCCGTGGATGGATGAATACCAGGTTATCCGCGGGAAAGAGGTGGTCGCGGGTTTCAAGCGGGAACTCGAATACATCCAGTTTGCCCACCTTCGGGATACGGTGAAGCAGGTTGACGCAGGTGCGGATTCGCTCGTTGTGCACACCGGGTCAGGGACAAGCGAGGAGTGTCATGCTCTCATTGTTGCAACCGGAGCCGGACGGGTACCGCTCGATGTTCCCGGCGAGCGCAAGTATCTGTCCCGTGGACTCGGTTATTCGGCAATCAGCTACTCACACCTGTTCATAGATAGAACTGTTCTGCTGATCGGGAATGGGCCCCGGCTGCTCGCGTCGGCACTGGATGTTGCCCTCCATGCAGCGAGCGTAACAGTGATTCTCGAGCCGAACGGCTCGTTCGAAGCGGATGATCTGCAACTGATAGAATCCAACGAGCGGATCACCGTCCTGCGGGACTGCACGATTTCGGAGTTCAAGGGCAAAGAGTTCGCCGAGGAAGCTGTTGTCCGATTCCCCGACAACCGGACTGAAACTTTTCGAGCCGACGGGTTTTTTATTGAGCGGGAGCCGATTCCCGTGTCCCTGGCAGTTGCCGAGCTTGTAACGCTTGACGATCACGGCCGGATAGTTGTGGACATGGACAACCGGACATCACATCCGGGAGTATTTGCTGCCGGCGATGTGACTATAGTGCGTCGGGAGCAGGTTCTTGTTTCTCTCGGCGAAGGAACCAAGGCCGCCCTGTCGGCGTACGATTATCTGCTCAACCGGAAACGGCCCGGCTGAGGTCTGCGGCAAGCGCCTCTATTCGTTCGTTCTTCACGGTGTTCAGATCTTTCTCGGTTCCCGCTATTTTCCGCATGAGGAACCGGTCTACGATACTGAGTTGTGAAATGCTGACCGCACCTCCGAGCGCGTATCTTCCTGCTGCGTGAGCATTCAACCACGCCGGAAACGATTCGGTAAGTTCGGCTTCAGCCTGCTCTCCTTCGTACAGACAGCATATGTACAGCCCCACCGCTTTTGCTTCCAGAATAGACCGATTTGCCTCGCAGAAGGCCGGAACCTCCCGCATTACTTTTCCCGCATAGATCGGGCCGCCGATTATGATTGCATCGTATTCGAGGAGGTCAGGACGACTTCCGTCTTCCAGCCGGTTCCTGCGCAGGTTCATGACTGAGGTATCCTGTCCAATTATATCTGCAAGAGAATGTGCACACGCTTCACTGGTACCGTAGCGGGTTGCGAATGCAATGAGGGTTTTCATGAGCGCACTCCTTTACCGTTCTTGTCGCGGGTCTTCCGCGGATTGGCGCGGCTCCCCCGCGAATTGTCCGTCGTCTGCGCTGGCCCGAATATGGTAGAGCCGATTCCGAATATAGAGCGCCATGTCCGCTCCAACCATGAGACCGTTCAGAATGTAGAGGTACATGACCGGATCATACGCAAAGAAGACTTTATGCAGAATCCCTGCAATATACCCGACGAAGAGGGCGAGTAGAAAAATGAAGCTTTTCGAACCAACCTCCCGAGTTTTCCAGGATTTATAGATGGAAAACGGCCAGGCGAGTCCGAAACATACGAGCATGATGATTTCGAAGACCATATGGGTTTTCTCCGTGGAAGGATATGGATAGAGCGTACTCCGCGCGTTCCGGCTTGTAAAGTGTGCAATCTTGCGTGCCGTCCGACATACATGATATAAATGCTTAGGTTGAGAGCGTCGTGAATGAACTCATCAGACAGCTACGAATGTTGCGATAGAAAGACATCATTTTGGCAACTCGGCAAAGAAATTATCACACACTATTTCAGTCGGTCCATGTGTAATGAGCCGGAGTGTGCGAAGTTGCTTTTTGCCGTGAACGCGCGTATTTTTTACGACGTACCGTGTGCCTAACGGACGAGATTACCGGGCACACAAGCGGTATTGCGCGGCACACGCACGGGTTTTCAACCCACCCATCACGGAGGAAAAGGAGTGAAGCCTTGGTTCATGAATTTGAAGCGATCATAGTCGGCGGCGGCGGTGCGGGTCTCTACGCTGCTCTTGAAGCAAGCAAGAGCGCAAAGACCGCAGTCATATCCAAGCTCTACCCGATGCGAAGCCACACCGGCGCCGCGCAGGGCGGAATTGGCGCCGCACTGGGAAACGTGGAACCGGACAGTCCGGAATGGCACGCCTTTGACACCGTCAAAGGGGGGGATTATCTGGTCGATCAGGCAGCGGCCAGCATCCTGGCCGAAGAGGCAATACACGCGGTCTACGACCTGGAAAACCGCGGGCTGCCATTCAGCCGGACGCCTGAAGGCAAGATAGATCAGCGCCGTTTCGGCGGACATACGCGCAACTTCGGTGAAGCCGCGGTTCGTCGATCCTGCTACGCAGCCGACCGGACGGGCCACATGATTCTGCAGACGCTGTACCAGCAGTGTATCAAGAATGATGTGGCCTTTTTTGATGAGTTCCACGTCATGGACGTCATCATGAACGGCACTCGCGTGGCGGGAGTGGTTGCGTTCGAACTCGCAACCGGGGAACTCCACCTGTTCAAGTCAAAGGCGGTAATGTTCGCAACCGGCGGATTCGGGCGGATGTTCAAGATTACCTCGAACGCACTCGCGAACACCGGAGACGGCCCGGCGCTTCTGGCCCGTGCCGGCGTACCGCTCGAAGACATGGAGTTCTTTCAGTTTCATCCCACCGGCATACGCGCAATGGGTATCCTTATTACTGAAGGAGTCCGTGGCGAAGGCGGAATCCTCCGCAACAGTAAGGGCGAACGGTTCATGGAAAGCTATGCACCCACCCTGCTGGATCTCGCGCCTCGGGACATGGTTTCCCGGGCTATCATGACTGAGATTGCTGCGGGCCGCGGCATGCGTGGAGACCGCAAGATCGATGACTATGTCTTGCTCGATGCCACTCACCTTGGCCGCGAGGTAGTCGAGGCGAAGATCCCCGACATTGCCGATTTCTGTCGTACCTATCTCGATATTGACCCGGCCGAAAAACCGATGCCTGTGCAACCGACCGCGCACTACGCGATGGGAGGAATCCCGACAGACGTCCACGGCCAGGTCACGACCGGGGCCGTGACATACGAAGGATTGTATGCGGCCGGAGAGTGCGCCTGTGTTTCGGTGCATGGCGCGAATCGACTGGGAACGAACAGCCTCGTTGATCTTATTGTATTTGGCCGCCGCGCCGGCCGGCACATTGCCGACTACGTTCGGGGAGCTGACATGCCGGTGGTTCCGAACGACTCGACCGATACCTCCGAAGAGATCATCCGTCGTCTGAAGGAGAATCGCGGCAAAGCGAAACAGCCCGGCCACTTCTATGAAGAGATGCAGAATACCATGATGTCGAATGTTGGCGTGTACCGCACCGCAGACAGGATGAAGCAGGCGGTAAAAGATGTCGGTCGCCTCCGCGAGGAGTTTGAAGAAGTAGGAGTCGCGGACGAGACGAAGAGCTTCAACGCCGAAGTACTTCATGTACTCGAGCTGGGAAATCTGCTTGATTTGTCCCTCGTTACTGCGGAGTCCGCGCTGAACCGCACTGAAAGTCGCGGAGCACACTCCCGGGAGGACTTCCCCGAGCGCGACGACACCAACTGGTTGAAGCACACTCTTGCCTCGTTGAAAGGTGGGAAGGTATCCATCGACTACAAGTCGGTGGATGTCAGCATCTGGAAGCCGAAGCCACGCACGTACTGAGAAGGAGCCAGCATGAAGGTAGTACTCGAAATAGAACGGAAGAATCCGGAAACCGATAATACGTCCCGTTTTCAGAAATACGAAGTGGATGTGGCGCCTACCGACCGTGTCCTGGATGCGCTCCTCCATATCAACAGAAATGTGGATGGGAGTCTCGTTTTCCGTCGGAGCTGCGCACATGGCGTGTGTGGTTCTGACGCCGTACGGATCAACGGAAAGGAGCGCCTTGCCTGCAAGACGCTTTTTCAGGACGTGGTCGAGGGGGGCGGTGAAACCGTTCGCATTGAACCGCTTCGCCACCTGACGGTCCAGCGGGATCTCATGGTTGACCAGTCGGTCTTCTTTGAGAAATTTCGCAAGGTGAAGCCTTTTCTCATTGCCGATCAGGATGAGGCACCGGACGGGAAGGAATACTTCCAGTCCCAGGAGGATCGCGAGCTCTTTGACGATGCGACAAAGTGCATAAACTGCGGATCGTGTTACTCTGCATGTCCTGTTCTTGACAAGAATCCTGATTTCATCGGACCGGCAGCCATTGTTCAGGCTGCACGTTTCATAAACGACTCAAGAGACAAAGGCCTCGAAGCACGTCTTGATGTACTCGATACTCCGGACGGCGTGTGGCCATGCGAAAACCACTTCGAGTGTACCCGCGCGTGCCCGCGCGGAATCAAGGTTACGAAGCTGATCAATCTCACCAAGCGTCAGATCAAGAAGTACCGCGAGGAACGTGGCGAGAAGACTGCCGAACCACCGAAGAAAGAATAACACCGATGTTCGCCCATCCGACGGCGCGGTAGACGGCGTATCCGTTCTCCGCCGCCGCGCCCGCGTTTGATGTGGCTATTTATTTGCGACGCATGGCATCGAGTGCCGACGTCGGATTTTCGCGACCGAGAGAACGAAGAAACACTGGAGGAGTTACATGAACATCCACGAGTATCAGGGAAAGGAACTGTTCAAACAGTACGGCATCCCTGTCATGGATCAGGTCGTTGTTACGCGGCCCGAGGATGCCGGTCCCGCCGCGGCGAAACTGGGTGGCAAAGTCGTCGTAAAGGCGCAGGTGCTCGTGGGCGGTCGCGGTAAGGCCGGCGGCGTAAAGCTCGCAGACGGCCCGGAAGATGCGGTCGCCAAGGCGAAGGCCATTCTCGGGATGGATATAAAGGGAAATCTCGTTGAGAAGGTCATGGTGACTCCCGCGAGCGCTATTCAGCGTGAATACTACATGGGAATAACGGTTGACCGGACTTCCAAGCAGATCGTACTCATGATCAGCAAAGAGGGCGGCGTGGACATTGAAGACCTTGCAGTGAACCGTCCTGAGCAGATCCTGAAGTTCGGGATCAACGCCGCGGACGGTATCCAGGGCGAGGCACTCCGGGAGGTCCTGGGCAAAGTCTTTGACTCTCCTTCCCTCGTAAGTCAGGCGGAGGACACCGTGCAGAAGCTGTACGGTCTCTTTGTCGAGAAAGACTGTTCTCTGGTAGAGATCAATCCATATGCCCTGGTGGATGTCGACAGTCTCGTCGCTCTGGACGCAAAGGTGAACTTCGACGACAACGCGCTCTTTCGCCACCCGGACGTGGAGAAGCTGCGGAATCACGAAGAGTACAGTGCCGACGAGATCGAGGCACGCAAGGCGGGCCTGAGTTTCGTGAGTATGGACGGCGACATAGGATGCATCGTGAACGGTGCAGGACTCGCCATGGCAACGATGGACATCATCAAACTCTTCGGCGGCAACCCGGCGAACTTTCTGGATGTCGGCGGAAGCTCAAATCCGGAGAAGGTTCTCACCGCGCTGCGCATCATTCTGAATAACCGCGCAGTGAAGGCCATCCTCATCAATATCTTTGGCGGAATTACCCGGTGTGATGACATTGCCAGGGGAATTCTCCTTGCCATGGAACAGATAGACATCAAGGTTCCAATGGTTATCCGGTTGATCGGGACGAATGAAGAGGAAGGGCGGCGGATGCTGCGCGATGCGGGGATCGAGGCGGAGGAAACGCTCCGGGACGCAGTCAAGAAAGTCGTGTCGTACCGCTAAGAGGTAAATTCAAGATGAGTATACTGATAAACGAGAATACAAGAGTCCTGGTACAGGGAATAACCGGTCGTGATGGCTCCTTTCACGCCCGGACAATGAAGGCGGACGGGACGAAGATCGTGGGTGGCGTAACACCCGGAAAGGGCGGGCAGGACGTAGACGGAATGCCGGTGTATAACAGCGTAAAAGATGCGCTGGCGCACACTGAGGTGGACGTTTCTGTCATCTTCGTGCCTGCAGCCTTTGCTTCGAACGCCATCAAGGAAGCTGCCGATGCCGGAATTCCCCTCATCGTGTGTATCACCGAAGGCGTACCCGTCGTCGATATGCTCAGGATGTATCACTACGTGCAACGGAAGGGCTTGAGGCTCATCGGGCCGAACTGCCCGGGCCTGATTTCACCGGGAAAATCCAAGATCGGCATCATGCCCGCACGCATCCACCTCAAGGGGAATATCGGGGTAATATCGCGCAGTGGCACGCTGACGTACGAGGTTGTCTACAACCTGACGGCCAGCAAGATGGGGCAGTCCACATGTGTCGGGATTGGTGGTGACCCAATCGTCGGCAGCAGTTATATCGATATGCTCAAGCTTTTCGAGGCGGATCCGGAGACCGACGGCGTCGTGGTCATCGGCGAAATCGGTGGCGAAGACGAAGAGGCTGCCGCGGACTTTATCCGAAAGCATATGACAAAACCGGTGGTGGCCTTCATTTCGGGCAGGACTGCACCTCCGGGGAAGCGCATGGGGCATGCCGGCGCAATTATTTCGGGGGGCAAAGGGACCCCGGAAGCCAAGATCAAGGCCTTTCAGGCTGCGGGCGTCCCGGTGGCCGACACACCGGATCAGATCCCGGATCTCCTGAAAGAACGACTCAAGAAATAGACCGAAGACCGGAAAATCGGCCAGGGCGGTGGTATTCATGGAAGCGAATATGTTGGACCTTTCGAACGCACGGTTCATCGAAGAACTCTACATCGCGTGGAACGATGATCCGTCCAGTGTTGCCCCCGAGTGGCGAACGTATTTTCAGACGTTCGACACACGCGGGAACGGACACACGGCAATTGCGGCGAATGACTCGTCACGGCGACTCCCTCAGGTCCAGTCAACTGAACGTGCAATTGGGATCTCTGCCGGAGGCAGGAACGGAGCAACCGGTCATGCCAAGGGAGGTTCCCCCGCAGGAGACTCCGGGGCACCGCCCGGCGCGGCCATACCTGCGAACAAGCAGGGCATGGTTGATCGCCTGATCTGGGCGTATCGAGATGTCGGCTATATTTACTCGAATCTCAACCCGCTCGGTGAATACGAGACGCCGGAAATGTACTACCACCGGTACGCAATAGAGCAGGGGAACTACGAACGTCTCAATCTCACGGACTTCGGCCTCGGTGAAGACGACCTCGACACCGAGTTCGAATGCGGGCCCTATCTGAATCCCACTCATGCGCCGCTTCGGAAGATCATCGAGATGCTTGAGGAGACCTACTGTTCGACCATGGGTATCGAGTTCATGCATATCCAGACGCGGCCAATGCGACGATGGTTGCTCGAAAACATCGAGACCAACGAAAAGCGGCAGGTGTTTTCCCGAGACGACAAGACCCGGCTCCAGAAGGATCTGATCAAAGCCGAAGAGTTCGAACACTTCGTGCAGGCCAATTTTATCGGGCAGAAGCGCTTTTCTCTCGAAGGAGGGGAGGCCCTCATTCCTGCGCTCCACTACCTCATCATGACCGCCGCCCGGCGCGGATTGAAGGAGATTGTGCTCGGGATGGCTCACCGCGGCCGGCTGAACGTCTTTACCAATGCGCTTCGCAAACCAGCACGAGAAACCTTTTCAAAATTCGAGGATAACTACAAGCCGCACACCTACGGCGGCAGCGGCGACGTAAAGTACCACCTCGGCCAGAGTTTTGACTTTCCGGATCCGGAAGGGGTGACCATTCACATAAGCCTGGTTGCAAATCCGAGCCACCTCGAGGCGGTCGATCCGGTTGTCGAAGGCAAGACGCGCGGGATCCAGCGGCGGCGCGGAGATCGGAACAGGAAGAAGGTGGTTCCTGTGCTGATTCACGGCGATGCCGCGTTCTCCGGTCAGGGGGTGGTCTCAGAGACGTTCAATCTTTCTCAACTCAAAGGATACAAGACCGGCGGAACGGTTCACATTATTACGAACAATCAGATCGGATTCACCACCGCGGGGCGGGACGCGCGATCGACGTTCTACACAACAGACATTGCAAAAGCAATGCCGGTACCGGTCTTTCATGTGAACGGCGATCATCCGGAGGCCGTTGTGCGAGCAATAGATCTCGCACTGCGATTCCGCCACAAATTCGGGTATGACGTTATTGTGGACATCGTGTGCTACCGTCGACTCGGACACAACGAGGCGGACGAACCCTCATTCACGCACCCCATCATGTATCGGCTCATCAAGAATCATCCGAGTGCCGCGACGCTCTACGGAGAGCGGCTGAATACAGAAGGCGCCTATGCGAAGGATGACCAGGAAGCATTTCGAAAGAAGTATCGCGATGTGCTGAAAGCCGAGCTCGAAACTGCGCGGCAGGGCTACAAACCGAACATGGACGACGCGTTCGAGCAGGGGGAATGGCGGGACTTTTCCCGCAAGTATTCCTTCGATCCGATCGATACGAAAGTTCCGAATGACACGCTGAAGACAATAGCTGAACAGTTGCTCGAGGTGCCGAAAGACTTTGCCTTGCACCCGAAGTTGAAGCGTTTCGTTTCCGAACGCAGCACTCATTTTTCGGAAGGCACCGGAATCGACTGGGCATTCGCGGAATCTCTCAGCCTCGGGTCGCTGTTGGCCGACGGGTTTTCCGTTCGATTGAGCGGAGAAGACTCCTCGCGCGGCACGTTCAGTCAGCGTCACGCAGTCTGGTGGGACGCCGACTCGCCTGTCCCGAAGACCCACACACCGCTTCGAAACATCGGTACGGGACTGTTTTCGGTATACGACAGTCCCTTGAGCGAGTTTTCGGTGCTCGGATTCGACTACGGATACTCTCTGGCACAGCCGAATGTTCTTGTCATGTGGGAAGCGCAGTTTGGCGACTTCGTAAATGGTGCCCAGGTATTGATCGACAACTTCATTTCTGCCGGTGAATCGAAGTGGTTCCGTTCGAGCGGACTGGTCATGCTGCTTCCGCACGGATACGAGGGACAGGGGGCCGAGCATTCGAGTGCACATCTCGAGCGTTTTCTCCAGCTTTCAGCAGAGGAAAACTGGCAGGTCGTCTATCCGACCACGCCGGCTCAATACTTTCACATGCTGCGGAAGCAGATGAAACAGAACTTTCGCAAGCCGCTGATCGTTATGGCCCCGAAGAGCCTCCTTCGGCATAAGATGTGCGTGTCTACCGTTGATGAGCTTTCCAACGGAACCTTCCACTTCGTCCTGGATGATGAACAACACCGGGATGCGACGACGGTGCTCCTGTGCAGCGGTAAAGTGTATTACGACATAGCGCAGGAGCGAGAGACGCGGAAGGACGATTCAGTTGCAGTTGTCCGCGTTGAGCAGTTGTACCCATTCCCGAAGGACGCATTCCGTGCCGTAATGGGACAATTCAGGAAGGCAAAGGTCTTCAAGTGGGTCCAGGAAGAGCCGAGGAACCGCGGCGCCTGGGGATACATCCGGCGCAATATCACCGAGGTACTCGAAGTTGAGGATCTCTACTACGCCGGCCGGGCTTCCAGCTCGAGTCCCGCAACCGGTTCTTATAAGGAACACAGCGAGCAGCTGGGCGCGCTGCTTGACGAGGCGTTCTCGACAAGTCATGCGCCGAATCGTAAGAACCAGTCAGAGAAGAGGTAGATAATGAGTCAGGAAGTCACAGTCCCATCGGTTGGAGAATCAGTGTCCAGCGGAATCCTTGCAACATGGCTGAAGAAAGACGGGGAGTTCGTGAGTCAGGGCGAGGAGATATTCGAGCTGGAGACCGACAAGGCGACCATGGCGGTACCTGCACCTGGAGACGGGGTACTGAAGATCGATGTGCCACCGGACACAGAAGTCGAGATTGGACAGGTCGTTGCGCATCTCGAAGAGGGTGGCCGGAAAGCGGAAACAGCTACCAGTGGAGCAGAGGAAAGCCCGGAGCCGGGAGACGACAATTCGGTCGATGCAGGCAACGACGCGCTATCTCCTGCTGTCCGCCGTCTGGTGGAGGAGAATCATCTCGATCCATCGACCATTAAGGGCACCGGGAAAGGCGGTCGGCTGACGAAGGAAGATGTCTTGAACGCGGTGGAATCGAGTAAGTCGGCACCGGCGCGCCAGTCCGGCAATGCAACGCGGAGTTCCCCTGCCGCAGACAGCGAGGCAGCTCCGTCACGAAAGGCTGCTCAGGCGACCGCAGTCCCCGGAGAGCATACGCAGCGTCGCGTTCCAATGACCAATTTGCGCAAGCGAATAGCCGAAAACCTTGTTCAGTCGAAACAGAGCGCGGCGCACCTGACTACTTTCAACGAGGTCGATTTGAGCGCAGTTGTTGAACTCCGCAAGAAGTATCGAGATACGTTCGAGAAGGCCCACGGCATACGTCTCGGATTCATGTCATTCTTTGTCAAGGCGACTCAGCGTGCGTTGCAGGAATTTCCTGAGGCGAACGCATTCGTGGACGGTACCGATATCCTCTTTAACGACTACTACAATATCGGCGTTGCAGTGTCCACAGACCGGGGGTTGCTGACCCCGGTAGTCCGCGACGTGGACCGAAAGAGCTTTGCGGACATTGAAATGGAGATCAGTTCATTTACGACAAAGGCAAAAGAGAAGAAGTTGTCTCCGGACGATCTCATTGGTGGAACGTTCACCATTTCCAACGGCGGAGTCTTCGGTTCGATGTTGTCCACTCCGATTCCGAATCCGCCGCAGAGCGCGATTCTCGGAATGCACGCTATCCAGGAGCGACCGGTTGCGGTTGACGGCCAGGTTGTCATTCGTCCCATGATGTATCTGGCGCTTACGTACGATCATCGGATTCTCGATGGCAGAGAGGCGATCGGAGTTCTCGTCAAGATCAAGAAACTTGTTGAGGATCCGGCCCAAATGCTCCTTGATTTGTAGATTCAGCCGGGTGTATCCGGTTGAATAACACGCAACACCCGTAGACCTTAAGGAAAAGACATTGGCAGACGACAGACAATTTGACCTCATAGTAATTGGCTCGGGGCCCGGCGGTTACGTGGCGGCAATACGGGCCGCCCAGCTCGGACTGAATACGGCTATTATCGAAAAAATGGAGACCCTCGGAGGCACCTGTCTGAACATTGGGTGTATTCCGTCCAAGGCGCTGCTCGATTCGAGTGAGCTGTACCAGAAGGTTCTATCGGGTACATCAACGCACGGAATTCATGTCGATTCGGTACACCTCGATCTCGGAACCATGCTGAAAAGAAAAGACTCAGTGGTTTCAAAGCTTACCGGCGGCGTTGCGTCTCTCATGAAGCTGAACAAGGTGCCCGTGTTTCATGGCACCGCGACAGTGCCGAAGAGCGGCTCGGTGAAGGTGATTTCCAGTGGCGAAGAACTGACACTGTCAGGAGATCGGATACTCATTGCAACAGGAAGTGTACCGGTAGAGTTGCCATTTCTGAAGTTCGACGGAAAGACCGTCGTAAGTTCAACCGAGGCCCTTTCATTCGACCATGTGCCGGACAAACTCGTTGTAGTCGGGGCCGGAGCAATCGGACTGGAGCTTGGAAGTGTCTGGATGCGTCTCGGATCCGAAGTGACTGTCGTTGAACTCATGCCCTCAATTCTTCCCGGTTGGGACATGCAGGTATCGAAAACTCTCCAGCGTGAGCTCGGGAAAGAGGGCATGAAGTTCCACCTTCAGTCCAAGGTCACCGGAGTACAGAAGAAGGGCAAGGGGTACGTTCTTACTGCGGACGCAAAGGACGGCGAGTCGCTGGAGATCCCCGCAGATCGCGTTCTTGTTGCGGTCGGGAGAAGGCCGTACGTCGAGGGACTTGGACTGAGCGAGCTCGGCGTAAAGCTCCACGAAAAGAGCAGGCAAGTCCTCGTGAACGACCGGTACGAGACCTCAATACCGGGTATTTTTGCCATTGGGGATGTAGTGAAGGGCCCGATGCTCGCCCATAAGGCGGAAGACGAAGGAATAGCCGCAGTGGAGCGGATGGTCGGAGTTGCGGGACATGTGAACTATGATACTATACCGGGTGTTGTCTACACGTGGCCCGAGGCGGCCATGGTAGGAGCAACCGAGGAGTCGCTGAAAGCGGATGGAGTGCCCTACAATAAGGGAAGCATTCCATTCGGGATCAACGGTCGTGCACTTGCAATGGAGGCAACTGCCGGATTTGTGAAGATTCTTGCGCACGAAAAGACCGACCGAATTCTCGGCGTCCATATTGTGGGGCCGTGGGCGTCGGACCTGATTGCCGAGGCAGTTGCATTTATGGAATTCGGCGGAAGTGCGGAGGACATGGCGCGAACAGTCCATGCACATCCGACGCTACCTGAGGTAATGAAAGAGGCTGCTCTTGCGGTTGGTGGGCGGGCAATTCACGCGAAGTAGGAAGAGGGAGAGAAATGGCAAACATAGAATATGCAAAGGGGCTTGAAGGTGTCATCGCTGCAGAGAGCAAGATCTGCAAAATAGATGGTGAAAACGGGAAGCTCTACTATATGGGCTATTCCATAAGCGATCTGGTGGAATCGTGCACATTCGAAGAGGTTACGTACCTCCTCCTGTACGGTGATCTTCCCTCCACGGATGCGCTCGAGGCGTTCAGGAAGCGAATGAGAGAGGGGCGAAAGCTTCCGGATGAAGTCAAGAAGATCGTCCAGAACTTCCCGAAGGGCTCTCATCCGATGGAATTGCTTCAGTCGGTCATCTCTTACCTGAGCGGCTACGTGAAGCACAAAATTGAACACGATGCATTCTGCAATTGCCGCGATACGCTGCATCAGATTGCGCAGCTTCCGACAGTAATCGCGGCGTATTATCGAACGCAGAACGGGAAGGAGGCCATTGAGCCTCGAATGGACCTTTCACATGGAGCGAACTTTCTGTATATGCTCCGCGGAGAAGAGCCGGACGCGTTCGACGGTGAAGTCATGGACAAGGCGTTCATCCTGCACGCTGAACACAGCTTCAACGCGTCTACGTTCACCGCCCGTGTCGTGGCATCGACGCTTTCGACCTGTTATTGCAGTATCTCTGCGGCAATCGGCGCTCTGTACGGGAGCCTTCACGGGGGCGCGAACGAGAAGGTCATGGAGATGGTGGATAAGATAGGAGACAAAGCTTCCGTGAGCGCGTGGGTAAACAATGCGCTGGACAAGAAGCAAAAGGTGATGGGAATGGGACACCGGGTGTATCGAGCAAAAGATCCACGCGCCATCATCATCGAGGGATACCTGGAGAAACTTTCGGAGCGCAAAGGAGAGCGGAAGTATCTGGAAATGTTGAAGGAGATCGAACGCGTTTTCCGTGAGCGTATGGAAGAGAAGGGAAAGCCGATCTATCCGAATGTCGACTTCTTCTCCGGCGCGGTATACCGGCTTCTTGATATTCCTACCATTCTCTTTACTCCGGTATTCGCCGCCTCACGCGCCTCCGGCTGGCTTGCTCACATTCTCGAACAGCGTACGGATAATCGCATCTATCGACCGAAAGCCCTGTACGTCGGGGAGCTCGACCGCGCGCTCAAGCCTCTTGCTCAACGCGGCTGAACGACCTGCCGGTCCGTTCAGATCCCATCGCCGGGTGAGGTCTCCGGCTCCAGATCCAGAAATTGGTGGAGATCATCGAACAGCCGTCGGATTTCCGACGGCTGTATTTCGTGGCGCACCGCGTGACCGTCCTGGCGAGAGACGATGAGTCCAGCCTCGCGGAGTATCTTTGCATGAACGCTTACCGTCGGCCGGGAGAGCGAAAGCGCATCCGCAATTTCCGTGTTCATGAGCGGAAAGTTACGGATGAGACGCAGGATGATGAGTCGTGTCGGATCTCCAATTGCATGCGCCCGGGCGGCAAGGTTCTCCGCGGTCTCCCGAAAGGCTGTGATTCCACGTGTTGAATCTCCGCATGCCGTGTAGACCCATCCTTCGGTCATGCCCCAGGAGTCCGTCAGTCCGATGGGCTCAATCCAGAAGAATACCTTAACCCCTCTCTCAACAGACTGCTCCAGCGCCGGAAGGATCCGAAGCGCGTTTTGCGGCGCGAGCCAGGACGTGGGCGGACGCCTTCCTATTGCGGATTCTGCACCGAGCAGCGCAGTCACTCGCTTTCTTTCCTCTGAAAGCGAAGGCTCCTGTGCCTTTCTCCAGGGTTCGTACCATCGGTAATAGAATTGGTCCAGCCAATGCCAGAACTTTTCATGAAGGTCACCGCCTTTCAGGACTCGAGTAAGGCGATCAACCTCCCGGGCCGAATCCCGAAGCGTCGGCGTATCGATTTGCACTGACAATCCGTGCGCTTCATACCTTTTGCGCTCCATGTCTGCCACCGCCTCATCAAGTCGTGAATCGACTGAAATGCCGAGCCGGGAACGGACTTCTGCAACGCTCAGACGGCGGATTTCAAGCATTGCAACGTCGTACCGCTCCTCGAACAGCACATTGGAGAGAATTGCTCCATACTCGAGAATGCCGACCGAATGAGCCCTCGGACCGATCATTGCGGCAAGTTCGTTCAGCCACGAGGAGTCGAGCGATCTCTGAAGAGCGACGAATGGGGCCGCTTCTCTCAGAGGCCCGAAATACCCTGAAAGGACCGAAAGCGCAGAGTCAATTTCAAGCGTGATAGAATAGCCGATCTTCCATCCGCCGGTTTCCGATGCTGTTTCCACACACGCCTTCCTTCGTTATTCAGCCTGAAAAGCCGATTTCGTTGAAAACGACGAACGCTCGCGGTTCGTGGCGACCACGACCGCCAGCACCAGGAGCACTCCACTGTTTATCACGAAATATCCCCCCGCTGACAGGAGGGCTGGCACTATAACCGGTGTCAGTAGCATCCCGACCAGCTGACCAGCGACCGTCGTACTCTGAAATGCCCCCGAAACGATCCCGATCCGGTCTGCCGGTGCGCTTGTCTGCACAATAGTTGCCGCCTGAATGATGATCAGCCCGTTTCCCACTCCGCCAAGAATTGCTCCAACGAACGGGAGGATGGCGCGCAACGGCCCGAAGAACAGCTGGGCGGCGGCAAAGAGACCCGGGAGAAATGCCAGAAGTGCAATCCCCAATGCCAGGTCGATACGCGGCGAACGCGTGCGCTTTGAAGCCGACAGATATGCAGCTGCTGCAAGAGTTCCGGCTCCAACGCACGCAATAAGGATACCGAAGACACGCTGGCCTTCGTGCATTGTGTCCCGGACGAAGACCGGGATCAGAACATCAAGGCTGATGATATTGATTATTCCGATGAACGTGGCAGCAAAAACGAGCCGGAGCGCCCCGGATTCAACCACCGTCGCAATAACGGCCCGGGCTTTTCCGGCTCGGGATCGGTCCGCGTCTCTGGCGTTTGGGGCGGATGCGCTTGCAGGCAGATGCGGCAGTCGTGAGAGGAGGATTGCAGACACAATGTAGGAAACTACGTCGAGCGCAATTGCATTGTGCGGATTCAGAAGGGCGACGACCGCGCCTGCGGCAACCGGCGCTCCGATTTTGACAATTCCGGCGAGCTGCTGAAGCAGTGCATTCGCCTTTGTCAGGTTTTCAGGCCGTACCAGCTTCGGGATGACCGACTGCCGTGCCGGAGTCATGAGGGAATTGGTTGCCGCCTGAAAGGCGAGCAGGGCGAATATCAGGAGATGATTGTTGGTGAAGATGATGCCGAGGACCGCGAACGCGGAAAGGAGTTCGCTCCCCACCATGAGAGCACGACGGTCAAACCGGTCACAAAGGCGTCCAGCCAGAGGTCCCGCCAGCAGCGCGGGGACAAGCCCCACAAATATGATGGCACCACTGTCGCGGACTCCTCCTGAGCCGTTGAAGACCAGCATGGTGAACACGGCAATCATCGTTATCCAGCTGCCGGTATTGCTTACCGATTCTGCAATTCCAATGATCCAGAGCGAGCGGTTTTTCAGGACTTCAGCGTTTCCCTGTTCTTTAGTAGTCATATAACGACTCTCCTAAACGTAGGTAAATGACTACTTTAATGATATGCGAGGTTCGTCCCGCTGTCAACAGAAATTTGAAGAATCACGCAGCGTGTGAAGTATCACGCAGCGTGTTGATATCCGTTGAGTAGATCCCGCAGGGCATAGGA
>CAZKMA010000033.1:25045-49954 GCA_964553615.1 uncultured Spirochaetales bacterium | reverse complement strand
CTCTATTACCTTTTAAAGATCTTCGCTCACCCGTCCGCTTTCGCTTCCGGGTGGCACAGCCTGCTCTGACATAGTCAGACAGCTGCTCTCCTCCAGCGGGTAGCTGGACCCCCGCACAAAGGCCTTTTGAGCCAAAGCACAATCCCTGATCACTACGCCGTTATTGGATGCGGAGGATATTATTATCTGATCCGCTGTATCGTGTCAAGTGTTTGTCGAATATTTGCATGCGCAGGCGGTAAGTGCTGCCCGTTCACGAAACTGTTAGTTGACATCCAAATGTTGCCCAAATATAGCCGATCGACCGGTCCGTGTCAACAGATTCAATCAAAAAAGAACGCGAAAAATTCTATGGCTTCTGTCCCGATTCGGAGGTTGACTTGTCGCTTTCATGGACCTTTTCAAGTTCATCCTCCTTCTCCTTTATACGCCCCTGAATTGCCTCGACTTCCTCAATGAGTTCACGAACTCCCGAGGTCTTTCGGCTGACCGTTGACTGCCCCTCGCGAACAAGAACCTCGAACGTTCGCGAACCGAGCTTCGCAATGAGTTTTTCCGCCTGATTCTCGAGTTGGCCGATTTCGAACCGCAGAATACCCCGATCGGTAAGATCCTGCGCCTTGTCGCGGGCCTTGTCATAAAGGTCCCGAGAACTCGCAATTCCCTTGTCCAGAGTATCTTTCATCCTTGTCCAGAAATCCATGCCGCCTCCCCCGAATGACAGTTCATTGACCAATGGTCGGAAATCCGCATACAATCAGTCTATTCAGAAGCTACCATCATTATTACGAAAAGGAAAGGAGCCTCCATGAATCTGATTTTTCTCGGACCTCCCGGAGCCGGAAAGGGAACCATGGCATCGCGACTGGCGAATGACCAGGGGATACCCCACATTTCAACGGGTGATATTTTCCGCGCCAACATCAAGAACCAGACCGAACTTGGGAAGAAAGTCAAGGCTATCCTTGATCGGGGAGACCTGGTCCCGGATGAGCTGACCATTGAGCTGGTGAAAGACCGACTGTCGAAACCGGACACGGCGGGTGGATTCATTCTGGATGGATTCCCGCGGACCATTCCGCAGGCGGAAGCCCTGGGAACATTTTCCCGGATAGATAGAGTGGTGAATTTTCAACTTTCCGACGAAGAGGTAGTAAAGCGACTATCCGGTCGACGAATGGCCCCAACTTCCGGTCGCACATATCACGTCATGTTCAATCCTCCAAAAAAGGAAGGAATTGACGATGAAACCGGCGAAAAGCTCATTATCCGTCCGGATGACGAGGTGGATGCGGTAAAGAACCGGCTGGACGTCTACAATCGTCAGACGGCACCGCTTATTGACTTTTACACCGAAAAGAAGATGCTGACGGATCTGGATTCTTCTCCGAAGCCGGATGATGTGTATTCGTCACTGAAGAAACTTCTGGGAAATTGACTGCGCGCCGCCGGTTAGCACCTAGCTATTTCGGCGGCGTTTGTCCGTTTTGCGGCGCTGTTGCCGATGGAAGGCGGTCGTACTTTGTGAGAAGGACATTGACCTCCGCCCTCGATTGCAGATCTGTTGCCGCGATGAGCTTTGCTATCATCTTCTCGTCCTTAAAACCTGCCTTCAGCGCACTTTCCAGATCGGCCAAACCC
This sequence comes from uncultured Spirochaetales bacterium, assembly GCA_964553615.1. Lineage (GTDB taxonomy): Bacteria > Spirochaetota > Spirochaetia > DSM-27196 > DATKUC01 > DATKUC01. The sequence goes on along the minus strand of CAZKMA010000033.1, from coordinate 48,313 downwards.
GCCCGGGGGTCCTCTGCCACCGTCAGCTCAAGTTCGGCTTTCTTGAACAACACCGTCGGGTTCGAACCGATCTTCAGTATACTGGCGTAGGTCATGAGCGCCTTGTCATATGACTGCTGCTGCGAATAAAGGTCGGCAAGGGCAGTAAGCGCGTTCGTATCCTCAGGTTTCTTTTGAACGAATTGCTCGTAATATCGGATGGAATCCGCGGTTTTTCCAGCCTCCGATGCGTATTTAGCCGCACGCAGCAAGATCTCTTCATTGTCCGGTGCAAGCCGCTGCGCAAGCTCTACCCGTTCAAATGCTTTCAGGTAGTCCCCTAAACCGTAATCGACAACGGCGAGGTTGTTCAGAATTGTGGCGGACATTGGATTGATCGCAATTGCCTTCTGGTATGCGGCACGGGCGTCACTCTTCCGGCCCAGGAGATAGAGGGCGTACCCCTCCGTCTCCAGGAGCGTTGCATTCTCCGGATCTTTCGTAATCAGCGGTCGAAGGATCTTCAGTGCATCATTTGCCCGGCCCTGCTTCAGGTAGATGCGGGCAAGATTGTACGATGCACGAAGCAGGAGCGGATTGAGCTGGATGGCCTTCCCGTAGTATTCGAGTGCTTTTGAATCCTGTCCGATTTCGGCATATGCATTTCCCAGGTCATAGTAATCATTTGCCAGATCGCCGCGCGACAATCCACTGACGCAGGATGACAAGACGGTTACGGAAAACAGAATTCCGAGAAAAACCGGGATACTCTTCCTGGCAAACACTACTCGTTGGGCAATCACGGGTTCGACCCTACCTACGTGCGAAGGACTGTCTGCTCAATTTTCCGAACCTGTGACCGATACAGATTCGAAATCGTGTTACCGTAGTCCGCCACGAGCTGGATGATATTGCGCGGCGTTTCATGGCTGTCTGCCCCGTTCAGTCGGTCGCCGGCATCGCCCAGGCCGGGCAGAATGTACGCAGCCTCGTTGAGCACCGGATCCATCCATAGCGTGTAGACCATTGCCCCCTCCACGGCCCGAACAATCCGCAGCGCACCCTTCAAAGCCGAAATAACATTGAAGAATTTGACAGATCGCGGTACGACACCCTGCTGATGCAGATATTTCATGATGGTGACGAGACTCCCTCCAGTCGCATTCATGGGGTCCGCGAAAATCAGATCCTTGTTATGGAGAATTTCCACATCGAAATAGGACCGATTGAGTTCAAGAAGGTACTCCATATCCGCTTCCTTTCGCGTATCGTCCCGTCGGATCCGAAAAAGCGCAAAAGGCGTGACATATCCGGTGCTGGTGTACTCCTGGATTTCCTTGGACATGATCATTGAAGGCAGGAGCGCACCGCGAAGCATTACGCACATGACGGTGTTCTCGAGCTCGGCATCCACGTCTGGAATCTTGTGAACGGCAAAATTCTGTATGGGAAAGTTTACCGGAGTCTTTACAATGAGGTGATTTTTCTTGTGATTGTCAGGATCGGCGAACGCAAGATTGAACAGAAGCTCGTACGCACGCTGAATGTAGTAGACAAACTCGTGGTGTTGTGTGCGCACGTCGCGCAACTTTGCAATTAGACGGGATGCCTCGCCGTGAATGGATTTTGGCGTCTGAAAGGAGTAGACCTTAATCATCGGCTCCCCGGCCGTGATCTCCTGCATGAGATCTCCCATCTCGTTGTACAGAGAGATGAGACGCTCCTTCTCTGCCTTCAGTCTACTTTCGTTCTGTGACGAGGAAAGTACTTCGAATGCCTGCATGGCGCGGGCATATCGTGCATCCATTTCTCTCAGGTGCTTCTTATCCTGCTCCGAGAGGTAGCCGTCAAGATCAGTGGCACGAAGGACTATTCTATCAGCGTCGGACATATTACTCTCCGCGTAACTATATCCACGGGGGTGACGTTCAGCAACCCCAGAACCGATACTGATTCCGTGGCAGGTGGTATTTCAGCATTGGCGATTGCATGATATCTTACCTTGTACTTTCATGGAAATGAACGTACGGAGCAACTACAAGGAGTGAATATGAGAAGAAAGATCGTGATTCTCGTGCTGGCAATCACGGTAGCCGTGGGGGCACAGGCGTTCTCATGGGGCATAGGAGCATCATTCGGCATCGATGCGCTCGGAGGGTTGCCGGGGCAGAATGTCATGCTTTCCGTCCAGTTTCCGAAGCTTCCAATTCTCTGGGGATTCGGCGCACGTGTAGACCATAACAGCTACAATGTCGGAGTAACCGCGGACTGGTGGCTTATCAATCAGAATCTCGTGAGCTTCCTCAACATCTACGTTGGTCCGGGGCTCTACCTTGCCCTTCCGAAGCCGTTCGAGTTCGGCGCTCGCCTGCCGATAGGCCTCAACGCTTTTCCGGTGAATTTCCTGGAACTGTTTATCGAAGCGGCACCCGCCCTGGTTCTGGTCTCCTCGAATTCCGGAGTCCAGATTCCAGACTTCCGATTACAGGGAGCCCTTGGACTGCGTTTCTGGTTCAAATAGCCGGTTCTATCCCAAAAAAAGGGCCCGTCACGGCAACGCCGGCGGGCCTTTTTCTTTGGCATCTCCTACGGGAGTCGAACCCGTGTTGCCGGGATGAAAACCCGGTGTCCTAACCATTAGACGAAGGAGACATGGTGCGCACAGGGTCTTCGACACCCAAAACGCACGCGTTTGGAAGATAGCTCAAAAGCGATACTTCGTCAATATCGAACGCCTCGCGGAAGAGGCCCACGACGCCCGCGCGCAACGTTAATGCCAATCGGCAATCATGATTGGGAGTCCGGTGCCCGTTACCGGTCATGAGCCGCACTGGATTCGAACCAGTGACCCACGCCTTAAAAGGGCGTTGCTCTACCAACTGAGCTAGCGGCCCGGTAAGAGCGAATCTATCAGGATAGCCCTCAACTGTCAAGCAAAACGAATGCCAGGAGGCAATTCTCATTTTGACACGGCAACGTTACATGGCCCGCCGGTCAGCGCTTGCCGACGCGGCAGTCTGCTCGGCTCTACGGCCTCAAGATCCCTGGGAAGTCAACTGAATCGGATTGTCAGAAACTGAAGTCAAAACCGATCAGCACATTGTAAACGGACTTCAAACCGGGCTCGGTGGACAACTCGTCTCCATAAACCGCTGCATTCAGCGTGAATGCCGTCAGATCGAGTCCGAGGCCGAATGCGGGAAGTCCGCGGGCAAATCCAGCCCTCAGAGACACAATCTGCAAAATACGAATCTGTGCTCCAAGGCTGAACTTGAGGACGATATTCTCAGCAGTGGCGGGATAGAGGAGAAAATCGAGAAAGTTTCGGTAGTCGAGAAACAGATTGATCTCGCTGATATACCGGGAGAGATTCCCGAGGGGCGGAGTATACTCGGCACCGAACGAGAAGTTTATTGGGGCAACAACGGTATCTGTGGGGGCAGTGGTAGCAGCCCCGCTCAGGAAAGAGGAGACTGACGCGTAGTGGTTTACCACTCCCGGAGTATAGAGATTCGTTGCCGTCAGCCCGAGCGCAAGCACGTTGTCCCACATTGACAATCTGAGCCCGGCATCCACCCCGATCCCGGAGGTAATATCCAGCGGGTTTGCCAGAAACGTTCCAGGATTGAAGGAGGTGAGCAGCGAATCGATAGCGAGAATGGTTCCGGCCACGGTGACAGTTCCCTTCACGAATCCCTTCAACAGCATACCGACGTCCAGCGCGCCGTTTAACGGTGCAAGCGGAATACGGAACGCGTATCCGCCGGCGAGTACCACCCGTTCTGTCGACTGAAGACTCACGGAACCCGGGCTGGTAGTGGCGAGCAGGACATCCGAGTCGTTAAAGATGCCGAAGCCGATACCGTTGCCAACATACCCGAAGGCAAGGGGCCCGCCGAGATTTCCTCCGGCGTACAAGGTGGAAACGAGCGATGCCAGCTTTGGCGATGAAAGAATGTTGGAGGCGCCGCTTAAGATCAATCCCGCAATGGTAAAGACCGGACCTTTCACGCCGAAATTGAGCTCAGCGACACTCAATGTTGACGGGACAGCCACGAATCCGGCCGGGTTGCTGAACAATGTGGTCATTCCCTGAAGGGACGCCGCGTGAATGCCGCCCAGAGCCGCGGACCGCGCAGTTGGCATGAGAAGATCCCTCCCGGAGAGGCTCTGGGCCCAGGTGCCGAGGGGAACCAGCACGGCGAGTATGATGGCTATTGCACATTTTCGCATCGGACCGTTACTTCCCTTCTTGCTTTATGCGTTGAACAGCGCCGCTATTCCATTCACAGTATCGGAAGACTGGCCCGCTGCCTGAAGCATGGCCTTCGAGGTGTCGAAGTAGGTCTTCGCCTGGACAACATCCGGCTCAGTGCCGTTCAGATTTTGCACCCCTCCGGCGGTATTTGCCGCGACCAGACCGAGCGAGATGGCAACCAGTGCGTAATCGTCGGCGGTTGCGCCGGAAGACGCGGGCAGCGTACCGAGAATTGCCGAAGTCTGCGCAACCAGCGAAGCGTTAATTCCCGAGGCGGCGGCGTTTATGGTTGCCGTGGAGTCCTGCCCCGCAACATACTGCGCGGCAACCTGGGTTGCCATTGACTGGATATTTGAAGCTCCAACGCCAAGCTGAACTGCAAGCACTTTTTCTGACGTCGTGAGCCCGGAACCGGTACCCGTGCCGACAAGAGCATCGAACGCCTGTTGCATTGCCGCAGGATCGCCCGAACTGAGCGCCTGCTGGGCAAACGTAATCTTCTGCTCCGATGACATTGATGCGGGATCGCGACGCAGAGACGACAGGAGGCTCGACGTAAAAAACTGTTCGCAGCCGGTCATTCCCATAACACCGGCAACAAGGAGCGTCACGACCAGCGGACGAACGATCCTTTTTGAATGTTTCATGTCCATGATTATCGTCACCTCCGCAGGAATTCGAGAGTCTGAGACCTTTTCCGTTCAAGGATCAGAAATGGAGCGTCGCATTGATTGCAATTCCGGAGTCTCTCGTGGCAGATTCCATTGTGGTCTGATAGGCGGCAACACTGACGCTCAAGGCAAGCAGATTTATTCCGATTCCGGCGGCATAGTAATCGAGACCGATTGCGCCGTAAAAGTCGAGCGTGGAGAGCACGGATAAGCTGACGCCAAACCGTGCGGCGTGCAGAATGGAAGTGCTTCCGCCAAATACCGGAAGAAGATCCGGAATTGACAGAAACAGTCGCGGATCGAGATATCGAGATAGACTTCCGAGATCGGGGTGGTATTCGACGCCCGTCAGGATGCGCATGGGAACGACATAGGCCACACCAGAAACGTCGGCAATCTGACCAGCAGATGTCGGGGGAAGTCCACCCTCTCCAATGTACTGAAGCACCGTCTGAAAGTCGTGCAGAGCGTAGTTTATCCGGGTTCCGCCAACGTCCCGTACGGATATCCCGAAGGTCAGCGATCCAGTTCGAAGCTGAACGCCGGTATCGAGCGCAAGACCGTAGCCGTTCAGCGTCGGCACGTCGTTGAGGACACCCAGGCTTACATCGCCCGCCACAATCTTCTGGATAACGGCGGCACTATCCGCGTTGTCGAGTACCCCGTGAATCCGTGCAAACGGTCGTGCATCCGCACCGACGGAGAGCTCTGCGCCGAGTACCTGCATGTTCAGGGCAAACCCGGCAACTATGGAGAGTTCAGCCTGTACATATCCGGTGAGCGCGAGCGGATAGCTGCCGGTGAAGGAACTGTCGGTAACGGCACTCAGAGCGAGTCCAACGCCCTTCCCGCTCAACCCTATCGTTGCCGAGGCGCCACTCCCCAGCCCCTGGGCTCCATATTCATTGGTGAGACCGCCCGCAATTCCGGAAATGCCGAACTTGCCTTCTGAAATCAGGTCCCACAGGAGCGGTGTAGTCGCGAGCGGACGCAGATGAAGCCAGGATCCTACCGATAACGCGGTGAATGTCAGCTTCGAGGAAGAAAAGCCCGCGGGATTACCGAATAACGCCGCCGGTCCATTGGAAGTTGCAAGGCCGGTTGCGCCCTGGCCATCGATTGAAGGCAAACGGGGACGAAGTGGGGCCTCAAAGAAGACAGACGACGCACCCGAGGTGGCAAGGGGTGCGCTCGCAGAAGCGGACTGGGCCTGAAGGCCCCGGGGGCCGAGGATGAGAAAAGCTACAATTGAGAGTAAACATGCTCGACGCGCTCGCACTGTGGTGTCCTTGGGTAATCGTTAGAATATCTAATAACTCTATATAAGTATACACCCAGCGGAGAGATATTACCAGCCGTCCTGCTCAGGACCTGGCAAATTCCTTGTGTGAAGAATGGATATCAACCTGAGCCAAGAATGGACTGAACTCTATTTCGTCCGACAATTGCATCCTGATAGTTGGGATTGATTGCCAGTGCGCGCGTATAGTCAGCGAGAGCCTGTGGATATTCCTTTAAATTTTCACGCACGTAGCCGAGACGGGTCCAGTAAAGCGGGTCATTGGGTTGAAAGTGGATGGCTGTGCTGAACGAGATATCCGCATGATTCCAATCGCCCTTCTGGACATAGATTTCCCCGATGAAGTAGTAGACGTCATCGATGAGTCTATCATTCACCCCCGGCGACAGACGCACGTATTCCTCGAAATATTTCATGGCAGCGTCATTATTTCCAAGTCGGAAATTCGCCTCTCCAATGATTTCGATCACGCGCTCGTCGTACGGAGAGAGGTTAAGCGCACGGGTACCCCAGTCCAGCGCATCCTTGTACCTGCCGAGGGCGAGCAGACTCCATCCGAGCACGACGTACGAGTCCAGATTCCTCGGCGTTGCCTGAATCTCGGCGAGCGTTTCATCAACCGCATCCTGGTATCGCTTGTCCCGGTACATCTGGAGTGCATCCCGGGTAGTGAGAGGGGCCCTGCGCGGAACCGTGGCTGGCACCGGCTGAGAATTGGCTGCGGCACCGTTGGACTCGGTCGCAGGCTGATTGGCCGATTGAAGAGCCGGTTCCGTTTGTGCACAGAGAACGGGTACCCGGACACCAACAGCGAGGACGATTCCCGCAACGACGCCGCGCACCACTCTGCGTGTGCGCGGACTATTCATGGCGCGAATCCTCTCCCGGGAGATCCATCCGGCAGGTACCGTTAAAGACGCACCCGCTCTGCATAATGAGATCAGGGGTGCGAATACTCCCGGCAAGGCTGGAGGAGGCGAACAGCTCGAGCCGTGTTCGCGCGTGAACGTCCCCGGACACATGTCCCTGGACGGAAACCACCATTGCCTGCACCTCGGCATCCACGGATGCCTGCCTGCTTATGAACAGGTCCCCGGTTGCACGGATTTTCCCGTGGAATTTCCCCTTGATCAGTACCGGCTTCTCGAACACCATGTCCCCTTCGAACTCGATGTCCTCTGCCAGCACACTGTCTATTTCTGATTCGTCGATGTGTTTGATGCGAAGATCTGACATACTTGCCTGCCCGTATCGTAATAATGCAACGCCGTGCTGTCAACTGCGCGGCTGTTCGCTGAAATGTTCAACTATCCGGTCGACTGCACTGCGAAGATCCTTACGCATGTCGCCCGTGTAGGGATTGAATCTCTGGAGATCAACAAATAATTGCCATGGATCGTTGCAGGTCTGCTCCATTACCTCGAGAAGCTTGCGGTACCCGAGGGTGCCGATTCCACTTGGTTTCAACCCGAGGTCGCTGAGCACACGCCCCACAAAATGGGTAATACCCTGTGTGTAGGCCGCCTCCCTGTCATGCTCCTCGGCGGTCATGGTATGCACGTCGAGCTGCATTTCTCCGAACAGCTGGGTCCAGGTGCCGATGGTCTTTTCGGCAGCGCGAACCGGCGTCAGGATAATCGGCAATCCACGAACACCGCCGTGCGCCGAATCCGGACCGAACATCGGATGGGTCCCCAGGATCTCCGCGGCCTCGGGGAGGAGTTCCTGCATAAGCCTCACCGGGTACATCTTGACCGAACAGGTGTCCATGACGAGCATTCCCGGCCGCACGAGAGGTGCGATTTCTTCAAGAACAGGCTTGGTCGCGGAAATCGCGGTACACAGGAATATCGCATCGGCTTTGAACAGTTCCTCGATTCGGACCAGCGTGACCCCGACAGGGGCCACGGCTCGCGGAGTGCGATTGTAACCGAGAACGGTCAGTTTTTTGGCCAGCAGCTCTGCCCAGAAGGTGCCGAACCGTCCCAGGCCGTAGACGCCCACAATCATGGCGCCATCATACCGGTTTTCTGCCGACGGGACAATCGTCCCGACGGGACAATCGGTTCCGCCACGCCCGATTCGGTAATTTCATGCGGTGCTCACGGTTCTACCTGTCGCCCCGATATGATACGATATCGCTATAATATGCCATCACTGAGAGAGAGGAGCTCAACATGGATTTCATAGCGACGACCCATGAGCGGGCACGAGCGCTGAAAAGGCGACTGGTGCTCCCGGAGGGCACTGAAGAACGAACACTGAAGGCGGCACGTATCCTGAAAGATCAGGGCCTTGTCGGCGAACTCATCCTGCTCGGTACCCGGGAAGATGTTGCAGCTGCGGCCGGTACGGCAGGGGTCGACCTTTCGGACCTTCAGGTCATGGATCCTTCCACTTCGCCGCTGAGAGAAGAGTTCGCCCGCGAATACCACGAACTTCGCAAGCACAAAGGAATGGAACTCGAACAGGCGCGCAACGAAATAACCGCGAACCTTCGGTGGGGAGCCATGATGGTTCGGAAAGGAAACGCCGACGCAATGGTCGCAGGTGCGGAAAGTTCAACCGCCGACGTTCTTCTTGCGTCTTTCACGATAATAAAGACCAGACCCGGCACGAAATACGCGTCCTCCTGCTTTGTCATGAAGACTCCCGACCCAAAATGGGGGGTGGACGGTCACCTGATATTCTCTGATTGTGCGACGATACCGGACCCGGATGCTGAGCAGCTGGCCGCAATTACCCTCGCAGCAGCCGAGTCGTGTCGAAGTTTTCTTGACACCGAGCCAATTGTCGCAATGCTCTCATTTTCCACAAAAGGCTCTGCAACACATCCGAGCGTGGACAAAGTACTGGCTGCCCTCAAGATCGTCCAGCACCAGAATCCGTCCCTCCTCGTAGACGCCGAGCTGCAGGCCGACGCGGCACTTGTTCCCGGCGTTGGTGAGCGCAAAGCGCCCGGTTCGCCGGTTGCGGGCAAGGCGAACGTCCTCATTTTCCCGGATCTGAATGCAGGAAACATCGGCTACAAGCTGGTCCAGCGTCTTGCCGGAGCCGAGGCGTACGGCCCATTCCTCCAGGGTTTCGCAAAACCGGTGAGCGATCTGTCTCGCGGATGCACGGTCAACGACATTGTAAACACCGCCGCGGCTATCCTCTGTTCGGCAAAGTAGCGGACGAGGTAATCAGGAGATTCTCGCGTCGGACCTTCCCCGCCCCGGTGCGGAAGCGTTCGACGCTTGCATGCTGACCATTCTGTCTTTATTATCAGTAGCATGAAAGTTGCAATTGTCGGGTACGGCCAAATGGGACGTGAGGTGGAATCCGTGCTCGAGAGGCGCGGACACACCGCCGTCGTCCGAATAGACGCTTCGCCGGAAGCCAAAGCGGACGCAAGCGAGTTGAACGCATCCACGCGTGCCGGGGCGGATGTAGCTATCGAGTTTTCGCTTCCCACAGCAGTGCCGGCGAACGTGGCACGGTATGCGGAGCTCGGGCTTCCAGCAGTAATCGGAACGACTGGCTGGGAAGCTTCCGTTCCGGGGGTTCGTTCTCTCGTCAGCGAATCCGGAATCGGCCTGGTCGCCGGTTCGAATTTCTCCGTGGGTGCCCACATCTTCTTTGCACTGGTGGAGCACGCCGCGGCTCTGGTCAACTCGATAGAGGACTATGACATACTGGCCTATGAGATCCATCATTCCCGGAAGAAGGACAGCCCATCTGGAACGGCACTTACCATTGCCGAGAAGATTCTGGCCGCAAACCATCGTAAAACTCGAGTACAGACGGAAACCCTTCATCGCCAGAGGGATGCAGATGAACTCCACTTCGGTTCGATCCGTGGCGGTTCCGTACCGGGCATTCATACCGTCATGATCGACTCCGCAGCCGACACGGTAGAGCTGCGACACACCGCACGAAACCGTGGCGGCTTTGCCCTTGGAGCGGTACTGGCCGCCGAGTGGATCGCCGGTAAACACGGCTATTTCACCGTTGAAGAGTTCATTCAGGAATTGCTGAAGGAGGCAGAGTAGCCATGAAGATCGAAGGGGTACACACGGCGCTTGTAACGCCGTTCCAGGCCGACGGTTCGGTCGACGAGAAGGCTCTCAGAGCCTTCGTGGAGTTTCAGATCAGCGAAGGTATTTCCGGACTGGTTCCCATGGGAACAACCGGGGAGAGTCCCACGGTTACCCACGAAGAGAACCTCAAAGTAATAGAGATCGTGGTTGATCAGACGAATGGCCGGGTACCGGTGATAGCCGGAACCGGGTCGAACTCCACCAGCGAGGCGATTACCATGACCGGCCGGGCAAAGGAGCTCGGCGCGGACGGAACGCTCCAGGTGGCTCCATATTACAACAAGCCGAGTCAGGAGGGCTTGTACCGTCACTACATGGCTATCGCCGACGCCACCGACCTCCCGCTCATTGTATACAACATTCCCGGTCGGACTGGAAAGAATATCGAAAACGAGACGATGCTCAGACTTGCAAAGCATCCAAATATCCGCGCAGTAAAGGAAGCAAGCGGCGATCTCGGTCAGATCATGGACCTGATATTGCGAAAACCGGATGATTTTCTTGTTCTGTCCGGCGACGACAATATAGCAGTCCCCATCACTCTTCTTGGGGGATCCGGCCTCATTTCGGTTGCCAGCAACATGATTCCGCGCAGGATGGTGGCCATGATAGACCTGGCACTTACCGGCGACCTGGAACGTGCACGGGAGGAACACTACCGGTTGCTGCCGTTCTTCAGGGCGCTCTTCATCGACACAAATCCCATCCCGGTAAAATACGGTGTCAGCTTGATGGGAATGTCCAAAGAGGTTTTTCGCCTTCCAATGTGCTCAATGGATGATGCAAAAAAGGAGCTCTTCCGCAAAACGGTGCAGGATCTCGGAATTCTCTGATCAGAATTCTTTAGATCAGTGGGAAGGCGAAAGACTGCGGGCAAGGGCAATGAAGGTCTCCGGCGGAAGGCGTTCCGCCCGTTCTCCCGGTGGTACGTTATGCTCGGCGAGCGCAGCCCTTACCGATTCGAGCCCGGGATCCTGTGCGAACGGGCTCGAGCTCAGATTATTCAGTATTGTCTTTCGACGAGCGGCGAAGCATACCCGCACCAGCTTCGCAAGCTGCTCCGGGCGTTCAATGCCCGCAGCATCTTCCCGCCGCATCAGCCGGACAACGGATGAGACTACTTCCGGCGGCGGGAAAAAAGCGCCAGGCTTCAAATCGCCGGCAGCCTCGACCCGGCAATGACTCTGGCAGAGCACACTCATTCCCGAATAGTCTTTCGTGCCCGGGCGGGCACCGAGCCGTGCGGCAACCTCCCGCTGCACGGTGAAAACCATTCGCGGCGGCACGACACCGTTTTCGAGCAATGAGCCGAGAAGAATCGCCGCGGACCGATACGGCAGGTTTCCGAAAAGCGCAGCAGGAAGCCCCTCGACACGGTACGCTTCCCGCCATGTTTCGAGCACATCGCCGGGGTATATGTGGACATGATCGTTCGCTGCGAACAACTCTTCCAGATGCCGGATGAGTCCCCAGTCGATCTCGAAGAGTATGAGATTCTTCACACGTGGTGCAAGCTGAACGGTCATTGCCCCGAGACCCGGCCCGATTTCCCACACCGTTTCTTCTTCGTTCGGATCCAGAAGTTCAACAATTCGCTCGCGGGCGCCACGGCTAATCATGAAGTTCTGGCCCCAACGCTTCTTGAGAGCGAGACCGCGTGACTGAAGGTACCCCACTATCTGGCGCGGCGAGTCGTAGTCTATTGGTTCGTTGGTGGTCTGCATATTTCCTTTAGTGCCTGAAATGGAGGATGAACACCGCAATGGCAGCGCAACCTGCTGCGGCGACCGGCGCCGGCAGGGAGGAAGCGGGCGCATGGGATGCAATCCTGGCAACAGCGACGATGATGTGCTCCAACTCCTGCGGAACAATTGCCGCATACACGGTGAGCGCGGGCAGTGCACCGGCCACGACCAGATAGACAATTCCGGACCAGATAAATGCCGTTACCAGAACCCCGAGCAAGATTCCTGCAGCGATTCCAACGGGATAAAACGTCCCGAAGACGACCAGCACCAGAGGCACCACCGCAAGCTGGGCACCTACACCGGCACCGACAAGAGCTGCTGCGCCGCGAGTAATGTACGGTGCAAGTGCATCCACAACTGTCGGCGCAAGAAGCAGTATACCGAATAATGCAAGATATGAAAGCTGAAAGGAAACGGTCAGTCCGTTCGCGGGAAAGCAGAAGAGCTGAATCAGGAAACAGAGCGCAAGCGTAGCCAGGCCTCCAGGCTTTCGTGATCTGAGCACCGAATACCCTGCCACGGCGTACATGAGCCCTGCCCGCACGAGCGATGCCTTTGCTCCAACGACCCCGAGATATATCAGCACGCAAATCAGACCGAGCACGTATCCGGCATTTCGCCCCAGGATGCGGCTGAAGAACCAGCCCACAAGTGCGGTCAGAATCCCCAGATGCATGCCTGACAGCGCAAGAACGTGTGCACACCCCGACCTTCGAAAGAGTTGCACAACTGCGGGATCCAGCGTGTCCTGATTGCCGGTGAACAGCGCACGAAACAGCGGACCGGCAGCGGCTCCCATGCCGGAGGTGGATCTGAATATATTCTCCAGTACGGTTGAACGCAGCCGGAGAAGCGGATCCGATATGCCGAGCGAACGGAGAGTCCCGGCCCCGCCAAAGCTGAGGTAGGATGTGTCAGTTCCGCCCCGGTTGCGTTCAGTTGCAATGACCGGGATGGATGTCTTAATTCGCTCCCCCTGACGGAAGGACACGCCGGAATGGACAAAAATGGTCACCTCGCCACGCGCATCCGCTTCTCTTCCGTCTCTGCCCGAAACGGTCATGAGCGTTGCCGGAATACGGGTTCTCCCGTCGGCAAGCAGACGGGAGTCCTCCCGCACGATGCAGAAGAACCCGGTCACCTGCCGGAGAGGAAATCCGGTGAAGGATGCACGTGAATGACAGAGAAGCGTGCCGGCGGCAGCTGTTCCTGCCCACATGCCAATGCACACCATGAAGAGTGCGCTCCCCCTGCCGCCGGACATGCCAATCGAACAGGCGACTCCGGCTACTATGAAGCAAACGAGTCGAGTAAGAACGAGCAGAGACTCTTCGTGCCCCGGTACCTGGAATGTCGCAAAGTAGGATGCAGCCGCCGATGCGGCGGCAATCACCGGAAGTGGTAGCCGGGGCAGCAGACATCGTAATGCCGTGCTGGCCTCCCTGATTCGGAACCGTAATCGATTTCGCGAAGTTCCATCGGCTCGATCGCCGGACTATCGCACCGTGGAGGGCCGTTACTTCTGAAGCGAACTCAGGGTGCTTTCAGCGGCATGAAGCACGCTGTCCGGATACTTCAACAGACTTGCGTAGTAGACCGTTTGATATGCGACCTGATACCCCAGAATCTTGATATTGTTGATAACTGCAAGCACCACCCGCGTGTCATACTGGCGGTCGTTTTCGGTATAGGTGTTCAGAAGATTCAGATAATCAGACAGACGTTTTGCCGCGGCCTCGGCCCCGGTGGCTCCGAGTGAGGCAATCGATTCCAGAAGCCGGTCCCAGGTAGTCCGATTGTCGCCGAACTCCTGAACGGTCAGATTGAAATTCCGGATGAGCGGTTCCACTGCCCCCTTTTCAGGGTGTTGCGTCAGGTAGCTGACCAGTTGGCCGCGAACTGTACGCATAGCAGTCTGTTGCGCGGCGTCCGTTATTCGAAACTCGACTGCGTGGGCGAGTACACCTTCGGCAATCTTCCCTTTGGTGGCGCCATCCGCCGGACTGGACTGCAACAGGTAGGATACCGCTGCGTTCCACTCCGAAAGATTCAGCCGTTGGATTGACGAAACCGCGAGCGATCCGATATCTCCCTGGATTCCGAACATGCCTTTCTGGGCCGCGTCAGTGATCTGCGTGGACAATTGGGCGAGGATAACGTGAAGAAAGGCCGGAAAAGAGCTCGAATCCGCAATATTCGATAAATTTACAACGGCAGCAAGGACAACCTGCCGATCGGTGGTCGCACCACCCTGGGAGCTCAATGCTCTATCCTCAATCCAGCTGTTCAGATTGGCGACAGTCTGTTTGTCGCCCTTCCCGTAGGTGCCGATGTCGTCGAGGATCGCAATCCGAATGGTATTATCCGGAACAGCCTGAAAGAGGCTCCACAGCTGTGACAGCTCTGCGGCACTACCTGCGGTCTTGATCTGGCGAACCGTCAGCAGAGCGACTTCATTGAGACTGTTGTCCGTAGAAACTTGAGGGGCATTGCTGACTGCGTAATCGAGAGCATGTGAGTACAGCGGAATCATCTGCTGGGCGGGCTGAGATTGGGCCCGTTTCAGAACCTGCAGCTTCGTGGTTGTGTCTCCCCGATCGAAGGCGGTCAAGAGCGCATTAAGCACGGGAGACGATTGCTGGTTCTGCGTGGTCGACTGATTCTGGGCAAAGACTGATAACGGCAGCACGAGCATGACCGAAAACGCCAGCATCCGGATCGACTTCATAACACGATTCCTCCCGCTCACTTCAATGTAATATCACTATACTATCCGGTTTTAGCTGCGAATTCAATCGAAGGACTGAGAATCTGTGGAAGGGCTGGTCCGTTTCTACTCCTGATCGCTCGCACGTGCGACGTCGGATTCCGCCGAAGACTCCGGAAGCGATGTCGAGTACTCATGTTCCGCGAAAATTCCGTACACATAGGTGAGTATCGTATTGCGCATTGCGTGGCTGGGTTGCACGGCCTGAATATGCAGTATGGAAACGTTGTTCTTCTCTTTATAGGTCACACCACGGACCGTACCGCAGACAACAATTTCCTGCACGCCGATCTTGGTGAGGACCTTGATTGGCAGACCCGGCTTTGCCTTGCCCCCGACAAGCACCGCGGCACCATCTTCCGAGATGTCGACCATCTTGCACTTGTACCCGCCTACCCGCTCCAACTCCTCGTTTGCCTGCTCAATAGTCTTCAGCGGATAGACCCGCCCGTTGGTCTGGATTTCGGCCCGGATTGAGCGACGCTTCTGAGTTCGTATGAGCTGATCCGAATGGGCTACATGGAGGATGGGGAACTTCCGATCCAGATAGTCTCCGAGGATCTTGGTTTCAAAAAAGTACCCAGCATCCTCGGCCCGCCAGAAGTAGATGTTTACCTTCTGTCCCTGCCACGAAAAACCCGGAGGAAGCGCCTTACCCTTGGGATATGAAATGGCAATATACTTGCGCATGTTTTCGACAACCCCGGAAGTGAACACCACGCTGCCGCTAAACGTAATTTTCAGCCGCTGACCGTTTGCAATGTTTCTCGAAGAACGAATGCCGAGACGATATTTTGGAAGATTGAACTCGACCCGTCTGCGGAAATCGAACAACTGGGACAGATGTTCAACAGCGCTCGGGTCCTGCTCTTTGTTCGTGGAGCGAAGTTTTATGATTGTGCTGCGTATGCACCTATCCAGTGCGCGCTCGGACCAGAAGAGCGAGGTCGGGTTCTTGAGGTGATTCTCCACCGCAACTCTGCGGAGCAGGTTCAATTCATTGAAGCTGTATCCTGATTCTTTCCCCTTCACGTAGAATTGCACCCACGGAAAGGAAAAGCCTCCGCTGCGCTGGATCACGACCACAAACGCAACGATGATAACCAGAACAATGATCAGTATTATCCACATACAGCTAGGTGCACCCCTTCATCTCACCCATCACTATATGTTCGGCCGTTCAGGATGAAACATTGACGATGTATCAGTATAATGCTCAACCATGGATGATGGCGAAAGAAACGACTTTTATAACATTCCAGAAAAAAGTATATATAACCGATCCCGCATCTGTAAAGAGATCATTCTCCTGTTCTCGGTGTTTTTCCTCCCGGGTATCGTTACTCAGTTGAACGGGTTCAGCCGGCAATCCTTCGATTCTTTCGCGTTCAACCTTGCCGTCGTCATAACCTCCGTTCCACAGATTCTTCTGCTTCTGTACGTCCTGGAAATACAGGACACGAAGCTCGCAGGGTCCCTGGGATTCTCGATACGCCCGGCCAGTCTCGTGCCGCGCACGGTACTCACTTTCATGGGACTCTTTCTCAGTGCCTACGCGACAGGATTTCTCGCTGCCATGCTTCAGTCAGGGTCCTTTACCCCCGGTTCTCCGATTTCCGGGTCACGCTGGACACTGACTCACCCGGCGATCATTCCGTTCCTGATTCTATCGTCGATAGCGGTTGGCTACCGCGAAGAGATCTTCTTCCGGGCCTATCTCATAACAAGACTCGAGCAGTTGGGAATTCCGCAGGCTGCGGTCATCGGGACAACCGTGCTGCTCTTTTCCCTCGGGCATCTGTATGAGGGCGTTTCCGGAGTTCTGGTGGCGGTTGTCTCAGGCACATTCCTCGCGCTTGTGTACCTCAGAAACCGGAATGTCCACCAGATTGCCCTCGCGCACGGGCTATACAACTTCGGCGTTCTTCTCCTGAGCGGGACAGGAATGTACTTCGGCCCGTAACGAATTCCACCTGCAGTGTTTACCACGGTACGCTTTTATATGGATAATAGCGGGTGTCCTGGTATCAATCATAGACGGTTGAGGCCGGACGACCGCGACTGATGTTGCGCCGGCTTCCTGAGGGAGAGAAGAGAATGACCAACCCGACCATTTTTCTTTCGTTTGCGGCAGGAGTCCTTTCGTTTCTCTCCCCGTGTATCCTTCCACTCATCCCGTCATACCTGTCATACATCGGCGGCGTAACTCTCTCCGACCTGCGCACGTCCCAGAGTCCGAAATCCGGCGTGATTGTACGAACCGCGCTCTTTGTGGCGGGCTTCTCTGCAGTATTTATTGCTCTCGGGGTGCTGTTTTCCGGGTCCGGATTTCTGTTCAGCCGCGCCGCGGCCACCATCAGTCTTGTTGCAGGACTCGTCGTGGTGCTGCTCGGAATCAACATGATCTTTGATTTCTGGAAGTTTGTGAACATAGAACGGAGATTCCACTTCAGTGGACGCCCTTCAGGCTATGTCGGTTCTGTAGCAATCGGGATGGCGTTCGGTGCCGGTTGGACCCCCTGCGTGGGACCCATTCTTGCTGGAATCCTCTTCCTGGCCGGAAACTCCGGCAAGGTGTGGCTCGGCGTTCTCTACCTCGCAGCCTTCTCCGCCGGTCTTGGCGTACCGTTTCTTCTGGCAAGCATATTCTTTCGCCAGGTTACTACGCAACTTGCACGCATGAAGCAATACTTTGGAGCACTTCGTGTGTTGAGCGGACTCCTGCTCGTGGCAATAGGTCTGCTCATTGCCTTTGGTCGGTTGCAGGAGTTCAACAATGCGGTGGTCGGCGCAGGAGTGGCAATACACGACTGGCACAACGCGGCTCCGCAAAATGCAAACAGGCTGCTCGGATCGATCAGCCTGCTCCTGGGACTGCTTGTCATGATTCCCGGCCTCCTGCGCGCGCTCCGCAACCGGCCACCGGTTGAGCGTACGGAGACGAACGCCGACCCGGGCCCCGCCGCTTCGAGACCCCGCAGATTTCTCAGTCCGACGGGTTTTCTATTCGTCGGACTGTTCCTCATCATCGGTGTGCTTCAATTTGCGGGCATTATCGACCTCGCCGCGATCCTTTACCAGTGGCTGACTTTTCAGGGGATTTAGGCCTCCACAAATGTCGGTCGCAGACCGAATTTGCGCTTGCTAAACGATCCGAGCGCCCGTATAATGGCCTTCAATCATGTATTGAAGGATTGGATATGTCCGAGACTATCACGAACATCAAGGATCTGCTGCCGCACCGCGAGCCATTTCTCTACGTCGACCGACTGGAGAAGGTTTCCCAGGAAGAGATCATCGGATACCGTCGGTATGGCGCAGACGAGTATTTTTTCAAAGGGCACTTTCCCGACTACCCGGTTGTTCCGGGAGTCATCCTTATCGAGACCATGGCACAGTGTGGTGGCGCCGGCATCAAGGCGCTGGATATCCTCGGTAACGGGCTTTTCTTCCTTGCCACTGTTGAAAAAGCAAAGTTCAGGCGCCAGGTTCGTCCCGGAGATGAGGTAAGACTCGAAATCAAGAACCTCCGAATATCACCTCGGATGATCCGCCAGAGTGGTCGAGCACTTGTGGGGGAGGACGTGGCCGCAGAAGCAGAGTGGCTCTGTCTGGTCGGAGACGCACCGAGTACCTGAGCCTCGAGCAACGGGCGCTTTTTTCGGCCGCACGCAACTGCCCTGCGGCCTTTCAGTTTATTGTCGACGATTCCTGTCTGATGGAGGTGCCCGATGACAACCGCGATGGACACATTGCCGAAGCGAGTTCGAGACACGGTATCCCGGTTCGGGGACCGTCCGGCCATGTTCTCAAAAAACAGTCAGGACGAATACGAGGCGATTTCCTACTCCCAGATGTGGGCAATGGTGGAATCGTTGACTCTTGCATTTCAGGAACTCGGTGTCCGTCGCGGCGAACATGTCGGTCTGATGAGCGACAACCGAAAGGAGTGGCTGCTGACCGATCTGGCGTTGCTGTCCCTGGGGGCGGTTGACGTACCGCGGGGAAGCGATTCGACCGAACAGGAGATGGGGTATATCCTCGCTCATGCAGACTGCTCGATCGCCATTGCCGAGAACAGAATACAGACAGACAAGATCCTGCATCAGATCAAGAGTATTCCGACACTGAAGACAATCATTGTCTTCGATCACGAGGGTGCCAGGCTCAACGCAAACCAGGGTCTGACGCTGATCTCGTTTGCCTCCGTTATGGAACGGGGAGAGAAGTTACGGAAAGAATCCGCCCCCGGAGCATTCGATGGGTTGATAGATGACGGCAACGCCGACGAACTTGCAACAATCCTCTACACGTCAGGAACGACCGGAGAACCAAAGGGGGTCATGCTCCCGCACCGCAGTTACACCTTCCAGATAGACCGGGTGAAGAATATCATGAATCTCGACGAGTACGATGTCTTCCTGAGCGTGTTGCCGGTCTGGCACTCCTTCGAGCGGGCTGTGGAATACATCATACTCGGGTACGCAGCCGCGATCGCGTACTCCCGTCCAATAGGCACGGTAATGCTTGCCGATATGGCCAGGATCCACCCGACGTGGATGACTTCCGTGCCGCGAATCTGGGAGGGCATTCGAGCCGCCGTCTATCGAAACGCCTCCAAAGAGAACACGCTTAAGCGGGCGCTCTTTCGATTCTTCGTCGGCGTTGGGTTAGCGTACGCACACATGTCGAACCTTTCCCGTGGCCTCGTCCCGGATTTCAAACCACGATCACGTATTGCGGACCGGTTCTTGAGTGCAATTCCCCTCCTGGTGCTCCTGCCTTTCAAGATGCTCGGGGACATGCTTGTTTTCCGCTCGCTGAAAGAACGGCTCGGAGGCCGATTCGTGGCGGGAGTTTCAGGTGGCGGTGCACTTCCCCCGTATGTCGACGGTTTCTTCCAGGCCGCCGGAATAAAGCTGCTTGAAGGATACGGACTCACCGAAACCGGCCCCGTGCTCGCGGTGCGGTACGAAACCGGCCCCGTTCCGGGAACGGTGGGCCCTCTGCTTCCCGACATAGAATACCGGGTGGTTGCAGACGATGGCACCGAGGTGGGGCCGAACAGGAAGGGAGTGCTGTATGTTCGCAGTCCGCAGATGATGCTCGGTTACTACAAGAAGCCTGAGGAGACCGCCCAGGTTCTTGAAGATGGATGGCTTAACACCGGAGACCTTGTCGTATTCACCCACAGCGGACCGCTCAGGGTACTGGGCCGGGTAAAGGAGACGATCGTCCTTCTCGGCGGAGAGAATGTGGAACCGACACCGATTGAGGACACGCTTGTTCAGTCCGACTTCATTGAACAGGCGATGGTCGTGGGGCAGGATAAGAAATTCCTTGGAGCTCTCATAGTTCCAAACTTCGAACGCCTGGAAGAGTTCGCCGCGCAGGAAGGGATCAGCTATATCGAACGCCGCGATCTTGCTGCAAACGCGAGGACGCAGGAGCTCATACATGCCGAAATCCAGAGTCTGGTGAATCACAAGAAAGGATTCAAGACCTTCGAACAGATCTTCAGGTTCACTCTTCTCACGGACCAATTCGAGGTGGGAGTCGAGCTGACTCAGACACTGAAGAAAAAACGTGATGTCATCGGTGAGCGCTATCGGCGCGAGATAGAGGCACTCTTCCGATAGCCATGAACAGTCGTTCGCGATCTATTCTGCATTCACTGAGATCAATTCCACCCGTGGATGCGCAAAACCGGCTCATGAGGATAGCAGACCGGGATTTTGCCCTCGCGTTGCTGACAGTGGAGTTTCCCGAACGCGAGTTGATTCTTTCCTTCGTGTCGCCCGAGAAACGGCGTCGCGTTGAAGAAGAAATCAACCTTGCCAGAAGACTGAATATACGGCCGGAACACTACAAGGCTGCGGTTCAACAGGTTCTCGGAACGATAGGCTCAAAATCAGGCGGGAACTCACCGGCCAGTCGCAGCTACCTGAGACCTGTCCGTTCGCGTCCTCGATAAACCGGCGCCCGCTGACGGTCGGACGTGGCCGCCAACGGCCATGCGCCGCTGACCGCTATCGACCCAGGAGGCCCAGGAACTCCGCCTCTTCCACGACAGTAACACCAAGCTTTTTTGCTTTTTCAAGCTTGCTGCCGGCTCCGGTTCCTGCAAGAAGATGCGTGGTGTTTCCAGTTACATCGGTCACCGTTCTTCCACCACGCCGTTTCACCTCCTCCATTGCGAGGGTTCGCGGCTTGAACGTCTCGAAGCTCCCGGTAACACACCACACCTGTCCGTCGAAGGTCCTGTCCGCTGAGGGTTCCACGACGGTGTCGATTGACGCTTCGAAGGAGAGTCCTGCCGCCCTGAGCTGTTCGATCTTGTGGCGTAAGGAGCCGTTCGAAAGCTCCGAAAGGATCGTTTCGGCAGTCTTTCGGCCTATTCCGCGCACCGCCGTGAGTTCATCGACACCGCGGCGGTCGGCGAGCTCAAAAAGTTGGTCTATCGAACGGTAGCCTGCCTCTATGAGCAACTCAGTTATCTTCGGACCGAGCTCTCGGATGCCCAGCGATGGAAGAACGGTACGGAACGGGCGATTCCTGCTCTGGGCGATACCCTCTTTAATCAACGATATCTTGCGGTCGCCGAATCCGGGGTAACCGTTCAGCCTGTCAGGATCGAAGGTGTAGATGTCGACAATATCGGAGACATAACCTTCCCGTATCAGAACATCGAGTGTTTCAGGCCCCAGATTATCGATGTCCATCTGATCGGTGCCGACAAAGAAATAGAGTAGACCCCGGCGGCGGTCGGGACATTCATAATTCGGACAGAAATGATGGGCACCGATCCGTTCGAGCATTGTCCCGCAGCTTGGACATTTCGACGGCATGTGCCACACCGGATCGGTGTTCTCGTTCTTTTCAATGACCCGTTCCACCGCAGGGATCACGTCTCCTCGTCGGGAAATGGCAACGGTATCGCCAATGGAGAGCTCGAGTGCGTCGATGTAGTCCTGGTTATGAAGGGTGATGTTCGAAATGCGCGCACCTGCCACAACAACCGGCTCCACGCGCGCCACCGGAGTGACCCGGCCGGTCCTGCCTACCTGAATATCGATTTCGCGCACCCGGGTCTCTGCTTCCGGAGCCTCGAATTTGTAGGCGATTGCCCATCGTGGATGGTGCTCGGTGAAACCGAGGTCTTCGCGAACCGCAATCTCGTCTACCTTGATAACGAGACCGTCGATCTCGAACGGTCTTTCGGCCCGTTCGCGTGTTTCCCGTTCAATGAACTGTTCAAGCGCATCCACGGTTCCGGTAACCGCCGCATCGAAGGTATGCCGCATGAAGGAGAGGTCCTTGGTCGCGCTGAAAAAACCGAGATGTTCATTCACCGGAAGACCGAGGATAGCAAGATCCTGAAGCGTCTCGTGGTGGGTATCAGGCTGATTGGCGTAGTAGCCCTCATAAGCGAACATCGTGAGTGGCACGGCCGCGACCTCGGAGCTCCTGATCCTGCGGATAGTACCCCCGGCGAGGTTTCGAGGATTCGCATATGGAGTCTCCATTCGCTGGTTTATCCGCTCGAACTCCGCTCGCGGAAGAACGATCTCTCCACGAACGGCAATGTCAATTGCGCGCGCAAGCCGGAGCGGAACCGCACGGATTGTCCGGACATTGGCCGTCACGTCATTGCCGACAAAACCGTTTCCACGGGTGAGCGCACGAACAAGGATACCCTTTTCGTAGTAGAGGACAATGGAGATACCGTCGAGCTTCTCCTCAACAACGAAGGAGAGCTCGAGACCGGTATTCTGCGTGGTACGACGGATCCATGCTTCGAGCTCAGCGACCGTATATCCCTTGTCCAGACTCAGCACCGGGATGGTGTGTGCAGCTTCCGGGAGATCTCCGGTAAGATCGGAGCCGACGCGATGGCTCGGAGAATCGGCACTCTTCAGGTCGGGAAACTGCTCCTCAATGCGGAGCAGCTCGTCGAAAATCTTGTCGAACTCGCGATCGGAAACACTTGTTCGACCGTTCGTGAAATACTCTCGCTGCAGGTCCTGGATCCGCTGCCTGAGCCCGGGCAATGCCCGGAACGCCTCCTCATGCGTTATGATTCTCCCCCTCGCCTGATGAATGCGTCATTATACCCCTTGGCCCGAAACCAGTACAACACCGCACCCTTTTCATCATCATTCAACGGTCCGACGAATACGCGGTAGACAATTCTGCCGTGTTCCTTGATCGGCATAACGACCAGCGGATAGCCCGCCGCAACGTGGTCGAGTGCGAGCTTTGCGCTCTCCGGGTTTGTGTATGCCCCGATCTGGAGATAATAGGAGGTCGACTGAAGCCCCAGGACCAGAGGAAGATGCTGTTTCGCCCAGGTTTCTCCCGGTGGAGCGGCAGCGGACGTGCTGGCCACGGCTTGAGGAGCGGCAGGTTCCACCGCAATCGGTGCCGGAGCTTCCGGTGAAACCTTCGGAGATTCCCCAACGG
>CAZKMA010000033.1:0-24945 GCA_964553615.1 uncultured Spirochaetales bacterium | reverse complement strand
CGAAGGCTGTGTTGAAGCGACCGGAGGTGCCTTGGCGGTTCCGGGTTCGGGCGATGCGAGACCGGAATCTGCGACGCCCGCGGGTTTCGGAGGCGCAACCGGCCCGAGCTCCGTCAGGTCAGGCAGGTTCTGAGCGGGGGCGGAGGCGATCGGGAGATTATCACTATTCACACTCTGTGGAGCTGCGCTCATACGTAAGTCACTCGCCGATGGCGTCTGACTCGGCGGTGCCTCCGCAATCGGAAGCTGAACATCAAGCGGCTCCTCGGACGGGATTCCGGGATTGAGATCCGACACCTGGGGTCCTGCAGGTTCATGCGTCGGCGCCGCGCTGGACTGGGCAACCTGCGGCTTCTGTGGTTCGCCCGGAAGTTGAGCCGTGAACGGGGCACTCGAACCGCCCGGAGCGTTAACCTGCGGCAGGCCCGCAACCGGAGGAGCAGACGCGGGTCCCGGATTTGCAAGGGCCATCTGGTCTGCAGGGATGTTCAGATCCTGCGAGGGCGCACTCGGTGGGGTTATGACGGAAACGATACTCTCAGGTCGCGGAGCTACGAACAGGCTCTTTTGCGGTGTTCGCTGCTCGAGTGCCCCGAGCTCCCCGTCGGCCACGTTCGTTGAAGCGGGAGCGGTATACAACGAAGATACGGAAGGCTTTGCGCCCGTTGCCTGAGCAACGGAAGCGGGCGGATTGGGAGGAACTGGCTGTCCTG
Organism: uncultured Spirochaetales bacterium; assembly: GCA_964553615.1. Lineage (GTDB taxonomy): Bacteria > Spirochaetota > Spirochaetia > DSM-27196 > DATKUC01 > DATKUC01. The sequence goes on along the minus strand of CAZKMA010000033.1, from coordinate 24,232 downwards.
GTAGAGTTCCTGCAAGCGGTTCCGCGGACGGGCCCGGTAACCCGGCTATCGCCTCCGGCACTGCCGGTATCGCGGTCGGGGTAGCCTGTGCGGTTTCCGGCTGCTGCGGAGCAGGTAACGGTACGACCGGTCCGGCCGACGCCGCTGCGGAAGTGGCCGGTTCCTTCGGGGCCGGCGGCGCCTTCGCAGCCGGGGCAACTGTCGGTGCAACCGTGCCGGATGCTCCCGCTTCCGCTATGGAGGGCTCCGGCGCCGGCGGAAGTTTTGGTACAACCTGCGATCCGGCGCCCGCCTGGGAAGCGCCGGCCGCCTGGGCCGCCGCAGCCGCACCGGGCGTGAGCTGGTCCTGAGTTGGTTTCTCGCGGCGCTCGGGGCTCGGAACCGCCTGTGGGACGGCCGCCTGGGCCGCAGGCTGTGTGGATGCGATAGACGCCTCCGGAGGAGGTGCCGGCTTGGCTGGAAGCGTCGACTCCGGAGCGGGCGTTGATTTCGATGGTGCGGCTGCCACCGCCGGAGAGCCGGCCATGCGGTCCGCCTTCACCGAGGCGTTCGGGTCGGACACACCCGCGGCGGGATTTATGTCCGGATCCGGACTGTAGGGAAGATCCCGACTCGGGTTCATCTCTGCCAGTCCAGGCATTGTAACCGGAGTAACGCGCAACCGAGAAGTGTTGTTGCTGCTCATTCCCAGGTCCTTGCCCGCTTCCGAGGAGACCAGCATGAATAGCCCCGGTACATCGATGCGGCGCACGACGATGAGGCGCGCACTTTGTCCGTTGTCCAGATTCATGACATCCACTATCGAGTTGCGTGGAAATGTATCGGATGCGGCGTACAGACCTGCAGGAGGAAACTCCCCCGCACTGCCGACGGCTCCTGCGCCTTCCCAGGCCGAACCTCCGTCTGCCCGTGCAATCGCAACCGACCAGAGCAGCGCAAGAACTATTGGGACAAGTGCCCGCAACATTGTGAGCCGCGCTCTGCTTTCCGTCATACGACTACTCCTTGATTCCCCATGACGCATTACCATTCATTGAGCAGATCTGTTGCAATCGTCTGCCCCATGAGCTGGCACACGTAGTCAGATCCGCCTTTTACTCCATCTTTCAGTGACTCCGCCCGGAGTGATCCGGACTGGACTTCGTCCCCGGGAAGAAGTTTCCAGAGACTGTAGTAAGCCGCAATGGGTACGGCCTTCCTGCCTGACTTGTCCGGTGCAATAGTAAGCTCTACCGTCACGAGCCGACTGGCTCCACCCTTTATTGCGGCCTGCCGGACCTCATACCACTTCTGCATGTCCTTCGTACTATCTCCGGGCTTCGAGGGTTGCACACCGGGTGCCGGTATCTCGTTGAATATGATGTGTCCCGCGTCGAAAAACTGACCCATGACTCCGTCTTCTACGTCGGATCGGAGTTTCGACGCCTGGTCCGTAATTGCCTTCGAATAATCGGCATTTGCGACGACCGGCGTTACTTCGACGTACACCATGACGGTATCCGCAACGGCCATCGCCGAAAATGCCGTGAGAAACAGGCTCACACCAGCCAGAAGAGTGGACACTCTCATTCGATCGCTCCAGAGAAAGCAGGCTTTTCTCTGTAGATTGTCGGCAATTCCACGGGCAGAGAATAGGGGTGTTGCAGAGTTACAGGCGCCGTGCTATTTTCTACAACGGTACAGGAGGATAGATTGGACACCAACGAGGACAAACAAGTCCAGCAGTACGACGACCGGAGATACGTGCCGGAAGAGGACACGATCTCGCTTCTGGATCTTCTCGGGGTTCTTGTGAAGCGAAGAAGACTCATCCTTTTCACTACACTCTTCGCTGCCGTCTTCATTGTGCTTTTTTCCATATACACACTGAAAGTGCCGGCCACCTCACCGGCCAATCCAATGCCGAACGTCTACTCACCAACGGTGGAAGTACTGATCCAGGACCAGGGCAGCTCGAACTCGCTCAGCTCGATTTTGTCCGGATCGGGCGGGAGCACGCTCGCGAACCTTCTCGGATCCTCGGTGTCCGGCGCCACTTCAACGAGTTCGGACCTTGCGCAGGCGTTGCTCACGGAAAACACCATTCTTGATCAGGTGGTGAAAGACTTCAACATCATCCAGAAGTATCACATAGAGAAGTATCCACTCACTTCGTCCCGTAAACTCATCAAGAACAATCTGAAAACGAAATACGATGCAAAAACCGGAATCCTCTCGGTATCGTACACCGACACGGATCCGGTGTTTGCCACGAAGGTCGTGAACGAGATTGTCGATCTCCTTCAGCAGCGTTTCCGGGCGCTCACCATGGAGAAAGTCATCAAGAAGAAGAACTTTCTCGGAGAACGGGCCAAGGAGATAGCCTCCGATCTCAAGAAGGCAGAGAATGCCATCATTGCGTTTCAGAAGAAGTATGGAATCGTAGACCTCGGCGCGCAGACAGCACAGAGTGCTCAGCAACTTGCATCCTACCAGAGCCAGCTCTATCAGCTCGAGCTTCAAAAACAGAACCTGCTCCTCTACAACAAGCCGGATTCGGCGACCGTGGTCAGAAAGCAGAACGAGATTGATCAGCTGCGAAAGTTTATCAATGAGCTCGAAGGTGGATTCCGGGTGTACTCCGCGCAGACCATCCCGGCGGATCAGCTGGTGCAGCTTGGTGTGGACTATCAGAACCTGCAGATGAACGTGACACTGCAGTCGACGCTCTACAAGACAGTGCGGGAGCAATTCGAGGCTTCGAAGATAGAAGAGCTGAGTCCTTCCCAGACTCTCCAGATTATTGAACACGCCGAAGTTCCCGAGCTGAAAAGCGGGCCGAGCCGGGGCATAATTTCGATAATTGTGACAATCTCCGCGTTTTTTCTCGCGGTCTTCACCGCGTTCATAATGGAGTATTTCGATAAGGCCGGACAGGACCCCATTGAAGCGCAGAAACTTGAAGCAATCCGAAAGGTATTCCGCCGAAATCGATCCTGAACAGTCATGAACTACTACGTCGTCCAGGTACAGACCCGATCGGAGAAAGAGTTCCTCGAGCTCGCACGGGATAAGCTTTCGGATGCGGAACTCCGCCTGCTGTGGCCGCGCCGCGAGCTCACGATTCGAAAGATGGGGAAAAAGATCCAGACTCTTGCACCAATCTTTCCCGGATATATCTTCCTGGAGGCGGAAGAGGTTCCTGCCGATGTGTACTGGACTCTTCGCCGCACACCCGGCTTCTACCGTTTCCTCGAGAGTAACACAAACATCCTCCCGCTGCCGGATGATGAGCGAAAGCTGGTGCTTCACTTTCTCTCCTTCGGAGAGGTCATCCGCAAATCCCAGGTTATCTTCGACGAACAGAGCCGGATCCGCGTAGTCGGAGGGCCGATGGAAGGGCTTGAAGGACTGATCGTAAAGGTCGATAAGAGAAAAGGGAGGGCGAAGATCCGCCTGGACTTGTACGAGGATTCTTTTCTTGTCGACCTCGGATTCGATGTACTGTCGACCGGGCAAACCGCCTGAGAAGGTTCCTGAGGATTCATCCGGACGGGCAGCCAATGTCCAATGAAAACCAGACGCAAGAACAGAATCTATGTTATCGGTGCGGGATTCGCCGGTACCGGAATAGCACGTGAACTTCGGGAGAAAGGAATCCTCGGGGAGATCGCGGCGTTTCTCGATGACGATCGGACCAAGATCGGCACATCGATAAACGGCGTCCCGGTCCTCGGTCCCATCGCTGACGTAATTCATCTGCTGGACAAGACGCCGGCCGACGAGGCGCTCATTGCCATTCCGAGCGCAAGCCGGGAGAAGCTGAAGAGCCTCTACGCCATTCTCGAACAGGCTCAGTTTTCCCGCATACGGATCCTTCCCGGCATCTCCCAGATAGTCGAAAGCGATCCTCACTTTATTCAGACACGTGAAATCGATCCGCAGGATCTGCTCGGAAGGACGCCAATCCGCATAAGACTGAGAGAGAGCCTCTCCTATCTCCGGGGGAAGCGTGTCCTGATTACCGGCGCGGGTGGCAGCATCGGAAGCGAACTTGCACGTCAGCTCCTGTCCGGAGGCGCGGAGCGTCTCTACCTCCTCGGACACGGGGAGAACAGCATTTACGATATTGATCGGGAGCTTCGGTTGCTGCAGGACGAGGGAGTCGGAGAAAAGGCCACAATAGTGCCCATTGTCGGTGAGCTCCAGAACAGGGACTACGTGAACTTTCTCCTTCGACGATTGCGTGCGGACGTGGTATTCCATACTGCTGCGCACAAACATGTGCCCATGACGGAGACAAATCCGGTTGGAGCGGTGCAGAACAACGTCTTCGGGACGAAGCATCTCGTGGATGCATCGATAGAGGCCGGGGTAAAACGATTGGTGCTCATCTCCACGGACAAGGTTGTGGAGCCCGCCGGTGTGTATGGAGCTTCCAAGCGACTCGCGGAAGAGATAGTCCTGAGCAAGAACGGACCCGGCAGGGAGTTCATGGTGGTCCGCTTTGGTAACGTTCTTGCATCCAGAGGGAGCATTATTCCGCTGTTCCGCAAACAGATTGCAAAGGGAGGACCGGTCACCATTACTCACCCTGAAATGGGGCGATACTTCATGACCATTCCGGAAGCGGCTTCCCTCGTGCTTCGAGCCGGTGGAGTGGGTACCGGCGGCACGCTCTATCTGCTCGACATGGGCGAACCCATCCTGATCCGTGAGCTTGCCGAGCAGATGATACGTTTCTACGGTTTCGAGCCCGGGACGGAAATTCCCATCACCTATATCGGTATGCGCCCCGGTGAAAAACTGACGGAGACGCTGGTCGGTCCCGGCGAAAGCGCCATCGACACCGAGTTTTCACGCATAAAACGGGTCATTCGCAATGGGACCGCGTCCGCGCTCAGAGCCTCGCTCGATCAGGCACTGGAGCAGCTTCTGCCCATCTGCTATCTGGATAGTGCCCACCCGGATTGGTATCGCAACCGTCACCGGCTTCGCACGGTGCTCAATTCCTACTTCCCCACCCTTGCGGTCCCCGAAAATGAGCCTGAGTACTGATTTTATTCCGTTTGCGCGGCCGCTCATCGGATCCGAGGAGGAGGAGGCGGTCATCCGCGTACTGCGAAGTGGCTGGCTCACCACCGGCAGGGAGGCTCAACATTTCGAGGACGAGTTCCGGGAATACGTCGGTGCCCGCTACGCTCTGGCGGTCAATTCCGCCACCGCGGGGCTCCATCTCGCAATAGAGGCACTGGGCATCGGTCCGGGCGATCGGGTGGCCATGAGCCCCTACACTTTCGCGGCGACGGCAGAGGTGGCACGGTATGTCGGCGCGGACCCGTTCTTCGTGGATGTGGAGGAGGATTCATATAACATTGATCCCGTTGCCCTGGATACAGCAATCCGGAACGATCCGAAGATCCGCGCCGTGATTCCGGTTCACGTATCGGGCGACCCGTGTGCGATGGATGAAATACTCCACATCACCACGGCACGGGACATTCCGGTCATAGAAGACGCGGCCCACGCGTTCCCTGTCCGGGCGAAAATCGACCGGGCGGAGCGATTCCTCGGCACGGTGGGCACCGTGGGCGTGTACTCATTCTATGCGACGAAGACCATCACGACGGGTGAGGGAGGCATGATTGTAACGGGGAATGGCGACCTTGCGCGACGCATGAAGCTCATGCGGCTGCACGGTATAGACCGCGAGGTGTGGAACAGATACACGGTTCCGGGTGCAGGCTGGCAGTATTCGGTTGTTGCGCCGGGGTTCAAGTACAACTTGAGCGATATTTCGGCGGCAATCGGACGCGTACAACTGGGGCGTGCAAAAGAACTGCAGACGCGCCGAATCCGGATTGCCGAACGCTATGACGAGGCGTTCCGGACCCGGGACTATCTCCAGCTCCCACCACGCGGCAGCAACCATTCCTGGCACCTCTATATTCTTCGGATACGTCCCGATTTGCTGAAAATAGGGAGGGATGAGTTTATCGAACAACTGGCTTCCGCCGGAATCGGCACGTCGGTTCACTTCATTCCGCTCCATACCATGCCGTACTATCGTGACCGGTACGGGTACGCGGAACAGGCGTTCCCGAGAGCAATGGAGAAGTTCCGAACATCGATCAGCCTCCCGATCTACCCGGGATTGACTGAGCAACAGGTTGATCGGATAATACAGACGATTTTCACAATCGGTGATACCAGCTACAGGATCCCCTGACCATGTCCACGACGCGCTCAATCAGACGACTTCTTCGCAGCAAGCGACTGTTCATTACCGATATGACGGATAATGATGTGCTCCACTGCATTACCATCCGCTCGGAGAAGGCTCATGCCCGCATTATTCGAATTCTCGTTCCGGACCTTCCCGAGGGTGTGGTGTTTATTCGGGCCGCGGACATTCCCGGAGAGAACCTCGTAGATGTACGAGGCGAAGGCATGCCTATCCTTGCCGAAGGCATGGTGCGATATATCGGAGAGCCCGTTGCTCTGATAGCCGGTCCCGAGATTCGGGAACTCGAAGCGTTGCGCGATGCCATCCAGATTACCTACGAAGAACTCGATCCGCTATTTACATTTGAACTTCCCGCCGCCGAGCAGGTCTATGCACGAAAGACAAAACAACAGGGCGACCCGGATGAAGCACTCGGAAACGCGTTTCAGGTCATAGAAGGCGAATACCGAACCGGCGCGCAGGAACACATGTACAGCGAGCCACAGGGCGCGTATGCACGCTGGGAGTCTCCGGATGTCTTGAGCATCTACACCGCTTCACAGTGGCCCTATCACGTCAGGAAGACCGTTTGTGACGCGATAGGAAGCGCGCCGGGCTCAGTTCACGTCAAGGCAAGTGAATCCGGCATGGCACTGGATGGGAAACTCTGGTACCCGTCCATCGTCGCAGCTCATGCAGCTCTTGTTGCCCGTGCCACCCGCCGACCGGTCAAACTGTTATACACGAGGGAAGAGGACTTTCTGTTCACGTCGAAACGGACACCTGCGTACTTCAAGCATGTTTCTGGTCTGGACAGAGATGGCCATCTGACCGCAATGAAGGTCCAGATATTCTTCAACGCGGGCGCATACCCGGTGTTCACGCAGGAAATCCTTGACCGCATGATCATCAGTTCCACCGGTGCCTACAACTGTGACAACATTCGGGTTGAGGGAATCTGCGTCACGACGAATCTCCCGCCCATGAACGTTTTCGGTGGATTCGGTGCCGCACAGTCATTCTTTGCGGTCGAGACGCATACCTTTCGCGTTACCGAGGTCGCCCAGATGGACCCGTGCACATGGAAACGCGAGAACGTACTCCGCAAGGGACAGGTAACATTTACCGGCGTCCCCATGAAACAGGATGCAAACGCCGCGGATATCCTGGAAACGCTCGAACGAGAGTCCGACTTCCAGCGGAAATATGCGGCATATGAGTTGCAGAAAAAACGACGCACTGACCTCGAAGTTCAGTCCGAGTTCACCCGCGGAATAGGAATTGCGTTTGCGTATCAGGGGACGGGTTTTCATGGATTGGGGGAAGACGACGAACAATGTACCGTCTCGGTTTCACTCGACACCGACGGGCGTGCGGAAATACGGACGTCCGCAATCCCTGGATCGGCAACGCTCGAACAGATATGGAAGCAGAACGTCGTCGACATCCTCGGAATACCCGAAGGAGAGGTAGTGCTCGCGGAGGTGAATACTGCGGTAACTCCCGATGCCGGGCCATCCACCCTCTCCCGCAATATCACCGTAGTCAACAGGCTCATTGAAAACTGCTGCAACGCAATCAAGAAGCTCCGCTTCCGTCACCCGCTGCCTATCGAGGTCAAGCGGACATTCCGGCTTCCGCGAGGCCGGGAATGGAACCCGGAAATGCTGATAGGAGAGCCATTTGCGTCCACCTCCTGGGGCGGCGCGGTCGTAGAGGTCGAAGTAAACCCGGTAACCTTCGAAGCGCATGTGCGGGGAATCTGGATACTGATCGATGGAGGCAGGATTCTCCGAATCGATCAGGCGCAAAAGAGCGTCGAAACCGCAGTTTTCCAGGCCCTTGGCTGGGCAAGCCAGGAACGGGTCGAATACGAGCATGGCCGCCTGACCTGGCGCGACTTCCAGGCGTTTCAGACATCGGCCTTTGCCGAATACCCGAAGATATGGATCCAGTTCGCTGATCCGGTTGAAAAAGACGGTGCCCGGGGCATCGGCGAACTCCCCGCAAACCTGATTCCCGCAGCGTACATAGAAGCGGTGAGCCAGGCTACCGGCCGGTACATGGACCGGATTCCAACCACGCCGGAAACGATAAATGCGTATCTGGAGGCTCCGTGAATACTTCCTTCATTCTGAACGGAGAACTGGTTTCTATAGATACGGAGCCGGAGGCGCTGCTCGTCGACATTCTCAGACGCCGTTTCGGGCTCTTTGGTGCCCGCCCCGGTTGTACCCAGGGGTACTGCGGAACCTGTTCGATTCTTTTTAACGGCAGACTCACCCCCGCGTGCATGATTCCCGCGTTTCGCGCAACTGGAAGTGAAATCCTGACGATAGAAGGTTTCATGCAGACTCTGGATTTCCTGGATATCGAAAAGGGATTCGAGCAGGCAGGCATGAACCCATGCAGGTACTGCGTGGCAGGAAAGGTGCTGACCGCGCAGGCACTTCTGCTCGAGACTCAGTCGCCGCAGGCACACGATATCAGTCAGGCGGTCACCGCTGTATGGTGTCGTTGCACTTCGTATACCAGCTTCGCCGAAGGGATACGGGCATCTGCAGAATTTCGCAGGAGACGGTTGAATGCCAGATCATAGGCTCTCGCCGCAAATCTACTTTCCCGATACGGTGAACGACCTCATTCATCTGCGCAGAGACATGCCGGACGCACTCATCTACGCCGGCGGAACCTACATCCTGAAGAATCAACGCGCCCGGTCCATCACACTCCCGTCACGGATAATCTCGCTGCAGGAGGTGGAGGAGCTGGACCGGGTCAGCAGAACCGAACGCTATCTCGAAGTGGGGGCAATGGTTTCAATCAGAAAGCTGCTCATGATCGGCAGGCATGTGGTGCCGCCTGCACTCTACGAAGCCCTCGAGCTGATAGCACCGCCCGGCATAAAGAACCTCGCAACGCTCGGAGGTAATACCTGCGTCCAGGATAAGAACATGACGTCGGCCCCGGTGCTGCAGCTCATGGATGCGGCGTTCGACATCCGACGGCACGGAAACTCGCGATGGGTCCAGGCGAGCCGGTTCAGGCTTGCAGACGGCAGCCTCGACATGACGGATGGTGATGTTCTGACCCGGATCCGCATCCCTCTGGACTCCTGGAATGTTCAGAAGTTCCTGAGATTCGGCACCGAATATTCACCGGAGACAAATCCGCTCTCATTCTGCGGACTGGCCCGCATTTCGAAAGGGATTCTTGAAGACATCAGGATCGGATTCTGCTCGTCGGAACCGGGAATGATTCGGGAACGGGAAATCGAGGCAGACCTGGCGGGGCGCAAACTCCCGGTCCCGGAACGCGACATCTCCTCGATCCTTTCACGCTATGATGAATTGCTTGCCGCTTCACCCTTAATCCCGGATCCGTTTCATCGCAAGCGGGCACGACGACTCACCTGGTGGTTTCTGAACCGTCTTTCGGAAGAGTAGGCACTGCATGCGAAGCCTGAAATCCGTTGAGTCTTGTAGATCAGGCCAATTCGCTGTATAGTGACCCAATTCTCCGAAGCAGGATAACCCCGTGTCCGGATTCATCCACCTTCATAATCATTCAGACTACAGTCTCCTGAAAAGTGCATCGCGAATATCCGCGATGGTCAGTCGTGCCCGGGATCTCGAAATGACTCACATGGCACTCACGGATACGGGGAACATGTTCGGTGCCCTCCGGTTCTATCACGAGTGCAAGAAGAAGGGCATTACTCCCATAATAGGCACTGAGGTCTATCTGGCACAGGATTCCCGGCTTGCAAAGTCAGGATCTGAGTCCGGCAATCGGTACAGCCGCATGGTCCTCCTTGCGAAGAATTACGACGGTTACCGGAACCTCATGGAGATCTCCTCAATCGGTTACCTGGAAGGGTTCTACTACAAGCCGAGGGTAGACGACGAAGTCCTCCAGAAGTATCACGAAGGGCTCATCGCACTCTCCGGCTCCCTGGTCGGAGATATCCCGCAACTCATAGTCCGCAACCGGGTGGATGACGCGCGGAAGAGGGCCCTCTTCTACCGGAACCTCTTCGGATCCGAGAATTTCTATCTTGAACTGACCGATCACGGCGTGCCGGAAGAACGGATTGTCAACAAGGCGCTCATTGACATCTCGCAGGAGACCGGCATTCCTCTGGTAGCGGCCAACGACTGCCACTATGTAACAAAGGAAGACTCGAACGCTCAGGACATCCTTGTTTGCATAGGCACGAACAAGAAGAAGCATGAGCAGAATCGCGCCAAGTTCATCACCGACGAATATTACATCAAAACCGAAACGGAGATGCGGCAGCTTTTTGCCGAAGTTCCCGAGGCAATCGAAAACACCGTCCGAATTGCCGAAATGTGTAACCTGGAGATGTACCTTCCCGGGCCGATGCTTCCGGACTATCAGATTCCCGAAGACTTCGACACCCCGGAGGCGTATCTTCGTGAACTGACCAACCGGGGATTGACCAGGCGCTATGGAACAATTACCCCGGAGGTGAAACAGCGCAGCGACTACGAGCTGGAAATCATCATCTCAATGGGGTTTACCGGGTATTTTCTGATTGTCTGGGACTTCATCCGCTATGCGAAAGACAATTCCATCCCCGTCGGGCCCGGACGAGGTTCCGGTGCCGGGTCGATTGTGGCGTATGCGCTCGAGATAACCGACATAGAACCGCTTACCTACGGCCTGCTGTTCGAACGTTTTCTCAACCCGGACCGCGTGTCCATGCCGGACTTCGACATCGACTTCTGCTTCGAGCGGCGACCGGAAGTCATAGAATACGTAAATGGCAAGTATGGATCTGACAAAGTTGGGCAAATCATAACCTTCGGGACATTGAAAGCGAAGGCCGTTATCCGCGATGTGGCGCGTGTCCTCGACCTCCCCTACTCTGAGGCGGACCAGATAGCCAAACTGGTACCCGCGACTGCAAAGAATCTGATCCAGGCGATTGAACAGGAGCCGAAACTCGGCGAGCTTCGCGAACGGGGCGGGGTCTACGCCGAGCTCATCGATGCAAGCCTCAGGCTCGAAGGCCTTGCCCGCCACGCATCTACCCACGCCGCGGGTATCGTTATTGGAAAGGAGCAGCTGACTCACTATGTGCCGCTCTACCGGGATCCGAAAACCGGCTCCATTTCAACTCAGTACACCATGGACCAGTTGGAGGAGTGCGGTCTGGTCAAGATGGACTTCCTCGGACTGAAGACCCTGACTCTCATAAAAAACACAGAAAAGCTGATTCAAAAACGGGTACCCGATTTCGATATCGAGAAGGCGTCGGAGACCGATTCGCTGACATTCAAGACACTCGGAGAAGGAAAGAGCGCGTGTGTATTTCAGTTCGAAAGTTCCGGAATGCAGAATATTCTGAAGCGCGCGCGGCCAAACCGGATAGAAGATCTCATAGCCCTGAACGCACTCTACCGGCCCGGTCCGATGGAGAATATTGACCAGTTCGTAGATTCCAAATGGGGTCGGACCGCCATCAAATATCCTCACCCCTCTCTTGAAAAGGTTCTGAAGGAGACCTACGGCGTCATTGTCTATCAGGAACAGGTCATGGAGATTGTCCGGATCATTGCCGGGTTCTCTCTCGGCCAGGCGGACATCCTCCGTCGCGCAATGGGAAAGAAGAAGCGCGAAACGATGGACAAGATGAAGGTCGATTATCTGAAAGGTGCCCAGGAAAAAGGGATACCGGCACGCGTCGCCGAAGAGATATTCACCCTCCTTGAACCGTTTGCGGGCTACGGTTTCAACAAGTCGCATGCGGCCGCATATTCGGTGCTGGCATACAAGACCGCATTTCTGAAAGCGAACTTCCCATCGGAGTTCATGGCGGCGAACCTAACGAACGAGATCAATTCTCCGGACAAGTTTGCCCAGTACATGGCGGAGACCCGCCACATGGGGATCGAAATTCTGCCTCCGGATATCAACCTGAGCGACATGTATTTCACCGTAGTTGATCAGAAAGTTGTCTACGGTCTGATGGGAATCAAGAACGTCGGACATGCGGCAGTCCGGGAAGTTATCACTGCGCGGAGCGAGGGCGGCAAATATATCACGATCAACGATTTTCTCGAGCGAGTTGATCTGAAGACGGTTAATCGAAAGGTTGTGGAGGTCTTCATACAGTCAGGCGTGTTCGACAGCCTGCATGCGAATCGTGCAACCCTCATGCACAACCTGGACCGTTTCCTGGACACCGCAGTCCAGAAACGCGCAAGCACGAAGTATGGACAGGTTTCGCTGTTCGAAACCTGTCAGGATGAAGAGTTCCCCGAAGTAGAGATGGTGGATGTGGATCCGTGGCCGGATGTCGAACGGCTGCGTCACGAAAAAGAGAACCTCGGCTTCTATTTCTCCGGGCATCCGCTTGACAGTTACCGTGTCCGATGGCGAAACTCGGTGGACCTCAATATTTCGAAAGCCTCACGGGCAGCGCCGGAGAAGGTCTACAGCATCCTCGGACTGCTCAAGGGGATACGAAGCATCATAACCAAGAAAGGTACCCAGATGGCATTCGCCACGTTAGAGGACTATAACGGATCCATCGAACTCCTGTTTTTCGATGAAGCATACGAAAAGTATCGTGAAAGGTTGATCGAAGAGTCCATCGTGGGTATTCTCGGTAAAGTGGATATGCGGCGGGGAACTCCGCAGATTGTCGTCGAAGAAGTGAGGGATCCGGAAGAGATGGACGAACGCGAAACAGGTGAGGTGCACATCCGGTTGGATAAATCGGTCGCAAGCGAAGAAGCATTCTATCGTTTACGTGCCGAATTGCTCGAATACCCGGGGAATTCTCCGCTTTTCATTCACGTAAGCCACAACGGAAATGGTCAGACAGATCCCGGTGATGAGTCGGTAATTCGCGCTTCCGGACAGCTTACCGTATCTTCCCGGCAGGATGTTCTTGACTCGCTCAAAGAGCTGACCGGTGTGGCAGAGGCGTGGAAACAGTAACGCCGGACTGAGGAGGAACAGATGTTCATTGCACTTCGTATCGTCAGCACGATCATCTCGATCTATATGATCGTCATCATCGTGCGCATCGTCTTGACCTGGTTTAGCGGGATCTCATACTACGGTAAGCCGTTCGAGATCCTCTTCCGCATTACCGATCCGTATCTGAACTTTTTCAGGCGGTTTCGATGGCTGCGCATCGGCAACATCGACTTCTCCCCGGTTGCGGGAATTCTCCTCCTCTCAATTGTTTCCAATATTCTCAACTCCATCCTTATGGTAGGTATCATTACACTGGGCGTGATCCTCGCAATCATCGTTTCTGCTCTCGCCTCTGCAATCGGGTTCTTTCTCATCCTTTTTCTCATTCTTGCTGCTGTCCGAATTGTCGGATTCCTCTCGCATGCGAACACGGCAAGTCGCTTCTGGCTCACCCTGGATCATATGGTTGAACCCATGGTGTACCGGTTCACCCAGACCGTGCTCCCAGGAAGGCAGGTCACGTATCAGAACGGACTTTTGGTGTTCGGGGGTGTAACGCTCGCCATTCTGTTGATCGGCAACTTCCTCGTAGGAAGACTCGAGGTGTTGTTGATCCACCTCCCGGTCTAGAGTCCAGCGGACCTCGGTCCATGTTTCTGTCTGAACTGGAGACACCGGTATCGCATCTGAAAGGGGTAGGTCCGGCGACTGTTCTCGACCTCAAGGCTCTCGGCGTACTGTCAGTTCGTGACCTCCTCCTTCATCTCCCACGTGACTACGAGGACAGGACACGGCACAGACCGTTTCAGAATGCGTTCGGGGATGGAATGGTCAATACCGTGGCGTTCGTGGAAGACCACGAGTACATCGGATTCGGTTCACGGAAGACTCTGAAGGTTCGCGTCCGGGATGAAACAGCGATGGCCTATCTTGTCTGTTTCGGCAGGAATTTCCTGGCAAAGAAACTTCCCCCGGGTTCCCGGATCTATCTGGCAGGTGCCTTCGGCTTCCGGTACGGCCAGCTGCAGTCTTCAGTATTTGATTTTGAACCGTGGAGCGAACAGCCGGGCAGGTTTGCGGCCCTCATACCGATCTATCCTCTGGCCGGAAATCTGACCCAGACAACAATGAGGAAACTCACCGCCGCTGCGGTCCGACAGTACGCGGCAAATCTCGAAGATGAACTGCCCCGGTCAATATGCGTCGAGCGCTCCCTGGTACGTGTTGACACGGCACTCCAGAACGCGCACATTCCGGAGTCCGCTCTGCACGCGGAGGCGGCGCGGCGCTCGCTCGCATATCGGGAGCTTTTTCTGCTCCAACTCGAAGCAGGTCGCCGCTCTGTTGAGCGCACGAAGACCGGCCGCGAACCACTCACCTACTCTTCACAACTGCAGGAGCGGCTCATTGCCCGCCTGCCGTTCAAATTAACTCCCGACCAGGAGCGGGTGGTAGCTGCCCATTTCGCGGCGCTCCAGGCGGGGAATCGAACGGCGATGCTCCTTCAGGGCGAAGTTGGTTCCGGAAAAACGCTCGTCGCATTTCTCATGAGCATGCCCTACATAGAGGCCGGCCTGCAGGTTGCATTCATGGCGCCGACCGAACTGCTGGCGCGCCAGCATGCGGAGAACGCGGCGCGCGTTCTGACTCCCACGGGAGTTCGCATGGCATTCCTTTCGGGAAACCTCAAGGGAGTCGCACGGTCGCGGCTGCTCAATGCACTGAAGGCGGGAGAAATCGATCTGCTCATCGGTACCCACGCGGTCTTCACCGAAAGCGTCCAGTTCAGCAATCTGCGCCTCGTTATTGTCGATGAGCAACATCGCTTCGGCGTCCGGCAACGCGAAGCGCTTATCGGCAAAGGGAACGACGCCGACATTCTCATGATGACCGCTACCCCCATACCCCGGACGCTGGCACTGACGGTTTTTGGCGATCTGGACGTTCAGGAGATCAGAACCATGCCCGCAGGCCGCAAACGGGTCGAAACACATCTGACCCGCCAGGGCAATGAGCAGAAGGTCTACGATTGGGTTCGCAAAGAGATCGCCTCCGGACATCAGGCGTATTTTGTCTACCCGCTCATAGAGCAATCGGAAAAGCTCGATCTGCGCGATGCCGAGTCCATGTACAGACAAATCACCGAAATTTTCCCGAATACAACGGCCGCTCTTATTCACTCCCGGGTTCCGGAAGACAGAAAGCTCGAGATCATGGACGGATTTCAGGAAGGCGAGATAAAGATTCTCGTGGCAACGAGTGTTGTAGAGGTTGGCGTCGATGTCTCAAATGCCACGTGCATGGTGGTGGAACATGCAGAGCGATTCGGGCTGGCCGCGCTCCACCAGCTGCGCGGGCGAGTGGGACGCGGAACCGCGCAGTCCTACGCCTTTCTGGTGTACAACGCCCAGTTGACGGAAGAAGGAAAGCAGCGATTGAAAATCATGCTCAACGAGAGTGACGGTTTTCGCATTGCGGAAGAAGATCTGAAGCTGCGCGGTCCGGGAGACTTTGCCGGCACCCAGCAGTCAGGATATCTCCGGCTTCAGGTTGCCGACCTGAGTCGAGATGGTGAGCTCATGCTCGAAGCACGAAAAGACGCATTCGACCTCCTCGAATCCGATCCGGGACTCCTCGACCCGACACATGAAGCGCTGCGGCGCATCGTGCTTCCGGGTTCAGTCGGCGGGCCGGCAGGCAGGGTGGAGCAGTGAGAATTACCGGCGGCAAGTTCGCAGGGCGAAGGGTTGTCTGCCCACCCGGCGTCATCCGGCCCGCAATGGATCGGATGAGAGAATCACTGTTCTCAATCCTGGGAAACCTCGAAGGCTCATCGTTTCTCGATCTTTTCAGCGGGTCGGGACTCGTGGCGCTGGAGGCCGCAAGCCGTGGCGCGGTTTCTGTTACCGCCGTGGAAAAGGATCAGGGGAAACGGGACATTATTCTCAAAAATACCGCCATGGCAGGCAATACTATTGCGGTCCACTTCGTTCCGGTCGAGCGCTTCGTCAAGCGTGCAAAGCCTTCCTGGGATTACATCTTTCTGGACCCGCCGTTCGCCTACCGGCACAAGGAGCAGCTCCTTGGCTGGGTTGCGGGGCGCGGCCTCCTTTCCGTCGGTGGCTCTCTGCTCATTCACCATCCGGCGCCGGAGGCACTTCCGGAGCAAATCATACCCGCGATCGATGCCGGCAGAAACGCCATCGTTCTCCAACGATACGATCTGCGAACGTACGGCGGTTCAGCGGTCGATTTCTATGGCGCAGCGACGTTTCCCGACGAACCTCTGTCCACGGATAACGATCATTTGTTATAGTGTGATCGGTTCACGCGTGAGAGGAGTTCAAAGACAGTGACCAGACGTGCCCGATCTCTACTGCAGGTCCCCCAGGGAACCGAAGGATTCTACCTCGAAGAGGCGTATCGACATCGAAAAGTCACCGCGCAGATTGAAAATGTGATGTACCGATGGGGATATCTGCCGGTTCAGACACCGGTCTTCGATTTTTTCGATATATATGAGCCGCTTTTTTCCGGCGGGGATGAACGGAATATCTACCGTCTGATTGACCGCGAAGGCGACCTGCTGCTGCTTCGTTCAGACATTACCCTTTTCATAGCCCGTCAGATGGGGATGGCCCTGACCGAAGAGGATCTCCCGGCCCGCGTCTGCTATTTCGATACCATTCTGCGCCATCAGGAGGCCGAGGATATTTCGAAAAATGAATTCTTCCAGGCGGGTGCCGAACTTATCGGAAAACCGGGGATCGAGGGCGATCTCGAAATGCTTCTTCTTCTGAACGAAGTCATATCCGATCTCCCGCTTCCGGAGCGGTACTATCATGTAGGATCCCGTGCGGTAGTGGATACCCTCTTTCGGTCGCTCAGCGCCGCCGAACGGTCGTCGATTCGACATCTCATATCCAGCCGTGACAGAGAAGCGCTCGCCGAATCCTTCAAGGCTCATGAGCTCCCGCCGGGAAGGTCTGCCTACCTCGGCGAGCTTTTCTCTCTGATCGGTGAACGGACGGACCTCGACAGCATGATCGAGACCGGCACAAAGAAAGCGCACATTACCGATGAGGAATCGGTCCCCCTGCGTCACCTCTCCACGATTTTCAGTCAGCTTGAAGAGCTTGGTCGTGCCACGGAGTGGCGCGTCGATCTCTCCGAAATCGGCAGTCAGCCGTACTATACCGGGATTGTCTATCAAGTCTACGCCGACATGCTGGACACAAGCATTGCCTCCGGCGGACGGTACGACAATCTACTCTCGACATTTGGTTTCCCGGCTCCATCGATTGGCTTTTCGATGATGCAACGGAAGGTGGAGACGGCGCTCACCGATCTCGATCGGTACGATCCGCCGACATCGCCACAGAAGGTTACCGCTCCCACGTTCGCCCAGGCGTACCGCGAAGCGTCTGAAATTCGAGCTACGGGAAGGAGTGCTGTACTGTGAATGGATCGAACCCGCTCACCATTGCGCTTCCGAAGGGAAGGCTTCTCGACCAGTTTCAGGACCATCTGGCCGCTCGCGGAATAGACCTGGCGTTCGAGAACCGGAAGCTTATCGCCGAAGACAGTGACCGGACACTCCGTGCATTTCTGGTCAAGAATACCGACTTGCCGGTATATGTTCACCACAACATCGCGGGCCTCGGTGTGTGCGGTGAAGATGTTCTGTATGAATCGGGGTATGATTTCTTTCGTCTCTGCAAGTTTTCCTTCGGTGGAACGCGGATGTGCCTTGCAGCAAAGAGCGACCGCACGGAACGCGACCATCAGGGGAAACTCACTGTGGCAACCAAGTTCACGCGCTTTTCTCGCGACTATTTTCAGAGTCGCGGCATTCCGGTTGAGATAATCAAGCTGAACGGGTCTGTCGAACTTGCCCCGCTCCTTGGACTTGCACCGTACATTGTGGATCTGGTCGAAACCGGATCGACGCTTCAGGCGAATAACTTGACAATTGTAGAGGAACTTGAAAAGATTGGTGTCTATCTGATTGCAAATCCCGCCTATTACAAGTTCCACTTCAGGCGGGTGGATAGACTGGTATCATTGCTGGAGCAGACCAGTGAACAGACGGGAGCACCGGGTGGACAGACAGTCTGAGGTAAAACGAGCAACAAAAGAGACCGATCTGAAGATTTCCTTGAATCTTTCCCAACGGGGTCCACAGGAGATCGCCCTTGGTGTGCCTTTTCTCGAGCACATGCTGAATGCAATGGCGTTTCATGGCGGGTTTGGGCTGCAGATCATCGGTTCGGGTGACCTGGCGGTGGATCCTCATCACCTTGTTGAAGACACGGGACTGGTTCTTGGTGATGCGTTCAGAAGAATACTCGCGGAGTTCGGGCCGGTTCGCAGATTTGCCTCCGCCATTATCCCGATGGACGATGCACTCTCTGAGGCGGTAGTGGATGTTTGTGAGCGACCATACCTCGTCTACACACCCTCATATCCCCAGGAATACTCCGGGTCCTTTCAGATGGCACTATTACGTGAGTTTTTTGTCGGTTTTGCAAATCACGCGCAAATAAATCTCCATCTTATCTGCCGGTACGGCGCAAATAGCCATCACATGGCGGAAGCGCTCTTCAAGGCCCTTGGAAAGGCCCTCTCTGCCGCATACGCGCCAATCGAAGGCACGTCTACTGCGTCGATGTCTACCAAGGGGGGACTGTAACACGGAAAGTCACTACTCGGAAAATTGATAGTCCCGGCAAATGGGGGTATGATGTACCTTGAGGCGTGACTGTCCCATAGCAGACGGAATGACAGATAACGGACTGCCAAAGCAATCATCCGACGCATTTCTCAAAGTGTCCCGCGACAAAGCACCACCCCTTACCTCTGAGCAACGAGTCGCGCTCATTCGGAAAGGGAACGAGTTCTTCAACGGCGGCAAGACTGAGGAAGCGAAGCGGGTCTTTCTTACTGTTGGCTACACCGATGGCCTCATCCGGCTCGGAGATCTCTACTACAAGAGAAACCAGCTGCTGGAAGCGTTTCGCATGTATTGGCTCGCGCCGGACACGCGAAAGAAAAACATGATGGTCGAAAAAATGGCCGGAATCATACGGAAGTGGTTGCGTGAAGGACGAACAGAAGAAGCCGGAACGGAATCCGGCGAACAACATAACTGAGGAATCCAGTCTTGTGGAGCGAATGCGGGAGGAAGAACGCGCGCTCCAGGAGCAGACTCAGGCAATTTCGGAGCTCTCACAGAAGGGTTACCAGCTTCTGAAGGAGAACTGCGTTCGCGAGGCGAACGAATGCTTCAACAAGATTCTCGAGTACGATTCCCATAACAATTACGCACTTGTTGGTCTCGGGGACGGTGCACGGAAGCGCCACGAGTATAAGAAAGGCATAGAATACTATCAGCGGTGCCTGGTCAAACACCCGGAAAACAACTATGCACTTTTCGGACTTGCCGACTGCTACAAAGGCCTGAAGTACTACAACCGCGCCATTGAAATCTGGGAACGCTACCTGAAGCATGACGACCAGAACGTGACGGTCCTTACTCGCGTGGCGGACGCGTACCGGAAGGTCAAAGACCTGGACCGATCGCGAGAAATCTATATGAAAGTACTCGATATGGAACCGGATAACGCCTACGCGTTGATCGGACTCGGCCACCTCTACTATGACTTCAAGGAGTACGAGCAGGCTCTCCACTTCTGGGAGAGGATGTACCGCCTAAAGGGCGATGTTGTGGACATCCGGGTGCTTACCTCAGTTGGCAACTGCCACCGGAAAATGAAGACGTTTCAACATGGAATTGAGTATTTCGAGAAAGCGCTCGAGCGGGAGCCCAACAATTTCTACGCCCTTTTCGGACTCGCAGATTGCTATCGCGGACTAAACAAGCCGAGTGAGTCACTGACCTACTGGAACAGGATCCTCGACCAGGATCCCGGAAACAAGGTAATCCTGACCCGCGCAGGGGACGCATATCGTGGGCTCGAAGATCATGCGACTGCCGAGAAGTACTACCGCAAGGCTCTCAACATAGAGTTTGACACCTACGCTATCATCGGCCTTGCACTCATCAGCAAACAGAAAGGCAACTATCGCCAGGCAATTGAATCGTTTGAAGGTCTTCTGAAATCAGATCCGAAGAACCACCGGCTCTATACCGAGATGGCTGACTGCCACCTTCGTCTCGGTGAACGGCGTGAGGCAATTGAAACACTCAGACGATTCATCAATCAAGGCTACAAGAGCCATTTTGTTGCAGAAATGTACGAACGCCTCACCTCGCATTGACGTGAAGCGCCAGCCGCCGGGCCCCGGAAGGTCGGCCTCCTGCTGAACCGGCGCCTCAGTCTTTTGCCGAAGCGTGCGCATTAACGACTGCACGTATCCTTCGAACACCCTGTGCCGAAGACTGTTCCTTCGTAATCTTGAATCCGCCGAGCTCTCCGGTGCGCTCGACGTGCGGACCTCCGCACACTTCCTTGGAGAAATCTCCGATCGAGTACACCTTCACGACCTCTTCGTACTTGCTACCAAACAGCGCAATGGCACCGCCTTTTCTGGCAGCGTCGAGAGTCATTGTCTCGAAATGCACAGGAAGATCACGCGCTATCTGCTCGTTGACAATGTTCTCCACTTCGATAAGCTGCTCTTCAGTCATCTTGTCGGGGTGAGAAAAGTCAAAGCGTAACCGCTCCTGGGTTATATTCGAACCCTTCTGCTCTACATGAGTTCCAAGCACCATGCGCAACGCCTGATGAAGCAGGTGAGTCGCGGTGTGGAGCTTTGTCGTCTCGTTCGAATGATCGGCAAGGCCGCCCTTGAAGGTCTTCTCCCCTCCCGCCTTGGACAGTTCCTGGTGCTTCTGGAATGCGACTTCGAACCCTTCCCGGTCCACGGCCATCCCGTGCTCGCGAGCCAGTTCCTCGGTAATTTCGATTGGGAAGCCATAGGTGTCGTACAGTCGAAATGCGACCCGCCCCGGAATGGTCTTGTTCGGATTCTTCAGGAGATTCGGCAGAAGTTTTTCAAACTCATGTTCTCCCTTTTTCAAGGTTTCGAGAAAGCGCTCCTCTTCAGCCCGAAGCTCCTCGAGAATGAACGCCCGATGCTGCCCCAGAACCGGATACGGCGCGGAATAGAGCTCGACCACCGTAGAGGCAGGTTCACTCAAGAACGGCCGATCAAGGCCCAGTTTCAGGCCGTGCCGCACTGCACGCCGAATGAGCCGGCGGAGGATGTAACCCTGTCCGATGTTTGAAGGACTCACCGAGCGCTCGTCTCCGAGGATGAACGACGCGGTGCGCACGTGATCTGCAATAATTCGGATTGAGTGGCTTATCTCCTCGGTTTCGCCATACTTTGTGCCCGTCAGCTTTTCGATGTTCGCAATGAGCGGCGCAAAGACCTCCGTCTCGTATACGGAGCCCTTCCCCTGGATCATGGCAATTGTGCGCTCCACGCCCATCCCGGTATCCACGCACTTGCGCTCCAGCGCAACGAAACTCCCTTCGGCAGTCTTGCGGTACTGCATGAAAACATCATTCCAGATCTCGAAGTACTTCCCGCAATGGCAGCCCGGGTGACAATCCGGACCACACGCCGGCTTTCCGGTATCGACGAACATCTCGGTATCTGGACCGCACGGGCCGGTCTCTCCGGCAGGGCCCCACCAGTTGTGTTCCCGGCCAAGAAAGTAGATCCGCTCTGCAGGAATGCCGAGCGACTTCCAGATGGCCGCCGATTCATCATCCGGCGGAACATCCCCGTCTCCAGCGAATACCGTCACCGAAAGTCGTTCTGCCGGGATGTTGAGCCACGACGACGATGTCAGGAACTCGAAACTCATCCGAATGGCCTCTTCCTTGAAATACTCTCCGAGGGACCAGTTGCCGAGCATTTCAAAGAATGTGAGGTGACTCACGTCTCCGACCTCATCAATATCCCCGGTACGGATACACTTCTGGTAGTCCACCAGGCGATTCCCCGCAGGATGTTTCTCTCCCAGCAGGTAGGGCACGAGTGGATGCATACCTGCAGTGGTGAAAAGCACGGTGGGGTCATTCTCGGGAATCAGTGATTTCCCCGAAATTTCGGCGTGATCTCTGGACACAAAGAAATCGATATATCTCTTTCGCAATTCGTTCGCAGTCATCTCATTTTCCTGTTCAGGTGGTTTTCGTATCAGCCGATGGCGTACGGTCTTACAGTTCAAACTCCGAGTTCGTCTCTTCGTCCAGGAAATCCGGCAGCACATAGACGAGTTGGCCGGATCTTCTTACGCGTACTTCGGCAATGCCGGTAGATACAAGCTTTTCGAGGTACTCTTTTGCTTCATCAGTGGTAAAGTTACCGTCCAGCGCGACCTCTGCCGGAGTGGCAACGCCGCGATTCTTTTTTGCAACCCGCAGGATAGTGTGCTCGATGGTCTCTCTCTGCTGCTGCGGCCGCTGCATCCCGGCAGGGCCGTCTACACGCCGACCACGCGGTCCGAACGCATCGAAGTCCAGAGCAGCATGGAAACGATCATAAAGCTGCGCCTCCCGAACCTGCCCCGGGAGAGTCAGTGCGTCGTATATTGTTCCCAGGCCGAAAAGACCACCGGTCAGAAGGTAGAGAACTCCTGTTCCCACCTTGCCGAGATAGAACCTCTGAAGCCCCGCAACACCGAATAGCGAGGGCAGCCAGAACAGATATGCGAGCCTGACGGATTTCACGTAGGGATCCTCCGTAGTCATTGATTCCTTTTACCCTTTCCTGCGTATAAGTTAATACCATAAAACGGCAAAAATCACAAAGCCCCTGTTGCCACACTCACGTCACACATAATTCTCGTCGGGCCTGCGCACAACAATTCGGCCGTCTGCCTCCATCTCCTTCAAGACCGCAATGAACTGCCGGGTTGACTTGTCCACCTCCGCGCGCGGCATCGCTCCAAGACGTTGGTATTCGTCCATAATGAAGGCCCGCCGTCGTTCAGACATGTTCATGAGGACCTTCGATCGAATTTCCTCGCTCTTACCCTTCAGGATGAGTGCAATTTCATGATCCGGAAAATCCTGAAGGACCCGCTGGAGGTCCTTGTCGTCGATAAGAAGCAAAGTGTCCGTTGTGAACAGGCGATCCTGAATGTCCTTGCTCAAGGCAGGAGACTCGCGCTCCAGCTCGTCGAGGAGCTGGCCGCCTTCCGTCGGGCCAAGATGGCGAAGGATCTGCGCAAGAACGTCTTTTCCATCGAGTTCGTTAGAAATCACCTTACCGGTCGTTCGAATCCTGTCGCGCAGCGTCTCTTCGATTCGGGATATGACCTCACGATCAACACGCGCAAGATGCGCAATACGTCGGACAACTTCCCGCTGCGTCTCTTCGCTGAGAAGCGCAAGCACACCTGCACCAACCTTTGCGTCCAGGTGTGCAATGACAATCCCGGCAACGGGAGCCGATTCACCACGGAGGAGCGTGTGTACCTGTTGTGGCTCGAGATCGTTCAGGAAGTCGAAGGGCCGCGGTATCGTCTCCGGGACAGCCTTGGCAAGAATGCGTTCCGCCTCCGAACTGCCAAAGGCCGCAACGAGCATATCGCGAGCTCTGTCGGCCCCACCCCGCAGCTTGCCGCTACCTTTCTGGACTGCTATTCCAAACTCCGCAAGCACGGATGTCGCTTCCTTCCGGTCGAGCCTTTCCATGGAAGCGATGTCGGAAGTGATTCGCTCAATCACGTCCGGCTCGAGGTGCTTCAGGACCTTCGCCGCCTCATCCTTCCCGAGCAGCACCAATAGTTCCGCAACCTTTCGTCGCGAAGGCTTATCCGCCGCAGTCAACCGCAGGAGCGCATCCGGAGGAATTGCCGGCTTCCGTTTGGGCGACCTTTGCTTTTTTTCACGCGCTACCGGTACACTCTCGGAAGATGCCGGCTTTGCCGAAGATGCCGGCTTCTCGACGGGGGGGACACTGTGTTTCGCCGGCTCCGTGACAGCCGATGACTTGGGGACACCCGATGACTTGGAGGGGACACCCGATGGCTTGGGGGGGACACCCGATGGCTCCTCATTCGAATTGCCGTTTTCAGAGCTGCTCCGGCCG
>CAZKMA010000032.1:1087-54514 GCA_964553615.1 uncultured Spirochaetales bacterium | reverse complement strand
CCAGTCCCTTCATCAGGACGTCCGCCCTGCCTTCGGCCGCGAGCTGGGCGGCGTGCGTACACGCCTCGGCGGGTCCGCCGGCGGCAACGAATGTCACGTTCCCGAGCGCCACGCCTGAGTGTTCGGCGGTCCGCTCGATCGCGGTTCTGTCGCCAATGAGCAGAAAATCGGCGAGCTCTCTCTCGTTCACCGTGGCAATACAGCGAATTACCTCTTCGTTGTTTGCCATGGGTACCGCAATCATCCGTTTCCGCCCGACCCGTGCCCCCGCAGCGGCGGGATGGTCATCCGGGTCCACACAGCCCGCGGCAATGCAATTTTCAAGTAGCTGTTTGAGAAACATGCCGGTCTCTCTTTTATCGGTCTCTCTTTTGTCGGCCTTTGCCATTATCGGTCGTCACCATTCAGTATGTGCGAGCCTCGGTTTCGCCCGAGAGGACGGAAACCGCCGCCCGCGCCAGGGATATCATCTCCCGCTCCCCGGGAATGACCTCCACGGGAGCGAGATACGAAACTCGTTCCGATATCGCGTCGACGAAACGTTGATTGTTCGCCATGCCGCCGGTCAGGACAATGGCGTCCACCGATCCGAAGAGTGTTGCTCCGTGCATGGCAATTTCCTTGCTCACCTGGTACGCCATCGCATGAAAGGCCAGTCCTGCATTGCGGTCTCCTGCATCCATTCGCGAGACAATTTCCATCAGGTCATTTGTTCCGCAATAGGCGACCAGACCGCCGCCGCCGGTCAAACGGCGCCTGAGCTGTGCCCGGTCGAACTTACCGCCGAAACACAGATCCACGAGCTGACCTACCGGAATACCGCCGGATCGTTCCGGTGCAAAAGGGCCGTCGCCGTCCAGCGCATTGTTTACGTCTACAACTCGACCCTTCCGGTGGGCTCCAACCGATACCCCGCCGCCGATGTGTGCCACTATCAGGTTCAGTTCCTCGTATCGTCGACCGCGACGGGAAGCGACCTCCCGGGCTGAGGACTTCTGATTCAGTGCGTGAAAGATGCTCTTTCGCCGGATCTCGGGAATGCCTGACAGGCGGGCAATCTCGTCCATCTCGTCGACGACTACCGAATCCGCTATGAAGGCGCTGCAACCCGCATCAGATGCAATCCGCGAGGCAATGATTGCTCCCAGATTCGACGCGTGCTCGCCGAAGCTGCCGGAGGACAGGTCGGTCACCATTCTGTCGTTGACCGCGTAGACTCCGCTCTCGATCGGGCGCGTGAGTCCGCCTCTTCCAATGACCGCGGACAGCTCCCGGGGATTGGTCTGATTATCGGCAAGGAATGCGCGGACGGTGTTCTCGCGAAAGTCTGCCTGCGCCATGGTGTTCCGAAAGCCGGACAACTCTTCGGCGGTATGACGGATCAAGGAAGATAGGGTCTCGTCGGTTCCGTCAAACAGCGACACCTTTGTTGTCGTCGATCCCGGATTCACGACGAGGATACGGTATTCATTGTGCGGCCTGTTCATGAAGGTTCGATGTCTCCCTTTGGGTGGTCCCGATAGTATTTCAACGCTGCATCCACCATTTTAAGGTTGACGTCGATGAGATTCTTCCGTTTGAGCGAAAACGGTATGACCTGTCGTAGGGTCTCCACTTCCGGGAAACCCGAAATGGCTGCACTCACGGTAAGAAGTACAACATTTGCTGCCTGTACATATCCCTGCTCCCGTGCAATCTCCGATGCCGGCACGGGATAGAAACGAACATCTGATCTATTCGTCAGCTGCTTCACTATGGAGGAGTTGACTACGATGAGTCCGCCCGGGCGCACCGTCTCCTCGAATGCATCGAAGGAGGGCCCGTTCATCGAGATAAGAATGTTTGGACGATCGACGAGCGGGGAACCAATGACCTCAGCGGAGAGGATTACGCTTGCGTTGGCGGTTCCTCCGCGCATTTCCGGTCCGTAGGATGGAAGCCATGTTGCGTGGACCCCTTCGGCGGTCCCGCAGTTCGCAAGCAGCACTCCGGCGGAAAGAACGCCCTGACCGCCGAAACCTGCTATCTTCACGTACTGGTCAGTTGCCGGCCGCCGAAGTGCCCCGGGAACGGATTCGACGGTCAGATCCGTACTCTTCTGGCTTTGCAGAAGCGTCCTCAGGTCCGCGTCTGAAATTTCAGGCCTATGTCCATTTGTGCGGGGCGGTGATTCGATGTCTCTGAAGGTCTTGACCGGAAAGACCGGCTCAAGATTTTCCTTCATCCAGCGACGCGCCTCTATCGGGCTCAGTTTCCAGTTGATCGGGCAGGGCGAAAGAATTTCCACGAACGAGAAGCCTCGCTTCTCTATCTGGTTCTTGAGCGCCTTTCGGATTGCTTTCCGTGCCCGCATGACTCGCGGTCCGTCGGCAAGCGACACGCGCTCGACAAAGATCGGCGTGGCGAGAGAATTGATGAGCTCCGACATATTCACCGGATTGCCCTCACCTTCGATTGTTCTGCCGAACGGTGTGGTAAGCGTCTTTTGCCCGATCAGGGTGGTCGGCGCCATCTGCCCACCCGTCATCCCGTAAATTGCGTTGTTGACGAAAAAGACTGATATATTCTCGCCACGGTTTGCCGCATGGATGATCTCCGCCATTCCGATGCCCGCAAGATCGCCGTCTCCCTGGTAGGAAATAACAATTGCGTCATCGAGGCTGCGACGCAGACCGGTGGCAACCGCGGGGGCCCTGCCATGTGCGCATTGCACATTGCCGGCATCGAAATAGTAGTATGCGAACACGCTGCACCCGACCGGAGAGCAGAACACGACTCGATCCTGAACTCCAAAATCGTCTATCGCTTCGGCAATGAGCTTATGCACGGTTCCGTGACCGCATCCGGGGCAATAGTGAGTAACCTTCTGTCCGGGACCTTTCCTTTCAAATGTAGAGTAGAAGCTCGTCGGTTTCTTATACTTTACCATACAACATCTGTCCCCGCTGGTGGTTCGAATTCGCCATTCCAAGATCGTGCCCCGCGCGTTCGACGAGCTCGTCGGTTGTCGGCACCTCTCCGCCCATCCAATTGTATCGGAGGACAGGAACCATGCCGTGGACGGCGAGCTCAACGTCATCAGCCATCTGTCCTTCGTTGAGCTCAACAACGCCAATCTTTCTGGCGGTCGAACAGAGATCGGAGATTCGCGCCGACGGAAAGGGAAACAGAGTCTTCGGGCGCAGAAGCCCGGCCCGCACACCGGATTTTCTGAGCACCTGGACGGCGGTAAGACAGACCCGGGCGGATATGCCGAATGCAATGAAGATGAACTCCGCGTCCTCGGTCTCAACTTCTTCCCAGTCGAAAGTCTCCTGGGCGATCTGATGATACTTTTCCTGCAGGTGCCAGTTGTGACGCGACTGTTCGGACGGACTCATGTAGATCGAGCTTATCAGGTTCTCCCGACTTGCCGAATCGCCGTACACCGCCCATGCTTTCCGCTCTCCGTGACCTATAACCGTCGGCAAGGTGACCGGCTCCATCATCTGTCCGATGTACGCATCTGCGAGGATCATGACGGTAATGCGATACCGATCCGCCAGCGTGAATGCTGCAGCGGTAAAGTCGCACATTTCCTGAACGGAGTTGGGCGCAAGGACGATGTTCCGATACGGGCCGTGACCTCCGCCCTTTACCACCGCGTTGTAGTCTCCCTGTTCGGGAAAGATGTTCCCAAGACCTGGGCCGGCACGTTGTACGTCCACTATGACGCAGGGAAGTTCTGCACCCGCAATATAGGAGATACCCTCGGCCATCAGTGATATTCCCGGCCCGGAAGATGCGGTCATGACGCGTGCGCCGGCTGCCGCCGATCCGTAGATCATGTTGATTGCGCTTACCTCTGATTCAGCCTGCAGGAAAACCCGGCCCGCCTGAGGAAAGAGCGATGCAGCCGCGTGGGCAATCTCACTCGCAGGAGTTATGGGGTAGCCGAAGAAATGAGTCGCTCCACCGATCAGCGCGCCGTAGATGACCGCTTCGTTTCCTTTCGCTAACTGTCTCATACCGCCGCCGCCCGGGTGTCCCGTTCCCGGTAGACCGTAATGGCGCCGGGTTCGGGGCAGACATAGAAGCAGAGCCCGCATGCATTGCATTCGGAACTCTCAAACCGGGCATACTGGTAGCCAAGCGAGTTCATTGCCGCTCCAACAGAGATGCAGTGATGAGGACATACCTCAACGCACAGTCTGCACCCCTTGCACTCATTGGATTCGATTACAATCCTGTCCATGGCTTCCTTCTATACACCGCCGAAAATTTCTTCCTCTCCATGACCGAAATAGTTGATCTCGCTTACAAGACTGTTTAGCGTACTCGGCACTTCGGCTATTGCCAGTCGATGCCCCGGGCAGCCGAGACGGGAACAGACGTAAATCCTGTTTTTGCCGCCCGGGAGGTGAAGTGCGAGACTCTTGGGAGAACCACATTCGGGGAGAGTACAGGTCTCATCGACCGCGAGACTTGCTCCACAGGTTGCACAGAACGCTTCAAGATACCGGGAGTTTTCCTCCGTCGAACCGAAGAAGCTGAACAGGCGTGCGTGGCTTCCCCAGAATGCATCGAGGAATATTAATCCATCGATATCCCCGGGATGAACCTTTATGCGGATCGACGATTCTCCGTGTATTTTTACCGAGTCCGCCATCAGGCTGTGCCCCTTCGGGCAGAACAGCTCCTCTACTACGAGAAACTCCTGTCCCTGCCGGTGTATAAACTTCATTCCCTCCGGTAGGGCATCCAGGAACTCCGCAGGAATCTTCCTATGAATAAGCTGCATATGTCTCTCTTATGCATCCATTCTACCCCCGGTATTCCGAAGCTGTCAAATTCGATCCGTCCTGATTTCCATATTTCTGCACCATACTCCACCTCGCATTGACACCTCGTGGTACCGGAGGTACGCTGATCGGGGGCAGTGGTGCCGGAGTATCCCGATATAGAGAACTATGTGGACGCGTTGAAGGAGCGGATAGTCGGGTTGCGGCTTGATTCGTTCCAATTCCTGCATCCGTTCATCCTTCGCACCGTGGAACCCCCGGAAGAGATGTTCCGGGGCAGAATGGTGGAAGGGGTTGAACGACAGGAAAAGCGAATAGCCATCGGATTTTCCGGGGAACTATATGCAGTAATGCACTTAATGGTCGCCGGACGACTTCACTGGACGTCGGGAGCGGCTTCCCCCGGTCGGGTGACGGGCAGGCCGCGACCAGGAAAAGGCGGTACGTTGTTCGAGGCGGTTTTTGTGGCGAGTTCGTCCGACGCCTCGCCGCCGGTCGGCTCGCTCCGACTGACCGAAGCAGGATCGCGAAGAATGGCGGCAGTTCATCTGGTTTCGGGCCGGGAGGGGCTGAAGGCCCTGAGCCGCGGTGGTCTCGAGCTTTTCTCCTGTTCGGAAGACGAGTTTTCCGAAAGACTCCGGAGCGAGAATCATACCGTGAAGCGGGCACTTACCGATCCCCGTCTTGTCTCCGGTGTCGGGAATGCCTATTCCGACGAAATCCTCCACCGGGCACGCATGTCGCCCTTCAGACAAACCGGGAAAATGACCAGCGAGGAGCTGCGGAGCCTTCTTTGTGCAGCGAGGGAGACTCTCTCGGAGTGGCGCGAGCGACTGTCCGTCGAGCGGGCAGGATCATTTCCGGGTCGTGTAACCGCCTTTCACGAGCTCATGGCCGCCCACGGAAGATATGGCAGGCCGTGCCCGGTGTGCGGGACGCCCATTCAGCGGGTTCAGTATACCGACAACGAGTGTGACTACTGTCCGGTGTGTCAGGCGGACGGGACCGTTTACGCGGACAGAGGGCTTTCCCGGCTGTTGAAGAGCGACTGGCCGCGGACTGTCGAAGAACTCGAGAAAACTCCCGGGACCGGCTAGCGGCTCCGGAACGTACATAGCCGAATGTCCATACCTCCCTGACTGAAATGAGAGGTCTTGCAGTGGTAAGAAGGAACCGAGCGCAGGAAGCTCCGCCATGAGGTCTCCTCGGGACAGAGTATGAGACCGGTAATTGTGAGTGGTACCGAAGGGATCAGGGATCCGGTCTGCTTTCTCTGGTGCAGGAGGTCTTCAAGCTTCCGTCCAATTCGCTGGTAGATGGATGCAGTCTCTCCGACCTGCACGCGCCGCCCGTACGGTGGATTCAGCGGGATGAAAACGGAACGGATATCCGGCTGCAGATAGCTGTGCCAGTTGTTTGCAAGAGCATCTTCATGAACGATCTTCATCTTGACCGTATCGGTAAACGCGCTCGTCCGTTCATTGGATGAGCCGACTGTTGCCCCATCAACGACTTCGGAGAATCTGGTCCAGTTTTTTTTCGCAGAATCGCATGCGGGCGCATACGAATCCACCATGACTGTGTGGACCCGTCGGGAGCTGAGAAGCCGCGCCGCAAGCTCTTCCTTCAACCGTTTCTTCGCCCATGCAACCGAAGGCGGAATCCCCATTGCCAGGTGTTCGAAGGCGTAACCACTTCCTGAATGGTCGCGAAACACGAATGGCGGAATGGAAAGAAGATGGATGAGCGCCTCGAAGGCGAGAGTTCCGGTTCCGCAGAACGGTACAAAAAGCTGTTCGAACACAGGCGGAGTCGATTCACGCCGCGCTTCTTCGAAATCGATCGCGTGGTCGGCAATGGCACGACGGATGGCTGCCTGTGCAAGATCTTCCCGAAGCGGCGCAATTGCATCCAGCTGCATCCGATAGCCGCGCCTCCACAACGGTTGTCCGGCGAGCGACATAAGGACCCGGAGCCGGTTGTGCGTGAGCTGCAGGATAACCGTCTGCTCCGCTTCCGAGCCGACGTCGGATACCTTGTTTCCGTTTTCGGCAATTATTTTTGTTGCCGCCTCGGCGAGGATCCCGGTGTGGTAGAGCCTTGATGCGGAAGATTCGGTCCGAACTGCCACGATGGTACCCGGACGAAGAAAGAGCTTCCACCTGACAAGCCGAAGCACCGCTTCCAGCTGTTTTTCGTTTTCAGCGTGGCCCTGCCCCGCGACGAGCGCAATATCCGTCGCGCAGGTGGAGCGCAGTACGATTTCGAGCAACGATCTGAAGTCGATTCCCCGAATTGTGAGCATTCCGTGGCCCGGGTTTACGGAAGGAGTCATCCGGGTGGGCGTTATCCGGCCTTTGATCAGCTGCGCGGTTTCCTGCTCTGTCTCCCGGATAAATCCCGGGCCGGAACTCACAGATGCACTATGCGGCGGCGCATAGACATGTTTTTTGATGTACCGTTCGGAAATTTCCGGAGAAGGCTGCATATATGCTCCTGAGCGAATCCTATCACATCCGAAATAGGATTGAAATGTTTCCCTCCGACCGCGGTTCCGGTATTATGGAGCCGAAAGGAGATCAGTATGAGTGCAACGCTGCTGGTGCTTGCGGCGGGCATGGGAAGTCGCTTTGGCGGAGTCAAACAGATTCAGCCGGTGGGTTCGCATGGCGAAGCTATTCTCGACTACTCGGTGTACGATGCAAAGCGTGCGGGTTTTTCTCGGGTGGTATTTGTCATTCGACGTGACATAGAGAAGGACTTTCGGGAGTTCATTTCCGGACGGTTCAATGGAATGGACGTCGGTCTCGCCTTCCAGGACATGACGGATATTCCTGAAGGATTTGCGGTTCCTCCGGACCGTAAGAAACCGTGGGGCACCGGGCAGGCAATCCTTGCTGCGCGGCGAGAAGTGGATGACGCGTTTGCGGTAATAAACGCTGACGATTTTTACGGACGGGATGCATACAAGGTTCTTTCGGAGCATCTTTCCGTGACCACGGCGGATAAGCCCACCTATGCGATGGTCGGGTATCGGCTCGATCGAACGCTCTCGGAGCATGGAACGGTTTCGCGCGGAATCTGTTCGGTGGACGGGCAGGGGAAGCTCGTGACGGTTGACGAGCATACAAAAATAGGGCGTTCCGGTGGATCAATCATAAGTAGTCGACCGGACGGGACCATTCTGCAGTTGACCGGAAGCGAAACCGTTTCGATGAATCTATTCGGGTTTACTCAGGCCATATTTGGCCAGCTTGATGAACTTTTTGCCGGGTTTCTCGAATCTCGCGGCACCGAACCGACCTCGGAGTTCTATATCCCCATGGCGGTGAACTCTCTGGTGGCAGAACGACGTGCAGATATGTCCGTCCTTCATTCCCAGGCACAATGGTTCGGGATGACTTATCGTGAGGATATTGACTCGGTAAAGGAGAATATCAGAAGGCTGGAAGCCGCGGGGGAGTACCCCGCGACGCTCTGGACGTAAAAAAAACCCGGATAGCCGAAAGGCGTCCGGGTTTTCGAATCATGGATGGTTACCGCGATGCGCGGGGTCCGTAGCCGTAGGAGCCCCGATTGTTGCTGCCCGGTCCCCAGTTCCCCTGGCGGCCCATGGGTCCCTGTCCGGCGGCTGCGCGTGGTCCGGCCTGTCCACGGGACATCATTCCGCGCGGTTCGAATTCCGGAATCACGTAGTCTTTACCGTTGTAGCTGACAGTTTCCACGCGGAAGTGCAGGTCTGCAGACGTATTGTACGCGCGCGGTCCGGGCTGAAAGCTGTAGCCCTTCACCGTGACAGTCGAACCTTCCGGCACTGTATTGTTCGAATAGCGGTAGAAGCCGGGAATCATGAGATCGTAGGTCTTGCCGTCGGCGGCAAGAACCGGATGTCCGTCGTCGATCTTGTATGTTCCGGTAAGGGTGGTCTTCTGCGTTCCGGAACCCCACGGTCCGACATTTTCCGTAGCACCGTTTGCGAAGAGTGATGCAGGCAGGATTGCCGCCATCATCACCAGTACAATTCCCGTAATCGTGAGCTTTTTCATATGAGCTCCTCCTGATAAATAGTATTTGCTTACCATATAGCAGGAACCGTGCCATGTTTCACCGATTTTTGAAGTTATATTGCCCCTGCAGGGCCAAAATCCGGCATAACGAGTGATGGTCCGGCAGGCCGGGCGGGAAAAACCTTCCAGCACCCTCGGTTCGGGAACTCTTTTCCTCTACGGATTTGCTATCATGAGCAGAAAGAGCAGCGGCAGGTAGAAGACTGAAGCGCGGAGGAGGTATTTCGCGGACATTTTCGTCCGGCGCATCACCGCCTCGATTCCTGTTACGAGGAACCAGAGTCCAAGAAGCGATGCGCCGGCAACATACATGCGTCCGGCAAGCCCGGTCAGGAGCGGGAGAATGCTCACTACGATGAGCAGGACCAGCGCAGAAACAATCTGGAATGCAACCCAGTGCCCGGTCGTATCAACCACGGGAAGAACACGAATACCTGCCCGCTCGTAGTCCTCCCGGTACATCATGTCGATGGACAGAAAATGGGGAAACTGCCAGAAGAACAGGATGCCGAACAGGATCCATGCATCCGCATCCAGTGATCCGCGTGCCGCGGCCCAACCCATGAGCGGTGGTGTAGCACCCGAAAGCGCTCCGAGAGCGGTATGGTAGGCGGTGTGGCGTTTCAGGGGCGTGTAAACGAGCAGGTAGCTGACCGCGGTAAAGAGCGCAACGCACGCCGTTATCACGTTCAGCAGGACAAGGCTGATGGCCAGGGATGCAACGGTTAATGTAATTCCGAAGATGAAAGCGTTCCGCGGCGCCAGTTTACCTGACGGCAGAGGCCGGTCGCCGGTCCGGTTCATCAGGCCGTCCTGATCGCGCTCCATGAAATGGTTCAGCGCGAATATTCCGCCTGCAAGGAGTGCGACCACCACGAACAGGAGGGCTGCCTGGCCCCAGGCTACCCTCGATCGGTCCGCGAGGAAGAATGAAATTGTTGAAATGATGAGGATGAGCGTCGCGATCCTCGGTTTGGTAAGCTCTAAATATGCCCGTAGTCTCCGGCGAAATGGCCAAACAGTCACCGTGGCGATCTGTTCAGCCGCAGGCATGCGAGGTCTCCGAGTCTATAGTAAAAACTGTCTGCATTCGTGCTGCGATATCCTTCGGGAGAAAGTTACTAGATCCGCAGATTGAAGTAAAGATCGGAACCTGGCACGAATGTTCATCCGTACACCAGATTCCCTCCGAAGTAGCCCAGACCCAATACGCAGATAGTAGACGCGGCGTACAGAAGTATCGGGTACTTTGAATCCATCGGTAATCTGCGATTCAGTAGAATGGTTGCAAGCAACACCAAAAACAGAACACCTGCCAGGATCATCTTCATGATGATGGGGGTCATGACCTGTTCGCTGTAGAAGTGCTGCCAGTCGATGAATCCCATTGCCGCGGTGAAAAACCAGAGAACGAACGCAAAAACGGTAAGGTGGCGTGCGGTCCGCAGAAGGCCCGGGCGCTTGAAGATCCAGCCGAACAGACTGATCAGGAACGCCGCAATGACCGGACCCACCACCAGATGAGTCAGGACTGGATGGAACGGGTGCGTATACCCGAGTGCGCCAAAAATTCCGTACACGAAGTTTCCCACTATCGGTCCTCCAACGAGCTCGATGAGTGCCGCGAGGGCGGGCACGCGTCAGGCTCGTTCGAATCCGACGGGCTACTACTGTTTCTCCTTTCCGTGGCGGTACTTGATTACCGACACCTTTTCCATGGTAATCAGCCCCTCGTCGACCGACTCATCAAGGAACGGAATGATCTGGTCGATTTTTTCCTGGGCATCCACAATCTCAATGACAATGGGAAGATCATTCGACAGTGAGAGCAGCTTTGTGGAATGGAGACGGCTGTGTGCTCCGAAACCGAGAATACCCCGTGTTACTGTGGCTCCGGCGGCATCCATTTCCCGCGCCTTCAGGACAATCTGTTCATACAGTGGTTTGCCGTGAAAGCGATCGCTTTCACCAATGAAAATGCGAAGGAGTGTCCAGGACTCGGGTGTCTTCATGTGCGTGGCCCCTTGCACCTATTCTAACCTCGGAACAGGGCGCGGGCAAGAAAAACACCACCGAATACCATGAGAATCCCGAGTGTATTGCTTGCCAGGAGGTTCACGAGGCCGACGCCCACCTCCCGATCAC
The DNA here is from genome assembly GCA_964553615.1 of uncultured Spirochaetales bacterium. Classification (GTDB taxonomy): domain Bacteria; phylum Spirochaetota; class Spirochaetia; order DSM-27196; family DATKUC01; genus DATKUC01. The sequence continues at coordinate 43,521 of CAZKMA010000032.1, read as the reverse complement.
GCAGGAGGTTAACCGTTTCCAGCGCGAACGTCGAGAATGTCGTAAACGCACCGAGAAACCCGATAATCAGAAAATCCCTCACTGAACTTCCTACAACGACCCGATCGAAAAACTGCACTGCGAAGCCGATGACAAAACACCCGATGGAATTAATAACGAGTGTTCCCAGGGGAAAGATTGCATGGACCGCAGCGTTGCCGATAAACCGTGAGAGTCCGAAGCGGCTGACCGCGCCCAGCGCGCCTCCCATCAGTATGCTGACAATGCGAAGTGGATTCATGTATTCCTCTGCGTTTCGGGATTATGGTTGCCAGGGCCAGTGAATGCAGCGGTCATGCGGGCCGAACAGTGAAATATCGCCGTTTCCCGAAATTACCATCGTCGTAATTACCGCGCCCGGCAGCAGTTCCGCGGCCTTGCTGAGTGTTGCCCCGGAGTTAGCCACATCGTCCACCAGCAGGATGTGCTTGTCCTGTGACTCAATGTTCACAATTCCGGCAAGTTGCGGTTCGTTGAACATTTTCTGATGGTTGTCGTCACGGAAACGGAGTGCAATGGTGTTGAATGGTATGTCCAGATATCGGGAAACCAGGTATCCGGGAAGAATTCCGCCCCGTTCAACACCTACCACCAGGTCATAATGTCCCGTTACACTGTGCTTTATGCGTCTCATCATCTCATCAAGGGAGATTTCCTGCGTTTCTTCGGGAATGGTGTTCATGGGACCATCATGCGCATTGTTTGTTGTTCTGACAAGTCACTTCAGACCTTATGTTTTCCGTGGCTTCTTGCGGTGGGATATCCGTTTCGAGTATATTCTGCATGAAGGAGAGACACATGGCTGATGATCTACCGGTTTTCTCTGAAGAAGAACTCGCGAGCTACAACGGTCAGGACGGCAAGCCGGTGTACATTGCGTATGGTGGAGATGTGTACGACGTCACAGGCAGCAAAATGTGGCGAACCGGTATGCACATGAAACGTCATCCCGCCGGGATGAACCTGTCGTCTGAACTGTCGGGAGCCCCTCATGCCGACGAGGTGTTTGAGCGTTTCCCGAAAGTCGGGACCATAAAGGTAGAGGTGGCAGGTGCCGAGGAGGAGAGCCCGTTTCCTCCGCTGGTTGCGTTTCTTCTGGAGAAGATTCCGTTTCTCGAGCGCCATCCTCATCCAATGACGGTTCACTTTCCGATAGGGTTCATGGTTACCACACCGATCTTCGTGCTTCTCTACCTGATAACCGGCTGGAAGCCTTTCGAAATTACGTCGGTAAACACGCTGGGCGCCGGTCTCCTCTTTTCCCTCGTGGCAATTCCGACCGGATTTCTTACCTGGTGGATCAATTATCTTGCACGACCGGTCAAGGCGGTCATGATCAAGATTGTGGTCTCGATTGTGATGTTTGCGGTCGGTCTTATTGCTTTTGTGTGGCGGCTCGTTGACCCGCAGGTTCTGTACAATCTGCATGGGATAAACATCCTCTACCCGGTTCTCATTTTCATGCTGGCACCTCTTGTCGGCATCCTTGGCACCTACGGCGCAATGCTCACATTCCCGATAGAGAAAAAGAAGAAATAGTGGCTGTTCGCCCGGTGGACCGCGCCGGGCGTGATGCCTGATTCTCGCTATACATATATATATTTTTTTCACAATTTTCCTCAAAAACGATTGCCGTTTTCCGCTCGCATTCTGCATTTTTTAGAAATGAACCATGAAGACTATCTCCGGCATGTGGGGCGGGAGTTGCGCGAAGCTCCCAGGGTACCAACCAGGAGTATTGGAATTCGCAAGATCATGGCGTAGGGAATCCACGGGCAGGGGCGCACGATGGGTGCGTGACCCAATCGGGAGGAAAAGATGATTCCGGCTGTCTCGACATTGGTGCTTTCAAGGCTACAATTCGCCTTCACAACGGTCTTTCACATGCTCTGGCCGACGCTCACCGTGGGGCTCAGTCTGTTCCTGGTAATTCTCGAAGTCCTCTGGCTCATTACGAAGGATGACGACTACTACCGCAGCATTCGCTTCTGGACAAAACTCTTCATCCTGAACTTCGGCGTCGGCGTTGCCACCGGCCTTGTCATGGAGTTCCAGTTCGGCACGAACTGGTCGAGATTCTCAATTGCAACCGGCGGATTCTTCGGAGATATTCTCGGATTCGAAGGGACGATCGCGTTCATGCTCGAGGCCGGCTTTCTCGGCATCATGGTGTTCGGCTGGCACAAAGTACCGCGCGGAGTTCATCTTGCTTCAACGATTCTCGTCGCCTTCGGGGCCACTTTGTCGGCATTCTGGATCCTGGTGGCCAACTCCTGGATGCAGACTCCAAACGGTGGATCATTCGTCAACGGAAAGTTCGTGCTTACCAACTACGTAGCCGCACTGTTCAATGAAGATATGCGATTTGCAACTCCTCACATGTGGATTGCATGTGTGGAGGCAAGCGCATTTGTCATCGGCGGTGTCAGCGCATGGTACATTCTCCGCAATCGGCATGTTGCGCTGTTTTCGAAGAGTTTTCGCGTGGCGCTGGTTCTCGCAATCGTTACAACACCGCTGCAGATATTCATCGGAGACAGCATGGGGCTGTCTCTGGAAAAGACTCAACCGGCCAAAGTCGCGGCAATGGAAGCTCACTGGAACACAAACCCGCCCGGGAAGGGAGCTCCCTGGGCGGTAGTTGCCTGGCCGGATGCAAAGGCGCAGAAGAACTCGTTCGAGATACTGGTCCCGGATGCACTGAGTTATCTCATTACACGCACACGGACCGGTCAGGTACAGGGGCTGAAAGCATTTCCCGCGAACGACAGGCCCCCGGTTCTCATTCCTTTCTACGCCTTCCGTGTAATGGTAGCCATCGGTTTCTTTCTTGCGTTGGTAATGTTCCTTACCGCCGTACAATGGATACGCAGACGGCTTACGACTGATCTGATAGGCGGAAACAGGAGACTGCTTTATGCATGGCTGTTTTCTCTACCGCTTGGATATCTGGCAGTGGAAACCGGATGGTTGACTCGCGAGGTCGGCAGGCAACCGTGGGTCATCTACCATTTCATGCGGACCGAAGACGCATTCAGCCCATTGCCTCCGGCGGCAGTGGCGTTTTCCCTTGCGGTAATACTCATCGTCTATCTGCTCCTGCTCTTCATGTTCCTGGTGGCCTCTGCGCGGATAATCCGGAAAGGGCCACCGTCCGACACGTGGGAGGATGAGGAGCGGTCGGCATTGTCAGATCCACAGGCAGACTCCTGAATAGAAAGGCAGGGATGTATGAGCGCAGAAATTGTATTGTATTCTGACATTCTTTTTGGAATTCTCGGATTCATTCTTCTTCTCTATGCGGTATTGGATGGCTTTGATCTTGGAGTCGGCATAGTTTCTCTCGCCGTTCGGGATGAGCACTCCCGCGGGTTGATGATGGGCAGCCTTGGCACCGTATGGGACGCAAACGAGACGTGGCTTGTGCTGTTTGGTGGCATTATCTTCGGAGCATTTCCGGCAGTCTACGGAATCGCGCTGAACGCCCTCTACCTTCCTCTGATGCTCATGCTGGTTGGTCTGATATTCCGTGCGGTCTCATTCGAGTTCAGGAGCCATTCGAAGAATCCGAAAGTCTGGAGTCTCGCCTTTGGCGGAGGTAGTCTCGTTGCAGCCGGGTGTCAGGGGCTCGCTCTCGGAGGGGTCATGAACGGTGTAAGAGTAACGAACATGGAGTTCAGTGGCGGCGTCCTGGACTGGTTCAATGTCTTCTCTTTCGCGGTTGCGGCGGCGGTCATTTCGATCTACATCCTGCTTGGCTCCACCTACCTGATTATGAAGACCGAGGGAAGAATCCGCAGGATAGGGCAGTGGGGGGCGGGGTTCGGAGTCCTTGCTGCGTTGTTCATCGAGTTTGTCGGTTTCGTATGGGCGGGGTTCAAGTACGCGTTCGTACCGCAGAAATGGTTTTCGTTCCCGGGCTTTTTCGTGACAGCTGTTCCTATTATCCTGTCCACGCTCTGTCTGTCGATGGTCATTGTAGGACTTGCACAGGCGAGGACCCGCTCTCCGTTCTACTGGAGTGTGGGGGCAGTATCCGGAATTTTCATCGCTATGGCTTCGAGTTACTATCCGCATCTTCTGCCGCCGAACATCACTGCTCCCATGACGGCGGCGGCTCCGGACACAATGCGTGTCATGATCGTTGTCATTGCAATCCTGTTGCCGATTCTTGTTACGTACAACTTCTACCAGTACTGGGTATTCCGCGGAAAGGTAACCAGGAACGTCTACGACGAGGAGTAGAACGCGCTCGGACAGCGGATTCCCGGGACCTCCTGTTCATTGCAGGAGATATTTTCACCAGTTTCTCTGGTTTCCGGATACACGTATCCACTATAATTCGGTGCATGAACTTGCAACAGTTTCTCCGAATTGTCGAGATTCGAACAAAGATAATCAGCGTGTCGACCTACGGCCTGGCAACCCTTTACGCAGTCTACTGGAGCGGCTCCTTTCCGCACGGGAGATTTCTGATCATGCTGGCGGCGGTACTATGTGTGGATATGGGTACGACGGCATTCAACTCCTACTATGACTACCGCAGCGGGGTAGACGATCGTCGATACAACACTGAGCGGGATAAAGTCCTTGTGCACGATGGCGTGCCCGCCGCTCACGCGCTGTGGGTAGCGCTTGGATTGTACGGTGCGGCGGGTGTGTTCGGGCTTGCAGTCTCTGCCATGACAAGCCTGTGGATTGCAGTGGCCGGCGCGGCTTCAATGGGAATCGGTTTCCTGTACAACGGAGGTCCGCTGCCCATTTCGCGGAGCCCTCTCGGCGAGGTCGCTGCGGGAGGATTCCTGGGCACTGTCCTCTTTCTTATCGCATTTTACGTGCTGACGGGATCTCTCCCGGTCCAGGCGCTTCTGGTATCCCTGCCTTCGCTTCTGCTCATAGGGTCTGTGCTGACCGTGAACAACACATGCGATATTGAAGGGGATGTTTCGGCCGGGCGCAGGACACTGAGTATCCTCATGGGACGCAGAGCGGCATCCACGCTCATTTATCTGCTCGGGGCACTCTCCTTCGGCATGATTCTCTGTCTGAGTATTCTGCGGACGCTTCCTCTCCTTACGCTGGTTCCGGTCCTGGTCGCTGCCTTTTTCTCCACGATCGAGTATGTGCGTATGCACAGGCGGGGCTATTCTCACGCGACGAAGGGGCCGTCCATGGGAAGTATTTCGCGAATTGTCCTGTGGTATACATTCTCGGTGTGTATCGGCCTGGCAGTTGGTATTGTCGGTCGCTTTCTCGTTCCGGCGCTCCTGCTCTAGGTGGAACGAAGGCGCCGTTCGGTAGTATCTTGTTCGCAGTATGCGGATTCTGATTGTTGAAGATAACGAGAAGCTTGCCTCGTCACTGAAGAAGGGCCTTCAGCAGGAAGGTTATGCGGTGGATGTCGCGTACGACGGAAAGGAGGCGCTCGAGCTGATCGAGCGCATGAGCGACGAGTTCGAACTTGTCATCCTCGACATCATGCTCCCCAAACTGGACGGCATATCGGTCTGCCGGAACATGCGTTCTGGTGGCATACACGTTCCGGTCATTATGCTGACTGCCCGGGACGGCGTGAGCGACCGGGTTGCGGGTCTGGATGCGGGCGCGGACGATTATCTGCCGAAGCCGTTTTCGTTCGATGAGCTGTCGGCACGAATTCGTGCACTTTCACGGCGCCCCCGCGACCGGGCAGCGATCTCTCTTTCCGTCGGGAAAGTGGTAATGAACACGAGTGATCGGACCGTTACCGTTTCTGGTAATCCGGTCACGCTGACGGTCAAGGAATATCGGTTGCTCGAATTTCTCATGCGGCATCAGGATCAGGTCCTTACCCGGGAACAGATTTCCAACAGCCTGTGGGATTTTGATTTCGACGGATACAGCAATGTTGTCGACGTGCATGTGAAAAATCTCCGCAAAAAGTTGGCAGGGACGGGAAATGAAGAACTTATTGAGACCATTCGCGGGGTGGGTTACCGCCTTAAGGGCTGAGCCTTTTCAATGGGCACGGGTCAAGTTGACCCTGCTCTATATTGTCATCATTGTTGCCATCGTCGTGCTTCTCAGCTCGGCACTCTACTCATTCCATGCATATAACGTCCGCCGTCTCGAACACCAGCGTCTGGAGATCAGCGATGTCCATGAACGGCAAATTGCGTGGGCAAAAGGTCTTGGCGAATACATAGAAGACCTCGGGCGGTCCATTATCATTGGCGATATCATTACAATAATAGTTGCCGGAGGATTGAGTTACATACTGGCCGGGCGCACTCTGCGGCCTATCAAGAACTCCATTCAAACCGAACATCAGTTTTTTGCCAATGCAGCACACGACCTGCGGACACCGCTTGCGGTCATGCGCACGGAGGCCGAGGTCGCGCTGCGAGGCGGCGAAATTGGGTCCGGGGATGCGGAGCGTCTCATTGCGAGCTTTCTGGAAGAGATAAGTCGCATGTCCACTATGGTCGAACAGATGATGAGCCTGGCCAGACGCAGAGCCGCCGGACACGACAGGCATTCGCGGGCCGAGGAACTCGTGGCCGTTGATCTGGGCGCACTGACGCGGTCGATAGCGGGAAAGATGCGAACTCGTGCACGCAATAAGAATGTCGCGCTGAACACGCAGGTGGAGGACGGCATTACGATCGTCGGAAACCCACACAGCATTGAACGCGCAATGTTCAACGTCATTGAGAACGCAATCAACTACACTCCTGAGGCGGGGTCGGTCACGGTTCGACTGCGCCGCGCATCCAGCCATATCGAGCTTGCGGTAAGCGACACCGGAATCGGCATTTCCGCCGACGATCTTCCTCACATCACCGAACCATTCTATCGGGGAGATCGGGCCCGGAGCACCCACACGGGTGGAGCGGGACTCGGCCTGACCATCGCACGGTCCACCATGACAGAGCATCGTGGGACTCTGCAGGCGGAGAGTGTGCCGGCAGGTGGTACAACAATAACCCTTCGTTTTCCAGCTCCGTGACGATTTCCTCGTTCTGCGCAATTTTCCTCGAATTTATTTTGCTTCATTCGTTCTTCATCTTGCGTACGTATGCTATGTGCGAGGACAGGACAGGAGGGCAGTCAGCCTTCATGTTGAAAACGAGATTCGGAGGAAATACATGAAAAACACAAGACGTACCGACACAAGACAGGGCAAAGAGACGCGGAACGCGAATCGTCGCAGAATAGTCATGAGCTCGATTCTGGTCGCCGGCATAGGGATCGGTACGGTTTCCTACCTGCTTCGCCCCGCGCAGAACGCATTGAACATGATGGCGACGCGAAACAAGGGAAACGCCCGTCCGGCAACTGCCGGAACTCTTGCTTCAGGCGTTCGAAAGAACACCGGTACAAGCTCAGCAGCGGGACTTTCTTCCAATGCAGTCTCGGCGGCAATGGCCCAGGCAGCGAGCAATTCGGCCGGCACCAGCGGTGCGACTGCTCAGAATGTTGCCGCGAACGGGACTCAGGTTGCCTACGGCATGAGCGACGGCATCTACGTTGGGCGGCGTGAGTATGCCTTCTACGGTTATGTGAAGGTAAAAGCGATTGTCCAGAACGGCAAGTTGCAGAAGGTGCAGGTCCTCGAGCATCCAAATGACAACGGAACATCCCGCTACATCAACAGTATCGCCATGCCGTATCTTGTTCAGGAGGCGGTGCAGGCTCAGAACTCAAACGTCAGCCTGATCTCCGGTGCGACGCTCAGCAGCGAAGCGTTCGTGAAATCGCTGAATTCGGCACTGTCCCAGGCCGGCGCATGACAACCACAAGCCGGACCATGTACACAAGCACGCAAGTTATCATGGGTATGCCCATCACCATTTCCATTCCGGATGGTGATGGCGCATCCCGCGGAATGGAGACTTCATCGCTTGATGCGGCGAACGAGGTGTTCGAATACTTTCGCCATGTAGATGCGCGGTTCAGCCCCTACAAGGCGGACAGCGAGGTAAGCCGTATAGACCGGGGCGAGCTTCGCGTGGAAGATTCGAGCGCGGACATGCAGGAAATCGTTCGCCTGTCGGAGGATACCCGTCGGCTTACCGATGGTTTTTTTGACATCCGGTTCAACGGTCGTTTCGATCCGTCCGGACTGGTGAAAGGCTGGAGCATCCGCCGGGCCGCGCTGCTTCTGGATGAGATGGGTTTCAGAAACTACTGTGTGGATGCCGGCGGTGACATGCAGGTCAGCGGCTGCGAGGCAGGATCCAATCCGTGGCGAATCGGACTTCGCAACCCCTTTGATCCAGAGACCATTATTCGAGTCGTTGCCATCTCCGACCGCGGAATTGCCACGTCGGGAACCTACATCCGCGGCGATCACATCTACAACCCTGTCTCGGGCGAACGGGCAAAGGGCATTGCGAGCATGACGGTCGTAGCGCCGAACGTCTATGAAGCCGACCGGCTGGCGACCGCCGCGTTCGCAATGGGTCTTGAAGGAATAGAGTTTATCGCAAGCATTCCCACGTGTGAGGGCTACATGGTTGACCACGATGGAATTGCGACGTTCACCAATGGTTTTGCGAGGTACATAACAACATGATGCGCTTAATAAACAGGATCTCGAACCGGTTCACCATGTACAGGCTCATTCTGTACTACCTGGCATCCTTGCTGGTTCTGGGGTTCATCCTGAGTCTCTTCGGAGCTCTTCCGGTCAAACCGCTGGCCATTCTATCCACCACCGTCATCTATCTGGTGGTCTGCTACGGAACAAACTGGCTGTTCGCGCGTTTTTTGCGCGTTCACAGCAATCCCGAATCGTCTCTGATAACCGCGCTCATCCTGGCGCTCATCAGTGGTCCGGTATCCGTCCTTGCGGACCCGAGGAAGGCGGCAATTTTTGCGCTTGCGGGTCTGGTTGCAATGGCGTCCAAGTATCTGCTTGTCATTCGCAAACAGCACATTTTCAATCCTGCGGCGTTTGGCATTCTGGTGACCGACCTCGTATTTGGTCTCTACTCTTCGTGGTGGGTCGGAAACATCGCAATGCTGCCACTCGTGGTGGTGGGCGGCATCCTGCTTCTTCGCAGGATAAGCAGGTTCCGTTTTGTTGCTTCGTTCTTCGCCGCTTTCATTGTTTTTCTTATGGCGCTGTCGATCATCCAGGGCCTTCCCTTCGGAATGGCCGTGCAGAGTGTCGTTTATGTATTTCTCCATACAGAGATTGTCTTCTTTGCATTTGTAATGCTCACTGAACCGCTTACATCGCCGAAGCGGTTTTCGATGCAGGTGCTGTACACCATCATCGTTGCATTCATCTTCCAGCCACAGCTCACCATCGGAGGCATGAACTTCACTCCGGAAGAGGCGCTGCTCATCGGCAATCTCTTCTCCTTCCTGGTCAGCCCAAGCTTCAAGCTTAGTCTCCGGCTCAAGGAGCGGCGGGAAATCGGGAATGGGATTCTTGCATTCTCGTTCGACCGTCCCGAAGGGTTCAATCACCGCCTTGGACAGTACATGGAGTGGACTCTTCCTGTTACCGGCATGGACAACCGGGGAAACCGCAGGTACTTCAGTATCGCATCTTCTCCGACGGAATCCGAGCTCATGATCGCCGCGCGGTTCTATCCGCGTTCGAGCACTTACAAGCAGGAGCTTTCCGAGATGAAGTGTGGCGATCCGATAGTTGCCGCCGAGCTATCCGGCGACTTTGTTCTTCCGAAAGACCCGTCGGTTCCGCTGGCGTTCATAGCCGGCGGGATAGGAATTACCCCCTTCCGGAGTATGATCAAGTATCTGGTGGATGTGGGAGAAAAGCGGGATATCGTGCTCCTTTATTCCAACTATGCAAGCGATGAAATTGTCTTTGCGGACGTGTTCGAAGAAGCGAAGCGCTCCATAGGTCTTAAGGTCGTGTATACGCTCACCGACGAGAACCGGCTTCCCGAAGGCTGGAATGGGCGAACCGGCTTCATTGGCGAGCAGATGCTCCGGGAAGAGGTGCCCGTGTTGAAGGATCGCATGTTCTTCGTATCGGGATCACCGGGAATGGTAGACACCATGAAGGGTGTGCTTGCCCAGGTCGGCGTGAAGCGCCGGAACATCCGAAGTGACTACTTTCCCGGTTATTCCGCCTGACGGGATACAGTTTTGTCTACGGCATCGGCGGAGCGGGGAATCGATATGATGAAGGTCGTTCCGCCGTGCTGGACATTTGAGCGTACGTCGATGCTCCATCCCTGGGATTCGATGACCGACTTCACTACCGCAAGCCCGAGTCCGGTACCCTCTTCGCGGCGCGAGTTCGAACCCCGGTAGAACGGGTCGAAAATGTAGGGCAGATCGATTTCCGGAATTCCGACTCCCGTATCACTGATGGATACGTATATGGACTCGGAACCCGCGTGAGCGAACAGGTGAATCGATCCTTCCGGCTTTGTGTAGCGGATAGCGTTTCCAATCAGGTTCTCGAATGCCCTCAGGGTAAGAGTTGGATCCATGGCAATTTCGAGTGAGTCGGGGAGATCGACGCCAAACGAGAAGTTTCTCCGGAGGAGCTGAGCGTCCTGCTCGTATTGCTTTCCGAGGTCGTTCAGGAACTTCGTAATGTTTATGGCAGAAAGGCTCCGTTTCCACTCCTCGGTTTCGAGCCGTGCGAAATCGATGAGCTGATTGACCATGCCCTCGAGGAGATGCGCCTTGTCGCGAATAACGGAAATGTATCGGCGGTGTTCCTCCGGGTCGGACGCGAGTCCGTCCGAGATGGCTTCTGCATACCCCTCGATCAGCGAGAGCGGAGTCCTGAGGTCGTGCGATATCCCCATGATGAAGCGCGCACGCCGGGCATACTCTTCTTTGAGTGTCCTGCGCATGCGGTCAAAGCTGCGGGTGAGGGAGGCGATTTCGCTGTTTCCGCGGGCGGTCAGTTCGAAGTCGAGGTCTCCGTCCGAAATGCGGCGGGTCGCCTGTTCGAGCCGCCTGACCGATCCGGTGAGATAGCGGATGATGGCAGCCGAAGTGAATACCGCAAAAATGAAGAGACAGGAGAGGGTAATAATGCCGGGAAGCGCCTGTCGTCGCCGAAAATCGGGTCGTGGCTCTCGCGGGAACTCGGCCATGATCACAAACTGGCGCCCGTCGGTGGTACGCACCGAGTCCCATTGGACGTGAATATGCCGGCTGTTTTTCTGGGAGTATCCAAACACCGCGTTGAGCCCGGGAGAAGTCCCTGTAGAAAACTGCTTTATAGTGGAGAAGACAATCTGATTGTTAGCGTCGAATACAGCTATCCGTATGGGCTGTGGAATGTGCTCTTTGAGCGACTTCATGTCATGTTTTTCGAGCAGGATGGGGAGTTGATTGTGTATCCATCTGAAGGCCGCAAATGGACCCTCCGTGGTATTTGATGCGGCATTCTGCACGGTAATGGCGAAGTAGACACCGGCAGTGACGAGAAGTGGGATGAGAAACATTCCCCCGGCAAGAATAGCTATCTGTGTTCTGAGTCTCAATGAGAGTCTCCATGATCCTGGTTCAGGTTGAATCGATATCCCGCGCCGTGAATGGTTTCGATATATCGCGGATTCTGATAGTCAACCTCGATCTTCCGGCGAAGGCGCTGAATATAGACGCCGACCGCGGTGAGGTCCCCGAACTCCTGTTTCCACACGTCGCGATAGATCTGATCCGGAGGTAGTGCCTTCCCGGCGTTCGAGGCAATGTAGACGAGTACCTCGAACTCCCGGGCGGAGAGCTGGATTCGTTCGGAGTCTTTCAGGAGCAGGTACCCTTCCGCGTCGAGGACATAGGGACCGAATCGGATCATTCTTCGGGTTGCGGGCAGAGCCTGGAAGAATCTGCGAAGGTGTGCTCGTACGCGTGCCGCCAGCACTTTCGGCGAGAACGGCTTGGTCACAAACTCGTCGGCCCCCATACTGAGCCCGGCAATGATGTCTTCTTCCGTGTCCCGTGCCGACACAATTATGACCGGAAGGCTGAACTCCCGCCTTGTCCACTGAAGGAACTCGAAGCCGTCCATTCCGGGGAGGTTTATGTCCAGGACGATGAGATCGAAATGTTTGCTCTGGAGTTCCTTCACACCCTCTTCGGCACTCTGAACAGCGGTAGTGTTGATACCCTCACGTGTCAGATAGAGTGACATGAGCTCCGACATTTCGGGCACATCTTCGATGATCAGAACCTGTGCCTTCATTCGTGTGCCTCTTTCGCGGCCGGCCGTCCCACGGTTCCCAGTTTATCCCGACCCAGTGCGTCGGGGCAACGGATCCGGTAACGCATTCGATTCCGTCAGTTTCCGATGCTGTTTTCGAGCTTCAGGATAGCGAGCTGAAGCTGAGTCCTGGCCTGCTCGAGACTGGTCCGGGCCTGACTGAGGGCAACCGAATCGTTCAGGACGTCGAGCTGCGAAACCGTACCCTGTCTGAACTGGATCTGGATCAATTCGTACTGCTTTTGAGCCAGATTCGCACTCTGTTGCGCAAGCTGAACGTGTCTTGCAAGGCTATGCACCGAATCGTAATTCTGTTGAACTGTCTGCGAAATGCTCTGTCGCAGCTGATCAATATTGAGCTGGGCACTCTGCTCGCCGAGCTGGGCCGCGTGAACCTGCGCGCGTATGGTTCCCGAATCGTAGATCGGAACGTTCACCTGGACGCCTGCATTCCAGGTGCCCGAAGCCGTTTTTGCGTTCCAGTCTTTTGTGTAGTTCACGCCGGCATCTGCCGTTACGATTGGCGAGGCGGCAGTCTTGTCCAGCGTCGTGGTGAGTGAAGCGCTCTCTTTTGCGAGCAGGAGTTGCTGAAGATCCAGTCGCCGGCCGAGTGCAGAATCAATGAGCTGATTCGCCGATTCGGCAGGCACCGAGGCAGCCGGCGGCGCCTGGACATGGTATTCGATGTCCAGGGGCACCCCGATGAGCAGCGACAGTGCCTGTCTGGCCGAGGACAGGCTGTCCTGCGCATCACTTAACGCGAGATTGGCGGTATCCTGGTTGACCTGCGCCTGCATCACATCCACCGCAGTATCCTTGCCGGCGTCGAAGAGCGTTTTTGTCTGGTCGTAGTCCTTCTTTCGCTGTTCTATGATCTGCCGGTCAAGCGAAATGGCATCCTGGGCGGAAGCCATTGCGTAGTAGGACTGACGAACCTGATAGATCAGATTGCTGCTGTCCAACTGGTAGGAGAGTATCTTCTGGGCAAGAGTAATGTCGGCCAGGTTATTGCTCAAGAAAGCCTTTCCGCCGAGGAAGCCGTTCCAGACTGTCTGCGAGAGACTTGCCGAGATAGTGCTCGCCTGATAAAGCGGATTGGTTGAGGCGATTTCGTGGTTCCCTTGAAGAGAAAGCGAAGTGCTCGGACTCGATGCCGATCCAGTGCTCGCCTTTAGACCGGCCGAAATCTGATCGACCGGATATTTGGACGAAAGTGAGTTGGACGATGTTGCGGCCGAGGTAGTTCCGTACGGGGCAACGTGGCTGTATCCGCTCGAAGCCGAGAGGTTTATTCCGTTCTGCCCGTGGGTTATCTTGTTCGCGTCGCGGGCAATCTCCTGGTTCACGCTGTTCAGTTGCGCTGTCAGACTCGAGTCTTTGGCAAGTTTGATGGCCTGGTCCAAAGTAACCGTGGTTCCCGCTTTCACGGCAACTTCTCCCCCGGTTCCGGAATTACTCTGACCGTAAGCAACTATCGGCGCAATGATGATTGCACATGTGATTGCCAGAAGACGCAAGGTTCGCATACCATCGGTACTATACTGCATGAACCAATGGTACGTGCGTGGGCGCGCGCCGGGAATGAACAAACCATGAAAAAGGGATAACATTTTGTTATCCCTGCAGGGAGGGCGAGATGGCCGAGATTGATACCTACGCCGGGTTTCTTCGGGACGAAGAGAACGCGGTGCTCTTGTACCGGACCCTTTCCGAGGTCGAAAAAAACGAGAAACTTGCCCGGGTCTACCGGATGCTTGCGCAGACCGAACAACGACATGCAGACGAGTGGAGGCGAAGACTCACCGATGCAGGGCGAAAAGCCCCTCCGCACCGTCCGGATATGAAGACGCGCGTGCTCCTGTTTCTTACGCGACGGTTCGGACCTGGACTCGTTCTTCCGAGTATCCTTGCCATGGAGGCGTCCGGGACACAGGCGTACCAGGGTATTGAAGACGCCGCAGAAATGGCAGCCGAGGAGCAAAGTCACGGCAAGGTGTTGCGCGCTATGGGACGTCTTGACGGTGGCGGGGTGGATGGCAGTACGCTCGCGCGCGCCGAGGGGCGGCACAGGGGGGCCGGCGGCAACGCATTGAGGGCGGCGGTGCTCGGTGCAAACGATGGTCTCGTCTCCAATCTGAGCCTGGTCATGGGTGTCGCCGGTGCAGGGCTCGCGAACCGTTCAATCCTGGTAACCGGGCTTGCCGGGCTCCTCGCCGGTTCAATCTCGATGGCCCTCGGCGAATGGCTCTCGGTCCAGAGCTCAAGAGAGCTGTTTACGCATCAGATCGACATTGAGCGTGCGGAAATCGAAGCGAGTCCCGAAGAAGAGGAAGAAGAGCTTGCGCTCATCTATGAGGCACGCGGCCTTACCGAAGAGAAATCACGCGCCCTTGCCGCAGACATCATGAAAAATCCGGAGGCAGCAATCCAGACACTTGCACGGGAGGAGCTCGGTATTGACCCGGGTGAGCTCGGCGGTTCTGCGTGGGAGGCCGCGACAAGCTCGTTCTTCATGTTCGCGGTTGGCGCAATACTTCCGGTCATCTCGTTCTTTTTCCTTTCCGGCCTGCAGGCGGTCGTCGTGAGCGTTGCCGCTTCGATAATAGGGCTGTTTCTCGTCGGCGCGTTGACAAGCCTTTCGACAAGCAGATCTCTGCTCTTTTCCGGTGGAAGGATGGTCCTCTTCGGAGTTGTTGCCGCAATTGTCACCTACGCGGTTGGGCTCCTGTTCGGGGGCGTCGTGGCAGGATAACCGGTTGATTTGCCGGGCACCTTCCTTTTATCTTACTTTTAAGGTAAGCAACGGGCTCGCTTCAGAGGAAACATCGTAGAGGCCATCAGCCCGAGGAGGTGCGGCAAATGCTTCCTTTCAGCACACTGCCCGGATTATTCCGCCATGTTTCACGCACTTACGATGCAGCGAATGCTTTCAATTACCCCCAAGGCAACAGTTGGATTCGGTACAGCCACGCAGAGTTCAGTCAGCGCGTGCGCCACCTCTCCCTTGCACTCTCCGAGAGGGGAATAGGACGGGGTGAGACGGTCGGACTCATTGCACCGCCTTCGCCGGACTGGATTATTCTGGATCTTGCCATACAAATCGCCGGCGGAGTTACCGTGCCCATTTTCAAGAAGATCTCCGTGGAGAGTTTTACTCACGAAATTGAGGATTCGGGGATGAAGCTCCTGTTTGCGGGCAATCCGGATGAGATCCCTCTGGTGCACGAACATGCGGCCGAAAGGGTCGAGATCGTCACATTCTGGTACTCGGGTTCTCACGAAGAGTATGACCGGCTCTTCTCCCGAGGCAGAGAGATCGACGCACGCGACCCGCGACGGTTCGATGAGCTGGTCGAGTCAGTTGGAGAGGATGATCTTGCAACAATAATCTATACCAGTGGAAGCACCGGCCTCCCCAAGGGTGTCGAGTTGTCACAGCGCAACATAGTCTCCCAGATCAACGGCGCGTACGAGCGGTTCCCGCAGGACGGGACCGGGGACCGTTACCTTTCAATGCTTCCTCTGGCGCACGTCTTTGAGCGGATGGTCATGTATTTTCATATAACCTGCGGAGTGCCGGTGTTCTTCGTCGATGATCCCAAACGGGTAGGAGAGTACTTCCTGTCCATTCACCCCAGTGTTGTGACTGTGGTGCCCCGCGTACTCGAGAAGGTGTTTTCTGCAATGCAGGAAGCCCGGAAATCGGCAACCGGCCTCAAGGGTCTGCTTATGGACAGGGCATTCCGGAGAGCCGAACAAAGGCAGATCGAAGGGTCGGGTGGTCGACCGACCGACGCGATCTATGAATTGCTTGTCTATCCGAGATTGCGCGAATCGCTGGGAGGCCGTCTCCGTTACGTAGTCTGCGGTTCTTCGAAACTCCAGACTGAGCTGGCCCGGTTCTTCATTAACATTGGAGTGCCGATCTACGAAGGCTATGGATTAACCGAGGCGTCTCCGGTCATAACGGCGAACGCACCGGGGATGAGAAAGCTGGGAACGGTCGGGCGTCCATTCCCGGATGTCGAGGTGACCGTGTCGGATGACGGTGAAATACTCGCGCGTGGGCCGAATGTCATGCGGGGATATCACCGGAACGCGAAAGCAACTGCAAAGACGATCGACGAAGATGGCTGGCTGCATACAGGCGACCTGGGGAGTGTCGACCAGGATGGGTATCTGGCAATAAGCGGACGAAAGAAGGAACTCTTCAAGAAATCAACCGGAGAGTATGTTCCGCCGGTGCCTATTGAGTTTGCGCTTTCCCAGATTCCTTTTGTCGATACAGCAGTCATCTTCGCGGACAATCGTACCTACGTGACTGCTCTGCTCTTTCCGAACACCGAACAACTCAAAGAGGTCAAGGATCGGTACGGCGTCTCGGACATGACCGACCGGCAGTTCCTGCAGAGTGATTTTCTCCACCGGAAGACACAGGAATATGTGGAGGAAATCAACCGGCATCGGCACCACTGTGAGAGGATCGAGCGGTTCCAGATTCTCGAGCACGCGGCAAGTATTGAAACCGGCGAGCTCACGCCCACGCTCAAGGTCCGCCGCTTCCAGATTGAACAGAAGTACCACGATTTGATCGAACAAATGTACCGTGACATAGGAGGATGGAAATGAAGGAGCGGATCGCAATCATCGACGGTGCCCGTTCGCCCATGGCGAAGGCAGGGACCGTACTGAAGAACACCTCTGCGGATGATCTGGGCGCAATGGTCGTCCGGGAGACGCTTCTCCGAAGCGGGATCCTTCCTGAAGAGCTGGACGAGGTAATTGTCGGAAATGTCGCTCAGCCTGCGAATGCCGCGAATATTTCACGGGTGATTGCCCTGAAGGCAGATATTCCGGACAACGTGCCGGCGTACACGGTGCACCGCAACTGTGCAAGTGGAATGGAGTCGATTACAACCGCCGCAAACAAGATCATTGCCGGCCACGGATCCGTTTTCATCTGCGGCGGAGTGGAAAGCATGAGCAATATTCCGCTCCTGTTCAATCGGCAGTTCACCGCGTTCATGAATCGCGTAATACGATCCAAAACAGCATGGCAACGGCTGGTGAACCTCCTTGGTTTTCGTGCCGGCATGCTCCGCCCGGACTTCGGCCTTGAACAGGGTCTTACTGATCCGATAAGCGGTCTCATTATGGGACTGACGGCCGAAAACCTTGCCCGTGAGTTCCACGTGACGAGGGAAGAGCAAGACGCGTATGCGCTTCTCAGCCACCAGCGTGCGGTGGAAGCGCAGCGGGATGGGAGCTTTACAGACGAGATTTGCCCCGTGCCGGCATATCCCGACATGGCCTCCATGATCACCGAGGATGTGGGGCCACGCATGAACCAGAGCATCGAGATACTCGGCCGGCTTGCCCCCTATTTCGACCGGCACAACGGAACGGTCACCGTGGGAAACTCATCTCAGATCACCGACGGCGCTGCCGCAGTCGCGGTCATGTCCGAGAGTGAGTCAAGAAGGAGAGGGTTGGAGCCCCTCGGATTCCTCGTGGATTACGCGTACGCATCCCTCGAACCCGAACGGATGGGACTCGGGCCGGCGTACGCCACAGCAAAGCTGTTTGCCCGCACCGGCGCAAAGATGACGGACATAGACTACGTCGAGCTGAACGAGGCGTTTGCCGCACAGGTTATTGCGTGCGAACGGGCGTTCGATTCCGACTCTTTTGCGAAAAAGTTCCTCGGCCGGGACAGGAAACTCGGAGCGCTCGACCGCGCAGACATGAACGCACAGGGCGGGGCAATAGCGCTCGGTCACCCGGTAGGAATGACCGGTACGCGTCTTGTTCTGCATACGCTGAAGGAACTGCGAAGGCGCGGCAAGCAGACGGGTCTTGCCACCCTCTGTGTGGGCGGTGGCCAGGGCGCAGCGCTGCTTCTGGAGGTTGCATGATGAAGGAAAGAAATACTGAAGACGCGCAGGCAATTCCGAGCGGAGGAAACCTGAGCGCGGAGGCGTGGAGAGTAGAAAGCGACGGAGATCTGGCCTGGCTTACCATCGACGTTCCGGGGGCTAAGGTGAACACACTTACATCCGCAATTATGCAGGAGCTCTCCGACGCTCTCGATGCACTTGCTTCCCGAAAGGACATCCGGTGCCTCGTAGTGCGCAGCGGCAAGCCGGGCACCTTCATAGCCGGCGCCGACCTGCGGGAAATCCGCGAAATCCGCACTCCGGAGGATGCGGTGCAGAAGTCCCGGGCCGGTCAGGAAGTGATAAACCGGCTCGATGATATGCCGTTCAGGACAGTGGCCGTGGTGGATGGCGCAGCGCTCGGCGGTGGCCTCGAGCTCGCGCTTGCGTGCGACTACCGCGTGGTTACCGACAACCCCCGGATCAAGATCGGGCTCCCCGAGACATCTCTCGGGATTGTTCCCGGGTTCGGCGGTACCTACAGACTTCCACGAACGGTGGGACTGATGCAGGCGGTGCAGATGATTCTGACCGGACGGCAGGTCGATGGGCGCGCAGCCTTCCGGATGAGACTGGCCGATCAACTCGTGCCCCAGGAGTTTGTTGAAGATCGGACACGAGAGTTCGTTGCCTCGCTCTTTACGGACTCAGGGAGGAAAGCGGTACGTGTGCGCAGGCGAAAAAAAGGGATCGGTGTGCGGCTGATCGAGGGCACACCCGTAGGACGTTCAATCCTCTTCCGTCGAGCACGGAAGGACCTGTTGCGGAAGACCAGGGGGAACTATCCCGCACCGTTTGCTGCACTCAGAGTCCTGCGGCGGACCGTACACTCGTCCCGCAGACGTGCACTGGCGTTTGAACGGGATGCATTCTCGCGCCTGGCTGCGACGCCCGAGTGCGGTCATCTGGTCGACCTGTTCTTTGCCGGAGAGCGTGCACGAAAGCTTGCCCGGCTGCCGGCCGCTTCAGCCGTCGACTCCCGCACGGAAAGTGGCCCAGTGCATGGCCGGGGTGGATACCTGAAGCGGGCATCGGTCCTCGGCGCCGGTGTCATGGGCGGTCGTATAGCGTGGCTGTTCACGAAGTACGACATACCGGTGGTAATGAAAGACATTGCGTGGGATGCGGTCCAGAAAGGTTATTCTGCCGCTCTGGAAATCTACACGGAACTCGTGAAAAGAAAACGGTTCGAGCGCAGGGAGTCCGGGCTCAAGATGCACCATCTCCACGGAATTCTCGACTATCGAAGCCTCGGAAATCCACAGGTTGTGGTGGAAGCTGTCGTGGAGAATCTGAACGTGAAGAAGCAGGTGCTGTCGGAGGTGGAAGAGTACCTTGACGAAAGCGCGCTCCTTCTGAGCAACACCTCCTCTCTCTCCATAACCGAAATGGCGAAAGCGCTGAAGCATCCGAAGCGGTTCGCCGGAATGCATTTCTTCAATCCGCCCAACAGGATGCCGCTCGTGGAGGTAATATCCGGTGAGCAGACCGATCCCACGACCGTACGGCGCACAGCCGAGCTGGCGGTGGCACTCGGAAAGACTCCGGTTGTAGTGAAGGACCGGCCGGGATTCCTGGTAAACAGACTGCTCATGCCATATTTGAACGAGGCGGTGCACATGGTCGACGAAGGAGTGGATTTTCTTCGCATCGACCGACTCGTGGAAGAGTTCGGCATGCCGATGGGTCCGTTCAGACTGCTGGATGAGATCGGGATAGATGTCGGATACGAAGTCGCCGGAGTCCTGCAAGCCGCCTACGGTGAGCGCATGGGAGCTGCCGGACTGTTTTCAATGCTGAAGGATCACCCGGACCTGCTTGGGCGAAAGAGCAGGAAGGGGTTTTATCTGTACGATGCGAGCGGAAGAAAACTGAAGCCCAACGGTGTTATGCAGTCGTTGGCTCAACAGAGCGAACGTACGCATTCGTCCGCGACGGACTTCGACGTTGTGCACCGTCCGATTATGAATATGGTGAACGAGGCCGCCAGAGCGCTGGCAGAGAACGTGGTCGGGAGCCCGGAAGAGCTGGATCTGGCGCTGATTCTTGGGATCGGTTTTCCGCCGTTTCGTGGAGGCCTGCTCCGGTATGCCGATGAAATTGGAGTCCGCAAAGTTCATGATATTCTGTCACGCTACGCGGAGAAGTTCGGCGACAGGTTCGCCGCCTCCGCGCTCGTTGAGCGGATCGCGCATGACGGTACGTCCTTCTATTCGGGGCTCACGGGATTGTCTTGAACAGGCGGTCGTGAGCTTCCTCTTTTCTGCTCCGCTCCGGACGTGAGTTGTGCCTCTGCATTTCACGCGCCTCTTCCACGAGGTAGGAAAGTGCCGCAAGCTCCTCTTCCGGATAGTCGGAATCATGGCGCCCCTTGATGTACGAAACGCTCGCGACCGGCAGGAAGACCGACAGGCTGAGCTCAGTCATCTTTCGCAGATAGAACTGCCGGGAGGCAATATCTTTCCCATAGTTTACCAGGCCGTAACGGAGCAGTCGACGGAGCCGTCTTTCCCCGCGGGCGGCAACCCGTATTGCTTCCCGGAGTTCGGGATGCCGTTCATCCAGTGAACGCAGCGCGACGGTCGCGGATATGCGTCTGAGGACTCGTAACTTGCCGAAGGCTCCCTTGCCGGACAGGAGCTTACCGGCATTCCGAAAGAGGGAAAGGGGAGGGTAGATCGTATGTATCTCGGTTGTTCCTTCAAATATTGTTGTAACACGAAAGTCCCGCATCCGCTTTTCGTACGGGAGAGTCGAGAGATAACCTGAGCCGCCTGCGGTCTGCAATGCGTCATAGAGTGTGTTCCAGCACCGGCTCGTTCCATACAGCTTGCAGTGAGAACTTTCAATTGCAACATTCATAATGGGGTTCTGTTCGATAAGGGCAGCCGTGAAGTAGGTGATTGCGGAAGCGCCGAAGGCATGCGCCTTTGCCGCAACCATTTTCTCCTGGATGAGCTGGTAATTGCGAATTGGAACGCCGAACTGAGTGCGGGTGGAAGCACGCCTGGACATGTCCGAGAGCGACTGTTTCATGAGGCCTGCGGAGGCGGCTCCGAGCCCGAGTCTCCCGTAGTTCAGAATATTCATGGCAATCTTGAAACCATCGCCTTCCTTCCCAAGAATGTTCTCCCGCGGGACAAGAACGTCCTTGAATCGTACCATCGCCGTTGAGCTGACTTTCAGCCCCATCTTTGGCATGTCTTTGCCTACGCTTACACCTTCCCATTCACGTTCAACAATGAATGCGCCCATTGTACCCGGATTCGCCGGGTCGAGCTGCGCAAACACGGTGAACGCACCCGCGTAGTTCGCGTTCGTAATGTAGGTCTTCGTGCCGTTCAGGATATAGTGCGTGCCGTCTTCAGAAAGCGTAGCGGTGGTTCGAATGTGCTGCGCGTCCGAGCCGGTATCGGGCTCGGTCAGGGCATAGCCAAATACCATTTCACCTGAAGCGGCTTTGGGAAGGTAGTGTTTCTTCTGCTGATCGTTGCCGAACAGAAGGATGCCTTTCATTCCGATGGAAAGGTGGGCCAGTGGAACCAGTACCATTGCCATGTCGGCGCCGGCCATGGATTCTATTACCTTCAGGTACTCGGAAATGGTAAACCCGAGACCGCCGTAGTCAGTACCGATGATAAGACCGAAAATGCCGATCTCGCCCAGACGTTTCATGAGCTCAGCCGGCACAGCACCGCCTTCGTCCAGTTGCTTTGGATTGTAGCCCCTGGTTGCCGCAGTGTACTGATCAAGGAATTTCTCGACCTTCTCATTGTCTATTGTCCGGTAGCTGTGGGCGTAGAGAGAGGAGCGAAACTCTCCTTCATACAGGTATTCGAGGAATCCATAGGGAGTAGGATCCATAGTGGCTGCCTCCTATGAAAAAGGTATCACCGTCTCGTATGGAAAGAAAGCAAAGAAGCGTTTTGCGGGAATCGGTCTATGTTTCCGGCAGCGCGAAAAGGGAAGCGAGAACTTCCCGATTTCGTCTGTTGTGCGGATCTCCTCCCTCGGTGGTGTACATGTAATCAATGATGTCCCTGTGCGTCTCGAGCACTTTGAAGCGGACAAGTTTCATTGACGAGTTGATCAGCCGGTTCTCTTCCGAAAACTGTTCCGGGAGGAGCTGAAATACCGAAGGTATCCACTGTGGCGGGAACCGGTCGCGAAAGTCCGGCCGGGTGCGAAAAAGAAAAAGCTCCTCCCGCAGCACGTCTATCAGATCATCAATATTTGTTATGGCCCGTTCTTCGATGAGTGCTTCTGTCGCCCCGTTGTCCAGGGTCACCAGGGCGCTCGTGTACTTGCAGTGGTCGTTGTAGATCATGACCTGACTGATTGCCTGAGAAGAGCCCACAATTGCCTCTTCTATCTCTTCAGGGCTGTACTTCTCACCGTCCGAGGAGATGAGGAGAGCCTTTTCCCGGCCGGTGACGACCAGGTATCCGTCTTCATCGAGGTAGCCGAGGTCCCCGGTGTGAAGCCATCCGTCCCGGATGGTTTCCGCCGTTGCCTCCGGATTACGGAAGTAACCCTTCATGACGCTTTCGCCCCGGACAACGATTTCCCCGCGCTCACCCGGCGCGGCTTCGGTTCCATCTTCTCGGATAATCCTGCACGTGACCGAGGCAAGAACTTTTCCTGAGGTGCCAATCTTGTGATTGAACTGTGTATTCGAAGAGATGACGGGTGCGGCCTCAGTCAGCCCGTAGCCCTGGTAGACCGGCACGCCGAGGGCACGGAAGAACCGCTGCTGGCCCGAATCCAGCAGCGCTCCGCCGCCGACGAAGAATCCAATCCGGTTTCCGAAGGTGGTTCGTATTTTCCGGAACACCAGCGCGTCCGCTACCATATACGGAATGGAGTTCACCGCCCGCTTCAGAAGGGATGGTCGATGATGACAATCCCCCCAGTACCGTGTTCCCGCCCGTATACCCATGTGAAACAATCTCGCAGCAAATCTGCCCTTCGATTCCACGCCGCCTATGATCTTTTTCATGAAATTACCGGTCAGAGCCGGCACGGTCAGAAGAAACGTCGGATTGGTCTCCGTGAGGTTCAGCGGAATATTCCGAATTATCGCCATTCCGCCTCCCCGGGCATCCACGAATGAGATGGTGATTGCGCGGGCGAGGGCTGCATAGATCCCGACGGTGTGACCGAAAGAGTGATCGCAGGGAATGACGAGCAGTGTGCTGAACCCGGCACGAGGCACGTCGAAGGCGTTCACTGAATCCTGCACATTCACATAGTAGTTGCGGTGGGTGAGCATGATTCCCTTCGGATTTCCGGTGGTACCCGAGGTATACGAAATTGTTACTACTGTATCCTCGGCTACCGCATCGACTCTCCGATCGAGCTCCGATGAGATGTCTTGAGCGGCTTCTCCTCCGCTCCGGATGAGATCGGCGAAGGTGCGATACATCTGTTCCGGGACCCCGATTTCCGCGCACTCTTCCCGCAGGTACGCTTCGTCGGAGTCGAGGTAGAGGAGGAGTGGCTTCGTCTCGAATTGATGCCAGACGGAAAGCACCTTCTTGAGCTGATTCTTCGAGACGAAGATCGCTTTTGCCTCGGAGTGGTTAATTCTGAAAGGAACCTCCTCGGTGAGCAACTTGATAGAGAGCGGCACCGAGACACATCCTGCGATCACCGTGCCGAACTCGCCCAGAACCCATTCCGGGCTGCCTTCAGCGAGGATGGCAACGCGATCCCCCTCGCTGAAGCCGAGCGATATCAGTGAGGAGGCCACAAGCCTCGCCTCCCGGTATGCTTCATCGAATGTACGGGCGGTCCATCCGCCCTCTTCTTTGCCCAGGATGTAGGGAATGTCGGCGTATTCCTGTGCCGCCGTTGCTAACATGTTGATAACGGTGCGTTTCATGGTCCGGTCCCGGTCGCGTAATTGCACGCGATATGAATGTGGATGTTCATCGATTTTGCGCCGATTTCGCACAATTCGCAAGCCGTCCGGTCTTTTTTTCGTTGACAAAGAATGTGCTGACGCATAAAGTTGTCGACAGCATTGCAAAAATATGCAAAACAGGAGGAGTCTATCATGCGGAAACTGTTACTTTTCGTGCTCATGGCTTCCGTGCTCGCTGGTGGACTGGCAATTAACGCATTTGCGTCCGGTTCCACTGAATCTACCAGTGCGCAGCAGCAAACGCTCGTGTACGGTACGACCGAAAAGGTCACGGACATGGATACCGCCAGTGCCTACGATTTTCACACATGGGAAATTTTCCAGAACATCGACCAGGGATTGCTTGCCTACAAGCCGGGAACGACCGAAATCGTTCCGGCGCTTGCCGAGAGCTATACGGTCAACAAGGCCGGGGACGTCTACACGTTCAAGCTTCGCCAGGGAGTCAAGTTCAGCAACGGCGACCCGTTCAACGCGCAGGTGGTGAAGTGGTCGATCGACCGTGTCATGCGGCTGAAGGGCGATCCGTCCTGGCTCGTGACCAGTTTCGTGAAGTCTGTTGATGTGGTCGACAACAACACGGTGAGGTTCAACCTGAACGGACCCACCGCATACTTCCCTTCACTGATCGCCACTCCGACATACTTCCCGCTGGATCCGAAGAACTATCCTGCGGACAAGATTGTCAAGGATGTCTCCGAATTGTCCGGCGGCAAGATTGCCGGTCTCGGTCCCTATTCTCTGAGCTCTTTCAAGCGTGATGAGGAAGCGGTCTTCACGGCAAATCCGAACTACTACGGGGCCAAACCGAAGATCAAGACCATCATCATTCGCTACTACGCGGATGCGACAACGATGCGCCTCGCCCTGCAGTCCGGTGAGCTGGATCTCGCTTACAAGACCCTGAATCCTTCGGATATCAAGGACCTTTCGGCGAACCCGAAGTTTACCACCGACAAGCTCCCGGGGCCGTTCATTCGCTATCTTTGCTTTGAAACCTCACAGAGCATCTTCAAGGACAAGACTCTTCGCCAGGCAATTGCTGCGCTCATCAATCGCCCGGACATCATCCAGAAGGTCTACCTTGGTCAGAACGCCCCGCTGTATTCGATGGTGCCGAAGGGCATGATCTATCACAGCGATAACTTCAAGACGGCCTTTGGTGACGGCAATGTCGCTCTTGCAAACAAACTTCTGGCTCAGGCCGGGTATACGGCCGCCAAGCCGCTGACCTTCGACCTCTGGTACACCCCGTCGCACTACGGCGACACCGAGGTGAACCTTGCACAGGTCATGAAGAACGAGATCGAGAAAAGCCCCGCAGTGAAGGTGAATCTGAAGTCGGCCGAATGGGCAACCTACAAGGACCAGTGGAACAAGAAGCAGATGCCTGCGTTCCTCCTTGGATGGTACCCCGACTATGTTGATCCAGATGACTATACCGCCGCATTTGCGGGAACCGAAGGCTCGAAAGGCATGGGGATCTACTTCTCCAATCCTGCATGGGACAAACTGTTCGCCGAAGAGCAGCAGAGCCCCGATCCGAAGGTTCGCGGTGAAGTGTTCCAGAAGATCCAGCAGATGTGGACCGATCAGGTGCCGACAGTGCCCATCTTTCAGGGCAACCTCTACGTTTTTTCAAAGCCGAACGTGAAGGGTGTCGAGATTGGACCGACGCTGATCTTCAACTACGATCAACTCTACTTTTCCAACAAGTAACTGAAATAGTTATGGGGCCGACCGGATTATTCATCCGGTCGGCCCTCAAAATTTATTGATACCAAGGCATAAACTGAACAATGAAGGGACTACTTCGCTACGTCATTACCCGCATATTGCTTACCATTCCTATGGTATTCATCCTTCTGACGATCGTATTTGTCGTCCTTCGTGTAATGCCGGGCGATCCGGTTTCCGCACTTCTGGGAGCCCACGCGCCGCCGCAGGTCATTGCCCAGAAACGGATTGAACTGGGACTGGACAAACCCATCTACGTGCAGTATGTGAACTATCTCGTGCAGATTGCTCACTTTAACCTGGGCAATTCGATGGTCCTTCAGCAGACGGTCTGGAGCACCATTCGGGACAAGCTGCCCGCGACAATTGAGCTGACCCTGTTCGGGATGTTTTTCACGCTGCTCATAGGCGTGCCGCTCGGTGCCTTTGCCGCACGTAACCGACGTTCTACCGCAGATTTCGGGATCCGGTTGTTTGGAAATGTTGCATACTGCATTCCTGTCTATTGGATGGGGCTCATGCTCCAGCTCGTGTTCGGCGTGTGGCTGCACTGGCTTCCCGTGGCAGGACGGACCGGTGCGCGTGTCATCAGCAGCACCTTTTCGCACACCGGGTTCTATGTCCTGGACGCAATTATCTCCGGCAACATCCCTGCGCTGGTGGACGTGCTTGTCCACCTTTTCCTTCCATCCATTACCCTCGGCATTGTGCTCTCCGGTGTCTTCATCCGGCTGACCCGGGCCAATATGCTGGATACGCTGAAGTCGAATTTCATCCTTGCGGCTCACGCTCGCGGGGTTCCGGACCGTTCGGTCACCTATCGCCACGGGCTGAAGAACGCTTTCGTGCCCATCCTTACCATGCTCGGGCTGCAGTTTGCCATTCTGTTGTCCGGTGCAATCCTGACTGAGACCACATTCTCCTGGCCGGGAATGGGACGGTTGTTGCTCGAGCGGATTTATCTGCGCGACTATCCGGTGGTGCAGGGAGTAATAGTCATCTTTGCAGTGATGGTGAGCGTAATATCGCTCATCGTCGACTTGTTCTATGCCCTCATCGACCCGAGGGTGAAATACTAATCCGGGAGTCAGGATGAGCGATCTCAAGAACAAAAACAGACCCGAAGAGCCCGAGCACGCACGGTATTCACCCGCCTACGCCGCGGGAAGGCTCTTTCGCTGGGTTGCAAGCTCAAATAAGAAGTATGGAGTTGAATGGTGGATCATGATCGCTGGAATCTTCATAATCCTCCTGATTGCCTACATGGCATTCCTGCCGCAGACCATTGCGCCCTTCAGTCCGAACGCACAAAACGCAGGGCCGCAGCTTTCACCGCCGAGCGCACGGAACATCTTCGGTACCGATAATTTGAACCGGGACGTGTTTTCCCGCGTTGTATGGGGATCGCGGACAATTCTGGGGGTGGCATTTTCGGCCGCGCTGATGTCGTCTGTTATCGGCATCCCTCTGGGGCTGTTTTCCGGTTACGTTGGCGGCATAGTAGACCGGATTCTCTCCCTCATCATGGATTCGGTCTATGCGTTCCCAGGGCTCATCCTTGCCATTGCCTTCGCGGCGATGCTCGGTCCGGGCGTAGTGAATATCACCCTTGCGGTTGCGGTCATCTACATTCCAACCTACTTTCGGCTGGTTCGCGGACAGACGCTCCAGTTGAAAGAGCAGTTGTATGTTGAAGCCGCACGGTCCATCGGTGCCAAACGCGGGACCATCCTGTTTCGCTATATCTTTCCGAACATTGTAGCGACGGTTGTCGTGGTCTTTTCTCTCAACATAGCGGACGCTATAACGACTGAAGCGGCCCTTTCCTACATTGGCCTTGGATTGCCCGCAGGCATCCCGGACTGGGGAATGGACCTGGCTCAGGGCAAGAGCTATCTGCCCTCCGGCATCTGGTGGATGATCACCTTTCCCGGCCTCATGATTATGCTGCTGGCCCTCGGATTCACCATGCTGGGAGAGGGGCTCGCCGAAATACTGAATCCAAGACTGCTCGAGAAGTGAGAATGAACGTGGCTGAATCGATTCTCCAGGTCAAGGACCTTTCGATAGACTACCCGATAACAATTGGGACTGTTCATGCGGTCCGCAATGTCTCCTTTACGCTGAACAAGGGCGATGTGCTCGGACTCGTGGGCGAGTCGGGCTGCGGAAAATCAACGCTGGGGCTCTCTTTCCTCCGGTTGCTCAGAGCGCCTGGCAAGGTTGCCGGCGGGAGTATCGAGTTCGAGGGAACCGACATCATGAGGATGAAGAAGGAAGAGCTCAGGCTCTTCCGCGGCGCGAAGATGGCAATGGTGTTTCAGAACCCGCTTACGTCGCTCAACCCCCTCATGCGCGTGCGTGAACACTTCTTCGAGACACTTCGGGTCCACAATGCGTACATGAGCCGACCGGAGGCGGAAAAGCGCGCCGGGGATGTTCTCGAACAGCTCGGAATTGACCGGAAGCGGCTGCATGAATATCCCCACCAGCTGTCCGGCGGAATGCGGCAGCGTATCATGATTGGCCTCGGGCTGATTCTCGACCCTGAAATCCTCATCGCGGACGAGCCGACCACTTCGCTCGACGTAATAGTGGAGGCGGGGTTTGTTGATCTTCTGAAAACACTCAAAGAGCAATACGAGATTTCGATCATTCTCATTTCGCACAATCTGGCGATGGTTGCGGAAATTGCGAACAGAATTGCAGTGATGTACGGAGGCCAGATCGTCGAGATAGGGCCGGCGGAGCAGATATTCGGTTCGCCCATGCACCCCTACACGAAGGGGCTCATCGGGTGTGTGCCGAACATCAACATGGATCAGGATCATCTGGTCAGCATGCCCGGCAGTCCGCCAGATCTGGTGACTCCGCCCACGGGGTGTCCGTTCGCCGATCGCTGTCCGGAGGTAATGGACATCTGCCGCGAACGGCAGCCGGAGCTGAAGGAATATCATCCCGGCCAACAGGCTGCATGCTGGCTGTACGAATAGCTTCGGGAGACAAATCTATGGAAGAACTGATACGTGTTAGCAACCTGGTAAAGAATTTCCCCGTACAGAAAGGGATCATCGATGCGCTTTTTTCGGGGAAGAGGCAGCAATACGTACATGCGGTGGATGATGTCTCCTTTTCAATCGGAAAAGGTGAAGTCCTTGGGCTCGCCGGTGAAAGCGGCTCGGGAAAGTCGACCACCGGGCGGCTGCTCCTGCGACTGCTCGAGGCGACGTCCGGGAGCATCCACTATGGCGGGACCGATATAAGCAAGATCGACCGGGAAGAGATGCGTCGCTTCCGCATGAAGATGCAGGTGGTCTTCCAGGATCCGGACTCCTCATTGAGCCCGCGGATGACGGTCGGCGAAGCAATCTCCGACCCCTTGCGCATTCACGGACTCTCTACCGGCAAGGAGGCCAGGCAGACCGCTATCTCCCTCATGGAGCGGGTCGGCCTGACACCGGCGGAGTTCCTCTACCGGAAGTACCCGCATCAGCTTTCCGGAGGACAGACTCAACGTGTGGTGCTTGCCCGTGCGCTTGTAACAAATCCTGAGTTCGTGGTCGCCGACGAGCCGATTGCCATGGCGGATGTCTCCGTTCGCGCCATGATCCTCGAGCTCATGAGGCGACTCAAGGAAGAGTTCAACCTTACCTACCTGTTCATTACCCATGACCTGGCCACCGCCAAGTATCTCTGCGACCGAATTGCCATCATGTATCTGGGTCGGATTGTGGAGATCGGGAACAAGGACGATGTCTTTCGCAATCCGCATCATCCCTACACCAAGGCGCTGTTGCAGGCGGTACCGGTACCGGACCCGCGGGAACGGCGCAAGGATGCAATCCCCCGCGGCGAAATTCCCAGCGCGATAGATCCACCTCCAGGATGCCACTTCCATCCGCGGTGTCCGTTCGCGACCGACGAGTGCCGCATAGGCCGACCCCCGCTCAAGGAGATTTCGCCGGGACATTTCTCGGCGTGCATTCTGGGTAAGGATCTTGTCGGAATGGACAGGAACGCGCCGATAACTTCGGCTACGGGCTGACCCGGACGAAGAACACGGACGGGCGCCTCGATGCGGGGACCGCATGGCCCGTTTATCCTCCTGGAAAAATCATAGATTTCTCTGAAAGAGCCAGTTACTCATCTGAGAGCTGTTCTTCTTTCGTCAACAGGAAAACACCTCACGCATCTTGATGTCCTGTCGTCTGCCGCCATTCCGATGCCCAGAACGGAAATGTAAAAATATTGTTGACTGATTTCGTGTATTTCCTTGACTTCCGTTTATTTGTTATTTACAATACCAATATCCGAGGAAATGAGTGGTTATTGGCCTCGAAACGGAGTTTACTGGTACTTGAAATGGCGAAAAAACGGAAGATGGTCGATCAGGTAGAAGGGTCTCTGGTTCCTGAACTTGAACAGCAGGAGAATACCCTGTCCGAGCTCGTCGAGCAGACACGGACTGAGGCGGAGGTGCGAGTGGCGGAGGCAGAACGAGAGGCCGCTCGACGCATGGAGACCGCACGGAACGAGATCCCGGGATTGGTCGAGCGGGAGCGTGAGAAGCGTCTTGCCGCGGTGGATAAGGAGGTGGACCGCTTCAACGAGACGGCAGCCGGGGAGCTGTCCGCAATCGAGTCTGAAGCACGTGGAAAAATCGAAGCCGCTGCCGGTGTCCTCGTGGCTGGTATTCTTCCGAAAGAGGGTCAAGCGTGATAAGCAAGATGCATCGCATCGAGATAGTGGGACCATCCTCTCTTCTGGATCCGGTGCTGTACTCGGTACAGGATCGGGGTGTGCTCCACATTGAGGAAATACCGCTTGCCGAGTACGGCGATAAGGGGTTGCTGCATCGCGTATCGCTTTCCGACGAAAGAGTGGTTGAGCGGCGCCAGCTCGAGGAGCTTCTGGAACTTCTGGAAGACGGGGTCAATCAACTGCCTCAGTCGGTGCGCGCGGGGCTCGACAGTAGCAGCGCGTACCAGACGCAGTACAAGGCATGGGAGACAGAAGACATCGGCTCTATCGGCGTAGCGGCCCGGTCAATGCATGCGAAAGTCCGTTCTTTCAAGCGACGGCACCGCAACGTAACAGATGACCTTCAGTCGCTCTCCGTGTACGAGGAAGTGGTTACCACGCTGGCTCCGCTCGTGGAAACCCATGAGCTCTCGAAAGAATATGAATTCGTCGGCATTATCGTGGATCAGAAGAGCCGTATGAGCCGGGAGCTCTTCAAGGAAGAGCTCAACAAACTGACTGCCGGAATGTACGAGTTCTATGAAGGTGAATTGACGAACAGGCGTGTCGCGGCTCTGGTTGGCTATCCGAAGGCGCATGCGCACTCGGTACGATCCTTCATTCTGGAGGCGGGAATAGGCCAGATGAACGTTCCCCGCTATCTGAGGGACAAGCCGTTCGAGGAGGCTCTTGCCGATCTGGAACAGGATCTCGAAGATCTCCGGCGTCGGCAGGCAAAGCTCGAAGAACAGAGTTTGCTCTTTTACCGGGACCGGGCGGCCGAGTTGCTGGCGCTTCTGCATGTGTGCCGGGACCGTCATGCCCGTTACGAGGCCATCGCCACGGTGGCCACAACTCGATATGCGTTTATCATGCGCGGCTGGGTTCCAGGGAAGTCGATTGGAGATCTGTCCGAGGACCTGACGCGCATATCGGACGGCAAGGTGGTGGTTCGCAGGCTCAAGGCGAGTCGGTCCGAGACGCCGCCGGTCCTGCTCGACAACCCGCGCGTCTTCAAACCGTTCGAGCCTCTCATTGCGCTCTTTCCGCTTCCGAAGTACGGGAGCGTCGATCCAACCGTCTACATCGGGTCTGTCTTTCCGCCCATTTTCGGGCTCATGCTCGGGGATATTGGCTACGGACTGCTGGTCGGACTCGGTGCGCTTCTTGTCCGGATTTTCGGACGCAAGAACGACCTTGCCCGCAAACTCGCAATTGTTACCGCCTGGTGCGCCGGGTTCACGGTTCTTTTCGGTTTTGTGTTCGGAGAGTTCTTCGGTGAACTGGGACACGAACTGTTCGGGCTGGTTCCGCTCTGGCAGCCACGGTTCACCTTTACCGGAGCCGACAAGGCGAAAACCCTGCTCGGGTACATGGCCATTGCAATAGCCATTGGTGTCTTCCATGTACTCCTCGGTCTGGTGCTGGGCATTATCAACTATCACCGTTCCGGAGAGCGGCACATGGTTATTGAGAGCGTGGCAAAGATAGCTGGAATTTTCCTGATGCTCTTCTTTGTCGGCAGAATGGCGCGGATGCTGCCGCCCGTGTTCACCCATCTGGGAATCGCGGCGCTCATTGTATTTGTCGTGCTCATGATCTATCAGGTCATGCATAGTCCTGTCCACGGATTTATGCTTCCCCTCGAATTGCTCAGCACCCTGGGCAATATCCTCTCCTACGTCCGGATAATGGCAATCGGTCTCGTTTCGGTAGTTCTTGCATTCCTCGCGAATATGTTTGGAGGAATGGTTGGAAATGTCGTACTTGCCGTCGTTATTGCCGTTCTGGTCCACGCACTCAACCTTGCGCTTGGCATCATTGACCCGACAATACAGGGTCTTCGACTGCACTACGTGGAGTTCTTCTCGAAGTTCTTCATGGGTGGAGGAAAACCATACTCACCTTTCCGTAAGATAGGAGGAATCACCGTATGAGCCGAAAAGCTCGGATTTTCACACTTTTTCTGGTTCTCTTTCTGATTGTCGGTGCGTTTGCATTTGCTGCAGACCAACCTACGACCGACGCGCAGGCGCAGCAACAACCGGCAAAACGGACGCCGCTGGAAGTCGGCCTCATTGCCCTCAGCGCGGCGCTGGCAGTCGGACTCACGGCTCTCGGCACCGGTATTGCACAGAGTCGAATCGGAGCCGCCGGTGCGGGAACCATCGCCGAACGGCCGGAATCCATGGGTACAGTCATCATTCTGCTGGCCATCCCTGAGACACTCGTTATTCTGGGATTTATTGTTGCAGTCATAATCCTCTTTACCCTGTAGCGCCGTGAGTGACGACAAGCGGCATGTGGATGCGCTTCTCCAGTCGATGCGCGAGAAGGCGGAGTCGGAACGCGCGGAACTGAACAGGGATGCCGACGCACGGATAAAGGAAGTGCTCGAACGCTCGGATCGCGAAGCATTGCGTCTGAAGGAGGACGCAATGCGGGACCTCGACCGAGAGGTGGCCGTTGCGATTGCCGGAAAGCTTGGACTGGCCCGGATGGAAGCCCGCGCACGAATGGTTCGCATGAAGAAGTCCGTAATGGAGGGCGTGTTCGAGCGAGCTGAGCAGATGGTCATGGCCACCGATGGAGATCGCTATGCGGAGGTGGTCGGATCGCTCATCCGGGAAGCGGTCGCAGCATCCCCCGAAGGTGGCGTCCTCACGGTGCGGAACGCGGACGTCTCTGTTGCACGGAAGGCAGTTGGCGACCACCCGGTTACCGTAGAAGGCGTGGAAGCCGACAAGGGGACGGTCCTGTTGACCGGCTCTTCGGGGTCGCGCAGGGTGGACAACGGATTCCGCATCCGGCTGAGCCGCGCCCGCGTAGCGCTGGCGGACAGAATTGGACGTGCTCTGTTTGAACGGGAGCCGGAAGCCTCGGTATGAGCGACTACGATTATCTGAACGCACGGGTTCGAGCAATGAGTCGTTTCCTGTTGCCGAACGAGGCATTCGACCAGATTCTCGCAACCGAAGGCGAAGACATCCTCATAGATGTCCTGCTCGATTCTCCTTACGGAGAGAAGCTCTCGGCGCGGCTCCCGGAGGAGGGAACGCGGGGTGAGCATGGTTTGCTTGCGGCCGAAGCGGCCCTGCGCGAAGGACTTCACGAGACATTTTCTCACATCAAGACCTTCGCCCCGGAGGCCCCCCGCCGCCTGATCGGCATGCAACTGAACCGATGGGATGTGGCAAATATCATTACCATCCTTCGCGGTGTGAAACAGCACGCGGATGTTGAGGATATTACCAGCGCCCTGGTTCCTGCGGGAGAGTTCCATCCCGTCCAGCTCGAGGAACTTGCCCGGGAACCGGACCTCCGGTCAATTGCCGATTCTCTTACCACCTGGGGTTACGCATTCGCGTATGAGGTTCGCCGAGCAATCCACAACATGGAGGGGGACCTCCAGAACCTGGAATCCTATCTCTACGAACGATACTATACGTGGGCGCTCGAGAGTCTCGACCCGACGGACCCCAATGAGTCCATCCTTCGTGCTCATTTGCAGATGCAGGTAGACATGACGAATGTGAATGCGGCGTTGAAACAGGTTGCCTACCATGCCCGGGGAACATCCATGGAGGATCTCCCGCTTGTTCCGGGTGGCAAGCTTCGCGTTTCGACACTCACCGAGGTAACCGGCGCGCAGAACATTGAGAGTGCACTTGAGGTGCTCGGCGGCACGTACTTTGCTCCGGCAGTTGAGCGCGGAATTCTCATTTTCGGACAGTCGAACCGGTTCAGCGTTCTCGAGCGGTTCCTCGACATGATCGTCATTGAAAAGGGAGTGCGGATGTTCCGGGCAGATCCGCTCAGCATTTCGGTGCCGCTTGGATTCATCTGGCGGAAGATCAACGAGTACTACAATCTGCGCATGCTCCTGCGGGGAAGGCGTTACCAGCTCCCGCCGAATGCAATCCGGGAGGAGCTCATCTTTGTCTAGGATAACGGCAGTCGTTCGAGAAGATCTGGGAATGGGGTTCGGTCTGGCGGGTGTTCATCTCGTTCCGTGTGCCAACAGCGAAGAAGCGGTGGCCGCGGTCCAATCATTGCTGGAGAACCGGGATCAGGGAATTGTCATTGTCGAGGAAGAGCTCATTGCCGATATCGATCCGCACGTGAAGGCCGAGCTCCTGAAGCGGCCGGTACCGCTGGTTGTGCCGATTCCGGGGGAGCTGATCTGGAAGAATACCGACGAGGTACCACGGGACGACCTGATCGCACGACTTATCCGTCAGGCAGTGGGATACCAGTTGAACATACAATTTTGAGGGTAGCATGGCAGACGTGAGCACAGAGTCAGACGGAAGGATCATCAAGATTTCAGGGCCGACGGTCATTGCCCGCGGCATGAGCGGTGCCAGGATGTACGAGGTTGTCCGCGTAGGAGACTCCGGACTGATGGGTGAGGTCATTCGCCTGGACGGCGACGAGGCGTTCATCCAGATATACGAAGACACCTCGGGACTGGTCGTCGGAGAACCGGTTGCCCGCACGGGACAGCCACTGGTTGTGACCCTCGGCCCCGGGCTTCTCGGTAGTGTCTACGACGGTGTTCAACGCCCCCTGACGGTTCTCGAGCAGGCATCCGGGGCATTCATCGGACGGGGAGTGTATGCGCCGGCTCTGGACGAGCAGCGGAAGTGGCGGTTCGAAGCAAGTGCAGGTTCCGGCGACCAGGTCGAAGGCGGCGATGTAATTGGAACGGTAAAGGAAACTGACGCCTTCATTCACAAGATTCTTGTACCGCCGGAGGTGAGCGGCAGGATCAGGACCATAGAGAGCGGCGAGTTCACAATCAGTGAACCCGTCGCCGAGCTGGAAGACGGCACGAAGTTGCGTCTTTCGCAGACCTGGCCGGCCAAGGTCGGACGCCCGTTCCGGAAAAAACTCGACTCGGTCATTCCGTTCATTACCGGTCAACGGGTCCTTGACTGTCTGTATCCGATTGCGCTCGGCGGCGCGGCCTGTGTGCCGGGGGGGTTCGGTACCGGAAAGACGGTCCTTGAGCAGTCGCTGGCAAAGTTCTCCGCGGCAGACGTCATTGTGTACGTAGGTTGCGGAGAGCGCGGAAACGAAATGACGGACGTACTGACCGAATTCCCCGAATTGAGCGACCCGAGAACCGGAGGGAGTCTCATGGATCGGACCGTGCTCGTCGTGAACACGTCGAACATGCCGGTAGCTGCGCGTGAGGCGTCCATATATGTGGGCGTGACTATTGCGGAGTACATTCGGGACATGGGGAATTCGGTGGCGGTCATGGTCGACTCGACATCCCGATGGGCGGAGGCGCTCCGGGAGATCTCCTCGAGGCTGGAGGAGATGCCGGGAGAAGAGGGATACCCGACATATCTCGCCTCACGTCTTGCGTCGTTCTACGAACGGGCAGGAACCGTGGATTGTCTGGGTTCTGATGCGCGGAACGGATCGGTTACCATTGTCGGGGCGGTTTCCCCTCCGGGTGGAGACTTCTCCGAGCCGGTTACCCAGAGCACCATGCGGGTTACCGGTGCCCTCTGGGCTCTCGACTCCTCACTGGCCCATCGGCGCCACTACCCGGCAATCAACTGGCATCGCAGCTACACACTCTATTTCGAGCCATTCATCAAGTGGTACCGGGAGAATGTTCACGAGCAGTGGCCGCAGATGCGTTCGACGGTCAGCGAGCTTCTTGGCCGGGAGGCTGAGTTGCAGGAAGTTGTGCAACTTGTCGGTCCGGATGCCCTTCAGGACAGCGACCGCCTCATCCTCGAAGCGAGCCGGATGCTCCGCGATGGGTTTCTTCAGCAGAATGCAATGTCCGAAATCGACGCTACCTGCTCTCTTGAGAAACAATCGGGAATGCTCGAGCTTCTGGTGAAGTTCTATAACGAGTCCTCGGCTGCTCTCAACGAAAAAGTGTATCTGGATAAGATTCTCGAGATGTCGGAGCGGGAAGATCTGCTTCGGATGCGGGATATTCCGCAGGAAGAGTTTGCGGATCGCAAAGCGGAGCTGGGTGACAGACTCGAAAAGCGGTTTGCAGCACTGATCGAAGAAGGAAGATCACGGTGAAAGATGACGCATTGATGCAACGGGAATATACACAGGCACAGCGCATAGCGGGCCCATTGCTGTTCATGCAGCACGCTTCGGACCTTCCCTACGGCTCTATTGTAGACATCAAGTCCGGAGACAACCGCATGCGAAGCGGTCAGGTCATAGAAGTGTCCGAGGAGTATGCGGCCATACAGGTGTTCGAAGAGACAATCGGGCTGGACATTCCCGCGACCAGCATTTCGCTTCTGGACCGCGAGGCTCGTCTTGGTGTCTCTGAAGATCTGATTGGACGCATCATGAATGGCTCCGGCAAACCCATAGACGATCTGCCGGACATTGTCCCCGAGGCGTTCAGGGCCATTGGCGGCAGTCCTATCAACCCTACTTCTCGTGCCCGTCCAAATGATTTCATCCAGACCGGGGTGTCTGCAATAGACGGATTCAATACTCTGGTTCGCGGGCAGAAACTCCCCATTTTTACCGGCTCGGGACTTCCCGGAAATGAAATTGCCGCTCAGATTCTGCAGCAGGCGAAGGTGGTGGGCGAAGAAACCAACTTCGTGGTCGTTTTTGCCGCAATCGGGATTACCCACCGGGAACGCGCCTTCTTCATGGCGGAGTTCGAGCGCACCGGCGCCCGGAGTCGGGCAGTCATGTTCATGAATACTGCAGATGATCCGACCATAGAACGGATCATGACGCCCCGCTATGCGCTCACCGCCGCCGAATACCTCGCTTTTGAAAAGGGGTACGAGGTTCTGGTCGTCATGACGGATATGACCAGTTACTGCGAGGCACTGCGCGAAATAGGAACCGCCCGGGAAGAGATCCCCGGCCGGCGGGGCTATCCCGGCTACATGTACACCGATCTCGCAAGTCTCTACGAACGTGCCGGTCGTATCCGCGATCGCGCGGGCTCGGTTACCCTGCTTCCGATTCTCTCAATGCCGGACGACGACATTACCCATCCGATTCCTGATCTGACAGGGTACATAACCGAAGGGCAGATTTTTCTCTCGCGTCAGTTGCATCGGCGCGGAATTTCTCCGCCGATAGATGTCCTTCGATCGCTGTCCAGGCTCATGAACAACGGCATTGGAGCAGAGAGTACACGAGAAGATCACCGGAGTATTGCAAACCAGCTCTATGCGTGCTATGCAGAAGGACAGGACATACGGCGACTTACCGCCATAGTTGGTGAGGAAGCGCTGAGCGATCTTGACCGAAGATATCTGAAGTTTGCCGATCTGTTCGAGCAGGAACTGATCAATCAGGGGAACTCGGACCGGTCCATAACTGAGACGCTGGATACCGGCTGGCGAATTCTCAGCGTAATACCGGTTGCGGAACTCCGGCGCCTCAGCAAGGACTTGATCAGCAGATACTTCAGCGATTATCTGGAAGGTGGCGTGAAATCTCCGTACATGTCGGACAAGGTTTGATCGGGGGCCGGCCATGGAACAGATAAGTCCGACCAGAACGGAGCTCCTGACCCGACGTGCTCAGATTCGACTTGCCGAACAGGGTGCAAAACTCCTGCGCGGAAAACGAGAAGCTCTGGTCAGGGAGTTTCTGACGGAGATAAAAACATTCCGTTCGGACCGTGACCAGATGCTGCGGAATCTGCAGGATGCCGGCAAGTCTCTGATGCGGTCCATAGCGCTCGACAGTCCCGAGGCGGTCCGTTCAGTTGCCATCGCAACCCGACGGGAGATCGACATCGAGGTGACCGAGCAGAATATATGGGGTACCCGCGTAGCCAATGTGGAGAGCAGCTACGGCGTAAGGACTCCCGATCAGCGCGAATACTCTCTTGTTGCAGTGAGCGCCAGGATCGATGAAACGGTAAATGATTTCGAGAAGGCAGTGGAGAGCATAATACGCGTCGCGCCGAAATTTCATAAACTCGGACGTCTTGCCGAAGAGATACGTAAGACGTCACGGCGGGTGAATGCTCTGGAACAGCGGCTGTTGCCCGAGCTCTCGGAGCAGGTTCAGTACATTCGTTCGGTACTCGACCAGCGGGAGCGCGAGGACATTTTCCGGCTGAAGCGCATTAAGAGAAAACGGACTGCCTAGCCGGATTGAACAGAGAGGGGAAAGCGGTGCTACTGTCAGAATTGATTCAACAGGACCTGGTTAAGCTGGACATGGAGGCGACAGACAAGTGGGAAGCAATCGAAGAGCTTGTGGACCACCTGATTTCCGCGCACGAGCTGCGGCTCACGAATCGTCAGGAAGTGATTGACGCGATCTTTGCGCGCGAACGGTCGCTGAGCACCGGTCTGGAGCACAGCCTTGCGGTTCCGCACGGGTCGGTGGATTGCGTCAATGACATCCTTGCAGTCATTGGAATCTCCAGGCGCGGCATACCGTTCGAATCGCTCGACGGGAAACCCGCTCGACTCGTGGTGCTTCTGGTCATTCCGAAGGGTGCATTTCAAAGACACGTGCGGACCCTTGCCGGTATTGCCCGTCTTGCGCTCAACCAGGAGCTGCGCGAGCGTATCCTGAATGCGGAGAGTGAAGAGCAGGTAATGGACGTCATCTTTCAGCTCGAATCGGCGGAAGAGGCCGAGAAATCCGGCGGTGAGGGTTCCTGAGCGGTCGGGTGGTCAACCCGTACTCTTGCGCCGGTGTCGTGCAAGCCGATTTTCGAGCAATCGGACCAGTAGAGAGAGGGTTATTGTCATAAGCAGATAGAGAAAGGCCACCACATTGTATGTCTCGAAGAACTTGAAGGTGGACGCTGAGTAGACTTTGCCGATCTGCGTAATGTCCTGAACACCGAGCGCGGAGACGAGCGCGGAATCCTTGATCATTGCGACGAACTCATTGCCCAGCGGTGGAAGCACATTTCGCAACGCCTGCGGAAGGACAACCCGCGCCATTGCCTGCGTTCTGCTCATCCCGAGGGACAGAGCGGCTTCCATCTGACCATGGTGGATTGACTCGATTCCTCCCCTGAATATTTCAGAGATGAATGCGCTGTATCCTATGGTGAGCGCAAGGATTGCCCGCCAGACAAAGTTCATCTGGCGAATACTGATCGGACCGATAAGACCGGTTCGAATAACGGGACCGAGTATCCAGTTCAATCCTGAAACGAGTGCCGGCGCTCCGACAAACGCAATGTAGTAGAGGATGACCAGCATTGGAAGGCCCCGTACGATTTCCACGTAGAAGGTGGCTATTTCCCGAACAATCCGGAACTTCGAGACACGCATGAGACCGAGGAACAGTCCGATCATCACCGATATGGCGTATGCGGTTACTGAAACAACGATTGTGGTCAGCATGCCGCGGCTTGCAGCGGAGAATATGACCCGGTAGTCGGTGTTGCCCAGTATTCCCCACATTGCCAGAATGCCGAGCGCAATGATGGCCAGAAGCCAGTACGGCAGTTTCGACAGACGGTCGGCGAAGGGCAGGAGATGGGACCGGGAGTCCGGAGAATCTGATCTCATTGCAGCGGTCCCCGGCCCATCGCCGCGGCTGTGAGCCGCGCCGTCGGTTCAGCCATCGGC
Organism: uncultured Spirochaetales bacterium; assembly: GCA_964553615.1. Classification (GTDB taxonomy): domain Bacteria; phylum Spirochaetota; class Spirochaetia; order DSM-27196; family DATKUC01; genus DATKUC01. Next base: position 3,384 of record CAZKMA010000032.1, on the reverse strand, counting down.
GCGGCCGTCAGCGCGGCCAAAGCGGGCATCATTTGCTTGGCTTGTAGTCGAAAAACCACTTCGTGTTGAGTTTCTCCAGGGTACCGTCTTTCTTCATCGATTCTATTGCCGCGTTGAACGGTGCCACAAGTTTCGAGCCCGGAGGAAAGATGAATCCGAAGTTTTCGGTGCCAAGCGGCTGTCCGACAATCTTGAGCTTGTCCGGATTGGCGCCGATGTACCCTTTGCTCGACGCTGCATCCATGAGCACCATGTCCACATCGCCCGCTATCAGCGCCTGCACCGCTGCGCCGAAGTTGTCAAAGAGCTTGATGCGCGGATTCTGTTCGTTCCCGTCCAGAACATCATTTACCGCAACGTAGAAGTTCGTTGTTCCTGCCTGAGAGCCGATCAGGAGTTTTGGGTCCTTTCGAAACTCTGCGGGGGTGGTGAAGCGATTATCGTCTTTTCGGACGAGCATGAACTGCTGGGATACCATGTAGGGGACAGAGAAATCCACTTCTTTTGCCCGCTCTTTTGTAATGGTAATACCGTCCATTCCAACATCGAACTGGCCGTTATGGATTGCCGCGATCATCGTGTCCCACGAAGTGACTTTCCAGGTCACTTTTGCATTCAGCCGCCGAGCTATTTCGTTGACGGCGTCATATTCCCATCCTTCCGCCTTACCGGTTTTCGGATTGACAAAGTTGAGCGGCACATAATCATTGCCGGTTACCGCCACGATTGCCTGACCCTTCAGATCCGGAAGACCGGAAGTAGCTGAATCTGTCGATGGTGCTGCCGTTGCAGGGGCCGTCTGCTTTACCGCAGGGGCCGTCTGCTTCACCGCAGGGGCAGTCTGCTGCTCCTTCGAGCCGCCGGCCCACACCATTGCTGAAGCAACCAGTAACAGGACTATCGTCATATTACGTACGGATATTGGTCTGTGCATGTATTACCTCCAGTGGGAACGGTTGATTCTATCTGCTGAGGAATTACCCGTCAATTGGAAACGGAGACATTCAGAGCTTTGTTTCGGCGGTGAAGACATGAATTGCCTGACCGGAAAGAAACACATGATCTCCGCTCATTCGAACCTTTACCACCCCACCTCTTCTTGAGGCCTGATAGGCGGTGAACTCGTCTTTGTTGAGTTTTCGCTGCCAGTACGGTCCGAGGCAACAGTGTGCCGAACCGGTTACCGGATCCTCGGGTACACCGGTCGCCGGCGAAAAGAAGCGGGAGACGAAATCGAAGTCCGGCGATGCTGATCGTGCCGTGACGATGACCCCGCGTGTGTGTATTTTTTCAAGCTTTGTCGGTTCGGGCTCAATAGATGTGAGAAGGTCTTCGGATTCCACTTCGACAATGTAGTCCATCCGATTCTTTCCCGTGTATACCGCCTTCGCGCCGATGGCGTCTTCGAGGAGGTCGGACTTTTTCATCGGTTCATCCTCCTCTCGTGGAAACTGCATCGAGATCCAGTCGCCGTTGGTGGTTGCCTTGAGAATCCCACTTTTCGTCTGGAACACGGCAGTGTCGCCCGACCTGAGGTAGGCGCGATCCCACAGCACATACGCCGCTGCGAGTGTGGCGTGCCCGCAGAGATCCACCTCGACCTCCGGAGTGAACCACCTGAGGCTGTATCCGCTGGCCGCCGGACAGACGAATGCGGTCTCCGCAACGTTCATCTCGGCAGCAATATTCTGCATGAGTTCCCGATCAAGCGGTTCCGGTGTAATGCATACCGCTGCCGGATTTCCTGAAAACGGTCGGTCGGTAAACGCGTCAATCTGATAGATTGTCATAGTGCCTCACTTTGTGGGTGCCTGGAGCGGGATGGTGATTATGCAGGAAGTCCCTGCCGATAGATGAACAGGATTTGATGGTGCTGTGGGTCGGCCGGATTGGAAATGAAATTCTCCACCGATCTGATTGCTGAGAGCACGGACGAGCTCCATGCCCAGCGTGCCGCCTGCCGCTGGATCGAAGTCTGCCGGCAGGCCGACACCGTTATCCGATACTTCGACTTCCGCGGAGGTCCCCGCAGCACGGACCGAGAGCCTCACGGTGCCGTGCGGGCCGTCCATTTTCCCTGCTTCGGGGAATGCGTACTTGAGGCTGTTGGTGACCAGTTCGTTCACCATGAGCCCGCACGGTATTGCACGGTCAATATCCACGATAACATCTTCAATCTCCGGCTCGAGGGTGAGCATCCTGGGCTCGAGGCTGAAGGACTCAAAAGTATGTCCTGCGACCGATGCCAGGTAGGTGCCGAGATTAATCCGGTTGAAGTCCTGGGATCGGTACAGTAT
>CAZKMA010000032.1:0-1077 GCA_964553615.1 uncultured Spirochaetales bacterium | reverse complement strand
GGCCATTGCCTGAACCCGCGTCTGGCTTTCCCGCAGGAGCCGAGCGGTCAAAGCATTTTGCTGTCGACTATCCAGTCTGTTGAGCTGGAGATTTATCAGACTCACGATTACCTGGAGGTTGTTCTTTACTCGATGGTGGATCTCCTGGAGGAGAACCGCCTTTTCCTTGACCGAAGTTCGCAGTTCCTCGATCAGTTGGGACCGTTCGGTGACATCCTGCAGGGTTCCGAGAACACGGACCGGATTGCCCGTGTCGTCCCGATGCAGGCGTGCGCGCGAAAGGATGGTCCTGTGTTCGCCGGAATGCGGCAGCAGTATCTGGAACTCGATCTCATACTTCTCGTCGGCGCGTATGAGGCGCTCGAGTTTTTCGTTCAGGGCGGGTCGAAACTCGGCGAGCGGACGCTCCTGGATAATCTCGAGCGGCAGCCATGGCGCATTCTCATTGTGATCAATACCGTAAATCCGGAACGCTTCGGGTGATCCCCACACAAGGCCGGTATTCAGGTCTATCTCCCAGGTCCCGACCCGGGCAACAGCCTGAGATTCCTGGAGGCGTCGCTCACTATCCTCGAGTTCGGTTCGGGTGCGGTACGCGTCGGTCACGTCCCTGAATACCATTATTACGCCGAGGAGATTACCGGAGTTGTCCGTAATGGGGGCGCCGCTATCCGCGATCTGGCTTCGCGTCCCGTCTTTTCTGATGAGTGAAGTATGATTGGCAAGCCCGACTGCAGTTCCACCGTCCAGGACCCGCCCGACAGGGGACTCCACCGGTTCACCGGTAGGTTCATTTACTATGCGAAAGATCTCTGCCGCCGGCTTTCCCCGAGCGTCCTGCTCACTCCAGCCGGTCAGGCTCTCGGCAATGGGGTTCATCGAGGTAATTCTTCCGTGAGTGTCGGTGGCAATGATCCCGTCCCCGATTGACCGCAGCGTTACCGACAGTTGCTCGTTCGCCGCGGAGAGTTCGCGGTTTTCCGCGGAGAGTTCGCGGTTTTCCGCGGAGAGTTCGCGGTTTTCCGCGGAGAGTTCGCGGTTCGCCCGGCGTTGTCGTTTCAATACATGGAGAAGCAC
>CAZKMA010000031.1:0-54844 GCA_964553615.1 uncultured Spirochaetales bacterium | reverse complement strand
TCTCCCTACACCCGAAGGGGAGCTCCTGCTTCAAAGGGGTGGTTTCATCAACACGGTTGTTGACACTTCAGAGAGTTCTCGATATGATTGCTTTGTTCGAATGTTGGAAGCTATCTTTCGTGTGCGACGGATTTGTGTCCGTGTGCCCGGAAGATAGCTTTTTTTGTCGAACAGAAGAGGCTACCGCATCCCATTAGTTTTGTCCTGCGTCGGAGTCGACACGGTGCAGGGCGGAGCGCAAGGAGGTCGCTATGCAAAAGAGTTACATAATGCCACGTCCCACGAGGAGTGGCGACTAACATTCGAACACGGTTCCGTGTGGGAAGCCTTCGGCTTCTCCACACGGAACCCTTCACTTGACATTCCCGAAAACTGAAGGAGTCTCATCTTCGATAACCCGATATTTCTCGAGGTGTATATGCGTCATCGGCAGACCGAATTGCTTCGTGTCGCCGCGCAGACGCAACAGATGCAGAGAAAGGAAAAGCGGCTTACGCTGAAACGATTGACCGGAAAACGTTCCGCGAACACGGAGTGCGGAGTGCCGGTGTAGACCTGCGGGACCGTGCCCCGTGAAGGCACACGTGCGGAGGTCTCAATGCGACCGGGGCTTGCCCCGGTCGCATGTTCTTTAATGATTTGTGTACCGCTGGTATATTGGTTCTGGCGGAGGATCACCATGGGATTCAAGATCACGTTCGTGGGCGCAGGCAGCATCGGGTTCACCCGGAAGCTCGTAAAAGACATTCTGTCGGTCCCGGAATTTCAGGAGATATCCATTGCGCTCATGGATATCAATACGGACAATCTCGCAATGGTCGAAAAGCTTGTTCGCAGGGACATTGTTTCAAATGGTCTGGACGGTGTGGAGCTGCACGCGACCACAGATCGGCGGGAAGCGCTTGTGGATGCGAATTACATTTTCAATGTTACCCGGATTGGCGGCCTTGAAGCATTTGCCGCGGACATCGAGATTCCATTGAAGTACGGGATTGACCAGTGCGTTGGCGACACGCTGTGCGCGGGTGGAATCATGTACGGACAGCGGAATATCCCGTTCATCCTCGGCCTGTGTGCCGACATCAGGGACGTTTCTGCGCCCGATCCGTTGTTCTTGAACTATGCAAATCCCATGGCCATGAACACCTGGGCGGCGAACAAGTACGGCGGGGTTCGCACTGTAGGTCTGTGCCACGGAGTCCAGCACGGCCACGAGCAGATTGCCGAGGTGCTTGGCCTGAAACGGGAACAGGTGGACATTGTCTGTGCTGGCATCAATCATCAGACCTGGTACCTGCAGGTCCGGAACAAGGGGGAGGATCTTACCGGAAGACTTCTTGAGGCGTTCGAAGCACATCCTGTCTATAGTCAACAGGAGAAGGTGCGTATCGACATGCTCAGGCGGTTCGGCTACTACAGTACGGAATCGAACGGCCATCTGAGCGAGTACCTTCCGTGGTACCGCAAACGGTTGAACGAGATCCCTCGGTGGATCGATTCGAGCGAATGGATTCACGGAGAGACGGGTGGCTATCTCCGCCATTGCAGAGAACAGCGTGACTGGTTTGTAACGGACTTCGACAAGCTCGAATCGGAACCTCCTCTGCGCTACCTGCCGGACGACAGATCTCTCGAGCATGGATCCTACATTCTGGAGGGACTCGAAACGGGGCGGGTCTACCGCGGGCACTTCAATGTGATCAACGGCGGAGTCATAACGAATCTGCCGCCGGATGCGGTCATTGAGGTACCCGGCTATGTAGATGCAAATGGTATGGCCATTCCGGTGGTCGGAGATCTTCCTCTCGGTCCTGCCGCGGTATGCAACGCAAGCATATCCGTACAACGGATGGCTGTTGAGGCGGCGGTCAACGGAAACGATACTTTGCTTCGACAGGCAATGATGATGGATCCACTTGTCGGCGCGGTGTGTAATCCTCCGGAAATCTGGAAGCTGGTGGATGAAATGCTTGTTGCGCAGGCGGCGTGGCTTCCCCAGTATGCGGATGCAATTGCCGCTGCAGAAGGGCGGCTCACAACAGAGGATGTTCAGAATCCCAGATGACGGCTCGGTAGCAATTCTCATTGTGGCGTAAGCGGCAGAGTGGTTGAGAAGCAGGATCTTCTCTTCACCCGCTATGCAATTCCATTGGTCGCGGCAACGTCGTATGAAATGCGCGTAGGTGCGCCGCGCCAGCGCAAGTCATGCCCGAACGGTAAGTGAGGACATGAGCTTGCGCGTCGGCAGGCGCGCGATAGCATGCCAGTTGACGTTGCCGCGTCAAAATGAGAACTGCTGACCGCTTTGCGCATGGATTGACGGCACACCGATCCACCCCGATAATGGAATCATGGATGAAGAGATGAAGCGGAAGATCGATCTGGTGCTGGATCGAGTCAAGGATCCGGAGAGCGACCTTTCCATTTCCCGTCTGGGCGTCATCGAACGACTCCGCTACAACAAAGAGAAGGGCGAACTCTACATTTTCGCTGATTTTCTGTCGCACCAACCGGGTTGCATGGCATGCGTCGGTATTGCGGCAACGGTAATCGACGGAATCAAGCGGCGACTTCTTGCGGAGTTCGGAAGAGAGTTTCCCGAACTCCGCATCATGTTTGCGGAGTCGTGAGCCAACGCTTGTTCAATGTGTTCGCCCAGAGTGTTTCCAGAACAACTGAAACAATGATGGTAATCACTGTTGCGGCAAGGATGGTTTCTCCCCAGTCAATCAGCTGCTTGTTGTGGTAGGTGGTTCCGAGCATGAGAGGCAGTCCGGCGAGCGCCGAGGGGACTACGCCGCGCGGACCTTCGAGCGCCATGAAGCCGTACTGTTTCAGGTTCCATTTGCCGAACGGAAGAATGGTAAGCGTTGCTACCGGACGCGCCACGAAGACGACCACAAGAGCAACTACCGTTCCAATGAGTGCCGACGAGAGCAGGTTCTGGAGATCGATGCTTGCTCCCAGAAGTATGAAGATGATAACGGTTGAAAGTTCCGAAAGGATCTCGTTGAAATGAAGCTCGCTTGAGATAACGCGATTTGCGTTTTCTACCCGATCATGCCCCTTGAAAAATACATCGTGATTCCCAAGCACAATCGCAATGACCGTGGCCACCAGGTAGCCGGACGCCTGCGCCCACTCACCGACTGCAAAACCTCCAAAGGCGAGCGCCAGAGAATAGACTTCCGAAAACGGCTCGAGGTGGAACACGTGTATGAGCCAGTAACCGACTAGTCCGATCACGGCTCCCAGCGCGATTGACACCCCTACTTCATAGAGAAAGAAGATGAGCGCCGCAGGGTAGAGCGTGGTGTAGTGTGCAATCCCTTCAATGAATTGTGCACTGTTTGCCTGTGGAACCAGAAGCGCTATGGCCAGAATTGTAAGCACTATGCCCAAAGGATCATTGAAGATCGATTCGGTCACAATGACCGACCGCATATCTTCATTCACGTCGTGCTGTTTGAAGAGTGGAATGAGTGTGGCTGGATCCGTTGCGCCGATTATTGCTCCGAAGAGGAATCCCACGGAAAAGGGCACATGGAACAGCAGCGTAAACGCCGCCGCCGATATCATTACCGTTATTAACAACCCGATGGTGTCCAGAACGCCAATGGTAGCTATGTGCTTTTTCAACAACGACCACTTCAGGTTATGACCTTCCGTAAAAAGGATGATCACAAGACCGAACACGCGCGCATAGTTAAACAATTGGTGCGCAATGGGCCGCTCTATCAGGTTTAGTACCGGTCCGGAGATAACTCCGAGCACTATCAGAATCGGTACGTACGAAATACCCGTCTTTTCACTAAACAAAAACGTGATAACGCCAACCGTCATGACGATAGCCAGCGTCAGCACGACAATATCAACGTTGGACAACTTAGGTGCTCCCTTCCTGCGGACATTCTAACGGCGAATCGCCGGAAAGGCAAACTATTTTTACAATTTTTTTTGTTGAAATTTCCTGGAATTCCCTAATCCGCCTGGCCCCGGTATTCCGTCGGTGTAGATTCACAAAACCGACGGAATAACCAGCTGAGATTCGAACACCCGGCCTATATTTGCGGCGAAACAGTGTCCCGTGACTCGCTGTACTGTACGGCGTGCGGGAGGGAAAGCGGCTCCATGTGAACCACCGGCGGCGACACTGCCAATCCCCCTTCGACGGTCGGGCGTTTGAGCAGTCTTTCATTCAAAAAGCCGGTCCACAGTGTCTCGAATAGAACCGAAATGAGAATGGTAATAACCGTAGCGGATAGAATGGACTCACCCCATTGGACAAGCTGTTGATTGTGATAGGCAAGGCCGAGCGCCATGGGCAGGCCCGCAAGGGCCGACGGCACAATTCCCCGTGGCCCCTCGAACACCATGAACAGATACTCCTTCATGCTCCACTTGCGCAGAGGAAGGAGCGTGAGTCCTGCAACTGGCCGGGCAACGAATACCACGGCAAGCGCTACGACGGTTCCTATGAGCAGCGACGAGCGCAGAATGCTGAGATCAATGCTCGCCCCAAGCAGGATAAAGATAATTACGGTTGCGAAGTTGGCAAGAATCTCGTTGAAGTGGAGCTCACTGTGAATAACGTGACGTGGATGTCGAACCAACGGCTCACGGTGTCTGAAGAACACTTCATGATTTCCAAGAACCATGCCGGTTATTGTAGCAACGAGATATCCTGAGGCACCTGCCCATTCGCCGAGGGCAAACCCACCGAAGGCGAGGGCAAGCGAATAGACCTCCGCGAACTTCTCCAGATGGAATACGCGTATGAGCCAGTAGCCCACCATACCCATGCCAATTCCAATGGCAATCGATGCGCCCACTTCGTAGAGAAAGAAGACCACGGCCGCCGGATAGAGCGTGGTGTAGTGCGCGACACTCTCTATGAATCGTGCGCTCGGTGCCTGCGGAACGAGCAAGGCAATAGCGAGAACTGTAAGTACTATGCCCAGGGGATCATTGAAGATGGATTCAGTGACTATCACGGACCTCATGTCCTCATTGATGTCGTACTGCTTGAACAGAGGAATGAGCGTTGCGGGGTCCGTTGCCCCGATAATGGCCCCAAAAAGGAAACCGACTGCAAATGGAACATGAAAGAGCAGTGAAAAAACAAATCCCGATATGATTGTTGTAATAAACAATCCCAGTGTATCGAGAATACCGATTGTTGCGAAATGCTTCTTCAGAAGCGACCACTTCAGGTTGTGCCCTTCGGCAAACAGGATCACTACCAGTCCGAATACTCTGGCGTAGTCGAATAGTTGGTGTGCAATTGACCGTTGGATAATGTGAAGCGCAGGACCGACCACCACACCGAGTACAATCAGAATGGGGACATAGGAGATGCGAGTCTTCTCACTAAACAAAAATGTTACAACACCGACCGCCATGACGATCGCCAGGGTCAGAACCACCATATCGACGTTAGACATAGATGCTCATCCCTTCCCTTTGATGTATGTTCTTTGACATGAATGTACAACACTGTCCGGCTATAGGCAAGTAGTTCTATATATGGATAATACTATTCTTCTTCGATTTGACACGAGAATGGTGTTCGTGTAGGGTCAGAAGGTGATGCATTACGTTACCCTTGGACAAAGCGATCTGGAAGTCTCGTGTCTCTGCCTCGGCGCAGGAAAAATCGGCGTAAACAATACCGAAGATGAGACTCGCAGAATTTTCGATACGTTCGTTGCCTCGGGCGGCAACTTCATCGACACTGCACGCGTGTACTCCGACTGGGTGCCGGGGGAGATCGGCAGGAGTGAGCGCATCATCGGCGATTGGCTTCGGTTGCACCCCGAACTCCGTTCGGGAGGCGGGCGCGGAAGGCTCATGATCGCGACGAAGGGAGGGCATCCGGCGCTTGCCGATCCCGATACGCCGCGAATGTCGCGGACGGCCATGCGGAAAGATGTGGAGCTCAGCCTGGACGCTCTCGGGATCGATACAATCGATCTCTACTATTATCACCGGGATGATCCGACACTTCCGGTGTCCGAACTCGTCGGAACAATGGAGGAGCTGGTTGCCGAGGGGAAAATCCGCTTCTACGGGTGTTCGAACTGGAAACCGCAGCGCATCCGGCAGGCGCAGGTCTACGCAGCCGAAACGAACGCCATGGGCTTTGTTGCAAATCAGGCACTCTGGAACCTGGGGAGTGCCAACATGAAACCTCTTCCCGACCGGACACTTGTCCGCTTCGATGCTGATGCGGCCAATCTGCACCGCGAATCGGGCATTGCTGCCGTCCCCTATTCCAGTCAGGCCGGAGGATTCTTCTCAAAGCTTCTGGCAATGCCCGAATCGAAATGGGCGGAACTCCTGGACAACCCGTACTACACAAAAGGTAATCTCCAGGTTGCCCGGGTCATTGACTCAATTGCCGGCGAAACGGGCACGAACGCGACCGCGGTGGTCCTTTCCTATCTTCTGTCGCAGCCTGCCGTCACCGTGCCGGTCGTCGGATGCTTTCGACTGCAGGATCTCGAAGACACACTCTCTGCAAGCGGCCTTGTCCTGTCGGCAAACCATCTCGATGCGCTCGAGAAAGCAACGCTCCACTCATAGTCCCGGATAACCTATAACGGTTATATTTCTCTTGCCAGATTTCGGATCCAGCCCTATACTGTTATTGTACTAATACATTGATACAATCATGCTGTACCGGCAACGATGAGCGCCACGACCGAATGCGGGGATCCACATGCAGGAGAGACGCAAGGGCGAACCGGTCTTGATCTTCTCGCTGGACGCAACCGACGGTGTCCCCTTCTACAAACAGATTATCCATCAGGTTGAGCTCGCAATAACAGACGGCAGATTGAGGACCGGCGACCAGCTGCCGACGGTCCGGGGGTTGGCAGTGGAGCTGAAGATCACCCCGAATACCGTTGCGCGCGCCTACAGCGAACTCGAAATCCGCGGAATAGTAAACACTCAGCAGGGAAGCGGCACCTTCATCAGCGACAAGAAAATCCAGCTGTCGGATGTGGACCGGGAACGGATGCTTGCCGGGCTCACCGGGTCGTTCATCCGGCATGCTGCATCCTACGGCTACACACTTGGTGAAATCATCCAGTACCTGAAGGATCTGGAGGGAGGCACAGTGGAATGAGTATCAAAGTCTTCGATCATATCAAGAATATTCAGCGCCCGCAGCTGCCGGGAGACTTTCGGGTCAACGCACTGAGTATGACGGTGTATGTCGTTTTCGTCATTGCGGGTATTGTCTGGCAATACGCTGTATACCCGATTGCAGATACCTGGCTCATCGTCAAGTTTGCCGGCAGCATGGTGACAGCCGTTCTTGTCCTCCTGGCCTTGCCAATCTGGGGAATTGCCGTCGCCATGACATCCCTCTTCTGGGTCGGCATTCTTGCATCCCTGGGCCCCACCAGCTATCCACTTGCCATAGGTGCGTCGCTTGCAATTCTGCTTGCCCCTTCACTTCAGATTGCGCACCACTGGGAGAAGGCGGTTATCCTGCGCTTTGGTAGATTCCGAGGCTTGCGCGGTCCGGGCGTCTTCATAATCATCCCCGTTGCAGACCGGGTAACTCGATTCGTTGACACGAGAATTCGGGCAACCGATTTCAGCGCCGAAAACACCATAACCAGGGATACGGTTCCGGTCTACGTGGACGCGCTTGCATTCTGGATGATATGGGACCCTCAGAAGGCGGTGCTGGAAGTGGAGAACTTCATGGAGGCCGTTGTTCTGTCCGCACAGACTGCATTACGCGATGCAATTGGAAAACACGAGCTTTCCGAGTTGCTCGAGGAACGTGATCGCCTCGGCAAGGAAATTCAGCAAATCCTCGACACCAAGACTTCACCATGGGGTATCAGCATCCTTTCCACCGAAATTCGCGACATTATCATTCCCAAGGAACTGGAAAACGCCATGTCACGCCGGGCGCAGGCGGAACGGGAACGACAGTCACGGGTAATTCTGGGAACGGCGGAGATCGAAATCTCTGAGAAATTTGTGCTGGCGGCAGCCAACTACCGAAACGATCCTACCGCTCTCCACCTGCGCGCAATGAACATGATATACGACGGAATAAAGGAGAACGGGACAATCATCCTGCTGCCCTCCTCAGCTCTGTCGGAAATGTCACTCGGAACCCTCCTCGATGATATTTCAAAGGGAAAGATATCCGGAAAAGGAGAGCCAAATGGTACAGGTTGAAAACGTAGTAAAGGACTATCACGCCGGAGAGACAATTGTGCACGCTCTACGCAGCGTATCTCTCGCGCTCACTGACGGGGAGTTTGCGGCAATAGCAGGTCCATCGGGATCCGGGAAGACAACGCTTTTGAATCTGATTGGTTGTATCGATCGCGCAGACTCCGGCAACATCTCAGTGGACGGAACTGCGGTCTCCAGCATGGACCGGAAAGCACTTGCTCTGTTCCGGCGCAAGAATCTGGGATTTGTGTTTCAGACATTCAATCTGATACCGGTCCTTTCTGCCTACGAAAATGTTGCATTCGTACTTTCACTTCTGGACATGCCGCCCGGTGATGTACGTGAACGGACGAAGACTATACTCGCCGAAGTAGGCCTCGACGGAATGACCGAAAGGCTCCCGTCCCGTCTCTCGGGTGGTCAGCAGCAGCGCGTTGCCATTGCACGTGCGCTGGTCAAGAATCCGACGCTGGTACTTGCCGACGAGCCAACAGCGAACCTGGATTCAGACACCGGACGCGCCATCCTCGATCTGATGGAAAAGATGAATACCAGATACGGTACGACATTTCTGTTTTCGACCCACGATCCCATGGTCATGGAGTTTGCCCACAGACTCGTATCATTGCATGACGGGAAGATCGTGGAGGACCGAAGGAGGGAGACATGAAGTTCCTGATTGGACTTTCGTGGAAGAATCTCTCACGTTACCGCAAGAGGACTGCTATTACCGCTTCTGCAATTGCAATAGGACTCGCAATGTACATCCTCATGGACGGAATGCTTCAAGGGGCGGAACTTGAGTCTACGCGCAATCTCATCTGGTACGAAACGGGCTCGGCGAAGATAATGACCGAAGCATACTACGACAACATGAACCGATTTCCGCTCGGCGATGCAATTAAAAGCCCCGGGCCGTTGCTTCAGAACGTGCGCGGCATGGATGTCGCCGCCACGCCCCGGGCGGTGTTCACCGGGGAACTGATACTGAACCGGGACCCGTTCCCCGAAGATGGGTCCATGAATGTCAGAATCACCGCAATAGACCCGACAACCGACGACACGGTCTTTCACCTCCGGAGCCTCGTTTCGGAGGGGCGATACCTCGAACCGGGCGACACGGGGATCCTCATGGGTGCGTGGCTCGCCGAAGATCTCGGTGCACGAGTCGGCTACACACTCACCATCGTCACCCGTGGCAAGGGTGGTTTCTACCAGACTATCGACACGAAAATCGTCGGGCTGGTGAACTCTCCGAATCCTGTGGTAAATCGGAGCGCGGTGCTGATGTCTCTTGATGTGGCGAACGAATATCTGGCAATGGACGGTTCGGTGACAGAGATTGACATGGGCTTTCCGCTGAATACAAATGTGGACCGGCGTGTCAGGGAAATTGCCGGGCAAATCGGCATTCGAACTTATCACACCGGGTCCGGGATCGAATCCATTTCAAATGTCGATGCAACCTCGAAAGCCGCCCGCTCCCCGGGTGGAGATCTGACAATGGTAAGCTGGCGGGATCTTGCAAAAGACTATCTGAGCATTGCGGTAGCCAAGCGTTCCGGTAGCTCGATGATCCTCTTTCTGGTCTTCATCATCGCCGCCGTGGGTGTTTCGAATACCATGCTCATGACCATCTTCGAACGTACCCGTGAAATGGGAATGATGAGGGCGATGGGGATGCTCGACAAAGAGATCCGGACGGCATTTCTTCTGGAAGCAACCGGTATAGGGCTTATTGGATCTGTCGGAGGGGTAATCCTTGGAAGTATCGCAAACATCTTCATGGTAACGTACGGAATAAACTTCGGCTTCATGATGAGACACATGGACATGGGATACCGCATTGCCACCATCATGCGCTCAGCCTGGAATCCGCAGGTCATACTGATTGCTTTCTTCGCGGGAACCATCATGTCGGGACTTGTGGCGTTCTTCCCCACGCGGAGAGCGCTCAAGATGTCCATCACTGACTGTCTGCGGGACGTATAGGAGGCGAGCATGAAACTTTCCCGGATTGCACTGCGAAACATCCGTCGCAATCTTCGCCGGAGCCTGCTATCCGCAACGGCAACCGCAATAGCCACTCTGGCCATCGTGGTGCTGTTCTCCCTCATTGCCGGCATAAAGGACAACATGCAACACAATGTGAGCACACTGGTTAGCGGAAATGTGCGCATCCGTTCAGCGGAATACGACAAGAATGAATACCTGAATCCACTTCAGTTCAGGATAGAGAATCCTGAACCGCTATTCCAGGAACTCTCGAAGAACGCGGCGGTTGTTCATGCTGTCGAACGTATCCCGTTTGGAACCGGCATTTACCGGAATGAAGACACAACGCCGGTACAGGGTCTTGGCGTGGATTTCGAACGGGAACGCACGTTCATGGGAATCGGCAATCTGCTTCTCAAGGGGAAACTTCCGCAAGCCGGAAAGAACGAAGCGGTTGTCGGCCCCATCCTTGCGCGTGAGCTCGGCGTCAACGTCGGCGACACTATCACGCTTCTTGCAACGACCATGCGACGTGCAACGAATGCAATTACCTTCACCATTACCGGAATCGTCGGATTTCCGATCGGCAGCATGAACGGAACGCTCGTTCTGGTTCCACTGGATCGTGCACAGAGACTGCTTCGAATGGGCAATGCCGTTACGGAAATACTGCTCATCCTTCGGGATCCCCAGGCTTCCAGCGGCTTCGCGAAATCGGTAACCGCGTCCATGCATGCGTCCGGACGTCCGGATCTCCATGCGATGAGCTGGCTTCAGATAAACACGCTCCTCTCGTTCATGGATCTGGCGGAGGCCATCTACGCGATTATTGGATTGTTCTTCTTCATTCTGGCAAGCACCGTTCTCGTGAATACTACCATGATGGTCATCCATGAACGAACCCGGGAGATAGGAACTATCGGTGCCATGGGCATGACTGGTCCGGAAATAGTGAGGCTTTTCTTTCTGGAGTCTCTTGCGCTCGCAATCATCGGTGCAGTGGCCGGCATGATCCTCGGTGCCGGATTGTCAACTGTTCTGGCAAATACGGGAATAGACATGACCGAAGCGCTGCAGGGAATCGATTTCAGTGTATCCAACGTGGTCTATCCCCGCCTGAACCTTCCGACCACCATTCTTGTTGGATTGTATTCGGTAACCATTGCCTCTGCGGCCGCAATACTCCCCGCTCGTCGTGCGGCATACATAGAACCCGTCGAGGCGTTGAGAACCGTATAGGAGGCGTTGTTATGAAATTTCGGATATTCCTGATTACTGGCCTGACTGCACTGATTGCCGCAGCACCCCTCGCGGCGCTCACCGGAGAAGAAATCATACAGCGAATGCAGGACAACCTTGTCTATTCAACCGCACGGATAGACGGCACCATGACAATCAACGACCGGTTCGGAGAGAAGACGAGCTCGTTCATTTCCTATTCGAAGGGCGACACCGACATGCTCCTGGAGTTTACGAGCGTAGAGGAGAAGGGGCAGAAGGTGCTCCGCACGGGGGATGAACTCTATCTCTACTACCCGGATGCGACCGAAGTCATTCGTCTTCAGGGTTCCGCACTCAGAGACTCACTTCTTGGGTCCGACTTTTCATATGAGGACATGACCGGTGACAGGTCGTTCCTCGAAACGTACCAGGTCGCTCTGGACGGGACGGAGGATATCGAAGGCCATGCGTGCTACCGGATCACCCTCACTGCCAGGACCCGAGACGTTCCCTACCCGAAAGAGACAGTCTGGGTAGACAAAGAGCTCTTCATCTACCGGAAAGTGGAGAAATACGCGATGTCGGGTCGGCTCCTCAAGGTCATGATGCTCACCGACTTTGTGAAGCGAAACGGCAGGGTTATCCCGACCGGTATGTTGATGAAAGATGTGCTCAAACGGAACTCGAGCACTGAGTTCCGGGTAAACAGCATACAGATCGGACTTGCGCTTCCAAAGGATATCTTCTCTCTGGGAGAACTCACGTGGTAGGCCGAATGAGCACTGTCTGCACGCTCGTCGCATGCCTGCTCACGGCCGGCGCTTTCCTCTCGAACATCCCGCGGGCGGAGGCAGAAACAGTTACCGCGGTTACGCTCGACTCTTCCGTTGCCGTTTTCCGGTCGAACGATGAGGCGGCAGCCACCGCACTTACGAAGGGGTCCCTGGACGTTCACGCCACGGGCAACAGAAATGTCCGGGCAATGCTTCGGATGGATGCAACGGTGGGGGACGGCCTTTACTTCAACGTCTCCCGGGCCTACACAACGGTACGTCTTCCGTGGTTCCGCTTCATGGTAGGGAAGAATCGCGTGAGCTTTGGCCATGGATTTCTTTTCGATGCGGGGGACGTCATCTTTGGCGGATTGAGCATGGGAGCAGTCGACCTGTCTGCTTCGGTTCTTCGGGACGACACCACCTGGCTTGCCGAGTTCTACCTTCCCCTGGGAAGTTTCTCGTATGCCGAAGCGGTGTTTCTCCCCTACCTGGGACCTGCCGGGGTCTTTTCCTCCCAGTCTTCCGGATCCGTTGTCCAGGATGTACGTCTGCTTGCGCTTCCGGTCGGTGGAGATACACTCTCCGCAGGTGGTCGTCTGGCAGGCCGACTGGGAAATGTCGATATGGAGGCAGGCTATCTTTATAACGGTTCCGGCGGGCTTCATGTTCCGTATGTCAGCGCGGCAGGAAATCTCGGGGTAAACTGGTACGCATCGGTGTCCGCAACCATTCCCGCGGCGGACGCAGACTGGGCGCATGCCGGCGACCGTGTCGCCGCAACGGCCGGATTCTTTTCAGTGCTCCGACCTGCACGCGAAACAACACTTTCGATTCGCTTCGAGGCCGCGGTTATTCCCGCAGGCCACTGGACGGAGGTGGCATCAGGAATTACTCCACTCTCCTCCACGACCGCATCCACGTCCGCCGCATCCTGGCCTGCCGCCGCCGAGGTCAACGCTTCGTTCACCTCCCGCTATGGCGTGTATCTGTTCCCCGAAGTGGACCTTGCTCCGTCAAAAAATCTGACTCTGCAGCTCCGCTCCCTGGTATCTCCCATCGACCTGTCTGCGACTATTATCGGTGGCGCCGCATGGACTGTCTATCAGGGGCTCACCCTCCAGGGGTTCCTGTTCGTCATGGCGGGAGACAGCACCGACACCTACGGCTGGGGACGAACAGGCGGTGTGGGCCTTCTGCTGGGAACACAGTTCGTCTATTGAAGACTTGTATCCATGCTCCAGGGTTGCCACGGATAATTCACGGCCTTATCTTTAGAACAGACTTTCAGGCACAGGAGCATCGGATGATTGAGACTAAGATATTTGGTTCCACGGGTCACGCGAGCACACGCACTCTGTTCGGCGCAGCGTCTCTCGGTTCGGTTTCACAGGAGGATGCGGACAGGACCCTCGACCTGCTGCTGAAATACGGGGTGAATCACATCGATGTAGCGGCAAGTTACGGACAGGGAGAGGCAGAAAAGCGTCTGGCTCCGTGGTTTGCGAAGCATCGCGACAAGTTCTTCCTGGCCACGAAAACCGGAGAGCGAACGTACGATGCAGCCAAGACCGAACTCTACGGTTCCCTCGAGCGCATGAAGACGGACCACATAAACCTCATCCAGATGCACAATCTTGTGGAGACCGATGAATGGGATGTGGCCATTGGAAAACACGGGGCGCTGCAGGCACTCATCGAAGCTCGGGAGGAAGGAATTGTCGACTACATCGGCGTAACGGGACACGGATTTACCGTCCCGCGCATGCACATGAAGAGCCTCGAACAGTTCGACTTTGCCTCGGTCCTGGTTCCCTACAACTGGCTTGTCTACCAGCACCCTGAGTATCGACCATCCTTCGACGAGCTGCTTTCAGTCTGCAAACAGAAGGGTGTGGCGTTTCAGACGATCAAGTCAATTGCACGCAGACCGTGGCCCGGAGAGCGCAAACGGGCATGCTGGTATGAACCGCTGGAGGACCAGGAACAGATCAATAAGGCGGTATCCTGGGTTCTTGGCAATCCGGACGTCTTCCTCAATACGGTCGGCGACATCGACGTACTTCCGCGCGTTCTGGAAGCGGCCGCTCAGTTTACCGCCAACCGTCACCGTCCGTCGGACGAGGACATGCAAAAGCTCGCAACCGAAATGGAGATGGAGCTCATCTTCGAAGGCACGAAGGCACTCTCCCGACCATGATTTCCCGACCCTGACCTCATGGCGCTCCGTGAGGGAGGACTTCTCCTCCCGGCGGGAGTAGCTACAAACTCTCCCGCCATCGGTGCGTCGGCTCCCAACCGAGCAGAGAACGCGCCTTGCGATTGCTCATGAGCCCTTCGAATGCGGGAAGTTCCGCCCGGATATCCGTGACACCGGGGAATACCTTCTGCAACAGAACGCGGCTCTTCACATCCATGCAGGTCTCGTCGGCGACAATGTTCATCGCGGTAAAGCCGAGTCCTTCCGATTCTGCGGCAAGCCGGCAGGCACTCGCCGCGTCGCGGACGTCTATATAATTCCACAAATTCCGCACACGCTCTTCCGGATTTGTGTTGAAGGACGGAAAAGTCCTGACCATTTCCGGTGTGTGGATATATCCGAACCGCAGGCAGACAGCATCCATCCCGGTACGCCGGTGAAACGACGCCGCGGTCTGTTCACTCACCAGCTTGGAAAGACCGTACGGGTCTTCCGGAAGCAGTGGATGATCTTCGTCCAGAGGAACATACCGCGGCGGGATCAGTGCTTCGGCGAAACCGATTCCGTAAATCGTCTCGCTGGATGAGAACACAACTTTCTGCACACCGCATCCTGCGGCGGCCTCGAAGACATTGTATGTGGCAATTGCGTTATTTCGAAAGGTCACGTCATTTGTGAACAGGAACGCGACCGGAATGGCCGCGAGATGTACCACCACGTCTGCCCCGCGCAATGCCCCGTACGCCTCCCCGAGATTATTCAGATCAGCAAAGACCGTCCGAACGGCACTGTCGGCGGGCGGTTTTGCATCCACATTCCAGACTTCATGGCCGTTTCCGGCAAGCTCCTTCAAGACCCACGTTCCGAGCTTCCCGCTTCCGCCCGTTACTGCAATTCGAGCCATTGAGCCACTCTCCTCTTCAACCGAACGTAATCTTCAACGCAAACGGCCCGTCCGAAAGCTGATCCGTTGGAACTTTTACCCGAAGACCTCGAGAACCACGATGCCACTTCAATTCCATCTCCGGCTGGCCCTCGGCGCCTGCAAGAGAGACCGACTTCACCTGGTCCCGGACCAGCGTCAACTCGCTCGAAAGCGTTCGGATAACAACCTCGTCTCCTGCGGGCTTGTCCATGACAATTGCGTACAATCTGCTCCCCTCACGGGCCTCGGTCCGTACCTCGGTAAACCGGATGTCGGTGCTGGTGAAACTCTTCCTGCTGGTGTCGTTGAAGGAACCTTCAACCACTTCCGTCGGTCCCTCGCCAAATACCTTCCACGGCCTCGTACTGTAAATGGCCTCCCCGTACCTTCCAAGCCATGATCCAACGGACAACAGAATGTCCTGCTGTTCGGTAGGGATGGTACCGTCCGCGCGCGGCCCGATATTGAGGAGGAGAGCTCCGTTCTTGCTTACTATGTCCACCAGATCACCGATGATCGATTTGGCAGTCTTGTACTCTTCTCCTTCCACATAACTCCAGGACTTCTTCCCGACTGAGGTATCTGTCTGCCAGAAGGGTCTGCGTATATCGCTCAACTGGCCACGCTCCACATCGAAGACCGCGCTCCGCTGCTTGAACGCCTCATACTTGTAGTTGATCGCCACCTCTTTCTGCCACTCGAGCGCCCGGTTATAGTAATAGGCCGCGAACTTCCGGAGATACGGGTCGAACGCCGGCTGCTCGATCCACCAGTCGAACCACACGAGCTGCGGCTCATACTTGTCCACAAGTTCACGGGTTCGCGCAAACCAGTCGGAAAGGTACCCATCGCTCGGCTGCGTATTGCGAAGCTGTGCCGGTCCGTACAACCCGGCATACCTCGGATCGCTCACATCGGAATCAAACCGGTTTCCGCCATCGAAGAACCACCAGTGTTCCGCGCGGTGACTGGACAGCCCAAAGGTCAGCCATTGCTTCTTGACCGCGGCGGCGAGCTCGCCAATAACATCGCGCTTCGGTCCCATCTTTGCGGCATTCCACTCTGTGAGCGCAGAATCGTACATTGCGAACCCGTCATGGTGCTCGGCCACCGGCACCACAAAGCGCGCGCCGGCCTTTCGGAAGAGCGAGGCCCAGGCATCCGGATCGAACTTTTCCGCCTTGAACTGCGGAATGAAATCCTTGTATCCGAATCTGCTCTGGGGCCCGTATGTCTTGATGTGATGCTCGAACTCCGGCCGCCCCTCGATGTACATATGCCGGGCGTACCATTCGTTTCCGAACGCTGGAACCGAGTACACTCCCCAATGGATAAAAATGCCGAACTTGCCATCCTCGTACCACCGAGGCGCAGCATAGTCGGACAGAGAATCCCACGAAGGTTCGAAGCCAACGGATTGATTATTCATGTTCTGTGATCCTTTCAGATAAGATTGATCTGCAGCGCCCGCCGCGCCACCTTGTGCGGCACGACGGGTCGTTGATACAGGGTTTTCGTACCTTAGCGGCCACCCATTCCACTGAACTGGATGCCGGCTATGATATAGCGCTGTGCAAAGACGTAGAGGAGCAATGCCGGTACAACCGAAATGGCGGCTCCCGCCATGAGGAGATTCCACTGTGTCCCGAACTGGCCCTGAAAACGCCCGAGACCCAACGGCAACGTCATAAGATTCTGCTTGTTCACGATGATGAGCGGCCACAGGAAGTTGTTCCAGTATGTTCGGAATGTGAACACTGCCAGCGTTGCGAGCCCCGCAGTTGCCATGGGGAGGATGATCCGCCAGTAAATTCCGAAGTGCGAAGCTCCCTCCATCCGTGCCGCCTCGTCAAACTCGTAGGGCACGGACATGAAAAACTGACGCAGCAGAAAGGTTCCGAATGCCGTGAACGCCCATGGCACAATGAGGGCCTGATAACTGTTTACCCACCCAAAATAGTTCATGAGCAGGAACATCGGAATTATGACCACCTGCTGCGGAACCATCAGTGTGGCAAGATAGGCAAGGAAAAGCTTGTCTCGCCCCTTGAAACGCAGACGTGCAAATGCGTACGCGGACAGACTGGATGTCAACAGCGTAAGCGCCGTCCCAAGAACTGCAACAATGGCGCTGTTTATAATGAAAACTCCGAACGGCAGGAACGTCATGACACGCGCATAGTTGTCCCATGCAATCCGGTGGCCGAACCAGGTAAGAGGAACGGTCATGACCTCTCCGTCCGGTTTCAGCGATGTGGCCACCATCCACAGAAACGGTATGAGCAGAATTATGGACACGCCTATCAGTGCCACATAGTTGAGAGTCTTGCCAACGTAGACAATTCCTGCTCGCGAGTGAGTTTTCGTTGACATTTCAGCGAACGCTTTCATAGTAGACCCACCGATTTTGGAATAGGAACTGGACGACAGTCACTCCGAGAATGAGCGCAAAGGTAATGACGGCGACAGACGCACCGTATCCCATCCTGAAGTATTGAAATGCGTTGTTATAGACAAACAGCCCAAGGATGTTCGTTGCATCCCCCGGACCTCCGGCCGTAAGCACAAAGACCTGATCGAACGTCTGAAACGACGTAATCAGCGTCATCGTAGTACCGAAAAAAATGATGGGCGACAACATCGGAAGCGTGATCTTCCAGAATCGCGTCCAGCTCCCGGCACCGTCAAGGTATGCGGCCTCATACAGGTCGTTCGGTATGCCCTGAATACCGGCGATGAAGATGAACATATTGTAGGCAAATAGCTCCCATACGCTCATGATGATGAGAGACAGCATTGCCCACCGAGTGTCTCCTGTCCAGTTCGGTCCGGTCACGCCGAACATCCGGAGCGCGGTGTTGAGCAGTCCGTTCTGCGGGCTGTATATCCATTGCCATATCAGCGCAATTGCAACAGGCGTTACCAGAACCGGCAGAAAAAACGCAGCGCGGAAAAAACTCTGTCCAGGACGCTTTTTCGCAAGCCACACCGCTGCGGCAAGCGACACAACGAGATTCAGTGCAACGTACACTCCAACATAGTAGAGCGTGTTCACGAGCACCTGTCCGAAGGCCGAACCCGGACTGAATAGCTGTATGTAATTTCGAATGCCGATGAATTTCGGCGGCCGGATGAGAGGCCACTGGAAGAGGCTCAAGCCGAAAGTGGCCACAATTGGCACGAGAATGAACAGAAAGAATCCAGCAAGATTCGGAAGAAGAAAAAGGAACGCAACCCAGCCTTCGGAATGACTCAACTTCCGTCTGAGCCGATAGATGACCCCATCTCCGCCCCCGGAACTTGCCACCGGTTGTCCCGTCATGTTTCGCCCCTGCATTGAAGTATACCATGACAGATGCGGTGAAGGCCCAGGCCTTCACCGCACCACTGTCAATTGAATCTCTGTTGCTGCACGAACCTTGTCGATCGTGCCGCCCAATGGCCGGGCTACTGCAAGTTGTTCAAGCGCTGTTGAAGCTGCTCGAGCCCCTGCTTTACCGGAACTTCCCCATTCAGGATGGGAACCAGGCTCTTGAAGAACATGTCGTTGGCCTGCTGCCAGGTCGAGGTAATTTCATAGGGAACCGCATGGTTAACCGCAAAGGAGAGAATGGGTTCGAAGGCAGGATCCACACCCTTTGCCTGATAGTAGGAAGACTGTACAGACTTTCGTGCAGGGAACGCTCGGCCCTCGAGTGCAAGTGTCTTCAGGGATTCTGCACTGGTCAGGACGGAGACCGCCTTGAATGCCTGGTCAGGATACTTCGTTGTTTTGGAAACACCAAATCCGGAACCCGCAGTAACTGTCTTGGAACCTGCAACACCAGCTGGGTTGGTCGCAATACCAAAACTGAACTTGGCGTTGTTCTTGAAGTTGATGATCTGCCACGGTCCATTGATATGCATTCCGACGTTTCCCGCAAGCCACTGTTCCTGCGTCCAGTTGCTGTTGTTCGTAGCAACCATCTGAGGCGCCTCGCCATTCTTGATGAGGTTTGCGAGCCCCTGGACAGCCTGCTCAGTCTGGGCACTGGTAAGATTGAACTTGCCGTTCGATTCGAGATAACCGCCGCCATTCGAGAGTACGAACGGAAGCAATTGGTCGATATTGGTGCTGTCGGCAAAACCGTAGTCACCGTTTCCGGTCAGGGCTTTGACCGTCTTCGCAAAGTCGTCCATGGTCCACCCGACCTTCGGGTATGCAACATGATGACGGTCGAACAGATCCTTGTTGTAGTAGATAATGTACGGCCCGAAGTCGTAGGGAAGCGCAACCTGATGCCCCTCGTAAGTCAGGTTCGGCAGAATTGCCGGATCAAAGTCGCTGATATTGATCGACGGATCATTCTTGATGTAACTATCCAGTGGCAGAAATCCAGATCCATATCCGGTCCGCCGCAGACTCTGCAACGACAGAATGTCCTGTGTTGTGCCACTCGCAATCTCAATCTGGAGCTTGCTCCAGTATCCCGGCCAGCTGTCGGTGTCAAACGTTATGTGAATAGTCGGATATTGCTTGGTAACATTTGCTGCGAGTGCTTTCCACGCATCAGCTTCGGTCTGACTTCCCGTCCACATGAACCAGCTGAGTGTTACCTCTTTATTTGCGTCCGCGGCAGCAGTGGATTCCTTCTGCCCGTTTGCAAACCCCAGGACCCCCATCATGGCCAGCATGCCAATGGCGAGAATCGCGACTCTTGTCATTCTTCGCATCTGTGTTCCTCCTCCTCGATTAGACAACCTTAGCCCTGTTTAAATGAACCGGTTCAAGTCTTGCACCAGTGTAGGGGACGATTTTTGCTTTGTCAAGCAAGAATCTGGAGACTATCCTACCAGGCGAATGCCTCAGGGGCAGGCCCGGCCTTCAGCGGACGTCCGCTGTTGATGTGAAAAATGCCGTCCAGCTTTGCCAACACCTCCGGGCTCAGCGAAAGGTCCGCAGCTCGATCGAGCCCTTCCAGATGTTTCACGGTTCGCACTCCGACAATTGCCGAGTAGACAGACGGGTTGGCAAGCGTCCACGCAATGGCGACCACGTGCTCCTTCTCCCCCAACTCCTTGCACAATGCGGAGAACTGCCGCAGCTGATCGTTCTGACTTATGGGAAGCCCGTATTCCTGCTCGACCTCGGCAGTGCGCGTCCCCTTGTCTGCCTGAACCTTGCCGGTGAGGAGACCTCCAGCGAGCGGCATGTACGGCATGATACCTATTCCAGAATCCTGTGCAGCGGGAATGACCTCGAGCTCGGGATATCGGCTCAACAGGTTGTACTGGGTCTGTTCAGAGACTATGCCAAGGTTTCCGCGACCTCTGGCTGCGGACTGGAACTTGGTAAGACCCCAGCCGGGAAAGTTGCTTGTCCCGACATAGAGCACCGAGCCGTCGTTCATGAACTGTTCGAAGGTCCCCCAGAACTCTTCAGGCTCTATGGTGCGGTCTATGTGATGGACCTGATACAGATCGATGTGATCGGTCTTCAGCCGCTCGAGAGATGCAGAAAGGTGCTTGCGCACCTTGTAGCGCGAAATGCCTTTTGCCTCGTTCGGCTCTCCGCTTTCGCTCATTTGCCCATACACTTTTGTTGCCAGAACCACGCGGTCTCGTCGTCCTCCGCCCTGTTTGAACCACTCGCCGATGATCGTCTCCGTCGCCCCGGCGCCTGCAGAACGCCCATACACGTTTGCAGTGTCAAAGAAGTTGATCCCCATGTCCAGTGCGGCGTCCATGACCCGGAATGCCTCTTCTTTTGTTGCGGACACCCCGAAATGCATGGTTCCGAGACAGACGCGGCTCACGTTCACATTTGCTCGCCCCATTTTCGCGTATTTCATCGATTCACTCCTTGTAATAATGTGTGTCGGGCACTATTCGACGGCCGACTCGTCCATTTCCAGTTTGATGACAAACGCCTCATCCGGCCCGTCTTCAACGGGTAAATCCCGGATCACGAGGCATGGCGGATCGTTCCAGCGCCACGGGAGGGTCTCTACGGACGTGCGGAGCGTCTGTCCGTTGTTCAGGAGCAGGGCGCTTTTTGCATTGGCGCTTATCCCCGGAAGCACAACCGCACCCGTCTGAAGCGCCTGTGGGCAATGAACGTAGAGAGTGTTTCCCTTCCTCGTCAGGAAGACCTGGTCGTACCGGACCAGACGTGTCTGTCCCGAAGTAAGCATGTAGGATGCAGGATCCGCACCGACAAAGGATTCGCGAACCTTTTCGTACCAGGAGCCGATGCGCCTGAGCCTGATGGAGTTTTCCTCCGGAAAGCTCCCGTCGGCCGCCGGACCAACGTTCAGAAGGTAGCTCCCGCCCATTGCAAGAATCGTATCGATACTCTGCATGAGATATCTGGAGCTGAAATAGTCTTCGTTTTCCCGATATCCCCAGCTCTCACGCCCGATTGCCTGGCATGCCTGAACGGGATGGTCGAACTCCCCGCCCTCCGGTATTTCCCGCTCGGGTGTTGTGAAGTCCGCGCTGCCCGGTCCCCGGTCGTTGATAACGATATTCGGTTGGAGACCTCTCACAAGATCATTGAAGCTCTGATCCGAAAACTCTCCAACGTTGACATCCCAGAACAGTTCGTAGATGGGTCCATAGCCGGTCATGAGCTCGGTTATCTGCTTTCGCACAAACTCCAGATAGGCGGATTCATCCGGCTTGTCTCCCTTGCGCGGTCCGAACATCTCGTGGTGTCGTCCGCGATTCGGGTAGTTCGGGTGATGCCAGTCCGGCAGCGAGTAGTAGAGCCCAAGAAGTATACCGCGCCTCTCACACGCCTCGGCGATCATTCCGAGAACGTCTTTCCCGTACGGAGTGTTCATGACGTTGTAGTCCGTGTGCGCGGTGTTCCACATGCAGAACCCATCGTGGTGTTTGGTCGTGAAGCACAGGTATTCCATTCCCGCTTCCTGCATTGAATCTATCCACGCATCCGGGTTGAACGCTCCCGGGTTGAACTGACCCATAAGTTTTTCGTAGTCCACTCGCTTGTACGGCGACCGCCATAGGACCTGCTCCTGCCATGCCGGTATCGCGTACAGACCCCAATGAACAAACAACCCGAGCTTCTTCTGGAAAAACCAGTCCCGACCATCACCGAATCTGCGAATCATTAATTCCCCCTGAAGTCCGTTCCGGGACTTCTCCTTGACATCCGATCCTACACGTGGTTCAATTGATTCGATTCAAGTTTAATCCAACTTTTGCAATGCGGCAACCTGCAAGGAGAAATTCCATGAGAAGCGATTTTCGGTTTCGGCAGGTCCATCTGGATTTCCACACCTCGGAGCACATTCCGGGTGTTGGATCCGAGTTCGACAAGGACCAGTTCGTTCGCTCTCTAAAACTCGGAAACGTAAACTCAGTTACGGTGTTTGCGCGGGGACACCATGGCTGGTGCTACTATCCGACAAAAATCGGCAAGCCGCACCCGACTCTCAAAGACCCGGATCTTCTGGGCCATATGGTGGAAGCATGCCGGGAGAACGACATTAATGTGCCGATTTATCACACCGTCCAATGGGACGAGAGGATTGCACGCGAACATCCTGAATGGCGAGTCCTTTCAGCAGACAATGGCGCCAACTCACCACGGCAGGAGGATACTTCGGCTCTCAATCAGCTTACGCCGACGTGGCACACGATTTGTCTGAACAACCCGGAATACGTGGACTACCTCATTGCTCTATCCCATGAAGTAATGGACCTTTACAAACCGGATGGCCTGTTCATGGATATTCTTCTCTCCTGGGAATGTGTCTGCCCCAGGTGCCTTGGTTCCATGCGGGAGAAGGGGCTGAATCCTGAAATCCGTGCAGACCGGAAAAAGAACGACTACGATGTTCTCATGAACTACTACCGGCGTGTGACCGACGCGGTGTGGGAGAGAGACCCGGAAATGCGGATCTTTCACAACAGCGGCCATATCCACAAGGGGCAGCGGGAACGGTATAAGTACTTCAGTCATCTCGAAATCGAATCTCTTCCCACCGGAGGGTGGGGATACGACCACTTCCCGGTGTCCGCACGGTACGCCAATACAATGGGACTCGAGTATCTGGGCATGACCGGTAAGTTTCACACCAGCTGGGGCGAATTCGGCGGATACAAGAAACCGGTGGCCCTCGAATACGAATGCGCGCTTATGGTGGCAATGGGGGCTCGTTGCAGCATCGGGGATCAACTGCATCCTTCGGGACGGATGGACGAAGCAACCTACCGCCTCATGGGGCCCGCCTACCGCCGTGTCGAACAGATCGAGCAATATGCGAAAGATGCGGTTCCGATCTCCGAAATTGCCGTACTCTCTTCGGAGGCAACCAGCGCCGGAGAGCCGAACGACCTGCCGAGAAGAGCGGAACGGAACAACGCCGGCGATAACGGCGCTGTTCGGATGCTCCTGGAACTGCATCATATGTTCGACGTCATAGATCAGACGGACGACTTCTCCCGGTATCGGCTCATTATTCTCCCGGACGATGTTACACTCAGCGCGGAGCGGGCAGAGAAAATCAACACGTTTCTTGATACCGGAGGGAGGATCATTCTGTCGGGAACTTCCGGAATGGACCGCGACGCCTCCCGGTTCCTCATTCGATTCAACGCTGAGTATTCCGGCGCCGAAAGCGAGTATTCCCCGGACTTTGTTGAAGGATCCTCCGATCTCGACCCCGAACTGGTGGATGCGCCGTTCGTCGTCTACGAGCGGGCACGAAAAGTCCGCTCGGCAGGAACGGCAAAGCAACTCGCAGGAACGCGGGTTCCTTACTTCAACCGCACCTGGGACCACTTCTGCTCGCATCAACATGCACCGTACGAATCCGGCACCAACAGTGAATACGATGCGGTTATTCAAGATGGGAATATCATCTATTTCAGCCATCCAATATTCCGAGCCTATCAGAAGAGCGGACAGCCGCTGTTGAAGTATCTGGTGCGCGGAGCGTTGCACCGTCTCCTCAGCAGACCGCTCGTTGAAACCACACTGCCGAGCAGCGGACGAATTACCGTCATGGAACAGCCGGCAGAAAAGCGGATGCTTGTCCATCTGCTGTTTGCCCAGACTCAGCTTCGAGGAACGGGCATGCGAAACCTCCAGGGCAAGGAGTTCAACATAGAAATCATAGAGGACGCAGTTCCTCTGTACGAAGTGCAGTGCCGAATCCGGATGGAAAGCGCCCCGCGGAACGTCTACAGCGGGTACTCGAAGGAACCATTTTCCGTGCATCATTCGGACGGTTATTTGACGGTTACGGTTCCGAAACTGTACCTGCACGAAATCATTGTTATTGAAAGATAAGAGGAAGGAGACAAAGTGATGAAAGACCTGCCGTTCAGACAAGTTCATCTGGATTTTCATACGTCCGAGCACATACCGGACGTAGGCGCGGATTTTGACCCGGACCGATACGTGGCAACACTTCGCGATGCGCATGTAAACTCAATTACCATGTTCGCCCGTGGCCATCACGGCTGGTGCTACTATCCGACGAAAGTAGGAAAACCTCATCCGAATCTCAAACGGCCGGATCTCCTCGGCGACATGATTACTGCCTGCAGAAAAGCGGACATCGGCGTAGTTGCGTACAATACCGTGCAGTGGGACGAGCTCTCCGCGCGTGAGCATCCGGAATGGCGGGTCGTCCATGCCAGGAATCAGGCAGTCTGGCCGATTCCCACAGACCAGTCTGCAATGAACCAGCTTACACCAACCTGGCACACGCTTTGCCTCAGCAACGACGCAGTCATAGACCAGGCTATTGCGCTGAATGATGAGATCATAGACCGTTACCATCCCGACGGGCTTTTCATGGATATCCTCATTTCATGGGAGTGTGTCTGCCGGAATTGCATAGCAGGTATGCGGAAAAAGGGAATGGATCCTGAGAACCCGGAAGATCGCCTGGAACATCACCGCAGCCTCGTGCTCAATTACTACAAGAGAGTCACCGAAGCCGCGCACAAGAAGGATCCGGACGTTCGCATCTTTCACAATAGCGGACACATCTACAAGGGCGACCGTGAACGGTACGCGCACTTCACTCATCTCGAGCTCGAGTCGCTCCCGACCGGTGGATGGGGATATGACCACTTCCCCACTTCCGCGCGATATGTGAACACCCTCGGGATGCAGTACCTGGGCATGAGCGGGAAGTTCCACACCATGTGGGGCGAGTTCGGCGGATACAAGCGTCCGGCAGCGCTCGAGTACGAGTGCGCATCCATGGTGGCAAATGGTGCCCGGTGCAGCATTGGAGATCAACTGCACCCGTCCGGTGCCATGGACCCGGATACCTATGCATCCATAGCGCCCGCTTTTGCGCGTGTTGAAGCTCTCGAACCGTACCTGATTGGTGCGCAGCCGGTCTCCGACATTGCAGTCCTCTCCGCCGAAGCATGCAACCGGGAACAGCCTGGAGCTTCGATGGACAAGAGCAACGCACCGGATGACGGTGTGTCCCGTATGCTGCTCGAGCTCCACCAGATGTTCGATCTCATCGATGCAGATGCGGATTTCTCCCGCTACCGCCTCATCGTATGTCCGGACAGTATTACCATGGAGGGAGACCTTCTGCGGAAAGTACAGTCGTATATCAAGGGCGGCGGGAGACTCATTCTCTCCGGCGCCTCCGGAATGAAACACAACAGAAACTCATTTGCGCTTGAACTTCCGCTCACATTCAATGGGGGGCAGAGCGAGCTTTTCCCGGATTTCATCGAATCGGCAAAGGGTCTGGATGCTGATCTCGTTGCCTCGCCGTTCGTGGTATACGAGCGTGCATATCGAGTAAAGAATGCGGGCGGAGAAATACTTGCAGGAACTCGGGTTCCCTACTTCAATCGAACCTGGGAACATTTCTGCTCTCATCAGCACACTCCATACCGGACCGAGGGCAACCCAATGTACGATGCGGCAATTCGTGCAGAAAATGTAATCTACTTCTCACATCCCATATTCACTGCCTATTTCAAGAGCGGGCAACCGCTTCTGAAGTATCTCTTCCGGGGAGCGCTGAATCTGCTGCTGCCCGAGAAACGAGTTGAAGTCAGAATGCCATCTGCCGGACGGATGACGCTTATGGAACAGAAGGCAGAAAAGCGGCTTCTGCTCCACCTTCTCTTTGCACAAACGCAGCTTCGTGGCAGTGGACTCCAGTATCCGGACGGAAGGACTCTCCAGGTGGAGATCATAGAAGACACGGTGCCGATTTCAAATGTGGCGTGCAAGGTTCGTGTCGCGGAAAGGCCAAAACGGGTCTATTCGGCCTATACAGGCGCGGATCTGCAGTTTCAGTATGAGTCAGGCACAGTGACCGTCACGGTGCCGGAAGTGAACATCCACGAGGTGGTGGTAATCGAGTAACAGTTGATCGTTGACCCCGGGACGGTTGGACGATAGAATGGACGCCGCACACCATCGAGCAGCAATCTGCCGCAGGCGTTCAGCAACTTGTCCCGGAAAGAGAAGGCAGTGAGTTCACAAACCAGTTCAACCCGTCGTACAGGCAACAGTGGGCATCATGTTGCAACAATTCAGGATGTGGCACGCGAAGCGGGCGTTGCCGTCGGAACAGTTTCCCGATTTCTCAATGGATATAGGCTCCGAAGCGAGAACAATGCACGTGTTGTCGAGGCCATAGACCGGCTTGGATACAAGGAAAACTTCATAGCCAAGGGAATGAAGACCCGAAAGACACACACCATTGGAATCGCGCTTACTGCAAACGACGAATTCCAGATTGAGATTATCCGTGCGCTCGAATCGCGGCTCTATTCGAACGGGTACACGCTCCTGATCTGCGACTATGAGGACGACCTTCGCGTCCTTGATTCAAAACTTGCATTCTTTCTTGACCGATATGTCGACGGCCTGGTGGCGAATCCGCTTCCGCGAAGCCGCCAGTACTTTGAACCCTACCGGGAACGCAACATCCCGGTCGTGTTCTACGACTATGTCCTCCCGGGATTCAGCACGGATGCAGTCTCATCCGACCACCAGAGCGGTGCACGGACGGCAACGGAATACCTGATATCAATGGGCCACCGTCGGATCGGTTTCCTCGGGGGACCGGGCAATCACCATTACACCGCCTCCGAGCGAAAAAAGGGATTCGCGCACGCATTCCAGCATGCGGGCATCCAGGTTGAGCCGGGACTTATAATGGATGGTACCTGGTACAAAGACTCAGGCTACATCAACGCAATGAAGCTCCTGAAAACTCCGAATCCGCCGACCGCCCTGTTCTCCGCAAACTACATGATAGGTGTTGGCGCATTGCGCGCCATCAAGGAACTCGGCATGAAGATCCCGCAGGATATCTCCATTGTAAGTTTCGACGACGTTGATATCTTCGAGATCTACCAGCCGGGGATTACCGCAGTCCGTCAGCCGGCAGCGCAGATAGCAACGCTTGCCGCGGATCTTCTCCTTGAACGCCTGCGGGGAAACGGCGACGCCCGTTATCGTCATATTACTCTGTCGACAGAGCTCATTATCCGGGAATCCGTAAAGAAACTCTGAAACCCAACCCAACTCTTCAGGAGCGCGCGCGTTCAATCGCAAGCATGCACGCGCCGTAGGCTGCATCATTGCGAGCTTCCTGAACGCGAAGCTCGGGCGTCCGGGCGCGAAGCTCTCCTTCAACGCGATCCTTCATCCAGCGGTCGTGCTCAAAGACTCCTCCCCACAAGAGCAGTTCGGTATTCGTGAGCCGCCGGCCGGCGCGCCGGTAGACCGACTGGACAAGCGTAACAAGCTCTCCCACCGCCTCGCTGTAGATGTCGTTTGCAAGCGGATCGCCCTGCTCACGATACCGGGCAACGAGAGGAGAAGCCCCGGCAATTCTCGCCTTGTCGAATCTTCGATAGGTGAACGACACGAAATCTTCGGGTGCGTTGAGTCCGAAATGGCTGATGAGCTCTTCGGTCATTCCAGTGGCAAGATCCCGCTCTTCGAGAGAGCGCAGACAGCGCCTGATTGCCTGAAACCCGATGAAGAATGCCGACCCCTCGTCACCGAGGTAGTGGCCGAAACCGCCTGAGCGAAACCGGGTACCATCGGAGAGCCGGGCAACAGCAATTGACCCCGTCCCGGCAATCAGAATCATCCCCGCAAGCGTCCCAAGCCCTCCGACAAGCGCCGCATCCGGATCCGAAACAAGCACGAGTGGGCAGGTGAATCCAAGGCGCTTTCGCAGAATTGCTTCGAACTCGCTCTTCTCTTCGGTTCTATCCATTCCGGCAACTGCCACGCACCCTGAGGCAAAGTCGGAAGATGCCAAATCTGCGACCCCTTTTGCCGCCTTCAGAAAGAGCGCCTCGAGGCGATCGCCGACGAACTCAGCATCCACCGCATTCGGGTTAATTCCCTCCCCTGTCTCCTGGATAACTGCCCTGTTCGAGAGGTCCGCTATGCGCAACCGGCTGGAAGTGCCTCCACCGTCAAGACCGAAGACATACTTCACTTCACTTCCTCTTTGAATGGGTTGCTTCCATGGTTCGTTCGATTGCCGCAATGGACTCATCGAGATTTCGGGATATAATTATGGAATACAGAATGTCGATCACCGTCAGCTGATTTATCCGCGACACTGCGGCGCCCGTGCGGTAGACCCTTTCGGAGGCGGGAATTACGAGCGGTATGTCCGAAAGCTCGCGGACTGAGTTCTTCCCGTCCATGGTAAGGGTAATAACGGTTGCACCCCGGATTCTCGCCTGTTCGGCGACGGCTACCATGGCCGGTGTCTCGCCCGAATAGGAGATTACGAATGCAAGATCATTGGGGCGAAGGTTGCATGCTGCGGTAATCTGCACATCGGTATCCGGGGCAAATGTGCACGGGATGCCCACCCGCATGAGTTTCTGATACAGGTCGGAGGCAACGAGCCCCGAGGCAGCAACACCGAAAGCATAGATTGCGTCTGCGTTCAGGACCGCATCCGCCGCCTGTTCGAGCAGCTTGACATCCAGCACCGACTCGAGGCCGGCAAGACTCCTCTGCAGACTTCCAATGACTCCCCGGACAACTGCTGCCGGACTCATGTCCGACTCCAGCTCCAGATCCGGAAGAAATCGGTCGTCCGAACCGTGGAATACATCCCGGGCAAGCCGGATCTTGAATTCAGAAAAACTGTCTGCGCCAATGCGTTTGCAGAATCGTACAACCGCTGCCTGACTTACTCCGCTCTGCCGGGCAAGCTCGGCAACATTGTAATGCAGCACCCGGCGGGACTCGGCAATTACGTAGGCAGCAACTTTTCCCTCCGCATCAGAGAGCGACTGTGAATGTTCGCGGATGGCAAAAAGCGCGCTGTCTATCACCGGTTTGCCTCACTGTCCCGCGTCCAAAGGGCCACGGCTGTGCCAATATGCCCATCCGCCTCTTCCAGGAGGCGGTTTGCCTGGTCCCGGCCTACAGCAAGCAGAACCATTACAATTGCGGTCTTGGGCTTTCTGCCCGAGGCGGCAAATGCTTCATCGGCCTCGGACTTGCTGCAGCCGGTGGCCTGGCGAATGAGTCTGCGGGATCGTTCGACAAGTTTTCGATTTACCGGCGTAAGGTCCACCATGAGATTCCGATACACCTTTCCGAGCCGGATCATACTGGCTGTGGTCACCATGTTCAGCACCAGTTTCTGGGCAGTGCCGGCCTTCATCCGGGTTGAGCCGGTAACGACTTCAGGGCCAACATCAACGAAGATCCGGTGCCTGGCGTATTCGAACGTCTTCGAGTTACCGTTGCAGCTCACCGCGCCGACAACCGCACCCAGGTCGCGCGCATGCGCCATTGCGCCGAGCACGTACGGTGCCTGTCCGGAAGCCGTAATTCCGACGAGCACATCGTTTGCGGTGAATCCGATGTTCACGAGATCCCGAACGCCATCCTCCGGCCTGTCCTCGGCGGATTCAACTGAACGCGTCAGCGCCGCACTCCCACCCGCAATAAGGCCCTGAACCATCTCCGGAGGTGTTCCGTATGTAGGCGGACACTCGGACGCATCGAGGACTCCAAGCCGGCCGGATGTTCCCGCACCGATGTAGACGAGCTTGCCGCCTCGTCTGAATGCGGCTACAACGTCGTCAACAAGAGAAGCAATTACGCCGAGGTTTGCTTCGACCGCCATGGGTACCCTGCGGTCTTCCGAGTTGATAATGGTCACAATTTCGAGCGAGCTCTTTGTGTCGATATCCGCGGAGGCGGAGTTCTGCTGCTCGGTGGTGTAGCTCTCGAGCATCTCCTCGGTCGTGTCCGTATTCGATGGCACCTTTTCATTCTTCTGCACAATCTCGCTCCATCTCCTCAAGCCAGCCGGTACAGGTGAACAGCGCTCTTGGGACATGGAAAAACCCCTTCCATTTCCCACCCTTGAGGGTCTGGGCAATTTCTCCCCGTCTGTTCAGATATCCGTACCACTCGCCGTGCAGAGTATCCGGGAAATGCCCGAAAGTATACTCGTCAATTCGTTTGAACCATTGTTCGTGCTCCGGTCTACCCGTGAGCTTATAGGCAAGGAGAAACGCACACAATGCCTCCGCGTGAACCCACCACAACTTCATGTCGGATTCGAGTTTTTCCGTCGGAAACCCCGCCGCATCCCGGTAGTAGTAGATTCCTCCAAACTCTTTGTCCCAACCCCGGTCTATACACCAGAGCATTGCATCGGCAATTGAATTGATCATCTGAGTATCCCGACGCTCCGCCGCGATCCGCATAATGAACCAGAGCGCCTCGAGGGCGTGCCCGGGATTCAACAATCTGCCGTCCATGGTGTCCGGATGACTCCCATCCGGGAGCACCCGTTCGAACACGGTACGTTGTTCGGTGTCCACGTGAAGGCGGAATATCTGATCGATATTTGCACTGATAACGGGGTCGAGCTCCGCGTTCGGCAGCAGACCGCGCAGCTCCCATGCCATCCAGATCTGGATCATGGGCATTGCCATGGCCTTGAGCGGACGAGCCGGTGAAATCTGCTTCGTCCAGATGCCCTTCGGCCGCGCCAGCCGCTCCTGGATTCTCCGATAGGTGCCGAGTGACAGGTCGAGTGCCCACTGCAGGCCGCTTGCTCGATAGTACTCGGCAAATCCGAGCGCAATGAAACAGTCGGAAAAGATATTGTACGGCTCTACAAGAGGCTGCCCTGAACGATCAAGGGCAAAATACCAGTCCCCCGTCGGCGCCTGGCCATGGTCCCGCAGGAACTCCGCTCCCCGACGCGCAAGATCCAGCCAATGATCCCGCCGTTCCGCAGGCTGCGTGTTGTAAAGCGTGAACAGCCGGGAAAATCCCCACACCTCCCGTCCCTGCATCCAGGCGAACTTGTCGGTGTCGAATACGGTGCCATCGCGATCAAGACAGGAGAAGTAACCTCCGTATTTGCTGTCCAGCGAGTGCCGTTCCCAGAATGGGACAACGGATTCGAGCAAGTTGGATTCATATTTCTGTTTCAGGGAAAAAATCTCGGCTGTTGTCATTTCGTTTTCCTACTTTATTGCTCCTGCCGTCATGCCACGAATGAAGTAGCGGGACATGAAAAGATAGAGCCCGAGCATGGGGATAATTGCTATGGAAAGCCCGGTAAAGAGCAGACCCCAGTTGGTGCTGTGTTGCCCGAAGAACGAGGCAAGACCAACCGGCACGGTCTTGAGCGCGTCACTCTGAAGAAAGACCAGCGGAAAGAAGAAATCGTTCCACAGGGGCACCGCGTTGTAGATCGTAACAAGGGCAATTGCCGGTGTCGCAATGGGCATAACGACGCGCCGGTAGATCATCCAGTCGTTGCACCCGTCTATGCGCGCGGCATACTCGAGATCTCTCGGAATGGCCTTCATGAAACCCGAAAGGATGAACACCGTTGAGGGCAGTCCCATGGCAAGGAATATAAGGATGATGGAGGCCTGTGTATTCATGAGGCCAAGATTCTTGATCAGGAGAAAGAGCGGTATGACTGCCGCCTTCAGCGGAAGCATTATTCCACTCAGGAACAGCATGTATATCACGGTCCGCAAACGGTAGTTGTAGCGCGAGACCCCGTAGGCAGCCATCGATCCGAAGAGAACGACAAATATCATTGCGACAAGCGTCACGAACAGGCTGTTCAGGAAGTACCTGCCGAACCCCCGATCCACCCACACCACGCGGTAGTTGCTTAACAGCAGGTGTCCGGGAAGTGAAAACGGATGCTGAAAGATTTCGCGGGTGGACTTCAGCGACGATACCACCATGTTAAAAAGCGGGTAGAAAATGAGGAACGCATAGACGATCATGACAATCTGAAAGATCGCAAGCAGGACCCTGCGGACTGCGGGAGCTCCCCGGTATCGAAGATCCGTGGTCATAGCTCGACCTCCCGGGAACGCGTTGCCGCAATGGAGCCGATGGACGCTATGAACGTGAGCAGGTATATGACCACCCCAATTGCGCTTCCAATGCCAATCTCCGGATTACCCGAGTCCACCGAACCGAATGCCGTCCGGTAGAAGAGTGTTCCAATTGTGTCCGTCGAAAAGTTCGGCCCTCCGTCGAGTCCGGTCATGGTATACACCTGTTCGAATACGTTGAGGCTGCCGATGATGGTGAGCACGGCGATGACCGTAACCGACGGGAGAATGAGCGGGAACACGATGCGCCAGAACAGAGACCATTCGTGTACGCCATCGAGGTACGCCGCCTCGAGACACTCAGTCGGTATGCTGTCAATTGCGGCAAGAAACACAAGGGACGGGAACCCGACCCATCGCCAGATATTTACGACAATGAGAGAAAACGTGGCAATGGATTCCTGGCCGAGCCATGCACGGGTAAGTCCGGGCATCCCGATGAGCTTCAGGAACTCATTCAACAATCCGTTCGGCTTCAGGTACAGACCCCAGAGAAAACCGACTGCAACAATGGAAAACAGCACGGGGATAAAGAAGATCCGCTTAAAAAACTCATGTCCGGCAATCTTGCGGCTCAACAGATAACCGAAAAGGATGCCCGTGGTATTCTGGACAAGCATGGTTACCACGAACCACTTCAGGTTGTTGCCCATGGCGTTGAAAAAGCGTTCGCGATAGGGGAAGGTGGCGAAGATCCGATGGAAATTTTCGAATCCGACGAAATCTCCACGAATGAGCTGCTTCCAGCTGAACAGGCTGTTGAACAGCGAAACAAACAGCGGAAGCAAAATGAAAACGGCAACAACAACAAGTCCTGGAAGCACGAAGAACGTGACCCATAGTCCCTTCCGGACGTCCGTTTTCGTCATGAAAGCTCCTTGAAAAGGGTCCGGGCCGGCCCGCCGGCCCGGAAAGATGGTCCTACTTCTTGAACGGCGCGTAGTACGTGGCAATGCCGTCCTGAATCTGCTTGCACACTTCGGCCGCCGTCAACTTGCCGGCAAACATGCCCTGAAGGGCAGCCTGCGCAAGTGCCGAACCGGTCGGCTGGTGGTAGCGGAAACCGACGAGAAAGATGTAGGGCGTGTTGTACTTCTGCAGCGAGAGTACCCGTTCAATAAATGGATTGGAACTCGAATCTACTCCCGGAACCGCAGAGACCTGTTTCAGGTTGTCAATGAAGAACTGGCCCGTGGTCTTGCCTGCGAAAAACCGGAGGAGTTTTGCAGCGGCCTCTTTGTGTGTCGAGGACGCGTTCATGCTGAAGTTACCGTCCGCGTAGGTCGACACGTAGTTCGGGTCACCCGCATTCGCCGAAGGGCCTGCGAACTCGCCGTATTGGAGATCCGGATTCTGTGAAGAGAAGTAGCCCGCTTCGAAGGAGCCGCCGATGAAATGTCCCGCCTGCTCGTTGATGAACGCTGCCTGCATGTCGGTGTAGCTTACACCCATGTAGAGATTCGGCATGTACGGGATGAGATCTTTCAACTTCTGGATTGCGGCGACGAAATGTGGATCTTCGAATGTCGTCTCTCCCTTCACTACCTTGTCGAAGAAATCGTTCGCACCGTAAAAACTCGGAGCAAGTGCGCCCATCAGTACTTCGAGCGTCCAGCCGTCTTTTCCACCGTTCGCCAGCGGCTGAATACCGGCCTTCTTCTCTGCCGCCAGATTGGAAAGGAACTGCGCCCAGGTATGAGGGACCTCCAGCCCCAGTTTCTCGTACATCTTCTTGTTGTAGTAGACAAAGAGCGTCTGACTGGCAAACGGCACACCGTAAATCTTGCCGTCTTTGACGGATGTGGCGCCCCGGCGTGCTGCCGCCGAGAAACTCTGCAGCTCTGGCACCCACTTCTCGAGCGGTTCCATGTAACCCGAATCCGCAAAAGTTGCCAGTCCACCGTATGCCCTGCTCTGGAACACATCCGGCCCGGAGCCACCACTCAGTGCCGCAGACAGAATGGTGTTGTACTCGGTGTTCTTCTGAGCAGTCTGCACGACCTGGATATCCGGATTCTGCTTCTCGAACACGGCGAGCAGCTTGTTGTACCCATCGACATCCTCCGGTCTCCATGTCCAGAACTGAATAACCGTCTTTGCTGCTCCCGCCTGAGCCGGTGCAGTTCCCGTTGCGCCCTGTTCTTTGGTTCCCCCTGCAAACGCGGCAGCGGCAATCCCGAGAATCCCCACAAGAATGAGCCCGGATCTTTTCAAACCCATTTCTCCCTCCTCCTGGAATGAATCCAGCTTGCCTTGAAGCTGAATGAAACAAAATTTCGTTCATTTCAGTATATTGGCGAAAATTCGACGCTGTCAAGAAATTTTGTTTCAGAATGCAGAGAAGCAGGAGTTCTCATTGTGGCAGAAGCGGCAGCCCGGTATGAATGTAGGAGCTTCTCTTCAACCGCTATGCAAATCCATTTGTCGCGGCAACGTCATATGAAACGAGCATAGACGAGCCTGCCGACGTGCAAGGGACGGAACGTTGCAGATTCGTATTTTCCATATTATCTTTAAGACAGGAGGTGAAGAATCATGATCGATTCCAAACCCGTTGAATACACCTCCGAAGCACGCTGGAGAGCGGAACCGGAACCCGTGCTTACTGAACCTGAACAGTCCGGTGAGACCGAACCGGCCCCCACGGTCAATAGCGGCTCCGGAAACGTCACGACAGCGCCAAATGGTTCGCGAAATCGGCGGAGACGGCGCACAGACAGAAGAACTGCACTTCCGTCCTACATGGGTGCTCACATCGACTTCTACGCATAGACCTCGCATTTCCCCCCGGCAACAGGAAGACCCGGTGGACGAAACCACGGTCCCTCACTTATAGTATTCAAATAGGTGCGCCGGATGTGATGAATGCAAGGTAAGTCATTATTTCAGAAGCTCATTCTCAGCGAGGTTCCGTACGATACTCCGTCCGACACGCTCCGAAAGCTCGCAATGGCCAACATTACGCTGAGTCTCGGTGTGGTCATTTTCGTCTACTACGCGGTATCCAACTTTGCCCATGGTCGACATCTCATTGCGCTTCTCAACGTCGTAAACATATGCGTCCTCGCTGCCATGCTGGTAGTCCAACGTCGAAAAGTTGTCTCCCTCATTCCGGGAGCCGTCGGAATAAGCACCATTGTCGCATACCTTTTCTACATTCTCATGGCGGGAGCGGGAACACTTCACGGATACCTCTGGTTCTATGCGCTCCCTACCGTACTGCTGTTCCTCATGGGAACCCGCAACGGATCCATTCTCTTCGGTTTCGTGTACGTGCTTATTGCGCTGATCGTCTCGGGTGTTGTGCCCTATAGCGTTGCCCGGTATTCAGGCATGTTCGTGAACCGGTTTCTTATTTCCCTTCTGGTGAATTTTCTCTTTTCCTTTCTTGTCGAATACAGCCGCGAACGCACCTTCCGGCTGCTCGAGCGACGAAACAAGAGCCTCGCATTGACCCTGAGTGACCTCCGGATTCTCACCGAATCGGTACGGGAGAGTGAGGCCCTCTACCGCACGCTCATTGAGCGGGCAAATGACGGTATTGTCCTTCTTCGCGAAGATGCAGTCCAGATAGCAAACGATGCCCTGGCTACCATGCTCGGCCGTCGAGCTCGCGACATGATCGGCCGGCCGTACCGGGACTTTGTGGCTCCCGAAGAGCTGCCCCGACTTATGCAATTCTATGGAAACGGCAATCTCCTGGACGGGTCTCCCGAACTGTTCGAGACGTTGCTCCTCCATAAGGACGGTTTTCGGATTCCCGTGGAGATCAGCGTTGGTCTCATTCACTTCCGTCGCGAACTTGCAGACTTTGTCGTAATCCGGGACATCAGCTCACGCAGGAAATTTGAAGATGAGTTGAAGTACATGGCGTATCACGACGCGCTGACGGGGCTGCCGAACCGCAAGGCGCTGTTCGAACAGCTCGAGGCGATCGAAGACCGGCGGTCCACCGACACCACGCATCGCTACGCGCTCATGTACCTTGACCTCAACGGGTTCAAGAACATAAACGACCTTCTGGGACACAGCGCCGGCGACCACGTACTCAGAATGGTCGCAATCCGACTCCGCGAGGCGCTCCGCACCGCCGATTCAGTCTATCGGATTGGCGGGGACGAGTTTGTGGTGGTGGCGCAATCTGTCGGCAGGAAGAACGATGCGAAATCCATAGCCGAGAAGCTCGTCTGGAGCATTTCCCGGCCAATGACCTGGGAAAACAGCGAGTGCACGGTTACCGCCAGCATTGGAATCTGTCTTTTCTCTACGACCAACGTCGACACGGAGGACATTCTCCGCCTTGCCGACCACGCAATGTTCGCCGCAAAACAGAACAGCGAGGGCTACCGGTTTTCCGAAAGGACCGCGGACGATATCCGTCCGCGGTAGAGTTGTCGCTGCCGCTACTTGCCCTGAAGGCCTACAGGAAACCTCAGATACGCCCCTGCAACCAGATTCAGGAAATGGGAGCTGTCCGACACACCCGAGTAGTTGAAGTCGTTCGTCAGGTGATAGTCCACGGTCGCCGCAAATCCAACCAGACCGTTGCCGAACCCGAGTTCCATTCCCACTTCGGCCATTACCGAGAGCGCAAAAGGGTTCAGGAAACCGTCATACCATGTGGATGACAGTGTGCTTTTCACATCGTAGTAATCCCAGGCGGTGCCGCCTGTGGAGACAGCCAGGTTCACGGCCGGTCCACCGCTGAACACAAGGCCGAATCCCGGCTCCAGGAGCAGCCGCAGCTTTGCAAGCAACGGGATCTGGATGTAGAGGATTTGTTCATGGACCCAGATGTCGTTCAGCGCGTTCGCGTCCGCCGGATTGTGCCAGTGGTAGTACCGGCCATTGTTCGTAAGGTTGAGGCGGGCTTCCACCCAGAATGGATAGGAGATAACAAGCTCGGCCGCCGCACCGGCCGACCAGCCGAATATTTCCTGATCCGCACTGTTCGCCCCGGCAGTCGGGAAGTTCGCGTAGCTGTAGATGCTGCCATATCCGTTACTTATTCCGGCCCGGAAACCACCCCCCACAAGGAGGAGTGTCGCGTCCTCCTTCGGTTTGGCGGCGTTCCCGGGGGCCTGAACCTTTCCGCCGCCGGTTCCGGCCGCAACTTTCGGGGCAAGTTGTGGAATCTGAAAATCAAGCACACGCCAGTGTCCGTACTCCCAGGTCCAGGTAATCTGCAGACGAAGCGTTGTGCCCGAGCTGTCCTTCTCGGTGAAATCTGTAAGAACCTCCCGTGCATCCGCACGGGAGAGCATCTCGCCTCCCGCTGCACTGATGGACTCGAACGCGACGGAACCCGCAGTGCCGCCGGACTTGAGCGTTGTCCAGAACTGATGAAAGAGACTCGTTCTCATGACTTCGATCGGGTTATCGAGAAAATCCTTTTCCAGCTGGGATTTTGCCGCTTCCCGGGTATTTTGCAGCCGCTGCTCGAATGCACTCCATCCGCGCCGTCCGACAATGGCGTATGAAATGAAACGGTCTATCCGGTCTGTTGCAGGTTTCGGAGCACGGAGTTCCGAAGCAAGAATCTCGCAGGCTCGCTCGAGGTCTCCGCGCATCAGGCTCCCTGAAGACCGGGAAACAATGGCTTTCCGGGCATTCGACAGAAGTGCCGGCAGATCCTTCGCCGGAATTGAGAAGTTCGTGTTCTCTCTCTGAAGCGCCTTCCAGGTGTTCACCCCGATAACCGCAAATCCGGTTACACTCGAAGGATCCCGCACCATGAGGGGCCCGCCGCTGTTTCCGCTGTCGATCTGCGCAGAGTGCTGGACGAGATAGTCGTATCCGGTGAAGCCGGTCGGTCTGGCTCGCGAGTTTGTAACAATCCCTGTTGAAAACTGCCAGAGCGGTGAACCGCCGAAAGCCGGGAAGCCCGCGGAAAACAACTGGGTGCCATCCGGCTTGAAGGAGGTGTCGATCGGGAACCCGCGAGAGAACACGCGTGCACGTCCCGGAAACTGCACGACGGCGAGATCCATGTAGTCGTCCGCGTAGACAATGGGAGCATTCTCGTAGATCTTATAGCTCCCGTCAGGCTGCTCGAATTTGATATTCACCGTGGCTGCCTGCGAGACAACGTGCCTGTTGGTAATGATGAAGTTTTCGCCGTCTCCTGCGACGTATACCCAACCGGTACCGAAACCACCGCCCTGAGCCTGGGCCCGGAAATAGTTAGCAAGGGCCTTGCTCCCCTGGTCGGAGAAGTAGTTGGCCAGTGAAACAAAGGTGTCCCGCGTCTCCTTATGATAATTGGTTTCGATCAGGGCAACATACTGTTTCAGATCTGCCTGCGCGACGGCACGATACGTCGGTACTGTCATGCAGAGAAGAAGAACCATCAGGGCAAACCAGGGTCGCTTCCCAATGCTCATACTGCGCCTCCTTGTGGACCGGTCAGGCTTGATGGATGTTCAGCACATGGTGTGTATAGTAATTATACTATGTATGGTACACCCTGCCGGAGTGTTCCGCAACGAGTTTCAGTTCGCACACAGGAACAATTTCCGAGCCCTGAAGG
Organism: uncultured Spirochaetales bacterium; assembly: GCA_964553615.1. Classification (GTDB taxonomy): domain Bacteria; phylum Spirochaetota; class Spirochaetia; order DSM-27196; family DATKUC01; genus DATKUC01. The sequence continues at coordinate 15,611 of CAZKMA010000031.1, read as the reverse complement.
GTCGCTTGCGAGGACTGAGCAATTCTCCTAATATAGAAGCAATGATATTGAGTTCTTTTGCAGCAATATCGTGGGGAGGTCCACAGTGAAATCGCGCGTCTGGCCTGGGCGTCCCTACCCCCTTGGAGCAACCTGGGACGGCTCCGGCACCAACTTTGCGCTGTTTTCAGCACATGCCGAAAAAGTTGAACTCTGTCTTTTCAGTGATGACGGGGACCGGGAAACCGAACGGATACCGCTTCCGGAATACACTCATGAGATATGGCACGGGTACCTGCCGGATACCCGCCCCGGGCAGTTGTACGGCTATCGGGTTTACGGACCATACGAGCCGGAAAGCGGCCACCGATTCAACCATCACAAGCTGCTGCTGGATCCGTATGCGCGGGACTTTCACGGCAGGATAAACTGGCATCCCTCCCACTTCGGGTATGTGCTGGGAGACAAACGCAAGGACCTGTCCTTCGACACACGGGACAGCTCCCGCTACATGCCCAAATGCCGGGTGGTTGACCCTGCATTCACCTGGGGAGAAATCCCCTCTCCGCAAACGAGCTGGGACCAGACAGTCATCTACGAAATGCACGCCGCAGGATTTACCATGCGGCACCCGGAGGTCCCCGAGGAAATACGGGGCACCTTCGCGGGGCTCTCTCACCCTGCGGTGGTGGAGTATCTGAAAGACCTGGGTATAACCGCAATCGAGCTGCTGCCGGTGCACGGCTTCGTTCACGACCGTAACCTTCTGGAAAAAGGACTGGACAACTACTGGGGCTACAACAGTATTGGATACTTCGCGCCACAGCCCGAGTTCCTGAGCCGAAACAGCATTAACGGGTTCAAGGCGTTCGTCCAGGTAATGCACGACGCGGAGATCGAGGTCATCCTGGATGTCGTTTACAACCATACCGCGGAGGGAAACCATCTCGGTCCTACACTCTGTTTCCGCGGAATCGACAACCGGACCTACTACCATCTGCAGCCGGACACAGAACGATACTATGCCGACTTCACCGGCACCGGTAATGCACTTGAATTGCGCCATCCTCAGGTCCTTCGCATGGTGAGCGACTCGCTCCGCTACTGGGTACAGGATATGCGTGTGGACGGTTTCCGGTTCGACCTCGCCACTACGCTTGCACGCGTAAACGGCGAGTACGATCCCCATGCGGGTTTCCTCGACGTGGTTGCCCAGGACCCGGTCCTTTCGGGTGTCAAGCTCATTGCCGAACCCTGGGACACGGGATCCGGTGGTTATCAGATGGGGAACTTTCCTCCGGGCTGGGCGGAATGGAACGACCGGTACCGGAATACCGTGCGTCGATTCTGGCGCGGCGATGAAGGGCAGGTTCCGGAGCTCGCATCCCGTGTCTCCGGATCGAGCGACCTGTTTGCCCGCCGGGGCAGGCGCCCATGGGCAAGCGTCAACTTCATTACTGCACATGACGGCTTTACGCTGCGCGATCTGGTCACCTATAACGAAAAGCACAATCAGGCGAACGGAGAGCAGAGCCGCGACGGTCAAGACGAAAATTTCAGCTGGAACTGCGGCACCGACGGTGAGACAAACGACCGTACCGTCCGCACCCTGCGCCTTCAGCAGATGAGAAACCTGCTTGCTACCCTCCTGTTGTCACAGGGGGTCCCCATGATCAGCGCAGGCGACGAGATAGGCAAGACACAGAAAGGGAACAACAACGCATACTGCCAGAACAACGAGATCAGCTGGATTGACTGGAGTCGTGCCAGTTCCGCAGAAGGACGTGAACTGCTCGAGTTCACCCGCAGCCTCATCCAGCTTCGACGGGACCACATCATCTTCCGTCGCTCCCGGTTCTTCAAGGGGCAGATCATCCCGGGAACGGAGGTCAAGGACGTCACCTGGCTTCGGGCGGACGGGGCGGAGATGGAAGAATTGGACTGGCACAACGGAGAGCTTCGGTTCATTGGAATCCTCCTCAGCGGAGAAGCGGGCCTAAAGTATCTGACCCTTCGCGGGGAGCCAGAGCCGGACGACACGTTCCTGGTCCTCATGAACAGCGCGGATTCCGCCGTCGACTGCACGCTCCCCGAAAACCACGCGAGCGCCTGCTGGTCGGTCCTTATTGACAGCGTACAGGGAACGACCGGGAACGGCTGTTTCGAAGGGGAGGTCCCCGCACATTCGCTCATGGTCCTCATACGAAAGGACGAAGAATGACCCGAGTCCACACAATCCCGTTTGGCGCCCATTTCACCGCGGAAGAAACGGCGTTCAGGCTCTGGGCTCCGGGTGCAACGGAAGTTGACCTGATTGTCCACACAGGAGCGGGCAATGACCGGACAGTCCCACTCTCCCGCGGGGAGAATGGTCTTTTTTCGGGGAGAACCGGCATCGCCCGGCCGGGCTCCCGTTACCACTACCGGATAGACAACACACAGCTCGTTCCGGATCCGGCATCCCGCTTTCAGCCGGAAGATGTCCACGGACCAAGTGAAGTGGTGGACCCCGGCTCATACCGGTGGCAACTGCCCGAATGGCGGGGCCGGCCGTGGGAGGACTGCATACTCTACGAGCTGCACATCGGCACATTCACGTCCGAAGGCACCTTCAACGCGGCAATTGAAAAACTCGACCACCTTGCATCCATCGGTATTACCGCTATCGAAATAATGCCGGTTGCGGACTTCTCCGGCACGCGCGGATGGGGCTACGACGGCGTACTCCCCTACGCTCCGGACTCTTCCTATGGAAGACCGGATGATCTGAAACGCCTTGTGGATGCCGCGCATTCCCGCGGGATCATGGTCTTGCTCGATGTCGTGTACAATCACTTCGGTCCGGACGGCAATTATCTGTGGACCTACGCCGGGGAGTTCTTTACCTCGGAGGTCACCACGCCGTGGGGAGATGCAATCGATTTTCGAAAACCTGCAGTACGCGAGTTCTTCATTCATAACGCGCTCTACTGGATTGAAGAGTATTTCATTGACGGACTCAGGCTGGATGCGGTCCATGCTATCCACGACCCGGCAAACGCCGATCATGGGACCGAGCACTTCCTGAACGAACTTGCGCGAAGGGTGCATGAACAGACCGAAGCAGGACGCCATGTGCACCTTGTCCTGGAAAACGACAGGAACGATGCGTCTCTCCTGGAGCCGGGCCGTGCGGACACGTTTACCGCACAATGGAACGACGATTTCCACCACGCCGCACACACCCTGGCGACCGGCGAATCGAACGGCTACTATGCGACCTTTGCGAAAGAGAGCGGACGGCTTCTGCGAAAGACCCTGACCGAAGGATTCGTGCGCAGAAACTCCGGCGCGCACCTTCCGCCGACAGTGTTCATCAACTTCCTCCAGAATCACGATCAGATTGGAAACCGCGCACTCGGCGAGCGGCTCACGGTGCTCTGCGAGCCTGAACTACTCGAAGCGCTCATCTGCATTCAGTGTCTCGCGCCCCACATTCCGCTCCTGTTCATGGGGGAAGAGTGGGGAGCGACCACTCCCTTCCAGTACTTCTGCGACTTTCACGACGAACTCGCCGAGGCGGTGCGTGACGGAAGACGGCGGGAGTTCGCGTCCTTTCCGCAGTTTCGGGATCCGGAGACCCGCAGGAACATCCCCGATCCCAACGACAAGGAGACACGCAACCGATCGGTTCTCCGGTGGAAGGACGCGGAAGCCAATGCGGGCCGCAGCCAGCTGTACCGAACACTCTTTGCGCTCCGACGCCGGTACCTTGCCGGAAAGATGAGCGGTGCAACGTTCACCGGCGGATCCGGCTCTGAAGACAATGGGGTCGACACGTTCATCTGGCGGCTTTCAGACGGAAGCAGCTGGACGCTACTTTCCAACCTGAGCGCAGCCGAACACCCGGTTCCCGCGGATGCTCGGGAAATTGTTTCCGGCTCCGGTGAACGGGTCTTCGTCCACCCGGCAGCAGCGCACAACGACATAGACGCGGGAACAGTTCCCGAACATGCCGTCGCCGCATACCATGCGGGTCCGGAGGATCGAGCGTGAGCATCTCCGGCCCACCGGCGTACCCGCGCGCAACAATTCGGCTCCAGTTCAACGCGGATTTCACCTTCAACCGCGCGCGCAGCCTCGTTCCCTATCTGGCCTCCATGGGGTTCAGTCATATCTACGGTTCTCCCATTCTGCTTGCCCGGCCCGGCTCCACTCACGGGTACGACATAGTCGATCACTCACGGCTTAATCCGGAAATCGGCACCATGGAAGAGTTCGACGCTTTGATCCAGACACTTCATGAACACGGAATGGGATTTATCCTGGACTTCGTACCCAACCACATGGGTGTCGGCGGCGCGGACAACGGATGGTGGCTCGATGTCCTGGAGTGGGGCCCCGCATCTCCCTATGCGCGCTTCTTCGACATCGACTGGCATCCATTCGAAAAGAGCCTGGAGGGCAAGGTGCTGCTGCCGGTTCTCGGAGATCAGTACGGTACAGTACTCGAAAACGGAGAGATCTCCCTCGCATTCTCCCGGGAAGAGGGAACCTTCAGCGCTTTCTGCTACACGCATTGTTTTCCGATCGCAATTCGACACTATTCAATTATCCTGCGCGAGGTAATACGGGAAATCGATAGCGCCGGGTCGGAGGCCGTTCGCTCTCTGACCGATTTGAGCAGGCGCGCCGTACGGATTGGCAAGGGCAGCAGCCAGCCACGAAAACAGGCGGTCGAGCATAATGAAGCGGGCGATATAAAAAGGTCCCTTGCAACGCTTTTCCGCAATGAGCCCGAGGCTTCACACGCACTGGAGGCTGTCCTTCGCCGCTACAACGGCACGCCGGGAGATCCACGGAGTTTCGATGAGCTGCACAATCTCCTTGACCGCCAGGCGTACCGTCCGTCCTACTGGCGGGTCGCTTCCAACGAGATAAACTACCGGCGCTTCTTCGACATCAACGATCTCGCAGCAATACGGATGGAAGATCCGGAGCTCTTCGAGCTGACGCACGGGCTGGTCTTCAGACTGTTGCAGGAACACAAGATCCAGGGGATCCGCCTGGACCACGTTGATGGACTCTACAATCCCGCCGAATACTTTGAGCGCCTTCAACAGCGCGCGGCCTTCATCGTATCCGGCAGAAGTGAGTCTGAGGCCTCCACCGCACGAATTGGCCAGCCCCTCTATGTGCTTGTGGAGAAGATCCTTGCGCATCATGAGCAGCTGCGGGACAGCTGGCAGGTCAGCGGAACCACCGGGTATGAGTACCTCAATCTTCTTCAGGGTCTGTTCAACGACCCGGATGGGGAAGCAGCGCTCGACGAAACGTACAAGAAATACTCTGTTGACGATCCCTCATACGACCAAACCACACTCAGTGCGAAATACCGCGTCATGTTCGACAGTCTGGCAAGCGAGTTGAACGTGCTCGCGAACCGGTTCACGCGTCTTGCGAAACAGAGCAGGCGGACACGCGACTTTTCCCGTATTGGATTTCGGAATGCACTTGCGGACACCGTTGCGCATTTTCCCGTGTACCGGACCTATGTAGACGGAACGGGGGCGACCGAAGAAGACCGCAGGGACATAGCCTGGGCGGTCGCACGGGCAAAGAAACATACTACGCGCCCGGAAACGTCGATCTACGACTTCATCCACGACGTATTGACCACTGATCTTGCTTCACGGAAGAAGGGAAACGGCGGCCGCCGGGAGTATAGAAAATCCGAAGTAGTCGATCTTGCAATGCGGTTTCAACAGTTGACGGGGCCTGTCATGGCGAAATCCATTGAAGACACCGCCTTCTACCGCTACGTGCGCTTTATTGCCCGAAACGAGGTGGGCGGAGATCCTGTCCGTTTCTACTCGAGCCCGCAGGCGTTTCACCTTGAAAACCGTAGCCGCCTGGTGTCTTCCCCGTTCTCTATGATTGCCACCGCAACGCACGACCACAAACGGGGAGAAGATGTCCGCATGCGACTTGCAGTGTTGAGTGAGGTCCCCGAGCTCTGGAATGCATTTGCCGACCGGATGACCGAGCTTGCAAGCTTCTTCCGATCGACCGTAGACGAAGAACCTGCACCCTCTCCATCCGACGAGTACCTGCTCTATCAGACGCTTGCAGGGACATGGCCGTACGAACTCACGGGCCCCGACTATGCAGGAATAGAAGCGTACACAGCGCGAATCACCGAATACATGCTGAAGGCCGCGCGGGAAGCGAAGGTGCGGACAAGCTGGACCGGCAGGAACGAGGCATACGAAGAGGCAATGGTCCGGTTCATCGAATCCCTGCTCAGCGCCCGAAGGGGAAAGAGTGTGCTGAGGGAGATCGAGAGTTTCGTTGGCCGGATTGCACCCGCCGGAGCGGTGAACAGTCTGTCTCAGCTCGCCCTCAAACTCACCGTCCCCGGAGTACCGGATACCTACCAGGGATGCGAACTGTGGGACTTCAGCCTCGTGGATCCCGACAACCGGCGAGCGGTGGATTTTCCCCTGCGCGCAGGGTATCGCACCTCGTGGGACGGCGACGCCGCGTACAAAGGCCTGCTCGAAAAATGGAGAAACGGCGCGGTCAAGCAGTACGTGCTCGCGCGCGTGCTCGACCTGCGCTCGCGGTATCCCGATCTGTTCGCTATGGGCAGCTACGAACCGGTTGAAGTAGCAGGCACGTACGCCGGGAGCGTCGTGGCCTTTATCCGGCAGCTCGAAGACACGTTCGTCATAATTGTTGCGCCACGGCTCGTCATGAAATTGCTCGATGGAGCGGAAATTCCCTTGCCCGTCCGCTGGGAAGATACATCGATTACCCTTCCCCACGCCGAAATAATTGATATCTTTACAGAAGAGCACCACACTGTTCCCGAAGACGGTAAGCTACGCCTGAGCGAGCTGCTGCGGAACTTTCCGGTTTCAGCGTTGTTTTCGCGCACAAGTGCGTGAATTACGCATTGCAGAGTACTTTACACGGTAAAGTGCTCATGGTACATTTGATTATACTCGGCGCGGTCGTTACGGTCTGTGCCGATCGGGAGGCAAACGTGAACCACACCACAGTTGGGATAGGAGACATTGCACTCTATTCCCCCGAACCTCGCATGGACCTCGATACTCTCGTTGCGTACCGCCTCAAGAGCCTTCCCACCATGCAACGACATTTTGAACGCGCCCTTCGCACCACCGGACAGAGATCCATCCGCTTTCCCAGGCCCTGGGAAGACAGCGCAACCATGGCCGCATCAGCTACGGCACGGCTCCTTGCACGAATGAGCGAGCGCGATATCCGCGCCATGCGCTATCTGATCTCCGGCACCGAGACATCGCTCGACTACTCGAAGCCGCTCTCGGCGTACGTTCAGGGAATGCTCGTGCAGGCAGGCTATCAAGTCCCATCGCATATCGCAAGCTATCAGATGCAGCATGCATGTGCCGGAGCAACAGCCGCAATCCTGACCACCGCCGCATTGCTCGCCGTGTCCGCGGACAGCGAGGATTACGGCGTTGTGACCGCCAGCGACATAGCACGATACGAAGGAAAATCCACCGCCGAAGTAACGCAGGGCGCGGGCGCAGCGGCGCTTCTCCTTGAGCGGAACCCTGCCCTGCTCGAACTGGACGTTTCCCATCCCGGCTTCTATTCCAACGATGTCGACGATTTCTTCCGCCCGCTCGGTTCAATTACGGCAAAAGTGAAAGGGCAGTACTCAATGATCTGCTACAGGGACAGCCTGGACGGCGCCCTGGCAGACTTTGCGGGACGAAACGGGACCACCGTACGGGACACCCTGATGTCTACCGACTATTTTGTCCTGCATGCGCCATTCAGGAACATGCCGGGAATTGCCCTGGAGAAGATGTTCGAGAATCATGCAGGTCTGGATGCCGAACAGGCCCGCAAGCATATGGCCGAACGGGGGCTGTACCGATCGCTCGAACCCATTGCGGATACCGGCAACACCTATACCGCATCGGTATTCATCGCCCTCGCATCCCTTCTTCAGGATCGGTACGCAGTCGAAGGCGAATCCATTATTGGAAAGTCGGTGCTGATCAGCTCCTATGGTTCCGGCAACACCATGATCCTTCTTAAGGGAAAAATAGCTGCGGGAGCAATTGAAGTGATTTCCCGATGGCCCGAAAACCTCGTCGGCGAGGGAATTGCCGCAAGCACGGATGACTATGAGCGATGGATGCACCAGGGCTACGAGAATCCGGGTTTCGTGAGCGAAACCCATGGATTGCCTGCGAGCGGCATGTCACCGGACGTCGGCGGATCAAACGGGACCGGTTCCTTCTATTTGCACGAGATACGGGGAGATGGCTACCGTGAGTACCGCTATGGCACTCCTGTGGTATCAACAACCGTGTTGATGGAAGCAGGGGACTCGTCCCGGACCTAGCTAACGGCAATCTCCACAGTGATCTTTGAACCCGTACGCGGAGCGTGAATAGCCATGGTTCCACCGTGCTGACGGGCAAGCGCGTTCACCATCTGCAGGCCAAATCCCATTGCCGGATCCAGACTGGTCACCTTCATGCCGGTACCGTTGTCCGAAACCGAAATCTCCAGCCGGTCGGTGCCGATCATCTGCGCCACAATGTCGATCCGACCACGCGGAATAGACACGAATGCATATTTGTAGGCGTTGGTTACAAGTTCGTTGACGATGATTCCAACGGCAAATGCACGGCTGGACGGTATAACCACATCCGCGATCTCCCGCCGCAGATCAATCGGCGTGCCAATCTGCGAGACTTCGGCAATGGAGTCCAGAAGCCCCCCCAGAAATCGACGAAGTGAAAGCTCGCCAACATTCTCCCGCAGATAGAGGCTTTCATAGATTTTTTCCATTACGGAAATCCGGCTCATTGCCTCTTCGAGTGCGGCGACCATCTCCCGATTCTCATGTCTCATTGCCTGCATGGAGAGCATGGAACGGATTATAGCCATGTCGTTCTTGACCCGGTGGTGCACCTCATGCAGGAGGAGCTCATTCGTGCGCAGGAGTCGAGCCGCATCCTCCTCCACTCGTTTGCGCACGGAGATGTCCCGGTAGAGCACAAGAACACCCTCCAGTGATCCGTCCGGACGGTAGAGATGACGGCTCGCGCTCTCTATCCAGGCGTAGGATCCGTCCTTGATCCGAACCCGGTACGAGGCATTGAGATACGGGAGACCGCGCGCGACGGTTTCCGTAATCTTTCGCCTGAGCTCCTCCACGTCTTCCGGATGGACAATCGAAAATGGCTCCATCTGCCCTACCGCTTCCTCGTCGTAGGAGGCAAGCGGACCGGCCCCCCCCATGAACCGGATTGGTTTGAGGTTCGCATCCAGATAGGCAACGGTATCCGGTAGCCGCTCGAACAGAAACTGATACTCCTGGGCGCGCTTCCAGGACGCAGAACGCTCGAGTGCATGCGACACGGCGTCAAGAAACACAAACTCGCCGCAACTTTTCACCACATATCCATAGCGGGGGATATCGTGGACACTGCGAACGACCTCCGCGTCAGTGAACTGGGTCACAAACACGATGGGAACATCCCGCCCTTCGATAATTCGCCTGGCTGCCTCGTCTCCACCGATGCCATCCCCGAGACGGATATCCATGAGGACGAGGTCAATGTCAGGGTCCGTAGCCTGCCGCACGGCAGCTTCCCCTGACCGGACCGAGTCCACCCGATAACCGTTGCGTTCAAGCATATCGATCTCGTTAAGAGCGACTACCGCATCATCCTCCACTACAAGAATTCGCGCTGGTGGCGCCTCGGTTGCCATCTGATGTTCCACTCCCCCGGATGTTTGTTAATCAGGTTTCGCTGATTCAACAGTGTAGCACAGGTTCGGGGACGGTGCGCAGATCATTATGCCGATGCTGTGCAGGAAATTCTTCTACCTGGACTTGACATATCATTGAATCATTATGTATTAATATAACATGGCGACAATCAATGAGCTTACCGAGCTATTCAAGATTCTTTCGGATGTTACCCGGCAGCGGCTGCTCGCGGTCCTTGACGGAAACGAGCTCTCCGTGCAGGAGCTGCAGCAGGTGCTTGAACAGGGGCAGTCGTCCATTTCGGCCCACCTTGCGAAGCTCCGGTCGGTGGGCATTGTCGGAAGCCGTCGGGACGGCAAGTTCATCTATTACCGCCTCATTCGCAGCCCGGATGGAGAGCTTCCTCCCATTGTCCAGGAGGTGCTTGGCGCAGCGGAGACCGGAGACTGGAACGAGACGGACCAGCTGCGCCTGGAGGGTGTGCTGCGCGCACGGCGGGAGGCATCCCTCGCGTTCTTCGACAGCGTGCATTCACAAAACAGGCGCTCGCCGGGCCAGACCTGGGACGCTGAAGCATTCGCCCTTGCCGGTATGCTCTTTGGACGCAGGATAGTGGACGTGGGGTGCGGAAACGGTCGGCTTTCGGCCCTGATAGCACGGTCGGGAAACGAAGTTGTGGGAGTGGATAATTCGGAAGAGCAGATACGCCTTGCGCAATCCCTCAATGCCGGGCCGGGCGCGCCCCGGTTCGTGCGGGCGGAGGCGGAAGCACTTCCATTCCCGGATGCAAGCGCGGACCTCGTCGTCTTTTCACACGCGCTCCATCATATTGCCCGGCCCGGACGAGCCATTGCAGAGGCCTCGCGAATACTCGAGCCGGGAGGCCGCGTGGTCATCCTGGACCTCGCATCGCACGGCGAAGAGTGGCTTCGAGAGCATTTCGGGGATCTGTGGATGGGTTTCTCCGGGCAGGACCTGAAGCGATGGATAGAGAGCGCGGGAATGAAGGAACTGCAGCAGAGCGAGTTTGGAAGCGACGGGGAGTATCCGCTCATACGGACAATCGTTGTCGTTGCGAAAAAGAGAGAGAAGGAGTAGTTATGGCACGCAGTGCGACACTGGGATATCCAAGAATTGGTGCGCGCCGGGAGCTCAAACGGGCGCTCGAAGCGTATTGGGGCGGGAAAACAGACCGGGAGGAGCTGTTGTCCGGCACGGCGATGCTCCGCCGCAGGAACTGGGAGATACAGCGGGACGCAGGAATAGACGTGATTCCATCGAACGATTTTTCGCTCTACGATCACGTGCTGGACATGGCCTTCTGCGTCGGAGCAATACCCGAGCGTTACGCCGAAACTGCCGACCGGGACCCGCTTTCCGGTTACTTCGCCATGGCCCGGGGTGAGCGGAACGAGGATGGGACCGGCGGCAGCACCGCAATGGAGATGACAAAGTGGTTCGACACCAACTACCACTACATCGTTCCGGAGATAGAAGCCGGAACCCGCTTCTCGCTCTTCGACGACAAACCGGTGCGCGAATACCGGGAAGCCCGATCGCTCGGCATTGAGACGCGACCCGTCCTCGTCGGGCCTGCCACCTTCCTGTCGCTTGCGAAGAGCAGAAAAGACGGCTCATTGCCGCTGGACGCACTGGACAGGCTTGAGGATCTGCTTGCCGTCTACGGAGAGCTTCTCAAACGACTTTCCGCGGAGGGCGCCGTCCGGGTACAGATGGATGAACCGATCTGCGCGACGGACCTGGACCCGCGCCAGATTCAGGCATTGAAAAAAACGTACCGCACCATTGCCGGGGAGGTGCCCGGCATCGAAATTACCCTGGCCACCTACTTCGGTGAGATGCAGGAAAATCTCGATCTGATTTTCGACCTCCCGGTGGCGGGTGTCCATGCGGATCTCGTGCGCGGGAAGTCCGAGTCGGACCGGCTCATTGACCATGCGGCGAAACAGGGAAAAACACTCTCCCTCGGTCTGGTGGACGGACGCAATGTGTGGAAAACGGATTTGACCGCCGCATCCCGGGTGGTTGCCCGTGCTGTCGAAACGCTCGGAGCGGATCGCGTAGAGATTGCTCCGTCCTGCTCGCTCATTCACACACCCGTAGACCTTGAACACGAACACGGACTGGATCCGGAAATCCGCGAATGGCTCGCCTTTGCCCGTCAGAAGCTGGATGAGATCACCACCCTGACCAGGGCCGCAAACGGGGAGGATGTGGAAGAAGCCTTACGGGAAAACAGTGAGGCACTTGCCCGGCGGAAACAGAGCCCACGAAGGTCGAACCCGGTTGTCGCGCAACGTGTAGCGGGCATTGACGAGACGATGGCGCGGAGGAAGAGCGGGTACGCTGTGCGTCATCTGGTGCAGGAAGAGGCGCTCGGGCTCCCGCGGTTTCCCACAACGACTATCGGCTCCTTTCCACAGACCCGGGAGATCCGCCTTCAACGTTCGGCGTTCAGGAAGAAGGAGATCTCGCGCGAACAGTACAATGAGTTCCTGAAAGGGGAAATCCGGCGTGTCATTGATTTCCAGAACTCAATAGGCCTGGATGTTCTGGTGCATGGCGAACCCGAACGCAACGACATGGTCGAGTATTTCGGTGAACACCTTGAAGGATTCACTGCAACGGATGCCGGCTGGGTCCAGAGTTACGGGTCCCGCTGCGTCAAGCCACCGGTCATCTTCGGCGATCTGTCGCGCAGGGGTCCCATTACCGTGGAGTGGGCCCGGTTCGCGCAATCGCTGACTGCGCGGCCGGTCAAGGGCATGCTCACCGGACCGATAACGATTCTCCAGTGGTCCTTCGTCCGGGACGATCAGCCGCGTGCGGATACCGCTCTTCAGATTGCCCTTGCCATCCGGGACGAGGTAACCGATCTGGAGGCGGCCGGAATCAGGATTATTCAGATAGATGAACCCGCGCTCAGGGAAGGGCTTCCGCTCCGGCAGGACCGGTGGACAGAGTATCTGGAATGGGCAGCGCGGAGTTTCAGGATTGCCACCACGGGAGTGTCGGATCGGACGCAGATCCACACTCACATGTGTTACGCAGAGTTCAACGACATCATCGGTGCAATTGCAAGCCTGGATGCAGACGTCATATCCATGGAAACCTCGCGCAGCGATATGGAACTCCTGGACGCCTTCCGGCAGTACCGCTATCCGAACGAAATCGGTCCCGGAGTGTACGACATCCACTCTCCACGCATACCTCCCGTTGAACAGATGGAAGATCTGCTGCGGAAGGCATCCCGGGTGGTGGACGCAGGGCAGCTCTGGGTAAACCCCGATTGCGGTCTGAAGACACGGTCCTGGGACGAAGTGCGGCCGGCACTGGAGAATATGGTAGAAGCTGCGAACAGATTAAGGGCAGGATAGAGAAAAGAACGGCGGCCGAATTGGCCGCCCGTTTTTACTTTGGAGTCTCCGAGATCTGGACAGGTGCCGCAAAGCGTACCGCCTGGTCCTCTATGAGGGACTGAACCGTACCCGCGTGTGCAAGAGCGTTTACGACCGGCCGCGCGTACATGGCCAGGAAGGCATTTCCGGTTGCAGATGTCATTTCCGACACCCGGCTCAACACCCGCTCCGCCCGCTCCAGATCGACCAGAGAAAGAATCATTGCGCGGTCTGCCTGGGATACCGAGTTCGTCCGCACAAAGGCAAGCCAGTTTGCATCCCACAGCCGATAGTTGCTCTGGATTTCCCGGTCGAGCGATTGAACGATCTCCCTCCGGTTCTCGCCTGAAACGCGCCTGCCGAAGGCGATGTGGACACGCCCCTTCCAGATCTTTATTTCTCCAAGAATGTTCATGAGATCCCGATGCACGGTGCTGGACTCGAGCTCACCGGCAACTTCCCGCGCAAGCACTTCATCCTGGGGAAGCTGTTCCCAGGAGATGGTCATTGGCTGAATATTGACCTTTGTCGACCACTCGCCGAAGCTATGAAAGGCATGGTTCATGGTAAGCATCTTCAGAACCGATGAGTCTGTCCTGTCGTCTCCGTTCTTTGCCCGTCCGCCCCGGTGGGCAATCCACACCGAGTTGCCGCCGTGAAGCAGCTCCAGAATATAGCTGGACAGCCGCCGGGCCTCGGCAAGCTTCTCTTCAATCCCCGGAACGGTGCGCTTGACAATGAATCCCTTGTTCAGCCGGATCAGATGCTGAATCCAGGCAGTCTTCATGAGATTGTCTCCGGCTGCACTGTAGATGGTCTCATGCCCCTGGAGCGCAAGCAGATAGTTGAGATATGCGGTGTCGAGCGTTGTACTTCGATGGTTTGAAAGGAAAAGACGCGAGGTGTGTTCGTGAATACTCTCAAGCCCCGTTGCGGTCAGTCCATCGCTCGTGGTCCGAAGATTGAAATTGATCAGGTGAAACATCATTCCCTGGAACTCTTCTATTGAAGAGAAGGTCTTTACCCAGTGGAAGAGAGAAGCAAGATTTTCCTTGTGGAAAAGTCGGGGAAGTTCCCGCGCTTTCTCGAGAATGGCTTTGAACTGCGGATCCGAATACAGGCGCCGTATTGTCGCAGCCACTCTGTTCTTCGGATATGCTGCAATATCTGCGTAGTCCATGGTGAGTCTAGTATACTCTTTTCGCGCACAACCGCAAAGGCGTATCGGCCATACATTCGCACAAGTGACTGGAACGAATGTTCATCCTCAGGGCAACTGCGAGCCGCGTGCGTTCACGTACAGGGCATACAGGGAGGTGTGCGCAGTCATGAAAAGCCGGTTTCTCTTCGGACCGCCGAAGGTGAGGTTTGCAACCGTTTCCGGAACCAGGATTTTGCCAAGCGGCTCTCCCGCAGCGGAATAACAGAGCACTCCGTCCCCGCAGCTTATCCAGACATTTCCCTCGGTATCCACCCGCAACCCATCCGGAACCCCCGGGGAAATCTCGGCAAATACGTCGCCTCCGGTAAGCTTCCCGTCTGCAACGAGGAACTTCCGAACGTGATGAGGACCGTCTTCCGCGTGGGAAGCGCCCGAATCCGCAATATAGAGCAGCTTTTCATCCGGAGAGAATGCAAGGCCGTTCGGCTTGTCGAAATCGTCCGTGGCTATCTCCACCTTCCTGCTTGCAGGATCCACGCGAAAGACATGGTTGCCGCTCTGCTCTGAATCCGCCTTCCCGCCTTCATAATCCGAGAGAATGCCGTACGGGGGATCCGTGAACCAGATTGCACCGTCCGCCGACACCACTACATCGTTCGGAGAGTTGAGCCGCCCGCCATTGTACGAGTCTGCAACAACGGTAATACTCCCGTCCGGCTCCGTGCGGGTAACTCGCCTGCTCCCGTGCTCGCAGCTTACAAGCCTTCCGGCCCTGTCGCGCGTGTTTCCGTTGGAAAATCGGGATGGAGCACGGAAAGTGCTCACCGAGGCGCCTTCCGCCCAGCGGAGCATCCGGTTATTCGGAATGTCACTGAAAAGCAGATACTCGCCGTCCGCAAACCACACCGGCCCTTCGGCCCAGAGTGCGCCCGTAAAGAGCTTCTCGAGTTTTACGGTCGGCAGGACCAGATCACGAAACCGTTTGTCGTAAATTTCCCAGTCACTCATGTTGTATGTCCTTTCATGATCGTATTCTTCTCCCTCGACCATACAGGAGGAGGAGAAGAAGAATCAATGCCCCTGAAATAATGCGCCTCCCCGCCGAGAATGGAGGACCCGCCTGAGCGCTGATATTGCCCACCCGGGGCGCCTGCAAGCGCCGCGAGCACACGGCCCACGCTACGGGGTCGATCGCTTTGCGTCGGACGCGGTCACCCGGATGCAGCTGCTGGCTACCAGCTGAGTGCAACGGTGAGGGAGATATTGCTCTGATCGTACCACCTCC
>CAZKMA010000030.1:31802-55422 GCA_964553615.1 uncultured Spirochaetales bacterium | reverse complement strand
TATCGAGCAAGGAGCAGGATGGTTGCAATCTTCATGAATTCGGATGGTTGAATCCCCAGGCCACCGACACCAAGCCACGAACGGGAACCGTTCACTATTTTCCCGGAAATAAGGGTGAACAACAACGCGACTCCGAGGATCCCGTACAGATACGGTCCCCAATCCCGCCATCTCGTGTAGTCGACCAGAGACACCAGAAAGAGAATAACGATTCCTATCGCGACCCACACTATCTGTTTCACGTACTCGTGCGAGAAGACCTCTCCAGTAGAGGTGACTCCGCTCGAATAGACAAACAGAATACCAATGACCATGAGTGCCAGCGTAGCAACAAGAAGATATATGTCAAAGCCAAATATGGACCGGGACCTCAATACCACCACCCCTTCCTGCGTAGATCCGCGACAGCATCCGTGTAACTCAAATTCTTGAAGATGCCATGAATGACCGCATTTGCCGCCTTCGGCGCCCACCACTCCCAGGCGTTCTTCGCGTCCACCCAGACCGCAACGACAATCTGGTCATCGGGATTCTTCGAATCGTAGGGCGCGTACGCAACAAACCATGAGTTCCAGTTCGTATCCGAGCCAACTTCTCCGGTTCCGGTCTTGCCCGCGACCTGAACAGCATCTGTCGTAATGACATATTCGGCGGTGCCATGTGTAATGACCCCGCGAAGCCCTTCCTTGACGGTCTCAAAGCTCTGTGGGCGAATTGCAGAGGTTCTCAGAACTTCAGGATGTATCTCTTTTACGATCTCACCGGTTGAATGGTCTCTGATCTCTTTCAATATATGTGGCTTATAGACAATTCCGTCATTCACCACCATTGCCATCATATTGGCCATCTGGATAGGCGTTACAATGAGCGCGCCCTGTCCGATCGACATATTCACGGTGTCGCCGCCGACCCATCGCTCGTTCAAAACCCGTTCCTTCCAGGAAGGACTCGGAACAAGGCCCGGAATCTCGCCTGGCAGATCAATGCCTGTCCGTTCGCCGTATCCGTACCGATGTGAATAGTCGACAATCGTATCGACGCCAAGGTATTCGGAACCAACTGTGTAGAAGTAGACATCACAGGACTGTGCGAGGGCGTCGAACAGGTCAACAGGCCCGTGACCATAGCTGACCCAGCATCTGAAGACCTGATTCCCGAGCCTGAAGTACCCGGGACAGTTCACCGTTGCGTCCACAGGGAAGGCATTTTCTTCTACGACTGCGGTGGACATGACCACCTTGAAGGTAGAAGCAGGAGAAGCACCGCCCTGTATGGCTCGATTCAGAAATGGTGATGCAGGATCGGACACCAACTGCGCGTATTTGTCGGAACCTCCCGGGGCGTAGAACCCGTTCGGATCGTAAGTCGGATACGAAACCATTGCGAGGATTTCACCGGTAGACGGCTTCAGAACAACAATCGCCCCGCTCCTGTTCCCCAGTGCGTCCTGGCTCAGATGCTGGATTCGTCGATCGAGAGTCAGTATCAGATTATTCCCCGGTGTAGGAAGAACATCTGAGGTGGATACCTGAGTCATTCGACGACCATGAGCATCTACAGTCCGAAAGTCCCGCCCGTTCTTTCCGCGCAGGTAATTATCGTACTGGTATTCAATACCGCTTTTACCGATGATCGAGTTGGTTGTGTAGCCCTGATTATAGAGTATCTGCAGCTCTTCGGGAGTTATTTCGCCTACGTAACCCACGACGTGCGCAAAAGTACTTCCGTCCAGGTAGTTGCGAATCGGCTTGTTTCTCCAGGTAACACCCGGCAGCTCGTTCAGGTGCTCGGCAATGGGTGCGATAGTATCAAAGGAGAGCCCGCTCTTCAGCTCTACCGGTTGGTACCGTTGGTAGCTTTCCGGGCTGATTTTTTCCTTGAGGGCGACGACCGTCATACCCAGGTATCCGGCGGTCTCCCGTAACACGCGCTCGAGTTGCACCGCAGGTATTTCGGCCGGAATAATGTCCACCGCGAACGAGTCGATGTTGGATGCCAGTGGAATGTCCAGATTCCGATCGTACACCTCACCTCGCTGCGCCGGTACAATGATGCTCCGGGTAGTGACCTGTTCGGCTCGCACAGAGTAAACGTATCCGTCGATGATCTGCATGGCAAAGAGGTACACCACGTAGATCAGAACAACCGATGAGATTATGCCGCCCAGTATGGTAATTCGCGATTTCGGTATGTCCTGACGTCCGTTTCCACCAAATTCACTCAATTGTGCGACCTCTGGCAACGAGCTGAAGCGGACGGATCAGCCTCAGCAATCCGAAGACGAATGGAGCAAGCAGTGAGTTATATCCGATTTCTATGAGAAACCGAACGGAAAACAGCGCTGGAAAGACAGCGCTCACGCCAAACACCGCTGCGACAAGCGCCGTAAGCACCCCTTTCAGGATCGTAGCTGCAAGAACTACAAGAATCGGTGCAAGAAAAGGGTCGATGAAGATGTTGCCGCGGCTCAGCCCGAACAGATAGCCGGTCACCGTACGTATCAATGCATTGAATCCGAGCGGCGCGAGGCTAACAAAGTCCTGGACAATTCCGGCAAAAAAACCGCTCACCTGCCCCGCCATGCTGCCGTTGCGATTGGCCAGATAGACGAGCGCAATGAGCGCGACGTCCGGGACCGCTCCGCCTATAGCTATACCCTGCAGGATATTCGTTTGCAGCAATACAAGAAGGCTCAATATTCCGGAGGATATCAGAATGTTGAGACCCACCTATTGCCCCCCTTTCGGAGCATGCTCTGCCTGAATGACGAAGACGTATTCGAGCCGTCCGAAGTCTATGATCGGATTAATACGAAGCTCAAGTGAAGTATCGCTCGGACGGGCGCTCATGCTGCTCACATACCCAATGTGGATTCCTTTCGGATAGAGGGAGTTCATACCCGAAGTAATGACGAGGTCCCCGGTCCGGATC
This sequence comes from uncultured Spirochaetales bacterium, assembly GCA_964553615.1. Classification (GTDB taxonomy): domain Bacteria; phylum Spirochaetota; class Spirochaetia; order DSM-27196; family DATKUC01; genus DATKUC01. Next base: position 52,491 of record CAZKMA010000030.1, on the reverse strand, counting down.
TGTTTCACCGCAGTCTTTTCAACCCAGCGCATGACGATGGGAGTATCCTGACTTCCACCGCCGTTGACCAAACCCTCGTATCGTGTGCGCTGAAGGCGTGCGGCTACGTAGTTCAGATGATCGTAAAGTGGAAGCACGATCGAGCTCTTCAGACCGACGCTCTCAACCTTCCCGACCAGCCCCTGAACACCGTCCTGAACCGCGACCACGGGCATGTTTCTGGCAACCCCGTCCAGACTTCCCTTGTCGATGGTTATGGTCGAAAAAAGATTTCCAGGGTCTTTCCCTATAACCTGAGCAGCGATATTTCGGTAAGAAAGCTGGCGCGAGAAACCAAGGATTTCCCTCAGTCGCAGGTTTTCCTGACGGAGCTCGACCACATCATTCTGGATTCCCTCGTACTGCTTTACCCGGTCCAACAGAATTGAATAGTTTTTGCGCAAATCGCCAAGCTCATTGATTGAAGTCACTGTGCGGGAAAAGAAACCTCCAATCGTGTACAGACCATTCTGAACCATGGAAAATACCGACAGTCCGACTTGCTGCGGACGCAGGACGAAACGTTGAGAGGAAAAAGTCAGCGAAACAAGAGAGAACACGATGCATGCGGCCAGCGTAAGCACCGTGCGATGTCGGGTCGCGAAGTCGCGAAACTGCATCGAAAAACCCTACTCTTTCATGTGTTCAGATTGTTATAGAGGTTTCGAGTGTTGTTTCTTCCTTTGACGTGGTCGAAGTACAGACCGGCCCCGAGCGCCACACAATTCAGTGGATCCTCGGCAAGGAAGGCGGGTACTCCCGTCTCATTCGAAATAAGCGTATCCAGTCCTTTCAGAAGTGATCCGCCTCCGGTCATTACAATTCCCCGTTCAACAATATCGGCCGCCAATTCCGGCGGCGTCTGACCAAGCGTCCGCTTGATCTCTTCGACAATTGCATTGGTGGGTTCCTGAAGCGCCTCTCGCACTTCGACGCTGTCGATCTCGAGTCGGCGAGGAAGACCTGTAATGGCATCCGTACCCTTTACTTCCATCTTTTCGATTTTCTTTTCCGGAGTCGCATTGCCAATGCTCTTCTTTAACTCTTCGGCGGTTCTTTCTCCGATAATGAGATTGTGAACGGTTCGCACGTGCTTCATTATGGCTTCGTCAAACTCATCGCCACCAAGGCGAATGGCATTCGTTACGACCATGCCGCCAAGTGAGATCACGGAAATTTCGCTGGTTCCCCCGCCAATGTCTACAATCATGTGTCCGGCAGGTTCATAGATCGGTATGTTCGCCCCAATAGCTGCAGCGAGGGATTCCTCGATAACCTTGACCTCGCGCGCACCGGCCTTGTACGCACTTTCTTCAACCGCTCTGCGTTCGACCTCGGTAATGCAGGATGGCACACCAATTACCATCCGCGGCTTCACGAACCATCGCCGTGGAATGACCTTTGATATGAAGTACCGGATCATCTTTTCCGTCGTTTCCAGATCGGCAATTACTCCGTCTCTCAACGGACGAATCGCGATAATGTCACCTGGTGTCTTCCACAGCATCTGGCGGGCTTCCTCGCCCACCGCAACGACTCGTTTTGTGCCACGTTCTACCGCAACTACAGATGGCTCGTTTGCCATGATGCCGCGTCCGCGAACGTAGATCAGTGTATTACAGGTCCCCAGGTCAATTCCGAGGTCTGTCGAGAACGCATTAAACACATTCCCTAGGCCCATTTTTCCCCTCCATCTGACACCGTCAGAGCTATTTTCCGCGCAGCCGTTTGTAGGCGTCCTGATTATTCGGGTCAATCCTGAGCGCTTCCCGCCACTCGGCACGAGCGTGTGCCCGATCACCTCGCGCCGAATAAATCTCACCGAGATAGTAGTGAGCCTCACCCGACTGGGGATTCTTCTCGAGGATCTTCCGATATTCCTGTTCAGCAGTATCCAGTTTGTTTTCCTTCCGGTAGATGTCTCCCAGTAGGAACCTGGCCTTCTGAACCAGAAAGTCGTCCGAGGATGCTGCTATTGCTTTCTCCACATACGTGGTTGCCGCCTGGTTATCGCCCAGCTGAAAATATGTCTGCGCGATTGTCAGGTATAGCACATCTTTCGGGTTCTGCGTTACTGCCTTCAGGAAGTAACCAACGCCGTCTTTATACATGCCAAGGCGATTGTACGCCAGGCCAAGATACTCGTTTGTGTCGCTCGCATTGTAACCCATTGCGACCGCTTGTTTCAAATTCGAAATTGCGAGATCGGTGAAATACTCTCCCTTCTGATAGTACGCCTTGCCCAGCACATAGTGAATCTGAGCGTCATACGGAGGATGAGGAAGAAGAAGTGCTCTGCGCAGGGAGATGATCGAACGATCAATGTAGTTGAGTTTTTCTTCCTGCGTCACCTGAGTGACGCCGACATAGAAACTCGCAAATCCATCGAATACCAGCGCGATCCCGTTCATGGGATCATTCCGCAGTTCATCGTCCGCCGCTGCGATCAATTGCGTGTACTGCTGGGCTTTCCACAGGGAAGCCAGGTCAACGCTCGTCGGCTGTGTTGAACTGGTCGGCGCCTTCGCTTTTTGCACCAGCCAGAGACTGCCGGCACCGATTCCACCTACCAGCACGACCGCTCCCAGCACTGCAATGATTACCTTTCTCCTGCTTCCACGCGTCTGTGAAAAGCGATATCGGCTATTTGGGTAGATCATGAGTCAACAGAAGTCATTAAAGATCAATTCACGTAAAAAGTCAATCGGCGGAAGGAATTGCGCGAAAACGGGGTCGGGCGGGGCAGGTCTGTAAGCCGGGTCCTGTCGTGCCTGCCCGAAGGGCGGATATGACCGAATCAAGCGCCTTCGCACTCTCTCCGGAATATTCCGGTGCCGCGGCAAACACGTGGTTACCATCTATCTTGTACGAACGTTGCCGTTCGAATCCAGCAACCTACCCGCAGATTTGAGCGAGCAACTCTCTGCTGCTTGGTCTTGCTCCCGGTAAGGTTTGCCATGCGCCGTCGATTACCCGACGGCCGGTGGGCTCTTACCCCACCTTTTCACCATCACCCCGGGTGCGCCCGGAGGCGGCGCCAGAGGCTGTCTGTTTTCTGTGGCACTTTCTGTCACAATGCGACGGTTTCCCGCCTATTGCGCCCGGGCGTTACCCGGTACCGTGCTCTGTGGAGCCCGGACTTTCCTCCCGCATCGGCTCTCCCTTTCGGAACAAGCCGAACGCCGGCGGTAACCCGACCTGCCCCGTTCACCCCCGATTCGTCCTTTCCCTACTCCTCTTCCTCTTCCTCGAGCGCTTCATCATCGTCTTCGTCTTCATCGTCGTCGGACTCTTCTTCGTCATCCACTTCGACGTCTTCTTCGTCCACCTCGGTGTCTTCTGCCTCTTCTTCCGCACCGTCCGAAAAAAGATCCGCAAGCCCCTCAGAACCCACTTCTGCAAATGTGGTTTCCGACTCTTCCTCAAAGAAGAGAATACGAGAGCAGTAGGGACAGAACAGCACACCGTCGCCCCGGCGAACGTCGTTGACGAACTGCATCGGGAGAATCATGTGGCAGCCGGAGCAGACGCCCTTTCGGAGAGGGACAATACCGACGCCGGCCTTACTTCGAATGATGCGCTCGAACTTGAAGACCATCTCTTCGTCCAGGCCCGGTGTGATGTCCTTCTCGACATGCTCGAGGTCCTTCAACTTTTCCCGTCGGAGGTCGCTTTCACTCTTGATCCGTTCCTGCTCAGTGCCCAGTTCCTTCTCCTGATCCTTGATCATGCTCTCATCACGTTCAAGGGCCTTGGACATTTCCTCCTGGACCTTCTCCTCGCGCTGGAGTTCCTTGCGAAACGACTGTTCCTTGTCCGATGCATCCCGGATTTCCTTGTCGAGTGCCTCATATTCGCGCTGGGTCTTTATCAGATCCATCTGCTGTTCATACGTTTCACGGGAGGTTTCAGCCTCTTCCATTCGCATCCGCAGACTCTTGATGCGTTCTTTCACTTCGGTGTACTGGTTACTCTTCTCGATGTAACTCTTTTTCAGCCGGTTTACCAGCTCCTGCTTTGTGGCAAGTGCCTTGGGAATGTCCCGGATTTCCGCCTCTACGACGAATTTCTCGGACAATACGTCCTGCAACTGGCGCAGCTTCTCGTAGACCTCTTCCATAATGATTGCCATGGACTACTCCGTCAATTCCTGTTTTGTGAGCCGATGTTGGGACCCGTCTCGAGTCCCAACATCGACTAGTGATCAAGATAGTCTTTCAAACGGCGGCTTCGTTTTGGATGACGCAGGCGCCGCAGGGCCTTCGCCTCAATCTGTCGAATGCGTTCCCGGGTCACATTAAAGTAGAGGCCAACCTCTTCGAGGGTCAGTGAATAACCATCCTCGAGACCAAACCGCATCTTCAAGACTTCCTGTTCACGGGCAGGCAGTGTGCCAAGGACTTCACGCAGTTGTTCCTGCAGCAGGGTGAAGGCAGTCTGGTGAGCCGGATTTTCAACGTCCTTGTCCTCTATGAAGTCGCCGAGCAGAGAGTCCTCTTCTTCGCCGATTGGAGTTTCCAGGGAAATCGGCTCGCGAGCAACGTTTTTCACCGATTTGACACGGCTCACCGTCCATCCCAGGCGCTGAGCAATCTCCTCGTCCGTGGGTTCGCGGCCAAGCAGCTGCATGAGTTGACGTGATTCGCGTACCACCTTGTTGATCTGCTCAATCATGTGCACCGGAACGCGGATGGTGCGGGCCTGATCGGAAATGGAACGGGTAATTGCCTGTCGAATCCACCATGTGGCGTAGGTAGAGAATTTGTATCCCTTGCGATATTCGAATTTTTCGACAGCCTTGATCAACCCGATGTTCCCTTCCTGAACAAGATCAAAGAAATGCAGACCGCGGTTTGTGTATTTCTTTGCAATGCTTACGACCAGTCGCAGATTGGCCTTGATCAGCCGATCCTTCGCGTTCTGCATCATGGTCTTGCCGTGAGTGATCTCCTTGGACATCTGGAGGATGTCGTTTATGGAGTTCTCAAAATCGACTTCCAGATTCTTGAGCTTCTTGTCGGTAACCTGAATTTGCCGGATCTTGTCTTTAATCTGGTCGGCATCCATGCCGAGTTCATTTTCAATTTTCTCACGTTGCTCGGCTGTTGCCAGTCCACGTCCGAGTCCGCGCAGCTCCCGCAAATTGGAAACACGCAAACGCTTTTCAATCTTCTCCTGCTCTTTCTGGTACTTCTTTATCTTACGAGCAGCGTTCACAAATTTGTCGGAAAACAGCAGGATCTCCTCCTGATGTATTTCCAGCTTCTGCAACCGCGTAAGAAGATCGGAGCGTTTTTCACAGAGGGGTGAATCGGTGAGGATGTCAGATCCCTTCTGCATTACCTTCCGTTTCTGGTCGATGTACGCTTTCAGCTGCGGGAGAACTTCGCGCACCGATTCGCGGTAGAACTGCGAAAGGCGTCGACGTTCGGCGAGATATTCAGAAATCTCCTTCTTTGAGAGATTCATCTCTCGTGGGTCTTTCTTGGAGAAGGCTCGTTGTGCGAGAAGATAGAACTCGGGAATGAGCATTCCGGAGTTCTTGATTACGCCCTTTATGATGTTCTCGCCCTGTTCCATCTTCTTTGAAAGTTCAACTTCCTGTTCGGCAGTAAGGAGATTTTCCTTGCCGATTTCGCGAAGATAGAGTCGAATCGGATCATCAATAGCGGCGTCTTTTTCGCCGTAGACGAGCTTCTTTTTCTTTTCCGGCTTAACAACCGGTTCCGCATCCTCTTCTTCGAGGCGGACCTCTTCGTCCTCAAGGCGGACGTTGTACTTACCCAGCAGCGTGATGACCTCCTCTATCTTTTCTGAGTTCACTATGGCTTCGGGAAGAAAATCGCTAACCTCATCAAAACTGATGCTTTTCTTGTTCTTGGCGTAGTCAATCAGCTTTATGATTGCAGGATCATTCTGCAGCTCTGTCATGTATCTTCACCTTCAGCTTCTCAAGCTCTGCATCGAGGTACATTTTTTCCTGTTGTAGCTCAAGGAGTTGGGCGACAACATCGCCGCCGCTCTTTCGGCCGTACTGGCGGATGCGACTTTCCACGTCCGCCCTCTGGGTCTCGAGGATGCGCTTTTTAATGTGGTATACACCATCGTTTATCGATTTCTCCTGATTGAGATTGAACTCGTCCGAATTCGTCTTCTCAAGCACAAGAGCCCGCAGTGACTCGTCATCGATACGCTCAAGGAGCATCTGAAGTGATGCTTCACCCCGGCGATAGCATTCTTCAAGCGCAACAAAAAGCGCCCTGGCGCGAAGATCGGTAAGGTCTTCCGGCTTCAGGGTACGCCGCACAAGCGCAAAATGCCCTCGGTTCACCACCGTGGCCATCATGAGAAACAAATCCGCAGTTATTCGTGTGTCCGTGGTTGCACGAACTGCATGGCCAGGCTCTGAAGCACCGCCTCCTCTTCTTCTTCGGAAATCGCCAAACACCGCCTGTCGATCAACACCCAGAGCGTCCGCCAGTATTCCAAGACTATCCTCTCGCTTAGTATCGGACGCTATTGAACTAATGTAAGAAAATACCTCGTTCAAGACAACTTCTTTCCCCCTTGGGGTGCCGACATCGTTGCGTTTTAATGCCCGGGTTATGAGATAGTCCAGTATACTTATAGTATACTTCGAAAAGTGTTTCAACGGCTCCGGACCCTGTTTCTCAAGAATCTCAGAAGGGTCTTTTCCGCCGGGAAGCTGAATTACCTGGAAGTCGAGCCCCTGGTGCTCACCAACTATCGATGACCGTTCCGCGGCCTTTGCGCCGGCATCGTCATTGTCGAACAGGAGATAACCGGTGGAAGCATAGCGGTGCAGGAGGCGCGCCTGTCCCTCGGTGAATGCCGTGCCAAGTGGCGCAATTGCCGTTGAAACGCCCGACTGGTGAAGCGCGATGACGTCCATGTACCCTTCCACCAGAACGAAGGAACCATCATGGCGGATATTGGCCAATGCCAGATCTATCCCATACAGCTGTTCACCCTTGTGAAAGATAGCCGAATCCGGAGAGTTCAGATACTTTGGCCCATTGTCCGCGAGCGATCGCCCTCCAAATGCAACCACATCGCCCGCACGGTCGCGGATGGGAAAGATAATACGATCCACGAACAGTGAGCGTTCCGGCGATTTCCGGGTGAAAAGGCCGGTCTCCAGAAGAAATTCCGGAGAGTATCCCTTTGTGCGAAGAAACCGGTGCAGCCAGAACGGGTCGGCCGGCGCGTAGCCGAGTCCGAATGCAGCAATGGTCTCTCGTGTCAGTGCTCTTCGGGTAAGATAGGACACCGAATGGGCCGCCTGATCGCTTTCAGTCAAAAGATAGCTGAAACTGCCGGCGACTCTTCTGTATAGCTCGCGAAGCGCATCCTTCTTTCGCGTGGCTTCGTCGTCGACCGTTCCCTGTCCCAGCTCCACCGAGACGCCGGTCTTGCGTCCCAGCATCTGAACCGCCTCGGGGAAGCTCACCTTCTCCATTTCCATGAGGAAAGTGAATACCGAACCGCCCTTCTGGCAGCCAAAGCAATAGAAGCCCTCCCGTTCCGGACTCACGGTGAAAGACGGGGATTTTTCGGTATGGAACGGACAGAGGCCCCAGAACCGGTTTCCCTTGCGCGTCAGCTGGACGTACTCTCCGACAATGGAGACTATGTCTGCACGGGACGAAATTTCCTCGATGACGCTTTCCGGTACCTTCAAGTCCCGTTCCTATTTGTTCAGTGACTTCAGATAGTATACCGCGGCACGATCATGATCCGAGAGAGTTTTCGAAAAGTGATGATGTGTCGCACCCTCGGATTTCAGGACAAAGTACCAGTAGTCCGTATGTGCGGGATTGAAAGCTGCCTTCAGTGCAGTCAGCCCGGGGTTGGAGATCGGCCCCGGAGGCAAACCGCGGTGCAGATAGGTATTATACGGCGACGCGCGGTCGAGGTCCCGATAGTACAGCCGGTCGGGATGAGGCAATCCGTCCTGCGCGGTCATTACGTAGACAACGGTGGCGCAGCTTTCCAGCCGCATGTTCGCCTTGAGTCGATTGTAGAACACCGATGCAATCAGCGGCGCTTCGTCCGGACTAACGTACTCGCGTTCCACGATGGAAGCAAGCGTTACCTTCTGGAAAAGTTCCTTCGGTGAGAGCTTTGCAGCATCCGGATAGACCGAGCGCACACGGGAAAAGAAGGTCTCGATGAGGTGATTGACAACCTCCCCGGCCGGATAGTCTTTGGGAAAGAGATAGGTATCGGGAAAGAGATAACCTTGTGCACTTTTTGCGGGTATTGAGTATCGCGAAAGAATTGCAGGGTCGGTTGCCGCGGCGAGGAAATCACTCTTCGTGGTAATTCCCGCCTTCTGCATCCGCTCGGCAATCTGGTTGAGCGTGAATCCTTCGGGAATGGTAATCCGCAGAAGCATCTGTTTGCCCTGAACAAGGGTCTGGAGAATTGCAGAAGTTGTCATTGAGGGGCTCAGCGCATAGTGACCCGCCTTGACTGCACCGCTTGTTCCGGAGAAACGTCCGAGAACCTTCATTATGAGAGATGATTGAATCAGGCCGGACTTTTTCAGTCTGGCAGCAACGACGTCAAGTGACTCGCCTTTGGTTACGACAAACGGCAGATCCTTTGTCGATTCCGCCACCGGTTGATTGAGGTAATAGGCGTATCCGATTGTCCCGAAAAGGCCAAGTACTACCAGAAGAAACACAAAAAGAGCCACCCGAAAGCCTCGCCGATTTCGCTTTGACGTTTCCGGAGACGATTCTGCCCGACCGGTGGAATGATCACTCTTCGACGAGACGTTTCCGCCTGCCGGGGATTCTCGGGGTTCTTCTTCTGACGTATTCACTGCTCGTACTTTTACTTCTTGCTGAGACTGGAAATGGAAGCCGGAAGCGGCGTCTCCGCCGCTTCCGGTATCATCCTACTTTATCAATATAAACTCTACGCGCCGGTTCTTCCACCGGTTCTTCAGATCCGTGTCCGGTACAATGGGATTCTGGTCTCCCAGACCGGCCACGCTGATCCGATTCGCACTCAGACCTCGCTCAACCAGGGCGTCCTTTACTGATTGCGCCCGCGCAAGACTCAATGGAATCAGTTCCTGCTCCTGCTCGCGCTGAGTACCGCTGATATTTACGGCATGCCCCTCTATCCGGATGCGGTAGGAGGAGTATTTCCCGAATATCTGTACAAGCCTCTTGAGGATCTCGTTGTTCTTGACCCCGCGTTCGCTTGCGTTGTCCAGCACCAGTTTCGGGCTGTTGGGCGTAAATGTTATGCTGCTTATCCGTACCTTCAACCGATCCCCTTCCCGCAGAACCAGGATGTCAATGGGAATTGTCCCATGCGTGACCGTGGTGTTCCCGAGAGCATCGGTAATGGTAAAGACATACGGATAGTCCTCCGCCGAAATCACGAGCTCGCCATCCTTGGCGCGGCCGTCCCAGATCAGCTCCTTGGTCGGAGTCCCCTTTCCGGAGAAATCGGTGAAATACTGGTTGTTCCGATCCAGAATTTCGAACCGCCACTGCCTGATGGCGCTCGCGTCCGTTTCGTGGATCTTTATGTGCAGTTCATCGTTCACACCATCGTTATCCGGAGAGAATGGTGTGGGAGAGAGATTCAGCTCAACCTTCGGTGGGCTGATGTCCAGCAGGAAGTCCGGTGTATAGGCAACCGGATGATTGCCCTTCTTGTACACCACCTCGAACTTCGCCTTGTAGCGCCCTTCGAGTATCTTGCCGTCGGTCCCCTTGCCGTCCCAGGTCACCGAAAAACTCGCGGATACCTTGGTGCCGGTAAACTCACGGACAACCTGTTCCGGGCTTCCATCGGCAGCCTGTTTGATTACCGACAGCTTCCAGCTCTCCACGCCGCCAAGCAAGTTCACGTACATGCTGAACTTCTCACTGTCCAGGTAACCATCGCCATTTGGCGAGAACCCGGGGTTATCGACAGTCACGAACGCCGACGCGGGACGGGTATCGACGACGATGTCGTCGATCGACCTCTCGGTCTTGTTGCCGGCCTGGTCCTGGGATGTCACAACATATCGGTATTTTCCGTCCGGAACCTTGTTGCCCGCGTTGTCGGTGCCGTCCCAGACAAAGTTCTCCGCCTTCCCTTTCCAGAACATGGACTTGACCTCGTGCCCGCTACTGTCGAGGATTTTTCCCTGCCACAGTGTTTCGCTGCTGGACGTTTGACGAATCGTGATAGTGTCCTTGTTCCCGTCTCCGTCCGGCGAGAAGAGCGTGTAGTCGGTACTGAGGGTTATTGACGGATAGACAGTGTCAAGAACGAAGGGCGCCGTATGTGCGTCTTCCTTGTTGCCGTTGGCATATTGAACCGCAAGATCTGCCTGATACCTTCCGTCCGGAACGCGCTGTCCGTTATTGTCCATGCCGTCCCAGGTAAACGGACCGTCGATAGTGTTGCGTCCGGTAAGCGTTCGCACCGTCTTACCGGCATCGTTTGTTATGGCCAGCGTGTAGGAGGCAATTCCATTGCTCTTCTTCAGTTTCGGAATGAGATTGATCTGGTCTTTCACCCCGTCTGCATTCGGCGAAAACGCATCGTATTCGGCCGACAGCAGAACCGGAGTTGCCTCGGTATCCACCGAGAAGGTTATCGTGTTTGACTTTCCGCTGTTTCCCGCCCGGTCCACCGAGCTCAGGCTGTACCGGTAGGTTCCATCGGGAGCGAGTGCGCCATTTTGTTCGCGGCCGTCCCATACCGTCTGCATGTCGGCCGGTCCTCGCCAGGTGTACGTCTTCACCGCTTTCCCCGAAGAATCCACGATTGTACCGGTCCACAAATCCTCGGAAGAGGTGTCCTGGAAGAACGTGATGGTATCTTTGTTACCGTCGCCATTGGGAGAGAATACCGGGTAATTCGCCTTCACCGACGCAGTTGGAGGAGTGAGGTCGAGCGTAAAGGAAGGAGATGCAGTTTCCGGATGATTCCCGTTGACGTACTGCACCGATAGCGCCGCCGTGTAGACGCCCTCAGGCAGCACTGTTCCCGCATCGTTCCTGCCGTCGAAGACAAACGCGTCCGGTGCAGAAGACTTTCCGTCCACTGTCCTTACGGCGGTACCCGCTGCATTCAGGATGCGAAGGGACCACTCACGGATTCCGGTTTTGACTGGAACTCCCGGAGTCAGCGTAACTGTGTCCTTCACGCCATCGCCGTTCGGCGAAAAATACGAATTATCTATGTTAAGCGTGACAGGTGTCGGTTGCGTGTTGACAATGATGTTGTCCAGAACCGCCGAGGCGGTGTTGCCCGCTCGGTCCGTGCTGGCTATCCGGTAGCTGTAGACACCGTCCGGAACAGTTTCACCGTCTGTGCCCTTTCCATCCCAGATGAAGTCACTCGGGGCGCCGTTCCAGGACTTCGTGAAAACCGTCTTCCCTGAACCATCGCGGATTGACCCGGTCCACAGATCCTCGGCGCTTCCCGTCTGATTGATCGCGAATGTGTCCTTGTTTCCGTCGCCGTTGGGTGAAAAGACCATGTCCTCCGCAGACGGAGGTGTTATCGTTACCGATGGCGGTGTGTTGTCCAGGATAACTTCATAGGTGGGACTCCTGCCGAGGTTGCCGTTGTCATCCCACGCCTCGAGGTGGAATGAGTAGGTACCGTCCGGAGCCACATTTCCTGAATTCGTGGTGCCGTCCCACCTCAGGGTCTTCGGGATCTCGATTCCGCTCTTGACCGCCGCGAGACGATCAAGAACATTCTGGAATCCCTTGTTTTCCGGTCGGGCGTCTTTGTTCTTGATCTCCCGTACCAGATTTCCCTTGTCATCCATAATTTTCAGGTCGTAGCCCTTCACGTATCTCTGGTCCGTAATCTTGATGGGCAGCTCGAGTGCATCCTGAACCCCATCATTGTTGGGCGAAATATAGAGCGTCTTTGGATAATCGATCGAGATGTCGGGAGGCGTTTTGTCAACGACCCCGAGTGGAGCGTTGAGGCCTACGCCGATACCCCATTCTTTGCCATACAACGGTGCGGCGGAAACGCGCGTTCGGACCTCGCTCTGGTTCCATCCCTGATCGGCGATGAAACCCGACTTGCCCTTGAGACTTGTCTTGAAGGTTACCGAGATGCCAAAGGACGGAAGTGAACTCCTGCGAGGAACCGTTGGATTGATAAGGCCACGCAGATCCGTCTGCCAGCCGAAATTCAGGTCAACCGTGTCGAAGAGAGAAACGGTCCCGCCGGCATTGAAGCGCACATCCTGGAAGGACGGGAAACTCAGGTTTCCCGAAAGCCCCAGGCGAACGCTGTCCGTCTTTATCAGATTGAATGCCGCACCAACTGCAGGAGTGAACGCGGCCGGCACCGGCGAATTGCCGGGAACGGGAGTATACGGAACTCCGAGCGTCGTAAGGGCAATCCCCCAGCGCAAGTCCTGAAATGGCCCGATTGTACCTGGAAGAACGAGAGCGCCGAGATCCACGCTCGCTCCATAGGAGGTCGTGTTCAAGCCGCCCGCGTCCAGGTTCAGTCCAGCCCCCACAAGAAGGTACGGATACAGGTCTTTCGCAAAGGACACGCGAAGCCCGAAGTTCGTCCCGAGCATCATGGACGGAGCGTAGGACGACAGGAAATGGAGCGATCCGGATATTACGCCCGCACGAGTCGGATAGCTGACACCCAGGTTAGCCGCGTGTCCGAGCCAACCATCGCCTGCGGCGGAATTGAAACCGCTTATACCGATGTAACTGAGATCCAGAACCGAACGTTGATTTGCCCCGGATACCGCCGGGTTCATGGTGTCCGCCTCCGGCGTCTCCAGTGAAGTGACCGAATCCCCGCGTGCAAGGAAAAGCGGCGAATAGAACTGGTGAATGTCTGCTCCTCCGGCAGGAGGGTTATACTGTGCAAAAGCGCCGACAGTACAGAAGACAGTCAGCAGAACGGTAATCAGTTTACGTTTCATGACACACTCCGTGGCGTGCTATCAGGACCGGTCGTCCTGACGGTGGGCAGCGAACACATCTACGTTTTTTCGATACAGCTCATCTATCTTCTCAACTTCTTCGATTGAAAACGTAGAGAACATGATATTTTCGACCCGATCAAGCAAGGTGCTCAATGTCTCATCAATTTCCGACTCATGGTTGCGCAGGAGAATGTAGAGGCCCATGAGCTCGAGGCCCTCCAGTGTGAGTTTCATACCGGGAACTCCATTCCCTCTTCGGAAAGATGTATTTCCAGCGTTTCATTTCCAAGCCGGTGCGCGTACCAGCGGGCAGACTGCAGATTCTTGTGAAGTTTCTTGTCGTCGTAGAGCGGTTCATGATGAAACAGGAACAGGCGCTTAATGTCCCAGGCAGTCGCAAATTCGACTCCGAGACTGAAAGATGTGTGGCCCCAGTTGAACTTTTCAATGGCCTCCCCGAGGGTGTACTGCGTATCCAGGATCAGCAGATCGACGCCCCGGAAGAAGCCCAGATTGCCGGGATTTCTCTCGAAGTCGGATTCAAGCAACTCGGTGTCGGTAGCAAAGATCATTGACCGCCCGTCTTCATCAATCCTGTACGCGTATGACCCACCCGGGTGATTCAATGCGCGCCACGTTATGTGCGCCGATCCAAGCGGCATTGAATCCCCGGTCAGAACCCTGTAGTCGATGTTCTGCGTCATCCGTTCCTCCATGGTAACAGGAAAGTACGGATGTTGCATATGGTCGCTGAGATAATCCCGAAACTGCGGTACCGGGCTGTAAAAGTTCAGCGTTGTTGCCGGATTATACGCCGGCCCGAAGAACGGAAGGCCCTGCACGTGATCATAGTGAAAATGCGAATAAAAAATGTGGTATCGGTCGGGGATCCTCAACTGATGAAGCAAGTCCGCCGAGAGTTCCCGGATTCCCGAACCAGTATCAAAGAGAAGAAAAGTACCGTCACTGAGCCTTACCTCGACACACGGCGTGTTTCCGCCGGTGGCGCCGAACAGCCAGCGAGGCAGGGAAGCGAGGAATGCCTCCCGCGTGCGTGCGGTGTCCAGATCTCCGGGCCGAATACGCTGAACTACGCTCGCAATCTTGCTGCGAACGGCGTCCGGAGTCATCGGTGTCGGATGGGAACCGCGAACGCCCCAAAATCGGACCTTCATGAAACTCTCACCGCTCCTATGCGTCGCCGTTTTCGACGGAGAGCGGCGACACGCGATCATCTATATGCGGCTCGATTCTTCGAAGCTCGAGCCATGTCTCTATTTCCTCTCGCGTGTGTAACTTCCCGATATTCACTCCGGGGCACTCCTTCTCAAGATCGTCCCAGCTCTCCCGGGAATCGAGATTGGCCGGCCAGAACGGATAGCTCCGGCACTGCAGCGGCCTGTGCTCGTACACCGAGCAACCGCCCTTTGCCCAGAACACACAGTCGAAGTTCGCATGCTCTTTCAGGCTTATCCTCACCAGGCCGTTCACATTCACCTTCCGGCAGAACTCGGCAAGGAACTGACTCCGGTTCATCTGCTTCGCTTTCTGAAGTCGTTCAATATCCTGTTCGGACAGGAAGACGTAGCCAGGTTGATGCCGACAACAGCGCGAACAGCGTGTACACGAGAATTGTAGACCTTTTTCGTAAAATGGTGTGCTCATGACCGCGGCCTCATGGGTAGTATATCACGCATCGATTGTTCCACAGCCCCGCGACCACCGCCGAAAGCGGTGACCGGTACGGCGTTGAAAACTTGAAAGGATTGTTACGGTCTGACGCAGGACAGGGTGGGAAAGATACTGGGGAGAGAAGGATTCGAACCTTCGAAGGCTGAGCCAACAGATTTACAGTCTGCCCCCTTTGACCGCTCGGGAATCTCCCCTTAAGAGCCACGAACATAGCATGCCGCCGCGCGCGATGTCAATAGTTCGTGTTTTTTTTGGAACAAGCCACCTCCCGGATTCGAACCGGGGACCCCGAGATTACAAGTCACGTGCTCTGGCCATCTGAGCTAAGGTGGCAATAATCCAGTGCGAAATTACCCTATTAGAAAAAGGGCGGAAAGTCAACGTATTGCGCCGCGTTGGGCATGGTCAAAATATCGGTTCTTCGCGAAAAAACCGCAATTGTCTGCTCGAACTGTGCGGTCCGCGCACCGTTTTCAGTAGCGTAGGACCACCCGTCCTCGAGCTTCACCACGTGAGGGTTCCCGAGGCAGAGAATGGGTTCAATGGTGAAGACCAGGCCCGGCACTATGGGAAGGCCAGTCCCCTGCTCTCCTGTATGCCTGACGGTCGGAGGCTCGTGCATCCTGAGCCCTATTCCGTGACCGGCAAACTCGCTCAGCACAGTAAATCCAAGGCGGTGAGCGGTCGCCTGAATCGCCGCACCGACGTCGCCGAGACGAGATGCAGCCCGGGAAGCGCGAATCCCACTCATCGTGCTGAGCCAGGCAGCCTGAATAAGTCGACGGTCCGGCTCGGAAAGATCGCCGGCTATGTAAGTCCACGCACCGTCCGCATGCCAGCCGTTCACGCAGGAGGTAACATCTACCGTTACGAGGTCTCCGTTCTTCAGAACGTACGTACCCGGAATGCCATGGGCAACCACGTTGTTCACCGACACACAGACCGCAGCCGGGAATCCACCCGTCTGTTCACTGCGTGGGAGAGCATTGTGTCGTCGGAGCAGCGTCGCACAGGTTTGTTCAACAGCCGCGGTCGTCTGTCCCGGGACAACGGTATCGCGCACATGCACCAGAACGAGCTGAACGACGGCCGCAGCCTGGCGTATTGCTTCCACTTCGTCGGTCGTCTTGAGCTCGATTTCTTCTTTCACGCCCCTGGTCCTCCAAGCACCGGCTCCAGAATGACCAGGATGAAATTTACGCCAAGCGACAGGGTTCCCGCGAGTCCAAGTGATACTACCGCAAACGTCACGCGGAGGAACAGAATATGCCTGCGACGTACCATCCAGATAATAAGGCCGACAAGATAATAAAGCGAAAAGATAGCGCAGAGCAGACTGACAAATTTCAAGAGATTGAGGAGCAGGTTCTGGGAACTGTCGAGGAACTCCTGATAATTTCCAAGGAAGAAAAGTCCAAGCACGAATATCATGAAAACAAAAAGTGCGGTGCACGCACTTTCGAGAATTCTGAGGCTTCGAAAAAAGAAATAGTGCTCGTCATCGTGATGCATGATGTACCGCGAGTCTACCATGAATCACAGCTTGCATTGAATAGTAGTTTTCTTTTACTATGGATAATATGGCGGAAGCACAGTGGGAGGAAGCGTACGTCACCGACGATCTGGCTTCGGATCTGGTACGGATAATACGCAGATTCAGTAACCCGCTTGCGCCGATCCCGACAGACAGGAAACCGCGCCTGGAACCGCGAAGGACAATACGCGCCGTGCTCTTCGATGTGTACGGTACGCTGTTCGTTTCGGGTTCCGGAGATATCGATGGGAGAACCTCCGCTGTTGCCGCCACACAGAAATCCGGTCAGTACCAGCCACCTCTCGTGAATGCGCTGAAGATTGCAGGCTGCCACATTCTGGATGCCGAAGCGGCAAACGACGTGGGGGAATCCGAATACGATGAGGTAATTCGCTCCATTCATTCCGAAAAGCGACGCCTCGGAATTGAACATCCTGAGGTCGATATTATCCGGGTATGGAAACAGGTGCTCAGTGAGCTCAACGGCAGCGGACTGATGCGCATTCCCGACGATTCCGCAGTGCCGTACCGCGTTGCAGTGGCCTATGAGTGCCTTTCGAATCCTGTCTGGCCGATGCCGGATGCTGTCGAAGTAATAGATGCAATCGCTTCACACGGGATCCCGCTTGGTATTGTTTCAAACGCCCAGTTCATTACGCCGCTCCTCTTTCCTGCATTACTTGACCGGACAACGTCGGAACTCAGCTTCGATGACAGCCTGTGCGCGTATTCGTTTCAGCTCGGTGAAGCAAAGCCTTCCGTCCGACTGTACGAGAGCGTTCGGGAGACGATGTTTCGGCGGATGGCAATCCCACCCGACCAGGTACTGTATGTCGGTAACGATATGCTCAACGACATCTGGGCGGCGGCGCAAGCCGGACTGACAACCTGCCTGTTTGCCGGCGATCAACGTTCGCTGCGCCTGCGGTCGGAAAATCCGCTCTGCACAGGAACAGAACCCGACTACACGGTGATCGAACTCCGACAGATCTGCGATGTTCTCGGCATAGACAGCGGCACGCTGTAAGGGGTCTCAATGAAGAAGTTTTTTGTCAGCCTGATATTTCTCGTTATTGCCGCCGGCGTGGTCTTCTATTTCGGGTGGGTGCAATTGCAGTTGCCTCCGGACACTTACGCGGTAGCCTTCTCACGAACCGGAGGATGGGAAAACGACGTGATGGAACCCGGGAAGTTCATCTGGCGATGGGAGCGACTGATCCCCACGAATTTCACGCTGTACAAGTACACCCTGCCACCTCAGGAACACGATCTCCAGTCCACTGGAACGCTTCCCTCCGGTGCCGTCTACGCGCAATTCCTTCCGGGAAATCCCGATTTCTCGTATACGATCGACGTGGCGATTTCCTATCGCCTGAAACCTGAAGAGCTCCCTCGGATGACCAGGGACGGAGTAGTTACTCCCGCCACCATCGACACCTGGTACAAGAACTTCGATGCGAATGTGCTCGCGCAAGCCCAGTCGATGCTCGCGCCCCTGGTAAATACCGAAGTGAGCGGCAGTTCCGCATTCTCTTTCGCCGGAATCGCGGATACCCTGTTGAAGGAGCTCTCCCGGAAATATCCGGACGTGAAGTTCCTCAGCGTTGCTCCGCGGCAGTTGAAGTTCCCTGACCTTGCACTGTACGAGCGCGCACGCAAAGCCTACGACACCATTGCCCAGGCCAGGACGCAGTCTCTTGAGAGCGCGACACGCGCTTCTGCGCCCGATCAGGTGCAGAAGGGAAACCAGATTGAAATGCTCAAACAGTACGGGGAATTGCTCAACGAATATCCCATACTTCTGAAGTACCTCGCAATAGAAGCGGGGAAGAACCCGGACACGGTGAAGCTGGACAACCTCACCATTCCTCAACCGAAAGGACAGTAGTCAACCGGACAGCATGGAATACTTCTTCAACTTCGAAAAAATGGCGTACATCAAGGCAAAACGACCGGTGGGCTGCATCCTTTGCATGGTGCGCGACAGCTCGCCGGATGTCGTTAACCTTACCGTCTACGCAAGCGAACACTTCGTTGCCGCGGTAAACCTCTACCCGTACAACCCCGGACATGTCATGGTCTTCCCGAAGAGACACCTCCTCGATGTCAGAGAGTACACCACCGAGGAAGAGGCGGACTTGAATGGGATTACACGGTTGCTGCTTGACGCCCTGGACAGAACATATGCGCCGGGCGCGTATAACCTCGGCTACAACATGGGTCCGGTTGCTGGAGCCTCAATCGATCACATTCATCTGCACATTATTCCCCGGTATCCGCGCGAGACCGGTATTGCGGATCTTCTTGCCGGAAAACGGGTACTGGTGGAGAACCCATCAGTAACTGCGGAGCGCCTGAGCGCGGCAATCCAGCAGCTCACCAGCCGGAATCAATGACCCTCTTCCATGGCAATGAGCTGATTCAGCAATTTCCGCAGGTTCACAAACGTATTGATGTACTCTGCTATCACCGCATCCGCGGCGTACTTTTCCACCCGTTCGGTGTCTCTCGGGCGTCCGCCTGCTGCATGTACCGTTTCCGTTGCCTGTGCCTCGGCACGGAGGACCTCCCCAAAAGCAATGCGAAGACCGTCCACATGCTCGATCCCCTTTTCCAGCAGTCCGCGTGCTTCCCGGTCCTTCTGAGCGAGTGTTATGCGAATTGAGCGCTGCAGAGAGGCATCCTTCTCCATTGCGGACCTCATCCGCAGCAGACTCTTGCCGTCGTCGCTGTCCGGGCTGAAAGACTCATCGTAGGCATGTATCTTGTCCATCAGATCGTGCAACCCGCTCGCATGAAAGAGCATTGCGCTCTGCAGATCCCGCTGACGGTTTGACACTGCCCGTGCCAGGCCCTGCACGAACTCATGAAGACCACCAAAGTACCGCAATCTGATGTAATTGTAGAGGACATTCAGAGACTTCACGTATCGTGTGGCAGGGGTACCGAGTTTGTTCGCCCACGCGAACGCGGATTCCCTGAAGAATTCGAACTCCGGTGGTTCAGCGTCGAATATCTCGGTGATCATTCTGCCCGTAACACCCATGCGGACATCCGCCAGGCGTCCTTCGATCTGCCCCATCACGCTCAGCGTAAGAGAAGATGAATAGTAGTCTCGAAGACTCAGCCGTGGCATGTAGACAAGAAATCGATAATACGGGTCCTCTCGGAAATATTTGATTATCTCAACGAGGGGAAGCCGTCCATGGATACGTTCAACCTCGTCACGGAGCTTGCGGAGCGCAGAACGCAGTCCCATGGCCCTGCTGCTCAGCTCACGCCGCTCATCCCCCTGCTCGGGCTCTCCTGCAGCATCGGTCATCGACAGAGAGTCCTCCGAATGCTCGACGAAGTATTCGAGGAGCTCCGGATGTACCGTCATTTGGACCGGAATGCGCCGTGCAGCGTACAATCCATAATAGAGCCGCTCAAGGTACTGCTCTACATCCACCACCCGGGCCGAACTGAACTTGGGCATGCTCTCCTGGATGTCATACCCAATCTCAACGCCGAACAAACGGAAGAACTCGTCATACGGAAAAAGACATATACTCCTGAAATTGTACAGCGGCAGCAGTCCGGCCTCCAAATGCGAAAACATATCGGGCTGGATTGAATCAATGTACTGTTGGAGACGTTTCCTGACTTCCGTACGAATGTTCTGTTGGTTTTCGGTGTCCATGAAGAGATCCTGCATCTCCTTCATGGGCATGAACTGATTCAGCTCGGTCTTCGAGTCCGGCACCCGTTGCTCGAGCAACGAAGAAACCATTCGTTCAAGAAACTCAGAATCGCCCCACAGGCGCCGGAACATCGGAATGAGCGGATAGACTGCACGGTAGAAGCCGTAGACTCGCTCAGGCAATTCAGGCAGAGCCATGTTTTCATCGAATTCCACCAGATTCGAGCTTGCCGTGCGAATTGTCCTGCGAAGGCGCCCGAGTTTGAATCGCAGAAAGACCACACTATCCTCATGACGGGAAACGATCCGCATCAGCCAGAATACAAACCGATCCCATAGTCCGAGAGACCGCATCTCTTCCCGCATGATCTCCTGCCGCCGCGGTCGAGGCATGTCGGAATGATAGATTTTCTGTTCATGCGAAGTGTGAAGATTCAGGCTGCGGTTGATACGGTCGTAGAGCGCCTTCCGTTCGTCGGTGGGAAGCGATTCTGCCAGTGTTTGAAGCTTCGACGTCGTGGCCATGGAATCAAACCTCGAGATTTCGGACCATGATGAGTCTTCCGCTCAACATGTCGACTTCTATCCGGGTATCGGATACTACGTTGCTGACACCGGCGTCACCCTTCTGCCAGACCAAGCCATCAAGCTGCCACTTCAATCCACGACTTACCATGCTACAAGTATCGGTTCCTGCGGGAAAAAACGATACAATCTCTCCCTCCGCGCCGTGCATGCGCCACCGTCCTTCCACTGAATGGACCTCCGCATTCGGCAGGAC